>JARGOV010000022.1 GCA_029212965.1 Porticoccaceae bacterium
GGAGGCTTGGAGTATTTATCAGGGCGATGTCGTAGTCTAAGGTTGAACTAAAATAAAGTGTTAGAATTGCTCTGATTGGACTAGAGGGTAGTGCTACCTTTTAATTCGGCTTGACTATGCCTAATGCACATTGATATTCGCAAAGCAGTCAATCCAATCCCGCTTCATACCTGTTGACCATAAACCTAAGTCTAGAAATACTACACCTTATCCATTATTATCGCTGTTTAAATAAACAGTAGTTGGTGCTGTGTGAGACTTTATATCGCTGAAAAACCCAGTCTTGGTCGGGCGATTGCGGATGTGCTGCCTAAACCTCATCGTCGTGGTGAGGGCTGTATTTGGGTGGGTAATGGCGATTGCGTAAGCTGGTGTGTTGGTCACTTGCTCGAGCAGGTCGAGCCGGATGTGTATAAACCACAATATAAAAAATGGGCGGAGCAGGATTTACCGATAGTGCCGGAGCAATGGCAGTTGGTACCAAAGGCTTCAAGCCGTAAGCAATTGGCAGTATTGCGCAAGCTGCTGAAGCAGGCGCAATCTATCGTTCATGCAGGTGACCCGGATCGTGAGGGCCAGCTATTGGTCGATGAGGTGATTGATTACCTCAAGGTCGGCAAAGCCAAAAAGGCGACTGTGCAGCGCTTGTTAATTAATGATCTGAACCCGGCGGCGGTGCGTAAAGCGCTGACTGACCTGCGCGATAACCGTGATTTTATTCCCCTGTCGACGTCTGCTCTGGCACGCTCTCGCGCTGATTGGTTGTACGGTATTAATCTGACTCGTGCCTCTACCTTGCAGGGGCGTAAAGTCGGCTACGAGGGTGTGTTGTCTGTCGGGCGGGTGCAAACACCGTTGTTGGGTCTGGTGGTGCGGCGTGACGAAGCGATCAAGAGTTTTGTCTCCAAACCTTTTTATGAGGTGCTGGCGCATTTACAAGCTCCTCCACACAAAGACCAGCAGCAAGAGTCCTGCAAAGAAATTGAGTCGCTGTTCCACGCAAAATGGCAGCCCAGTGAGGCCTGTCAGCCGCACATGGATGAGGAAGGGCGGGTGCTGTCCCGTGCCTTGGCCGAGAATGTCGTGGGCCGTATTAGCGGGCAAAGTGCTGAGGTGACAGCAGTGCAGCACAAGCCTGGGCGTCAAGCACCGCCGCTGCCCTACAGTTTGTCTGCCTTACAAATTGATGCCGCCAAACGTTTTGCTATGAGCGCACAGCAGGTACTTGATGGCTGTCAGTCCTTGTATGAAAAGCATAAGCTGATTACTTATCCGCGCTCGGACAGTCGCTATTTACCCCGCGAACATCATCGGCAGGCAAAGGACGTTTTAGAAGCCATTGGCCGTATGGCGGGTAAGTTACAGTCGGCCGTGGTGGGCGCCGACGTCACAATTAAAGGCAAGGTCTGGAATGATGCCAAAGTAAAAGCCCACCATGCGATTATTCCGACCTTAAAAACAATGCCGCCGGACCAGCTGAGTAGCCATGAGGCTAAGTTGTATGAGTTGATAGCACGGCAGTACATCTTGCAGTTTTATCCTCATCACACGTTTACGAATACCTGTATTGATGTCGTCATTGCTGGGGGGAGTTTTAGGGCCACGGCGAAATGCGTCAAGGAGATGGGCTGGAAGGTGTTATAGGCAGGCGAAAGAAAAAACACTGGGGAAGCTGCTGCCAACTCTGCCCATTCTTCTATAGCCCGGTCAAAAACAGCACATTCAAAACAAGCCGAAGGGGATGAGAGCAGTACCCAGTATTTGCCGCCTTTAGCTGTGGGCGATGTTTTACAGTGCTTGAAGGGTGAGTGCGTCGAAAAAAACACCCAGGCACCCAGTGCTTTTACCGATGCCACACTGTTAGCCGCAATGACCGGTATTACCCGTTTCGTTACCGACAATGAAGTGCGTAAAGTGCTGAAAGAGAATGACGGCCTGGGCACGGAGGCGACGCGGGCCGGCATTATTGAGCTGCTGTTCAAACGTAATTTTTTAGCCCGCCAGGGTAAGCAAATTCGCGCCACAGAGGCGGGGTGTGGCCTGATTAACAGCTTGCCAGAGTCGACAACCCTGCCAGATATGACGGCCCATTGGGAGTCACTGTTAAATGCTATCGTTGACGAGCAGGCCAGTTACGGCGATTTTATGGGCAGTTTAATTCCCCGTTTGCATGGCTTGATTGAAGAGAGTTGCGCGACGTTGCCGATAGCGCTAAAAGGTGTGAAATCTACGAAACCAGCCTATCGTAAACGGCGTAAAAAGGTGGCTTCCGGTAAAGCGGGTCGCAAAAAAACTGCTGCATGAGCGGCCGTCGTTAGAGGGATGTGTGGGTATTCACGCTAATGAGTTGTTGTTTTTACTCGGGAGTCCTGGACTGAGTTTCGCTGATCTGCATTGTAGATGCTTGTTTCAATATATGTTATTTCGGCTAATTATTGGGTGGTGTTTGACACCACGCCGCCAACGCATCTACCCACTTGGGGTGTCCATTTAGACACGGAATTAAATGTAATTCATTCCCCCCTGCTTCCTTGAACACCTCGTCTGCACGAATAGCTATTTCTTCGAGTGTTTCTAAACAGTCTGTGACAAAAGCGGGGCAAATCACCAAGACTTTTTTAACGCCAGATTGGGCCAGTTCACGCAAGAGATCTTCTGTATTGGGCGCTAACCACTTAGCGCGGCCGAGGCGAGATTGAAAAGTAACAGAGTATTTGTCTGACGCTATTTGCGCCTGCTCAACAAAGCATTGCGTGGTGCGCATCGCCTGGTGACGATAGCAGGTTTTATGTGCCTCGCTTGGAGTCTGGCAGCAGCTTGAGCTTTTTAGGCAATGTAGGCCCGTTGGGTCACTTTTTTTAATGTGAGACTCGGGTAAGCCGTGATAACTAAAAACGATGTGGTCGTAGGCTTGCTCTAAATAGGGCTTAGCACTTTCAACCAAGGCATTAATGTAATCTGGCTGCTCATAAAAGGGTTCAATCACGTTTAGCTTGATGTTTAGATCGTGTTCCTTGATAACGCGCTGTGCTTCCTCAATAGAGGTGGTCACGGTGCTGTCAGCAAAGTGAGGGTAGAGCGGGATATAAAGTACTTCGTCTATGCCGGGTTGTTGGCTGAGGGTTAATAATTCCGTTTCAATACTCGGCTTACCGTAGCGCATAGCCATAGCGACAGGCATATTTAATTGGCACTGTAATGCTTTTTTAAGTTGCTCGGATAAAACAACCAGTGGTGAGCCTTCCTCCATCCAAACACTTTGATAGGCTTGTGCAGAGGCTTTTGGACGTAATGGCAATATAAACAGACTGACAATTATTCGGCGTAATAACCAGGGTAACTGAATCACATGGGGGTCCATGAGAAATTGGTTAAGATAGCGCCGGACGGCTTCTGTATCTGAGCTGTCTGGTGATCCAAGATTGGCCAGTAGTACTGCTTTATTTGTCATAATGTCATCAGGGTTTAGTGTTTGGTTCGCAAAACGTCTGTTAATGCTTTTTGTAAATCAGAATAAGAAAAATAAAAGCCCATTGTTTGTGCTTTCTCGGGAATGGCGCGTTGCCCGGTTAATAATAAGCGGGACATTTCACCTAAAACCCCTTTGAGTAACCACGCAGGCAGTGGAATAAAGGCATAACGATGAAGGGTCTGCGCTAAGGTCTTCGTAAACGTATCGTTACGCGCTGGGTTAGGAGAGCATGCATTAAACGGTCCTTGCGCTTGCTCGTTGTCAGCGAGAAATAGCAGCAAGCGTACCATGTCGTTAATATGCACCCATGGCATGTATTGTTGGCCTGAGCCGAGTTTTCCCCCTACACCTAGCTTGAAAGGCAGCAGCATTTTGTGCAAAAAGCCACCTGTTGGCGCTAAGACTAAACCGGTTCGTATGGTGCATACACGCACGCCATACTCTTTGGCGCGCAGTGCCTGTTGCTCCCATGCCTCACACAAGTGATGAGTGTATTCATCTACAAAACCACTATGCTCAGTTAACACCGTGTCTTTGCCATCGCCATACCACCCGACGGCTGAGCCGCTGATTAAACAGTCTGGCGCGTTCTTGCGCTGGGCGATCCAGTCAACGAGTTGCCGCGTTAGGTCAATTCTGCTCGCTTCCAGCACCGCTTTGCGTTTTTTTGTCCACGGTTTATCGGCAATGGGTTCGCCCGCCAAATTGAAAACCCAATCAATCGGTGTTTCATCGCTAATATCGCTTAACGACTGAATGGCTTTAACGTGTTCTCCACATTTGGCGGGCACCGTTTCGGGATGTCGACTAAGCACAGTCACCTGATGCTGCTGGCTTAGCAATAACTCGCACAAGGCCGAGCCAATTAAACCTGTACCACCGGTTATAAGAGCATGTTTCATAGGAGTAGCCATTAATTGATGGGTTTATAATGTCATATAGTTGTACAAAATAACATTCTTGTACAACTTTGTTCAGACTGGTATTCTCGCTCGCAGTTTATAAAGGGATATTAACAATGAAAATAAAAGTAGGAATCAGCAGTTGCTTACTGGGTAATGAGGTGCGTTTTGATGGCGGTCATAAGCACTCTCGTCTTTGTACCGATAGTCTTTCTCGTTATTTCGAGTTTGTACCTGAATGTCCTGAAGTGGCCAGCGGCATGTCTATTCCTAGAAAGCCGATCCGTCTTATTGGTGACATACAGGCGCCTAAGGTGGTTGCTGTTCACGATAACAGCTTAGATTACACCGACCAGCTGAAGACATTTAGTGAATATAAAGCGCAACAGCTAGATGAATTATGTGGTTATGTGTTTATGCAAAAGTCACCCAGTTGCGGGGTGTTTCGGGTGAAGGTCTATCAAGAAGGCGGTTATCCTGCGGCTGAACCCGGTCGAGGGGTTTATGCGAAAGCCGTTATGGAGGCTAAGCCATTATTACCCGTTGAAGAGTCTGGCCGATTAGAAGATGCTGTACTTCGAGAGAGTTTTATCACGCGGGTTTATGCTTATCACAATTGGCAACAACTAAAGAAACAAGGGCTTAGTTATCAAAGCATTCTTGAATTTCACGCGAGTTATAAGTATTGCTTAATGGCGCGTACCCCCACGCATTATGTTGAGCTTGGTCGATTATTGGCCGATGCGGGCAAGCACGATATTGATGACTTAGCTGAGCGCTATTTTAGTTTGTTAATGGAGAATTTAAGCGTTCTTGCCACCCGTAAAACCCACACGAATGTGTTAATGCACTTACAGGGCTATTTGAAAAAAGTGCTATCCGCCAAAGAGAAACAAGAGCTAGGCAACATTATTGAACAATACCGTACTCATCAAGTGCCGCTAATTGTGCCAATTACCTTGCTGAAACATCATTTTAACAACCACCCCGATCCCTACATTGAAAAGCAGGCTTATTTGCAACCTTATCCAGACGATTTGAGTTTACGCAATGCTATCTAAAAAAACGTATACGATTGGTGATGTTAGCCAACAAACCGGGGTGGCCTCGGTCACTTTGCGCGCATGGGAGCGGCGTTATGGCTTAATTAAGCCACAAAGAACAGCTAAGGGTCATCGTCTGTATAACCAAGGCAATATTCAGGATATTCAACACATCTTGTCGTGGCTAAATCGTGGTGTAGCGATTAGCAAAGTGGCCACTTTGCTTGCCAGCGGTAAATCATCCACTGCTGCTGCGCCGGTTGCTGAACAGTGGTTGGTAGAGCAAAACAAATTGCTGGCGGGCATCACAGAGCTTAAGCAGACCAGCCTAAATCAGCAACTTGACCGATTAAACAAATCGGTGCCGTTTATTACACTCTGTGAATACGTATACCACCCCTTGCAGGCAACATTAGCCCAGCGCTGGCAGCAACAACCGCTCGGCTATCAGCTGGAACAACAATTATGGCAACAAAGTTGGCAACGGCAAACGCTAATAATGACCTTGCGTACAGAAAAACAAAAACCACAAGGGCATTGCTACCTCGCAAGCCCAGACCTTAATGGGCCGTCATTGGGTTATTATTTGCTGCATATTCTACTTTTGCAAAGTGGTATTCGTATTAATGCCTTTAGCAAAGTTGAAGATTTAGCAGGTTTAACACGCTTACATAATAGTGCCGAATGGCCTTTAATAGTGTATGCAGATCAACGCATAGAACTAACAGCATTTAAGCCATTAGCTAACCTAAGCACGCTGTGGGAAGACGGTATTATCTGCCTTGGCTTGGCGTCAGATATTCACCACGAGCAATTAACTAGCCTGGGTATCGATTTTGTCGGCGGCAACAGCAGTGACGCTTGGCAATCCGCTGTGATGAAAACTTGGCTAGAAAGAATAAAACGCTAATGTCGACAAAAAGTGAATTAGTTTGGTTTCGTAATGATTTGCGCACCAACGATAACCCAGCCCTTTATCATGTCTGCCAATCTGCACAGTCGGTTATTGCAATATACATTGCCACACCAGAACAATGGCATCAGCATGATGATGCTGCGGTAAAGTTGGACTTTTGGCACCGCAATCTCGTTCAACTTAAAAAAGAGTTAGCTGAGCTAAATATTGAATTGTACTTTTTTCAGCTTGATAATTACCAGCAAATTCCTGATTTAGTCGCCACTATTTGTCAGCAATGGGCTGTAAATACAGTGCACGTTAACGCGGAACTCCCTGTTAACGAATGCCAAAGAGATGCAAACGTTATTGAACGATGCCAAAACAATGGCGTGGCCTATCAAGAGTATCACGACCAATTGCTACTACCACCAGCAAGTATACGGACTAAAACCGGCACGCCGTATAAAGTATTTACGGCGTTTTCAACTCAAGCTAGGCAGCGGCTTGCGACCCCGCCTTGCCTCTACCCTGTACCTGACCCTTGCGAAAAAACAAGCAACAAGGCAACGAAGAGGTTGAGCGGGCAGTGTCAGCTTGCAGACATACCCTGGCCAACGGTTTCAAAAAAAATACAACACTTTTGGCCTGCCGGTCAACAGCAAGCCTTAACTCGATTGACTGAGTTTTGTCAGCAGCCTATTCACGATTATAAAACTGACAGGGATACCCCATCTTTAGCCGGCACCAGTCGACTTTCCCCTTATCTAGCCAACGGAATACTCTCCGTTGCACAGTGTTGGCGCGCAACCTTGCATTGTGAAATGAGTGATGGTCTGTATGTTTGGCAAAATGAGTTGCTGTGGCGTGAATTTTATAAACACACCCTGGTTGATTTTCCGCAAGTGTCTAAACATAAGCCCTTGAAGCTGCAAACTGAGCAGATTGAATGGCGATATGATGAAGAGCAATTAGCGGCATGGCAGAACGGTAAAACCGGCATTCCTATTGTTGATGCAGCCATGCGGCAGCTATTAACAAGAGGGTGGATGCATAATCGTTTGCGGATGATAGCCGCTATGTTTTTAACGAAGCACTTATTGATAGACTGGCGTTTAGGTGAGCGTTGGTTTATGCAACATTTAATTGATGGTGATCTGTCGGCAAACAATGGGGGCTGGCAATGGTGTGCCTCAACAGGCTCTGATTCAGTGCCTTACTTTAGAATTTTTAATCCGGTCACTCAATCACAACGGTTTGATCCAAAGGGTGCTTTTATTCGCCACTACCTACCAGAGCTCGCACATTTATCAGATAAAGACATTCATTTGCCCAGCGCTAAGAATAGACCGGGGAATTACCCTAGCCCCATTGTCGATTTAAAGTTGGGTCGCTTAAGGGCGCTGTCTGCCTTTAAAGGTATATAGTCACCTAATGTACAGAAAAACAATCATACCTTGTCTTTTTTGCAGTGTTGTTTTTATCCTGTCCGGATGTGTTGGCATACCAGAGGGGATAAAACCTGTTGAAAATTTTCAGCTTGATCGGTATTTAGGCCAATGGTATGAAATTGCGCGGCTAGACCATTCTTTTGAAAGAGGGCTCAGTAAGGTCACTGCTGACTATAGCTTAAGAGAGGACGGTGGTATTAACGTTGTTAACCGCGGCTTCTCAGCCGAAAAAAATGCTTGGCAAGAAGCCTTAGGTAAAGCTTATTTCGTGGGTGATACCGATAAAGGGCACTTAAAGGTATCTTTTTTTGGCCCCTTTTATGGTTCGTATATTGTTTTTGAGTTGGATGCAGTAGGCTATCAATATGCCTTCATATCGGGCCCAAATAAAGATTATTTATGGTTGTTAGCAAGAACGCCTACCGTTAAGCCAGAGGTAATTGAAAAGTTTATTTCACAGTCGAATACTCTTGGGTTCGATATGTCTACGCTAATTTTCGTTAACCAAAGATAAGTTCTTGCTGATGGGGTATTAAATGAAGAAGCACGATGAGCTGCCAATCGAACATCCTGACCCTTTAATTTCCGTTCTTCATAAGACGATTAAAATTGCCATTAGAATATTGGCTGTATTGATGGTTTTGGTTATTTTTTGGGGTGTGGCTGATGTTTTTTATGTGATGTACAAGCAGCTGATGGAACCTCCTTTCTTGCTGTTGGATTTGTCAGATATTTTTAAGACATTTGCGGCATTTTTGGCCGTTTTAATAGCGATAGAGATTTTTCAAAATATCGTCCTTTACCTAAGGACAGATGTATTTCCATTAAGGCTGGTTGTTGCAACAGCTATGATGGCAATGGCCAGGAAAGTGATAATTATTGATTTTCAGTTTGTCATGCCTATGCACATGTTTGCTCTAGCAAGCATTATTTTAGCTCTAGGTATCACTTATTACTTGCTCGGAAGAAACCACGACGAGACAGTTGCATAATCATGACTCTGTTACTTGCTGTGCATGTGTAGTCAGGGTGTGCAGTCTAAAGACGGGTGTGTTGATCACGCTGAAAAGCTGGCAAATAGCAGCGCAGATCAATAGATCATCTTTAAACCAGGTTTTTTTAGAACTGCCCGTTATGCGGAGCCCTGAGTGTTCTCCACCCCCCCAAAAATGAAAACTTTCCTTCTAGACTCAGATGCTCCGTTGTCCGTTGATTGGAAATCTATGCTTTCCATATTTCCACCGTCACATAGGTGTTAAAAGCAATACGATTCATTAACTAATCCAATCGTATTGTAGGACTTGTTTCTGCATTGCTGCTCTATTCTGGGTCGTTATTTGTTATTTGGGGTTAGTCCACTTTCTGACTTATTTCCACATAAGTCGCCCATCCTTTAGAAACGATAGTAATATTCAGCGCATTGCCCATAAAGTTCGGCCATTGCCGGGTTTTATTCTGTTTGGCTATAACTAGAGGTTGCCATAAATGGTACAAAGAAGGCGTATGGGCTTTAGTGGTCTAGTGGTGGGAGTCTCCGTTGTCGCGATGTTTGTGATTACTGATGCTTTGGATATTAGCGGCCATACGAGGCAAAAGCAGGCTGATAGTTTGGCTGTTGCATCGGCGGATAGTGACGGGGTATGCATCGGCCTAAGGGACGCTGCAAAGGGTGTTATGCAGGCGCGACAGGCAGGTGCAGAGCGTAAGGCAGTTTCTGAGGTATTAAAGCCGCTTGGAAAGGATGGTGAATTGATGCTGGCGTTAGCCTACGGATACCCGGTGCATGAGGCGATCCCCTCTAAAGAGGAAACGGTTGTGGAGTTTGCCGAAGGTGTTTACAACAAATGTTTGAGTGGGGTGACACCGTAGCCGTGTCAGGCCTTGCTCATCAAAATTTTGTACTATTGCCTAGCGCTATTGGTTGAGTCTTCGCTGACGAAAATCTCGCTCAACTAAGGTTTTTTAGAATTTGGTAATCAAACTCCTCGAACATTTTACGCAGGCGAATCAAGGGTAGGCCAATAATCGCTGTGTTGTCATCGCTGCTGATCCTTTCGAGGAGGCTAATTCCCAGGCCTTCAGCCTTAAAACTACCGGCGCAATCGTAGGGTCGTTCACATTTCAAATAGCTATCTATTTCGGTATCGCTAAGCTGGCGAAACACGACCTCAGTGGTGACGGTATCGATTAGACTTCTGCCGCTGGCACTGTCTAGTACGCAGAGACCGCTGTGAAAATCGACCCGTTGTCCGGATAGCGCCTGTAGCTGCTTAAAAGCGTTGGCGTGATTTCCCGGCTTGTTGATGCTCTGTCCTCGCCAGGATGCTACTTGGTCTGAGCCAATAATCAGATGTTCGCTGTGTGTCGCAGCCAGAGCTTGGGCTTTGCTGGTGGATAGGCGCAGGGCGAGTTCTTGGGGTGTTTCCCCAGTCTGGGCTTGCTCGTCGACGTCCGGGGCTTGCCAGTCGAAAGGGATGCGCAGGCGCGAAAGTAATTCGCGTCGGTAGGGGGAGGATGAAGCGAGTAGTAGTTTCATCATAAGGATTGCTTTGTTGCTACTTAGGCTAGGTCGAGCTGCTCACGACGGGGTGTAAAAATATGCAATTTTCTTTGACAGATCAAGGCCATATCCCTAGAATTGCGCGCCTATGTCGGCTGCCTCGAAAACCAGTGTGTTACCTCGTAGGGTAGATGCCCTGAAAGCATGTGCACAGAGTGCAAGCTACGGGGGCGTTATTATGCCTGAGGAACTACCGCGCCTGTCGGCTGCAGTGGTGTCAATTCGGCGTGAAGTGGCGGCAAAACTAGACTTTTTTCGCGATGAAAGTGGCTATCGCGTAATGAGCGGCGAGCTCGATGCGCTAGTTTCTGTTGAGTGTCAACGTTGTCTCAGTGCTTTTGATTATGACTTGCACGCGCAAATGGAGTTGTCCATTGTTGTTAGTGAGACACAGCTTGAAAGTCTGCCAAAGGACAGTGAGGGCTGGTTGCTGGAAGAGGATGGTGAAGCAGATCTCTATGAGGCGGTTGAAGAAGAGCTGTTACTAGCGTTGCCGATAGTTGCCTATCACGATCAGGCAGACTGTTTGGCCCAGGGGCAATATTCCACTGGCGACTTTGTGGAACCAGTGGCAGAGAAGAAAAACCCCTTTGCTGCCTTGGGGAGTTTGAAACTGGCTAATAAAGCGGATTCGAAAGAATAAAGTGAGCGAGTAGCTTTCTGTTAGTGAGTTAAAGGGCGGGGTGGGCCGAATGCCAGCCCCGCTAATTTTATATGTTAAGTGTGTAAGAATATAAGCTTGTCATGGGCAAGCTTCTAGGAGAAGACAATGGCCGTACAAAAAAGTCGTAAAACCCGCTCTCGTCGTGGTATGCGTCGTTCACATGATGCTCTGGGTAATGGCCCAGCTCTTTCAGTTGACTCAGTAACGGGTGAGAAACATATTCGCCACCACATGACCGCCGATGGGTTTTATCGTGGCCGTAAGGTGATGGATATAGGTGACGACGACTAACAAGCTTATGTTCAGGTCAGCGACGCTAGTGGTTGGCCGCAATAGAAAAAACTTCCTTGAATGGGTGTCAAGCCCTGTTCCGGAAGTTTTTTTGTGGGCGTGATTTATTCCTAACCCGCCAAAGTGTGTTCGGTTAAGCGTCTACACAGATTTACTCGCTAATAGATCAACCATCGAAAGGGTCATTTTATTATGCAAAACTCAAAGCTCGCGTTTGTTTTTCCAGGCCAGGGCTCCCAGAAAATTGGTATGTTGGCCGAGCTTGCAGAGGCTTACCCTCTGGTTGAACAAACCTTTGCCGAAGCTTCAGATGTGCTCAATTACGATCTTTGGAAGCTGGTACAGCAAGGGACGCAGGAAGAGATTAACCTCACTGAAACCACCCAGCCGTTATTGTTAAGCGCCAGTGTTGCGATTTGGCGAATCTGGCAGCACTTACAGGGTACTGCGCCCGTCGCGGTGGCAGGTCACAGCTTAGGTGAATGGTCGGCGCTGGTGTGTGCCGGGGTGCTCGACTTTAGTGCGGCAGTAAATTTAGTGCGCTTGCGCGGTGCCTATATGCAAACAGCCGTGCCCGCAGGGCAGGGCGCGATGGCGGCAATACTAGGCCTGGACGACGGGCAAATCGCCGACTGCTGTGCACAGGCGAGCGAGGGTGAGGAAGTCGCTGCAGTGAATTTCAATGCCCCCGGTCAGGTGGTTATTGCCGGTGTGAGTGCGGCGGTAGATCGAGCGATTACTCGATGCAAAGAGGCCGGTGCCAAAAGAGCTATGGCTTTGCCTGTGAGTGCTCCTTTTCATACTATGTTGATGAAACCAGCTGCTGAAAGACTGGCCAGTGATATTGCCGCAGTGACATTTAATGCACCACAAATTCCCTTGGTACACAATGTTCATGCCCAGACAGAAAATGATCCTGAAGTGATTAAAACCTTGATGATTGAGCAAATTTACAGCCCTGTGCGCTGGGTTGATTGTATTCGTGCTCTGCAATCACAAGGAATTGAATTGGCGGTTGAATGCGGCCCTGGCAAGGTTTTATGTGGACTGAGTAAGCGCATTGATAAAACACTGCAAATGCGCGCTTGTGATAGTGTCGCCGACTTACAGGGCGCAGTTGCGGATGCACAGGCACAAAGTTAAGCTGCGAGATTTGCAGTTCGAGTCGATTTTAAAGGAGAGATAGTAGATGAGCCTTGAAGGAAAAGTAGCCTTGGTGACTGGCGCAAGCCGCGGAATTGGCGTTGCTATCGCCGATACTTTAGGTAAGGCCGGTGCCACGGTTATTGGCACCTCAACATCAGAAGGGGGCGCTGAACAAATCAGTGCACGTTTTACCGAGCAGCAAATTCAGGGCAGGGGCATTAAGCTCAATGTTACCGACGGTGAAGCAGTGGCTGAGGTTATAAAATCCATTACTGCAGATTTCGGCGCACCCACTATTCTTATCAACAATGCCGGTATCACCAAAGATAATCTCCTGATGCGCATGAAAGAGGACGAGTGGTCAGATGTGATCGACACCAATCTCAATGCCATTTATCGATTGACCAAGGCCTGTGCCAAGGGCATGACCAAGGCGCGTTGGGGTCGTATTATTAATATTAGCTCTGTGGTTGGTTCCATGGGTAACGCCGGACAGTCGAATTACGCGGCGACGAAAGCGGGTGTTGCAGGTTTTGGTCGAGCACTGGCGAAAGAGTTGGGCTCGCGGAATATAACGGTCAACACCGTAGCACCGGGTTTTATTGATACCGATATGACCAAAGAACTGCCGGAGGCCAGTCGTGAGGCCATGTTGTCGGGTATTCCCCTGGCTCGCCTTGGTCAGCCCGAGGAAATAGCGTCCGTGGTTGCGTTTTTGGCCGGTGACGGTGGGGCTTATATCAGTGGTGAAACTATCCATGTCAACGGTGGTATGTACATGTCTTAATTACCTGCTTGCCGTTCATAAATGGCAATTGATATAAAGCGGTTACGCCGCGTCATTTTTCAGGTAAAATGCGCGGCCTTAAGGGATGTTCCCTTGTGAATACAGGTTTGTTTAACAGTAGTTTAAGAAAGTATCTCTATTAAATAGGAGTAACAATCGTCATGAGCAGCACTCAAGAACGTGTGATAAAAATGGTTGCAGAGCAGCTGGGCGTTAAAGAAGAAGACGTTAAACCCGATTCTTCCTTTGTTGAAGATTTGGGTGCAGATTCCCTGGATACCGTTGAGCTTATCATGGCGCTCGAAGAAGAATTCGACACAGAAATTCCTGATGAAGAAGCCGAAAAACTGGCGAGTGTTCAGGATGCCATCAGCTATATTGAAAAAACCCCTGGCTGATTCTCAACTGCCCGTAGTGTCAGCTGCCGCCGGGTTCTGCCGGGCGGCAGTTTTTAATATTTCCCTCCCTTCTTCGATACCCCTCACTGGCAAACTTCCCGCTGATAGAGCTTTTGCTATGTGCCGAGTTGCGTATCGAGTTCTGACTTAAACGTCTTGCCCTGATGTCCACTACTTCTAGTTTTGTCAACGGCAAGCCTCAGGCTTCTTTATCCCTCAATGACCGTGGTGTGAATTACGGCCATGGGCTGTTTGAAACGATGTACTTGTCCTCGGGTCAGCTGCCCTTGTGGCACTACCATCGTCAGCGCCTTCACTTAGGAGCTGACAGGCTGGGTATTTCCCTCGACTCGTCCCGTTTGGATACTTATTTACAACAAGCACTGGAAGCTGTGCCTAGTGATGGCATACTTAAAATTTTACTGACAGCTGGGCTGGGCCCTCGCGGATATCGACAGCAGTGTAGGTCATCGAGCTATGCGATACAGTATTTCCCCTTCCCTCCGGTGGCTAAGGCAGGGGATCTACGCTTACAACGTTGCAACTATGCGTTGCCGCACAATGCACAGTTGGCGGGTATCAAGCACCTCAATCGTCTCGATCAGGTGCTGGCCGCCGACGAGCTTAAAGAGGGTTATGACGGCTTGCTACTGGACGTTGACGGCAATGTGATTGAGGCTTTGAGCAGCAATATTTTTCTTTTCGATGGTCAGAACTGGCTGACACCTGAGCTGGATCTGTGTGGCGTGGCAGGTGTTATGCGCCGGTTATTGTGTGAAGAAATTATGCCCAATCTTGGCTTGCACGTTATTGTAAAACCCGTGTCACTAGCGAGTTTGCTCAATGCCTCTGAAGTCTTTGTCTGTAATGCCGTCAGAGGCATTCAGCCAGTGTATGAGCTGGCGGGATTGGCGCGTTGGTCGTTTCAGCCGAGTGGCTCTGAAACAGCAATAGTCATGAAGCAACTCTCGCAAACTTACCCTTACTTTAGACCGTGATGCTTCGCCGTATAGCTATCTCGACACTGCTATTTTTTGCGATTGCCCTTGGCATTGCCTGGCAGTGGTTAGGACAGGGCATGAGCGAAACCTTAACTCTTCCCAACGATAGCTATACGCTCACGGTGCCAGTGGGCAGTAACCTCAATCAGTTAGCTGCCGAACTTGAAGCTGAGGGTTTGCTGTCTGATGTATGGCCATTGAAAATCTTTGCCCGTCTCAACAACCGGGGTCGTATTCGTGCTGGTGAGTATGAGTTCGCCGCAGGTATGACGGTACTGGATTTGCTCGAAAAATTAGAAAGTGGTGATATCAAGTATTATCAAATCACTTTTCCAGAGGGCTTGACCCTTGGGGAATGGTTACTTCTTTTACAGGCCCGGGAAAACCTGCAGCACACACCTGGGCTCGATGCAGCTGGGGTTGGGGCGGCGTTAGGTATTGCGTCAAGCAACCCAGAGGGATGGTTTGCGCCCGATACCTACAGCTTTGCCGCCGGCGATAGCGAACTAAGTCTGTTACGGCGAGCTTACCAAAAAATGCAGGTTCAGTTGGCGTCGTTGTGGCAAAACCGAGCGTCAAACCTGCCCTATCAATCACCCTATGAGGCACTGATTATGGCCTCGATTATTGAAAAGGAAACCGGAGCAGCCGGGGAGCGGTCAGCCATTGCTGGTGTGTTTGTTCGACGTTTACAAAAAGGTATGCGTTTGCAGACCGACCCCACTGTTATCTATGGTCTCGGCGATACTTACACCGGCAATTTGCGTCGTAAGCACTTGCGTTCACCTTCGCCCTACAATACCTATCGCATTAAAGGGTTGCCGCCAACACCAATTGCTAACCCCGGTGCTGCAGCGATTGAAGCTGCCTTGCACCCCGCTGAAGGAAAAGCACTCTATTTTGTAGCCAGAGGCGATGGGGGGCATTATTTTTCCAACAATCTGGCCGAGCATCAACGAGCAGTCAGACAATACCAAATTAATCAGCGACGCAAAGATTACCGCTCCTCACCTCAATAGGGAGGGGTTGGCGGCACATGACGGGAACTATGGCTGGTACTATGAAAGGCAAATTTATCACCGTTGAAGGCACCGAGGGTGTGGGTAAAACCACCAATATTCAACGGATTGCAGGGTGGCTCGATGAACGTGGCATAACCTATATTTCCACGCGTGAACCGGGTGGCACGGCTCTGGGTGAAAAAATTCGTGATCTGTTATTAGATAAAGGCAACATCTCCATGGTAGCCAGTGCCGAATTATTATTGATGTTTGCCGCTCGCGCCCAACACTTGGAGGAAAAAATTATCCCCGCCCTAGCAGCGGGCACTTGGGTGCTGTGCGATCGTTTCACCGATGCCACTTATGCCTACCAGGGTTTTGGGCGTGGGCTCAATCTTGAGCATATCAAAGGTCTAGAAGCGCTGGTACAGGGCGATTTACACCCCGATTTTACGCTGATTCTCGATATCGACCCTGCGTTGGGCATGTCGCGAGTCCGCGCCCGTGGTGAACTTGATCGCTTCGAAAGTGAGGAACTGGCGTTTTTTGATAGGGTGCGGGCGGGCTACCGTGAGCGAGTCAATGGGAATCCTTCACGCTACTGTTTAGTTGATGCCTCAGCACCACTGGCGATAGTGCAGGCACATATTGTCGGAGCTTTAAATACCTTTGTTGGAGAGGGTTAATGGCGGTAGCAGATACAACGTTATTACCATTGAATCAAGGCCTACCGTGGCAGGACGAACAGTGGCAGCAGCTCTGTCGCTTACTCAATAGCAATCGCTTGCCCCACGCCATTATGCTTAGCGGTGGGGAAGATACCGGCAAGCGCCATTTTGCTGAACGCTTTATACAACGTCTGTTTTGCATTAGCCCGCTCGACGATGAGGCCTGTGGCGAATGCAAGCAGTGCTGCTTGTATCTTAGTGGCGGCCACCCCGATTTTAAGCGTGTAGAGCCCGAGGCTGCTGGCAAAGCTATTTCAATTAATGCCATCAGAGAGCTTTCAGCATTTTCCGTGATTACCGCCCACCAGCAAAGCTGGAAGGTGGCGCTGGTGGCTCCTGCTGAGGCAATGACTCTGAATGCAGCTAATGCCTTCCTTAAAACCCTGGAAGAGCCCCGCGAAAAAACGTTGTTGCTATTAGTCCACGACCAGTTGGCTCCGGTGCTGCCCACCATTCGTAGCCGTTGCCGTGTACTCAGCCAGGGGCTACCGCCACCCGCCCTGGTGCGAGACTGGTTGGCCCAACAATTAGGCGATGCTGGTGGGGCTGTCGATGAACTGCTGGCGCGAGCCGGGGGACGGCCCCTGCGGGCACTGGCTTTTGCCGAGTCGAATACCCTTGATGATATCGCCCGCTTCGAGCAGGTGCTAAAACAGGTGCAGACGGGTGAGGCGCCACCAGTATCATCGGCTGCAGCTTTTGAAGGGCAATCCTTAACTCAATTACTGGAATGGCTATTGGCCTATTATTCGCGCCAATTGATTAATGCCGCGCAGAGTGGCAGCTTTGCGCAGCCACGTCAGTTTGCCTTTTATGATTTGCTCTTAGCCACACGTAAAAAACTGGAAAGTAAGACCAATTTAAACCCCCAACTGATTTTAGAAGAGCTATTTCTCAGTTTAAGTCAGTCAACTTAGTAGGTAACGAACAAGTCCTTAACGCCTTATATCAGCCTGTGTTATTCTTTGGTCTTCTATTACACGGTGTCTCTATTTAGCCTATGAGAGGGATTCGCAGCGGTATTCTTAATCTTTCCTTGAAAGATGTCGATGAGCTCTATGCCTGCTATATGCCATTTGTTGAAAATGGCGGGCTTTTTATTCCTTCGCGAAAACAGTTTGCCATTGGTGATGAAGTCTTTGTTTTACTTGAACTAATGGATGAAGCCGATAAGCTACCGCTCACCGGCAAGGTTGTTTGGGTAACACCCAAAGGCACTTCGGGGAACCGCAAACAGGGGGTGGGTATTCAGTTTCCTGCCGAGAGTAGCCAGGTGGTACAGCGTATCGAAACCTATTTGGCGGGCCTGTTATCTTCAGGTCGACCCACAAATACGTTGTAGGGCGGCACAGAGATTGTCTCAGGGGTAGTTCTTTTTACGAACAGAATTTCTTTACAAGACACCCCTAATTTACAGCTAACCCTGATATTGGCTAAATCACCCCTATGCTTCATAAATGCCACAAGAGTATGTTTGTATGGTAACACCTTCCTTACTGGTGGATTCTCACTGCCATCTCGATCATCTCGATCTCAGCCCCTACGATGGGAGTCTCGAAAAGCTGCTCACTAATACCACTGCCCGTGGTGTGAGCCGGGTCTTAACGGTGGGCATTGACCTTCAATCCTCGCGTCAACAGTTGTCAATGAGTGCAGAGCTGCCCGGTGTCTATGCTTCTGTTGGGGTGCATCCAATGAATGCCTCAAAACATGCCTTGCCTGAGATCTCAGAGCTGAGTGAATTGGCCCAGTCTGAGCGCGTTATTGCCATTGGTGAAACGGGTCTCGATCGTCACTATGGTGCAGAGACTATGGACTGGCAGCGTGAAAGTTTTATTCGTCATGCCGAAGTGGCCCGCGCTTGCGCTAAGCCTTTGATCATTCACACTCGCGATGCCCAGCAGGAGACTCTGGCAATGATCGAGCAGCATGTCGACCCTGCTGTTGCCGGTGTTTTACATTGTTTTACCGAGAGTTGGGAGATGGCACAAGCCGCGCTGGCGATGAATTTCTATTTGTCATTTTCTGGCATAGTCACCTTTAAAAATGCTACAGCGCTACGCGAGGTTGTGGCAAAAGTCCCTCTCGATAGATTGCTGGTTGAAACCGATTCTCCCTGGCTGGCGCCAGTGCCACACCGTGGGAAAAAGAATGAGCCGCGCTTTGTCGTTGAAGTAGCCCAATGTGTCGCTGAGATAAAAGGTGTTTCCTTTGATACTTTAGCTCAGGCAAGCAGCGATAATTTTGACCGCTTGTTTAAGCTCTAGTCGTTTATCATTTTACTTTATCCAGACCAAAAAATGCCTCAATGGCTTCTTTTTGTGTCATTGCATCAGCATAACCCAGTTGTATCAGCTCGCGACAGAAGCCGGGCTCGAATAATAAATAGCTAGTAGCACTGCTACCCCCACCTTTTTTTGTAGCCCCGATTGCGCGTAAAAATAACTTCATACTCTGGGGTAATTCGTGGAAGTATTTCTGGGCAATGTCATCGATCGGTGTTGTGGGTGAAATACACAAATGGTCAATATATTTTAAGGGGCTGACTTCGGTTTGTTCACCTGTGTCTAAGGTAACATCGGGATCACTAGACTTCCGGGTTTTAACTAGCTTGTTAATGGCTTTCAATGTTTCAAGGTCACTCTCTATCGAGTCGATAAAGGCGCTATTGAGTAAATGGCCAATCATTTGTGCTACGGAAGGTGAGTGTTGAGGGGTTGCAACCTCTTGGTCGTGAGAGGGGTTGTCGCTAACGCCAATGACAAAAATACGGTCAGCACCCAGGTGCAGTGCTGGGCTGAGAGGCTTGAGCTGGCGCATCGCACCATCACCGTAATAGCGAGTATTGATGTCACGGGCCGGGAAAATGAGCGGGATGGCAGAGGATGCCATCAGATGGTCGATATTCAGCCCGGTGCGAATACCGTGGCGACGACTGCGGGTCCAGCTGCCGTGATTGCCCTGAAAAAAGGCCACGGATTTACCACTGGCATAGTCCATTGCCGTCGCGCATACGGCCATTAACTCACCACTTAATATAGCCTCGTCAATGTGACGAAAACGTATGTAATTTTCGAGCAAGTGTTGTAAGGGTGAATTGTCGAGCAGAGCTACAGAGCGGCCAATGCCGTAACCGCTGCGCATTAACGACAGGCTGAGTAGCAGGGTGTTTTTTAATACGCCCCAGACATCGGTACGGTAGACATCTTCGGCATGCATATTGCGCCATATAGCTTCTAGTTTGCGGGCACGTAAGCGAAAGGGGCCGGGGCGGCCGGCAATGGCCAAGGCGTTAATAGCGCCAGCTGAGGTGCCGCAAATGATAGGGAAAGGGTTATGACTGGTACGCGGCAGTAATTGCCCCAGTGCTTTAAGTACCCCCACCTGATAGGCGGCGCGGGCACCACCGCCGGATAAAACCAAAGCTGTTGTCATCTCTTATTGTCGAACCTTCGCTTTAAAAAACCGCAGTTATAGTTAAAAAATACCCATCACCAGACCCGCGGCCATCGATAGACCGAGTTCTCGACATCGTTGTAGATGTTGTTCGCTGACCTCGCCTTTAGCAATCAATGGTTCAGCGACGCGACGTAAGGGGTAACCTTTGACGATACGTTCGATTTCTCGTACCGCACCACTGCCATCATTCCCCGCACTGATAAAAACACCGTAGGGTAAATTGATCTGATGGGGCTCCGCGGGGTAATAGGTGCGGTCAAAGAAGTCTTTTAGTGCGCCACTCATATAGCCAAAATTTTCAGGTGTGCCAAAGAGTAAACCATCCGCGCTGAGTAAATCGTCAAGTCCAGCATTAAAGGCAGTTTTTAGAGTAACAGTGAGCTTTTTTTCACTCTCGGCGTCAGTAGCTTCTTCTCTGGCGCCTGCAGCAACGGCTTTGGCAAGCTTCTCGGTATTGCCGCTTTGGCTATGATAAATGATGGTTAAGCGCTTCATCTGACAAGGCTAAGCAATCTTGGCCAGGGATGCAAAGCTGGTTACACTGTTATCTCTTACTACATGGATGTGGTATGCGTAGTTATCTACTCGCGTTTTCTGTCGCTGTGCTCTCTTCGGCCTATTGGTCCTGCCTTTCGTTGACTGACTTTTCGCGGTCTTGTGCGCCCTTTTTTCCTCAGCTGGTTGCGGCTTTTCTCACGCTGGGTGCCTGGTGTCTTTATTGTCGATGCTGCCCATTTTTTGTCCGTCTCAGTTTGGTGTTTGTTCTAGGTCTGACGTGGGCCACTCTGTGGGGCGAGGGCGTGAAGGGACAAGAACTGCCTTTGTCTCAGGATAAAAATGACTTCTTCTTGACCGGTGTGGTGAGCGGTGTGCCCCAGACCAATGGTTTACGCACACGTTTTGTGCTGGAAGTCGAGAGTGTCGAAGCTCTTACCACCTCAATACATGTAAGAGAGTTGCCTAATTTACAAAAAGTCTTGCTTAATTGGTACGGTGGCAGACGGGTACGTCCGGGTGAACGATGGCAACTGACAGTAAGGCTGCGCACTCCCCGCGGCTTCGCTAACCCCGGTGGTTTCGATTACGCGGGCTGGTTGTTCCAGCGACAGATTTCTGCGACGGGGTATGTTCGAGAGCAAGGTGTGAATAAAAACCTGGGGCAAAGTGGGCAATATGTCATTGATCAATTTCGTTGGGATGTACTCAAAAAAATTGAGAGGCTGGACTTCAGTGCTGCGAGTAAAGGCTTATTAGCAGCACTGACTATTGGCGATAAGCAGGGCCTCGACAGCGAAACCTGGATGCATATGCGTTTCACCGGCACCGTACATTTGGCCGTTGTCTCGGGTTTACATATCGGCATGGTTGCTGGTTTAGGCATGTTGGTGGGGAATTTTCTGGGCCGTTGTTTGGTGACAGTCGGTGTGCCCGTGAGTCGCCAGCAAGTTGCTGTCATACTCAGTGGTGGTCTGGCGCTTACCTATGCGCTGTTGGCGGGGTTTTCGCTGTCGACCCAGCGAGCTTTAATCATGCTGTGCGTTTTCTTACTGGGGACCTTGTTTAAACGTAAACTCCGGCCAGAGTTAGCCCTACTTTGGGCTTTGGCGATTGTCGTGGCGATCGATCCTCTGGCCGCTTTATCGTCCGGTTTTTGGCTATCTTTCATCGCCGTTGCGACTTTTCTTTTGTGGTTTCTCCCTCGCCCGCGAGGTGGTTATTTACAAGATTTAATCAGTGCCCAGTTGATCATTTTTTTACCGCTAGCGGGTCTGTTGTCACTCTTTCAGGGCGAAGTATCTTTGCTTAGTCCCCTGGTAAATTTACTGGCCATCCCCTGGTTGGGCATAGCCGTCGTGCCTTTCGCTTTACTCGGTATGCTGCTTTTACCACTGGCGCCAGATATAGCGAGTGAGATTTGGACCGTAGCGGCATGGCAGTTGGATGTTTTTGATCGTGCTGCGACCTGGCTATCGAATTACGCAGCGTACTTTGTCTGGACCCTCCCCGCAGGACAAAGCGTATTGCTCAGTGTAGCGTTATTATTTACTGCTGCCGTAATGCTGATGCCAGCAGGCTTGGGTCTGCGCTCAATGGCGATGGTATTGCTGCTGGCAGTAGCGCTGTCTAACCAGTCCTTTTTAAAACGGCAGGATAGCGGTGAACAGCTTGCATTATCGGATGACTCAAGTTTGACACTTGCCGTACTTGATGTAGGGCAGGGTCTGAGTGTGGTGGCCATTAACAATGGCAGGGCAGTGGTTTACGATACGGGGCCGAAATACAGCGATAAGTTCAATGCGGGAAGTGGCATTATCGCACCCTACCTGCGCGACCAGGGTGTCTCGATTCTTGATGGCTTAATGCTCAGTCATGGTGATGCTGATCATATTGGTGGCACGCAGGGCTTGCTCGAACATTTTAAACCGGCACATGTATTGGCTGGCCAACCCCTTCAACTGCCAATGTCAGGCGTTGATAATTGTTTAGCGGGACAAAATTTTTTGGGCAATGGTGTGGCCGGGCAAAGCTGGAAACAGGCGGGGGTGACGTTTGAAATTCTCTACCCGGGGCATTTCTGGCCAAAAGGGTCATCGACAAGTTTGGGCGGCCCTTTAGGCCAACACTTAAATAATCGTTCGAATAAACGCTCTGATAACGATAGTTCCTGCGTGATGTTAATACGCTATCGCGATAAGACCATCCTCATCCCCGGTGATATTAGTGTCGAGGTTGAAGCGCAATTGTTAACGCAAGGGGTGCTGCCGGCTTCAATTGATGTATTAATAGCGCCCCACCACGGTAGTCGTACCTCGTCGAGTGGTGCATTTGTAAAGCATCTGTCTCCAACACATGTGGTGTATGCAGCGGGTTTTAATCATCATTTTGGTCATCCCGCAAAGACAGTGTTTGAGCGTTATCAGCGTGGCGGTGCCCGCGCCTGGCTAACCGGAGAGGCGGGTGCAATTATATTTACGTGGAGTAGTGATGGGCATTTTGAGGCCTACTCCTGGCGAGATAAGAGCCGACGTTACTGGCACTAACACTGGCACTGACGTGGTACCAGGCCCATGTTGTGTCTCGTTTATCGCAGTTTATCAATGGCTCAATACGAGCACTGTTTGGCCATTTTGAAATAAGCGCTTGTGATAGAGTAACGCGAGTTTTTAAGGGAGATATTTCAGTGTACGACTTGGTTGTTGCCGGTGGCTGGTTGATGCTGCCATTGATTTTATGCTCTATGGCTGTGGTAGTTATTTCTGTCGAACGCTTTATTGCCCTGCGTGAGAATAAAGTCACTCCCGATAATTTGTTGGCTCAGGTCTGGAGCTGGCTAAAAAATGAGGAAGTAACCACAGAGAAACTACTGGAGTTGCGCAACTCATCGCCGCTGGGTCGTATTCTTGCTGCGGGCCTGAGTAATTCCAGTCATGGTCGAGAAGTGATGCGCGACAGTATTGAAGAGGCCGCTGCGCAGGTGATCCATAAACTGGAGCGCTATTTATCACCCCTTGGCACTATCGCTGCCATCACCCCACTAATCGGTCTACTCGGCACGGTCGTGGGTATGATTAAAGTGTTTACCGCCATTATGTTGCAGGGTACCGGTAACGCGAGTATTTTGGCGGGCGGTATTTCAGAGGCATTAATTACCACCGCAGCGGGCTTGTCAGTGGCGATTCCGGCAGTGATTTTCCATCGTTATTTCGAGCGCCGCATCGATTCGCTGGTAATCACTATGGAAGACCAGGCGATAAAGCTGATTGATGCTCTACACGGCAATCGCGCGGCGAGCGACGTTCAAGGTACGGTAAAAGGCTCCAGTAAGGGTAATAGATAGTGAAGTTTCGCCGCCAAAAAACAGCGGATAATACGGTTAATGTGACGCCACTCATTGATGTGGTGTTTTTATTGCTGATCTTCTTTATGGTGTCCACCACTTTTACCAAGGAAACGCAGCTCTCCATTGATCTGCCCGAGGCCGACGGTGAGATTGCCGAGTCGGTACCTGATACCATCGAGATTGGTATAGATGCCGAGGGGCGTTATTCGCTTAACGATACGGCGCTGGTGAATCAAAAGGTACTCACGCTTATGAAAGGCCTTGATAAACTCGCTGGTGGTAATACGGACAGGCCGGTCATTATTCGCGCCGACGCTAAGACTAGCCATCAGGCAGTGGTGACGGCAATGGACGCGGCGGGTCGTAGTGGTTTCGTGCACTTAAGCATTACGACCCAACGCCCCGAGGAATAATCGTTACAGTGATAAGTTTTTTCACTAAATCTCCCAACAGTCCGCCCGCATAGTAAAATAAACCCTATGAAAATTGAAAAAGCCGCAGCCGGGCCATCGGGCTTGCAGGTTTACCTGCGCATACTCGCTTATTTAAAAAGATACTGGCGAGTTTTTATTATCAGCATCCTCGGTCTGTGGGTCTTTAGTTCAGTGCAAATTGCCTTTATTGATTTGCTCGGTTATATGATTAATGTCCTCACGGTCGTCACTGGTGATGGCGATATTCCCGCCGATATTAATATGATGAAGGTGGATGCCGGATTGACGTCGAAGGTCGCTGAGTGGTTGATGGCCGATGGCCCTGTGCTCGAGCAAAGCCGGGTGGTTTTACCAACCATGATGATGGGCCTTGCCGTAGTGAGAGGACTGGCTTTTTTCGTGGGCAACTACGGCATGGCCTACGTGTCTCAGTCGGTGGTACACGACATTCGCACCGAGGTTTTCGAAAAATACACACGTATGCCCAACGCCTATTTTGATGGCCAGATGGCGGGGCACATGGTCGCGCAGTTGACCTTTCATGTGAATCAGGTGATGACCTCCAGCACTAAGGCCATTAAAGTCGTCGTGCGTGAAGGCTTTTTAGTCATTGGCTTACTGGTTTATTTGATCTATCTAAACTGGCGTTTAGCTCTGGTGTTTTTGATAGTGATGCCGATCATTGCCACTATTGTCGGTATTGTCAGTAAGCGTTTTCGCGTGATAAGTAAGCGCATTCAAACGGCAGTTGGCGATGTGACCCATGTCGCTCAGGAAGCCGTGAACGGTTATCGTGAGATGCATCTCTACGGGGGTGAAGCCTACGAAAGCCAGCGCATGAGTAAGGCCAGTCAGCGCAATCGACGGCAAAACCTCAAGCTAGCAATTGCCGAAGGCTTAAGTACACCAGTGGTGCAAATTCTGCTTTCGGTGGCCTTAAGCTTGTTGATCTGGACAGCACTGACCCCGGATATTCTCAGCTCTATGTCGACCGGGGGCTTCATTAAATTTTTATTTACCGCTTCGTTGCTGGCCAAGCCTGTGCGTCAGTTGACGCAAATTAATAGCTTGATCCAGCAAGGCATTACTGCCGCCACGACGTTGTTTGAAACCATTGATAGTGATGAAGAAGTTGATCGGGGCAAGTTTGAAAAAGACCGGGTCGATGGCGCGTTCAAGTTTGAAGATGTTGGCTTTCGCTATAACGAGGATGACGACGAAGTTCTGGGCCAGATTAATTTTACCGTTAGCCCGGGGGAAGCGATTGCGTTGGTAGGGTCATCGGGCAGTGGCAAAACTACGCTGGTCAGCCTTATTCCGCGTTTTTATAATCTTCACAGCGGTCAGATCAGCCTCGATGGGCATGACATTAACGACTACACATTAAGTAATTTGCGCAAGCACATTGCCCTGGTGAGTCAGCAGGTCACGCTGTTCAACGACACGATCTACAACAATATTGCCTATGGTGAACTTGCTGATTGTAGCCCTGAGGCGGTGCGTGAAGCCGCGCGTATGGCCTATGCCCTCGACTTTATTGAAGCCTTGCCCGAAGGGTTTGAAACCATGATTGGCGATGACGGGGTGATGTTATCGGGTGGACAACGCCAGCGTTTGGCCATTGCCCGTGCCCTGCTCAAAGATGCGCCGATATTAATTCTCGACGAGGCCACCTCTGCCCTCGATACCGAATCGGAGCGCGCTATACAAGCAGCCCTTGAAGTAGCGATGAAAGGGCGAACCACCTTTGTCATCGCCCACCGCCTAAGCACAGTCGAAAATGCCGACCGCATTTTGGTGCTTGAAAAGGGTCAAATCGTCGAGTCTGGCTCCCACACCGCTTTGTTAGAGGCGCAGGGTCGCTATGCATCGCTGTATCATCAACAGTTTAGCGAGGATGTGACCTAGCCGCTATGAGCCCCCTCGAACGCGCCTGGTATCAACCCCGTAGCTGGGCGCTCACCTTGCTACCCCTGTCCTATATCTTCAGGGCCGTGGCATCGCGCCGCCGAAGGTATCTGCAAAGCCGTTATCAGGCAAAATCTTTTGCGGTGCCAGTGGTGGTGGTCGGCAATATTGCCGTCGGTGGCACCGGCAAAACCCCCTTGATTATTCGCCTGGTTCACAGCCTGCAGGCGGAGGGTATTCGTCCTGGTATTGTCAGTCGTGGCTATGGCGGGCAGCCATCGAAACAGCCCCGCAAGGTCAGTGCTGATAGCGCAGCACGAGAATTTGGTGACGAGCCTGTATTGATCGCCCGTGAAGCCAACTGCCCGGTTGTCGTCGCTAGTGACAGAGCCGCTGCCGTCGAGTTTCTACTGACTGAATTTTCTGTCGATGTGGTGCTCAGTGACGACGGACTGCAACACTACCGCATGCACCGTGACCTAGAAATCGCTGTACTCGATGCCCGCCGTGGCCTCGGTAACGGCCAGTGTTTACCGGCCGGGCCACTGCGGGAACCCCCTCGGCGCTTGGCTGAAGTCGATTTTATTGTGCTCAATGGTGAGGCCGCTCCCGGTAGCCTGTTTCTGCCGGCGTCCGCCTCGACAAACGTCGTCAGCATGCGCTTGCAACCCACATTCTTTCGCCATTTGCGCAGTGGCCAGCGGGTGGCAGCGAATAACTGGACGGGATCGCGCAGCGTTCATGCAGTGGCCGGTATTGGCAATCCCGAGCGTTTTAGCACAACACTATCTGCCCTTGGGCTGGAGCCTCAACTCCAAGGCTTTCCGGATCACCATTCGTTTACGCAAACTGACCTCGAATTTGGCGATGAGCTGCCGGTCGTGATGACCTCGAAAGACGCCGTGAAATGCGAAGCCTTCGCTCAGGATAATGTTTGGGTGCTAGAGGTGGCCGCCGAGCTTGATCCGGCGCTGGTACAGGCTATTAAAGGTCTGTTGGTTTAAGTGGATTGCTTTAAACTGAGCGCTTTATTGATGCTCGAGTTGGTGCAAAACCCATGAAGTACACCGTTGTTATCCCCGCCCGCTACGCCTCCACACGTCTGCCCGGTAAGCCCTTGCGTGACATCGCCGGTAGCACCATGATCCAACGGGTTTACCAACAGGCGCAGTTAAGCGCGGCCAGTCGTGTCATCGTCGCTACCGACGACCAGCGTATTGGCGATGTGGTTGAAGGTTTTGGCGGCGAAGTGGTGATGACGTCGCCTGACCACATCTCCGGCACCGACCGTCTGGAAGAGGTCGCCCGCCAGTGCGGTCTGGCTGACGATGACATTGTCGTCAACGTGCAGGGTGACGAGCCCTTGATTCCCCCCCAGGTGATCGATCAAGTCGCCGCTAATTTGGCCGCTAATACCGCTGCCGGTGTGGCCACCCTGAGCGAGCCGATTACCGATGTGGAGGTTTTTGTTAACCCCAATGTGGTCAAAGTCACCAGCGCTCATGACGGCAACGCCCTGTATTTTAGCCGTGCGCCTATTCCCTGGCCCCGCGATCAATTTGCTCAATCACAAACCTCTCTTCCCCCCGAAAACGGTTCTGCCAGCATAAGCAGTTACCAGCGCCATATCGGTATTTACGCCTACCGGGTCGCCTTGTTACACCGTTTCGTTAACTGGCCCGAGGCCCCCCTCGAAACCCTGGAATGCCTCGAACAACTGCGTTTTATGTATCAAGGCATTAAAATTCACGTTGCTCCGGCTTGCAGCGACGTACCCGGCGGCGTTGATACCGAAGAGGATTTACAGGCAGTGATTCGATATATTGAAAAGGCGAATGACTGAAGTGGCAAATACTGAAGTAGCGGTTCTGTTTGTTTGTCTGGGTAATATATGCCGGTCACCGACCGCTCACGGAGTGTTCGAAAAGCGGGTGGCTGAGGAGGGTTTGGCGAGCAAAATTTACATTGACTCGGCAGGTACCGGTGATTGGCATCTTGGCGAGCAGCCCGACCCCCGAACGCTGTTAGCGGGACAGCAGCGTGGTTATGATTTGAGCCACTTGCGGGCACGGCAGGTAAAAGCAGAAGATTTTGATTTGTTTGATTATATTCTGGCAATGGATAGAAAGAATCTGGCGAATTTACAGCAATTGAAGCCGCGTCATTTTAAGGGCCATTTACGTTTGTTTTTGCCCTTTGGGCGGGACCTGGTCGATGAAGTCCCAGACCCTTACGCCGGGGGTACAGAAGGTTTTGAGCAAGTGCTGGATATGGTGGAGCAAGCGGCAGAAGGGTTATTGGCGCATTTGTGTGATGCTCATTTAAACGAATTCCCTTCGAGCCAGTGATTTGAATATAAAGACCAATATTAGTCTTCAAGCGTTAAATACGCTAGCCCTGCCGGGGTCGGCTGAGTTTTTTGTTCGGGTGCACAGCAATGACGAGTTAGCCGAAGCACTCGCCTACGCTCACAATCATAAATTAAAGGTTACCGTGTTGGGCGGTGGCAGTAATGTGGTACTGGCCAGCGATATATCAGGACTCGTTATTCAAATGGCGACCCGGGGTATTGCGCGTAGTGAGCAAGACGGCAATAGTAAAGTGCTTCACTGGACGGCAGCGGCCGGTGAGAGTTGGCATCAATTTGTACAGCACACTTTGGCGGAAAAGAGTTACGGCCTTGAAAACTTGTCATTAATTCCCGGCCTTGTCGGGGCGGCACCGATACAAAATATCGGTGCCTATGGGGTGGAAATTTGCGATCGCTTTGTCAGCCTGCAAGCACTTGAAATTAGCACGGGTAAGGCAGTGCATTTCAGTAAAAGCGACTGTCAGTTTGGCTATCGTGAAAGTGTTTTTAAACAGAGTGCAGCGGGGCAATTTGTTGTTACTTCTGTAACTCTGGCTCTAAGCGAGCAGCTAAATGTTAATATTTCTTACCCAGCCCTGACGGCGGCATTGTCTGCGACATCACAAATTAGCCCTCAGCAAGTGAGTGAGGTGGTGTGCCGTATTCGTCAGCAAAAGTTGCCCGACCCAGCAGTGCAACCCAATGCAGGTAGTTTTTTTAAAAACCCGGTTATCAGTAAAGATCGTTGGCAGCAATTACGGGGGAAACACCCCCAACTGCCTGGCTATCCCCAGCTCGATGGTGTCAAACTGCCCGCTGCCTGGTTAATAGACCAGGCGGGCTGGAAGGGTACGGCGGGGCAGGGTTGTGGTGTGCATCGCGAGCATGCACTGGTGCTAGTGAATTGCGGTGCGTGCAGTGGTGGGCAGCTGATGGACTTGGCTGAAGATATTATTGTGGATATTGAACGGCGCTTTGGTATTCTTCTCGCTATTGAACCGCAGGTTTTGGGCGTATCAACGCCGCCATAACTTCTGGAAAAGGGAATTAAGCCAGTGAATGAAACATTGCATAGAGTGATTGTTGTCGATGATCATGACCTTGTGCGCATGGGCATCTGCGGTTTAGTGGATGACATCGATTGTGTCGTTGTTGTTGGTGAGTGTGCCAGTGGCGAAGAGGCACTGGGCATGGTGCGTGAGTTACGGCCCGACATTGTCTTTATGGATATTCGCATGCCCGGCATGGGGGGGCTTGAGGCGACAGATCGTCTGTTGGCCTCTCATCCCGACCTTAAAGTGATTGTGATTAGCGCGTTTAATGATGAAATTTATCCCACCCAGTTATTAAAGGCTGGTGCTGTGGGTTATATCACCAAGAATGCCGAGCACGATGAAATACGTCAGGCGATACACAAGGTGCTCGCCGGTGAGGTCTATGTGAGCTCAGCCATCGCCCAACAACTGGTTATTAATGGTTTATCCTCAGGGCAGGAGGCATCGCCCTTTGCGCGTCTGTCAAAGCGAGAGCTGCAAATTACACAAATGATATGCAGTGGCCATCGGCCCAATAAAATAGCCGCCGTGCTCAACGTCAGCCCCAAGACGATTAACACCCACAAATACCGGGTATTTGAAAAACTCAATGTGCATAACGATGTTGAGCTAACGTTGACCGCTGTAAAATACGGTTTGGTTGACCCCGATGAAATCATCTAGACGGCCCCGCCTTCTTATTGGCTAGTTTTATGTCTTTTGATGCTGCCACTTTCCTTAAGAGCCTGACCTCCCGCCCCGGTGTTTATCAAATGCTGGGCGAAGACGGCGCTGTCTTATATGTTGGTAAAGCCAAAAATCTACGCAAGCGTGTAGGCAGCTATTTTCGCAAAAGTGGTTTGGCACCTAAAACCCATGCTTTGGTTAAGCGCATTGCTAATGTTGAGGTAACGGTTACTGAGACCGAGCTTGAAGCTCTATTGCTCGAACAAAACCTGATTAAGCAATACAAGCCGCCCTACAACATATTGCTGCGCGACGATAAATCTTATCCCTATATTTTTCTTTCGAGCAATGATGAATTCCCTCGGCTCTCCTTTCATCGGGGCGCTAAGCGGCGAAAGGGCACCTATTTTGGACCCTTTCCCGGTGTGCAGGCGGTGCGCGAAAGCATGAGCTTTTTGCAGAAGACCTTTCGCGTGCGCCAGTGCCAGGACAGCTTCTTTAAAAACCGCTCTCGACCCTGCCTGCAATATCAAATTAAACGCTGCAATGCACCCTGTGTGGGGCTGATTGATAAAGAGGAATACCAGCGGGATGTGCGTCATACGCAGATGTTCCTCAGCGGTGAAAACCCCTCATTAATGAAAGAGCTGGAGCAGGCCATGGACAAGGCCAGTAATGAGTTGGCCTTTGAAGACGCGGCCACCTATCGCGACCAAATTGCCGCCATGCGCCAGGTGCAGGCTGAGCAGGTGATTGAATCGGGCAATGGCAATATCGATGTGCTCGGCTTTGCCATGAAAGGCAGCGATGCCTGCATTCATGTACTCTATATTCGCCACGGACGTATACTGGGTAGTCGCAGCTTTTACCCACGCAGCCCGTTGGCCTTAACAGGCAGTGAATTACTCAGCGAATTCATCCCGCAACATTATTTGAAGGCTAATTTGGCCTCTGAAATACCCAAGGAAATTGCCATTGGCGCCAGCCTTGAAGAGCAAAGCTTACTTGAACAGGCGTTGCAAACAGCTGCTGGGCGTAAGGTCGCCATTAATGCCGCCAGCCGGGGCACGCGGCGCAAGTGGATAGAGCTGGCGACGCGCACTGCCGAGCAAAACCTGACCAGTAAACTGGCAGCGGCCTCGAATATATATCAACGCTATGTGAAACTACAAAGCACCCTGGGGCTCGACGCGCTACCAGAGCGGCTGGAATGCTTCGATATTAGCCACAGCAGTGGTGAAGCAACCGTGGCCTCGTGTGTGGTGTTCAATCAAGAGGGGCCGTTAAAGTCAGATTACCGCCGCTTTAACATTGAAAACATTACTCCCGGCGATGACTATGCGGCGATGGAACAAGCCCTGCGGCGGCGCTATAAACGCTTGCAGGACGGCGAGGGCAGCTTGCCCGATATCCTCTTTATCGACGGTGGTAAAGGTCAACTGCGTATTGCTGAAGACGTGCTCGGCGAACTCGGTGTAGTGGGCGTGACACTGGTGGGTATCGCCAAGGGCTCGAGCCGTAAACCCGGCCTCGAAACACTGCTGCTGACCACCGACAGTGGTGAGAGAGAAATTCTCCCGGACCCCAGTGGCTTGCTGTTAATCCAGCAAATACGCGACGAAGCCCACCGTTTTGCCATTACTGGCCATCGTCAGCGACGGGATAAAAAGCGCCATAGCTCACGCCTTGAAGGCATTGCCGGTGTCGGTCCTAAGCGGCGGCGCGAGTTGCTACGATTTTTTGGCGGTGTCGCGGCGGTGGAGAAAGCCAGCGTTGGGGACCTGATGCGTGTGCCCTCAATTAACCGAAAAGTGGCCGAAACCATTTACAGCACCCTCCACAACGGGTAACTTGCTAGCGAAATTTTAAACGCGGACATTCATGCTCAATTTACCCAACATTCTCACCCTACTGCGGGTCGCACTCATCCCCCTATTGGTGATAGTTTTTTACCTGCCCTGGCAATGGAGTTATATCGCCAGCGGCGTTATTTTTGGCTTCGCTGCCCTGACTGATTTACTGGATGGCTATCTGGCCCGCAAGCTTAATCAGGAAACCCCCTTCGGTGCTTTTCTCGACCCCGTGGCCGACAAGCTTATCGTGGCCGTTGCGCTTATTGTTTTGCTCGAGCGCAACCCCTCATTGGCTTTTGCCATTCCAGTTATCGTTATTATTAGTCGCGAGATCGTCATCTCTGCGCTTCGAGAATGGATGGCTGAAATTGGTGACCGCACCAGCGTCGCGGTGTCGAATATCGGTAAGATCAAAACCACCCTGCAAATGATCGCCATTATTGTGCTGCTGGCCTTTAATCCCGAGGAGTTTGCCCTGTTGGGCGGGCTGGGGTATGTGCTCTTATATGCTGCCGCACTGCTAACCTTGTGGTCGATGTTAGTCTATCTCAAAATTGCGGCGCCGCAGCTGCTGCAGGGTCCCGAATCCAAATCTGAAAAACCAGATTAAGCCGCTATCAACCCTGTTCATTAGCGTGATGCTCGGGTACAATTCCGCCTCTTTTGAGGCTGGATGGCAGAGTGGTCATGCAGCGGACTGCAACTCCGTGTACGCCGGTTCGATTCCGACTCCAGCCTCCATTATTTGTACAGCACTCATGTCAGTGCTGTTGGCTAAAGCAATAAAAAATCAGTGCGCAGCGCGCAAACCGAATAGAATACTCCGCAGTACTGCCCGGATGGTGAAATTGGTAGACACACAAGACTTAAAATCTTGCGGCTTCACGGCCGTGCCGGTTCGATTCCGGCTCCGGGCACCATTAAAATCAATGAGTTACGATAGAAAGTCTCCTGATAAGTGTTTGTTGTCACATGGTGTTTTTTCAATGTAGGCGTTGTGTAGGCGCTTGAAGTATTACGCAGACGTGTTTTGACGTCATGGCCATGGATCGACAATAAGCCGGTTAGGCGGGCGACATCTTCGTCGTAACCACCTGCTTCGGGCTCAATGAGAGTGATAAATAGCTGTAGCCCAATCTCATCAAGTGAAGAATAGTTGGGATTTTTACACGGGTATCTTCGTTAAATTTCATTTATACGCCTGTTGTACTTGGTATGCTGCTACAACTTAACATCTGTTCTATACCTAGACAGATCAATTTAGTGAGCGGATGTACCATGTCGCTCTTCCTCTTCCGTGCCTTTGGATACGCCCTGCATTCACCAATTCCCGCAACCTAACTTTAAGCGTATTCTGATTTGCTCCGGTTAATTCAACCATTTCAGCAATGGTGAGCCGGTCACTTTTACTAAACAATTCCAGCACCTGAATAGACAGGGTGGGTAAGTCAGCATCGTCATTTGTTTGTGGTTGCTCTTTTTCCAACTTGACTGAAAGATTACTCTTTTGTTTTTTTAAACAACGCAAGAAAAAACCAAGCCAGGGTTGCCAGTCTGCCACTTCGGTTTTTAGAGTTGTCTGCGTGCGCCTTAGGGCCTTGTAATACAGGTCTTTGTTTTCTTCAACAATGCTCTCTAGCGAGGCATAGGGCACATAGTCATAACCAGCACGCAATAGCATGAGTGTTATTAGGATACGGGACAGCCTTCCGTTGCCGTCCTGGAAAGGGTGAATAGCAAGAAAAACCACGTTAAACACGCCGATAATTAGCAGCGGGTGCATCGATGCTTCGTCAATGGCTTTTCGTGTCCAGCTAACCAGTTCTTCCATTTCCCTTGGGGTATCAAAGGGTGTGGTGGTTTCGAAAACAATACCGATTTCTACACCCTGTTCGTCCACGGCGACAACCTGATTGGAAAGCGTTTTGTAGGTACCCCGATGGCGTTCGTCTTTGGTACTGTGTCTTAATAATACCTGGTGTAATTGCCGGATATGATTTTCAGTGATGTGCAAATCTTCGTAGGCTTGGAATACCATATCCATAGCTTCGGCATAACCAGCCACTTCCTGTTCGTCGCGGGTTTTAAATGAGGTGGATGTCAGGTTGGATAGTAGAGTCTCTATCTGGATATCCGTCAGCTTTGCGCCTTCAATCCGTGTGGATGAACCGATACTTTCAATAGTCGCGACCTTACGCAGCTGCTGAAGCCGCTCGGGAGACATTGTTTTGAGTAACGCCCACTTGCCCTTGAATTCGTCCAGCTCGGCGATAAGCTGCAAGAATTCTTGGTTAATGGCTATTTTCGGTTCTTTCATTTCAGCCTCAGGTTATCCCTGTTGGTAAAGAGCTATACCCGATTATGCCCGAAAATACCTGATTTGGTAGGAAGCCAGAGGGCAAAAGTCATTTCAGTAGATTATTCAGCCCTTTTTACTCAAAAAAAGGAGGCAGATTGTACTGTGTCGGTATTTATGACGGTATGAAGGAAAATTGAATTTAACAAAAGTCTTATTAAATAATTAGTTATGGTTATTATTCAAGTCCGGCTCCGGCACAAATAAAATCAATAACTTACGTTAATTCTTGTCAGTAGCGCCAACCTGATAATTCTTGAAAATTTCATTTGTAGACGCATAGTAGACAGTTTGTGCTTCGTCCATTGGCTGTCTTGGAGTATATAACCCCATAGCGGGGATAGGCTTTCGTGCTTGTCAATTGAAGTCTGTTTCATACTAAGGTTTTTGAGGCTGTCTGAAACCTTAGGGCTTCGCGGTCATATTGGTTCGATGCTAGTCTCAAGTTATATTGTTTGAATGATGGAACTTTAAAATCTAACGCCTGCGTCACGGGTGGCGAAAAGTGCAGTTTTTTGGCATCCCGTGCATGTACTTGTTAAAAAGCGGTGTTTTCGGATACTGCATATGCAATGGCCTTGCCTAAGGTTTGATGTTGATTTTCATCTAAGTGGATACCGTCTACAACGCTGGCTTCTGTGACATTGCCCGCATTGAAAAAATGTGCTGAGTACTCTTTAGCCACATTTTCTAGCGCTGAAGCCAAACCGATACACCGCTTTTCAGCACCTTCAAATTTATGTGCAATGACTCCTTTTGGCTTAATAATGGGCGGCGGAGCGATAATCATTATTTCTGGGATAGGCATTCCAGGTTCTATCGGAGCTTGTCGAATAATTTGAATTAATTTGGCTGTACCTTGAGATGAAAGCCAGGCGTTATTTTCATGTGTGCATTGAAAATCGTTTGAACCAAGCATTAGGATTACTAATTTCAGTGGAGAGTACATTTCAATAACTTGTGCCAAGCCTTGAGAGCCATCACGCCCCTCCTTAAATGGGTCGCGCCATGTGGTTCTACGGCCATTAAGGCAATTTTCGATAACTCGTATATTCTTTCCGAGTCCATTCAATGTGTTTTCAAAGACACCGGGCCAGCGTTTTTTAAATGGTAGCCGTTCCCTAGTGTCAGGAATAATTCCCCATGTCAGGCTGTCGGAGTATACGAGAATTTGATTCATGGTTTTTATTTTGGTTGCCTTTTAACGCCCAGCTAATCGACGAGGTGCTCAGCATTTTGTCCTCATTGAGTACCTTGTTATGCCTACCTGTCTTTAGCGAAAAGACAAAATTAATCTTTCATGTATTTCTCAAATTCTTTCTCATAATCCTTGTGCCAACGGGAAAGTGCGGGCCTATTATTAGTCAGATCACCAGCAGCCCACTCAATACGCTTATTATCCATAGTTCTTGTAGTATCATTATCTGGACACAAGATATAGAAATCCCCATGATTTATAGATTCTATTAAGAACTCAATTACTTGCTCCGGTGTCCATGCGCCTTCTGGTTTTTCCGGTAAATATTGTCTCACCATACCTGAATATGTAAAGCCAGGAACGAGAAGGTGGGCGCTGATTTTGCAATCACTAGTATTTCGAAAGCTATGCTGCAACGCTTCGGTCACTGCTTTAACACCAGCTTTACTAACATTGTACGCCGGATTTCCGGGCGGGCAGGTTATTCCCTGTTTAGATCCAGTATTGATAACTAAACCACCATTAGCTTGCTCTAACATTGTTGGTACAAAGCTATGTATTCCATTAATCACTCCAAGCAAATTTACATTTAATGTAGTGATCCAATTTTCATACTCTGTCCAACTATCGCTGCCTGCTGAACTTGTACCAGCATTGTTCATAAGAATATTGACTTTTCCAAATTTGGAATACGCTGCGTCTTTTAATTTATTGGTATCATCAATACTCGAAACATCTGCCTCTACGGTAAGAACATCACCTAATTTGGATGAGGCCTCTTGAAGTTTTTCAGCATTGATATCAGAAATGCATACTTCCAACCCCATGCTCAAGAATTTTTCTGCCGCTGCAAATCCTATTCCATCAGCAGCACCTGTAATGACCGCAATGTTGCCTGGTGAAAATACAGAATGATTTTTCATGAATTCCTCTTCATCACCGAGAGATAGATTTCAATAGTATTGCAGCTAGACCCCATGGCATAACGTCCCACTCCAGGCAATTGTTAGGCCTCATATACTAGAAAACAGCCTGTGCCAACCAAAACACTCCCTGTTGCTTTTTGAACCATCCCCGAAAGTTTTTGGCTGTGTGCAAAATTGGCAACCCTGGCCCCGCATATAGCATATGCAGCCTTGACACCGCCGACGCTGAGTATGGTTATTGCTACGATGGTGGCCACTTGCGTTGTATTTACCGTAGTTATGTCTACAAATGCGGGAAATAGGCTTGCATAGAAAATAATTGCTTTTACATCACCTAGCGTCAACATAACACCAGCGGTGAAGCTTGTTATCAGGCTGCTTGACGAAATTTGATGCGAGGCAACATGTGGATTGGGTGGTTTCGATTTTAAGAGATTTATACCGAACCAAATGAGATAGAGACCGCCAACAACCTTCACCACAACGAATAAATTGCCAAAAGCATCGGCAAATACAGATAACCCAGCTAGGGCAAGCGCTATGAAAAAAAGATCGCCGAGAACAATACCAACAGCAGCAGAAATACCGTTGATGGCTCCCAATGTTGCGGAGCGAGCGACAACCAACGCGACACTTGAACTGGGAAGTGCGGCAAGCGAAACCATAACGCCAAATAATGTAATTGCTTCTAATGGGCTCATTTCATGGACCAGCTCTCAATGAGGCCTAACAGTGAATTAGAGAGCTAATGGCTCCTGCTCTTGGGTTTGATCTAACTATACAGCCAGCTTATTGCTGTATGTATAGTTAGTGATTGCGAGATAAGACCACCGATGACATCTGACACAGATTACCCGACACACCTACCCGTTTTATAGACTGTTTGCGTTGTGTATTTAACGATGATACTAGCGCTCAGTGCTATTGTTCGTGTTTGTACAGGCATCAAAAATGTTTTGTATGTACCAACATTGTAAACATTAATAATTAGCGGTGATAAAACGCTTCCACTCTGCCCATCGCTCAGCACTGTAAGGAAATTTCTCGTGATCGTAGGCTGAGGCGTGGAATTCTTTGCCATCAATGGTACCCGACACATAACCGATAAACTTCATTTGTTCGGCATACATAGGCTTGTGCTCAGCGGGCACCGTTTTTGCCGTATCGGTTGACCACAGGCCAGCAGCCCGCATCGTTTCAATAATCGCCTGAGCTGCGCTATCGCCTACGCTTGAATCGATGCAGAGGTACAGGCTGGCGTTGGTCATGTCGGTGCCATCGAAATACATTTCGAAGTCGTTGATGAGGTCAGTGGAAGAGAGTGTCATGGTGAAAGCTCCTTAAAAATAATTGTTACTAGTCACTGTGTTACTTATTAACTGGCAAATATTGGAAAATTTGATGCTTAGTTTAGCGAACTCGTAGCAGTATGGCAGCCGACTTGTGTGGATGCCTGAGGGCTGGCTTGGGTAAGACGGTGAGCACTTAGCAGAAGTATGGCAGAATCAGTGGCACATACTTATTCATTAAATCCACTAACTAAAATAAGCAGGAGAAATATTATGGATGTTGGCGTTGTTATGGCTTTTCAAAGCAGTCACAACCAGCCCCTGTCCGATCTGGACGTTTATCAAAATGAGTTGGCGATCGCTCGGCTCGCCGAACCTTTGGGTTTTGACTCAATCTGGGGTGTTGAACACCATTTCACCAATTACACCATGTGCCCAAATACCATGCAGTTTTTAAGTTTTATGGCCGGTCAAACCAGTACCATTAAAGTCGGTACTGCAGCGATTATTTTGCCCTGGCACAAAGACCCCTTGCGTGTCGCTACTGATATGGCGATGCTCGACAATATGTCTAATGGCCGTGCGCTGATCGGTATGGGCCGGGGTTTGGCTCGGGTCGAATACGATGGCTTTGGTATCGATATGGATACTTCCAGAGAGCGCTTCAATGAGTCGGCACAGATGATACTCGACGCCCTTGAAACGGGCACGATGGAGGCCCACGACGGTCAATTCTTTAAACAAGCGCGCCGTGATATTCGCCCTGAGCCTTTTAAAACGTTTAAAGATAGAACCTATATCGTCTCTATGTCGCCCGATACCGTTCCCCATGCCGCTCGTATGGGGGGGCGCTTTATGACCTTTGCCGTTGGCCCCTGGGCACAGCGTGCGAAAGATATTGAGCTCTATCGCGAACTCTATATGGAGAATCATGGCACGGTGGCGCCACCGGTTTCAGCCAACATTTTTACGGTCTGCGATAAAGACCCCGGTCGAGCGAAGGATATGGCGTACAAGTACATGGGCGATTACTGGGAGTCGGCGATGCGTCACTACGAGATGAAGGGTGAGCATTTCGATGATATTAAAGGTTATGAGCACTACGCCCAGTCTTCGGTCGCCATGCGTGCTGACGCGGACCGCGTGACCGAGCAATATGTTGAGCAGCAAATCTACGGCACGCCCGACCAGTGTCTGGAAAAGCTCAAAGCTATTGAAGATATTATCGGCAACTTTGAGATGAACTGCTTCTTTACCTATGCGGGTATGGATTATGACTACTGTAAACAAAGCATGACAACCTTCGCAGAAGGTGCGTTGCCAGTGCTGAAGAAATGGGATAACAGCGCCAAGGTAGCGTGATTACTGGTTTAATTTAACCAGCTGTTATGCCACCTTGATTTAGTGGGTAGCATGAAAAAGCCCCTGTCATTTTACTTGCAGGGGCTTTTTTTTATCCGGGGATATACTTTAGCGATTGCCGGATCGTATAACGCGCTCTGGTTCTATCAGGTTGCCTGAACTTGCTTTTTGATGCCGGGGCTGATTATTGCCGTTATTACTTGGACGTTGGTTGTTGCCGTTGGCACTTCTGACGTTAGAGTTGCCATTGCCATTGCCATTGCCATTGCCATTGCCATTGCCATTGCCATTGCCAT
>JARGOV010000023.1 GCA_029212965.1 Porticoccaceae bacterium
ACACTGGGGGTGTGGTGGTCGTCGGTTCAAATCCGGCCGCTCCGACCAAACACATTGTTCAATCAATAGCTTGAAAGCCTGCTTAATCGCAGGCTTTTTTTGTGCCTGTAGTGTTAAGTCCTTATTAAGTCCACTTCATGTCAAGGTTTCGATGTCTTTCTAAAACTTTGTGGCTTCATGGAACATGATGATTTCAGTTCCAGACTAACGCTTAGCTTTGGGGCGGGTTGGGCTACGTAGCAGGCCGTCCGAGTAACCGAAGGTTGCGACAATAACGCCTCGTTATGTGTTTTCACTCGGGAACTCATATTGTGCTAAATATTTTTTATATAATGATAGTAGAACTGCCTGAATAATTTGTATTGATAGGACTATTTTAAGATATGCCCAAAAGAGCTGATAAGTACTTGAATGACGGGCCAGCATTCTATTTGTTTCAGTGTCGCACATGCAGGCAATGAGCAACCAGGCCGCGACGATGCTCGTTATTTCTATAGCTTTACTTTCTCTACTGTCATCAAGATAAAGCCGACAATTTTTGCAAAAACCTCTAAACCACTTTCTCGTAATTGCTTGTTGGCACTTTGGGCAGGTTCCCCGTTTATTCATGATTTCTTACACATAACGTTTGTGGAATGTGCCGCGTAGGCAGTCGAATGGAGGCGCCTTTTTGGCGCATCTTCCTGATGTTGTGTAATGCCCTTAGGGATTACTTCCCAACTAGCTTTAGAACCAACAAAAATATGCCGGCCAATTTCTATTTTGGGGTCTTCGTTAAGACAACCTAGTGTCACACCATGCACTTCATTTTCGTAGATGCCACATAAAGTAGAGCCGCATTGTTTACAAAACTGTAAGCCAAAACCTTGTTGACTGGCATACGTGGTTAGATAATCTTTGCCACAAACCCACCTGAATTCTGATGGATTTACTAGCGCATAAGCTGAGGCTTGAGAGCTAAATGCTTTTCGGCAACGTGAACAGTGGCACGATCTTGCGTCAAATAACGCGCCATTTATCTTGTACTTGATTTCACCGCAAAAGCATTCGCCCGTTAATTTCACTGAACTCTCCTGATGCCTAACAGTGGATTATAGAGTCAATAGCCTTATATCACTTTGGCACTCTCTTCTAGGAGGTGTGGCAAAGTCATTCGCTATATTGTATTTAAAAATAAGACGTTGATAGTGTTTTGGTATGTGGGAAGCTGACATGTTGCGCCATCCTGAGCTGCGTTTAATTTTTTTCCTATCCAGTTATCATATTCGAGTATTCCTAATAATCAAGGACTTAGAGATTATTCTCCTGTGGTAGAGAGCCAGTGGTTCCTGATCTTGTGCTTGACCCAATAAGCAGCCTGCCTAATACTGTATTTTTATACAGTAGTTGTACAATATATAATGACGTCTTATAAATACAGTATGGGTGCTAATCGTGAAGCTGGTTTCTCTTAGCCCTGCTATCTCTGCGCGCGTGCGCACGACAGTATTACTTCCACTCTATCTCAGCCGTGTAGCGGCAGGTTTCCCCAGCCCCGCGGATGATTATCTCGATGGTGGCCTCGACCTCAATGAGCATTTAATTGCGCATCCGGCGGCAACGTACTTTGCCCGTGCCGAAGGTGATTCAATGATTGATTTGGGTATATTCACGGGCGACCTGCTGATTATTGATCGTGCTGTGCAGGCTGTTGATGGCGATGTGGTGGTGGTTGCCATTGATGGCGAACTCACCATCAAGCTGCTGGATTTGGCGCATTCCCGTTTATTGCCCGCCAATAAACTGTATCGGCCCATTGAGATATCGCCAGAGTCTCAGGTTGATATTGAGGGTGTGGTGATTCATGCAGTACATCATGTTAAGGGTGTTGGTAAAGGTGTGACCTTGTGATTGGCCTGTGTGATATGCGCAGCTTTTACTGCGCCTGTGAGAAGGTTTTTCGTCCCGATATTCGCGATAGCGGTGTGGTGGTGACTTCCAATAATGACGGTGTGGTGGTGGCGTTGGATGACAGAGCCAAGGCGGTGGGCATCAAAAAATTTGAGCCCTATTTTAAACAGCGCGGCTTGATTGAGCGGGCTGGTGTACTGGCCTTTTCCAGCAACTATGAGCTTTATGGTGAAGTTAGCGCGCGCATTATGGCGACCCTGGCCGAGTTGGCGCCTAATGGCATTGAGGTCTATTCGATTGACGAGTGTTTTGTCGATTTCAGCGCTGTGCCTCGACACGAATTGAAAGCGTTTGCCGCCATGTTGCGGGATACCATTTGGCGGCAACAGGGGATAACAATGGGGGTGTCAATTGCGCCGACAAAGACCCTGGCCAAGCTCGGGCAGTGTGCAACCAAGCTTTTCCCGCAGATTGATGGTGTCTGCGTACTTGAGCATGAAGCGCAGTGGCAATGGCTCGCAGCGCGGGTCAATGTCAATGAGACCTGGGGTATTGGCCGCAAACTGACGAGAAAGCTCAGGGCTAGGGGAATAAACACAGTGGCCGATTTATCGGAGGTGACTCAAACGGATGCCCAAACCTTGCAAGGTATTACTTTGGTGCGCACGGTGCGCGAGTTGCAGGGTGAACCCTGTATTGATATGGATTGCCAGCCACAGCCTAAGCAGAACATTATTTCCAGTCGTTCCTTTGGCCAAAAACAAACGTGCTTAAAGCCCTTGCAGGAGGCGGTGAGCCACTATGCCGTGCGAGCGGGGATTAAACTTAGGGCGCAGTCATCGCTGTGTTTTCGTCTTTCGGCCTGGCTACAAACCAGTGCACACGATGCTAAACCTTGTGCTGATGAACTGTCGGCGACCTTGCCTGGTGGTACAGCCGATAGTCGGGAGCTGTCCAGAGTTGCTGTGGCGCTGGTGGCCCGACTTTACCGACCGGGTTATAAGTACGCTAAGGCTGGTGTGATGCTACAGGACATTCGCCCTGAGCAGTTTGCTCAACAAGATCTCTTGTCGCCTCGGTCGGAGAATGCGGCTCGTTTAATGGCAGTGGTGGACGACGTGAATGCGCGTTTTGGCTCGGGAGCTATTAAACTGGCGCGTCAGGGCGGTGCAGCTGGTTTTGCCATGAAGCGGGCTATGAAGTCGCCCAGTTATTTGACACGCTGGCATGAAATTCCGCATATCAAACTGGGCTGAAGTCACTAGTGAGATAGGGTGAAGCTATATAGGTTAGTGCTTAGATAGAGCTGACTTAGGTATGCAGCCCACACTCTAAATGCTCCGCCGCTTTCGTGGGGTCGTGATATTCCACTTCGCTAGGCAAGTTGTGCTCGAGCAGATAGTCCACCAAGTTCATGGTAGTGCAGTGAAAGCAGGGTGCAACTTTGGTGGTTGCGCGGGCTGCATCCCAGGTGAAGATATCCTGCGACTTCCTGAATTCAGTTTCTTCACGGCGAATACCGTTAATCCATAGGTCGGGTTTTAATTCACTAAAAGCCCGTGAAAAAGGCTCCAGTTTAACGATTTTCGTAAACTCAGCGTGCTCAGCGGAGCCAATCTCAGGTATACCCTTATAGCGGGCTTCCAGATGAGCGGCTGAAATAGCTGGATGAAAAACTTTCAGATTGAGGTTTAGGTCTTTTGTCAGTTGATCGACAAAACGGTAGGTGGCTGCTGTATTAAAGCCGCTGTCACACCAGACAACCGGCGTACCGGGGCGCACAGACTGCACCATGTGCAGCAGGACGGCAGAGTAGGCCGAAAAACTGGTGCTGATAATTGGCTGCTTAGAGGCATTGAGTGCTTTAAGCAGAATGTCCACCGGTGATGCGTCGGCCATAGAGAGATTGGCGTTGCTGAGGTCAAACAAGGCTTTGTGCGTTGCTTGAGGGGCATCATTAAAGGTTGGTTTCTGTGCAGCTGCAAGGCTCATAGTCTGTCGGATAAATATGTTTGTCTTTGAGATGGCGATTAAAGCGCCGTAGAGCAAACAAGTAAAAGAACACTTTTCAATATGCTTATTTCGAATAGTGAGTTTAAGAATATCAAAAGCTATTTTTAGAAGTGATTACTTAGAGGTAATTGTATTTGGTTCTATTTATTGTGCGTGTTTAAGAAGTGGAGACCCATAACGATAAAGCACTCGAATCTTAAAATAATAGAAGACCACAAAAAAGCCCGGCTCAGAGCCGGGCTTTTTTGTGGTCTTCTATTGCAAATAAAATACAGTGACCTAAATATGGCGCACTCGGAAGGATTCGAACCTTCGACCGCCCGGTTCGTAGCCGGGTACTCTATCCAGCTGAGCTACGAGTGCAGAGGGCGGCACTATAGGCAAGTGACCGCTTTGAGTCAAGGCTAATTGCCTTTTTAATGCTTCCTATAAGGCTGTTTTCTATTTTCTCTTATACGCCTCGGCTGTGATTAGCCCAGTAGGGCGCACGTAATTCGCGACGTAAAATTTTGCCGCTGGGGTTACGTGGCAGCTCAGGGATGAAGTCGATAGATTTTGGTGCTTTAAAGCCGGCGATTTGAGTGCGGGCGTAGGTGATAATTTCCTCTTCGCTGAGCTCGGCTCCAGGACGTACTACTACGCAGGCCTTAATCGACTCACCCCATTTTTCATCGGGGATTCCGATAACGGCAACATCGATAATATCTTCGTGGCTGTGTACGGCATTTTCAACCTCGGCGGGAAACACGTTTTCGCCACCTGTGATGATCATGTCTTTGACACGGTCTTTAATAAAAAGGAAGCCTTCGTCGTCGAGATAGGCCGCATCGCCCGTGTGGTACCAGCCACCGGCCTTGACCTCTTCAGTAGCCTCTGGGTTGCGCCAGTAGCTTTTTAGTACCCAGTTACTTTTGAGAAGAATTTCGCCAACTTCACCATTGGGCAAGGTATTGCCATTACTGTCGACGATTTTAACCTCTGAGCCTTCAGCGGGCTTGCCACAGGAGCGCAGTTTGTTGCGCTCTGGTGCATGGTCTTCGGGCGCGAGCTTGCTGATAATGCCGTAGTTCTCCGTTGCACCGTAAAGCTGCATAAAATTACAGCCAAAAACTTCGCCTGCTTCAACCAATACAGACTCAGAGATGGGTGAGGCACCGTAGTAGAGGCACTGTAGATTGCTGTAGTCGCGTTCGCGCACTTTGGGTTCTTGTAGCAACATTTGAATCATCGCTGGTACAAATAACGCGTGGGTGATTTTGTCATTGTCGAGGCTGTCTAGAACGGTGGTGGCATCGAACTCGGCTAGTAGATTGATTCGAGCGCCGCGCAGTAGAGGTATGATCGTCAGGTTAATTCCGCCAACGTGGAACAGCGGCATGACGTTAATAAAGCGGGCACTTGGATCAACAGCGAGAATATCGTTGTTGACAAAGGCGTTATAGGCGTTGACGTAACCCTGGTTGGTAAGCTGCACGCCCTTGGGCAAGCCAGTGGTACCACTGGTGTAAAGCTGGAGAATATCATCTTCACCTTCAAGGCTGACGTTAGGGCGCTGTTTCGATTGTTGGTCGCGCCAGTTTGTATAATCGAGCCAGCGGTCATGCCCGCCGTCGATGGCGATAATATTTTTAATAAATTTCAGTTCGCTTTCAATGGCTTCGATAGTGGGGTAGAAATCCTTGCCGACGAACAACGTGCTATTTTCGGTAGCGTTGAGAATTTGCAAAACCTCAGGGCCTGCTAGGCGCCAGTTAATGCCTGCGGTGGCAAAGGCTGATGCGCTGGCGCCGATGAAAATTTCAAAGAATTCAGTGGAGTTTTTCGCTAAGTGAGCGATACGATCCTGACGTTCTACGCCCAGCTCGAGTAAGCCATTGGCAACCTGCCAGCCGTGTTCCATCAGCTCGTTATAGCTGGTGTCATGGCCTTCGAAACTGATGGCGATATTGTCGGGTTGGCTACGCTGGAGCTGTTGAAACTGGTCGGCAAAGAACATGAAATCTCCCAATAAAGCTATTAATAATAAGTATGATTAAGCTAGCGGCGCCGCAGTCTAATACTTGAACGCTTGTTCTTCAAGTTTGCCATCTTTTTGCCTATCCAGTGCCAAGTGAAAGTCCCTTGGCACTGGGCTGTGTGGCGTTAACATTCGGCGATAAACACCGCTCTGAGCGGTGCTGGGTGGCCCTCGCAAGTACGGCTATTATCGTTAGGGTCGAGGAAATCGGACAGGGATTCAAAGTGCATCCACTCGGTGCTGCGCTGTTCATCGGTGCGGGTGTTACAGACATCGACCAGGCGTGGCGTTTTAAAGCCACATTTGCGTAACCAGCCGAGCAGGGTCGGTGGGCTGGGTATAAACCAGACATTGCGCATTTTTGCGTAGCGACCCTCGGGCACTAGCACTTCACCGTTATCCCCCTCGATCACCAGGGTTTCGAGCACTAGCTGGCCGCCAGGCTTAAGGCAGGCTTTGAGTTCGAGTAAATGATCCATGGCTGAGCGGCGATGGTAGAGCACGCCCATAGAAAACACCGTGTCAAAGGCCTCTAATGCCGGTGGCAGGTCTTCAATACCCAGGGGCAGTATATCGACAGGTAGACTTGTGGCTGGGGTAGCTCCCACGGTCGATGTTTGCTCTGTGGATTGCAAGGGGAGGGCAGGTTTTGATGTCGGTTGGGGAGCAGTGTCCTGGGCTGCAAACTGATTAGTGAAGTGTTTTAGTGCATAAAATTGCACCACAAAGCGGGGCGAGGGGTCGATGCCAATCACCCGTTGTGCGCCCTCACCGTACATGCGCCAGCAGTGGTAGCCATTGCCACAGCCGACATCGAGTACCAGCTTGTCTTTTAGCGGGGCGATATGGGGCAGCAGGCGGTTCCACTTCCAGTCTGAGCGCCACTCGGTATCGACATCGAGACCGAAGAGTTGATAGGGGCCTTTGCGCCAAGGGTGAAGAGCCATCAAACTCATGCGCAATTGCTCGCGCTGGGTGTCGTTACAGTCGGCAGCCTCGCCAATGCGTACCCCACTACTGAAGTCACAGCTACTCGCGGTTAAAGGGGGAAGGCTATCTAAACACTGTTGCCATTTTGGCAGGTCGCCCCAGCGTTGAGGGCTTAGACCTTTGGCGATATCAGCGGGTAGTTGAGCGGCCCATTGAGTGAGAGAGCCTGGTTTACTCAAATGCTTATTGGCGGCGCGCTTACTGCGGGCACGTAACATTTGGGCTTGTTGTTCGCCAAGGGCGTTGAGGCCTGTGAGTAAATCCCGGTAGTCGATGACAGATTGGTCGCTCATTTTATGGCCAGGAGTGAGGCGAAGTTAAAACACTGAAACCAAATATCGATACGTTTAAAACCCACGTGGGTGAGCCGTTCACGATGCTGGTCGAGAGTTTCGGGTATTAAGACGTTTTCCAGAGCTGAACGCTTCTGGGCAACCTCTAATTCGGAGTAGCCATTGGCCCGCTTAAAGCTGTGGTGCAGCTCTATCATCAGTTGGTTTAAGTGGTCATCGGCAAAGGCAATTTTCTCTGACAAAATGATGATGCCACCGGGTAACAGCGCATCGTATATGCGCTGCATCAGTGCTGTGCGCGTTTCGGGTGGCAAAAATTGCAAAGTAAAGTTGAGCACCACCATCGAGGCGTTGTCGAGGGGCTTTTCAAGGGGTAGGTCGAGCAAGTCGGCGCAGATGAGCTCGACGTTGGTGTCGGGCTGTTCGGCGGCGAGGATATGGGTGCAGTGTTCAATCATCGCGGGGGCATTGTCGATGGCGACAATATTGCAGTCGGGCACTTCAATGTGTTGGGCCATGGCGAGCGTCGATGCCCCGAGGGAGCAGCCCAGGTCGTAACATGTTGATCGGGGCTGAGCGTAGCGCCCGGCCAATGTCCCGGTCATGGCGATAATGGTTTCGTAGCCGGGCACGGAACGCTGGATCATATCTGGAAACACGGCAACGACGTCGGCGTCGAATTTGAAGCCGGCAATATCGGCCAGAGGGCGGGAGAATAAATTATCGTGATTCAAAGTGTTTTTTCTGCGGGTCGCGTGATGGAAAGTGGATAGCGGGGAGGACACTCCCTATTGATGACTCGCTGTAAATACGTCCGTGTGCTCTCGGTGCCGGCATTCATGCCGGCGACGGTCATCAACAGAAAGTAGCCCTCCCGAAAAGTGTGCTGTCATTAAAGTTTACAGCGTAAATAACTCTAAATTTAAGGCACCTAACTTGGCGGCGCTATCGTTATTGGTGATAACAGCTGTGCTGCGCTGCTCGTCGCGCAGATAGTCCCTGCCGACACGTTGCAGGTCGTCGAGCTTCACCTCACGCACTTGGTTGCGGAAGGCTTCGCGCTCGGCGCGACCACGACCGTAAAGTTCGGCATGGAAGCTCTGCTTGGCTTCACCAGCGGGTGAAGATGGCTTGTCGAGACCGGATACGACGCCGAGAATGGCCTCTTCTACCTGTTGCCACTGGTGTTTCTCTTCCTGTAGCCAGGCTAATGAAGCCTGGAAGTCGTTGAGGGTGCCCTCAATGCGCGGGTCGCGGTAGGAGAAGAAGCGGAAGGCGCCGCTGTTGTTGTCCTGCCCGGCACCGCCGCCGTAGGCGCCGCCCTGCTCGCGAATGGCGCGGTGTAAATAGCCATTGCGTAGAAAACCGCCAAGTACACTCAGTGGTGCGGCGTCGGGATGGCCCATGGGCACGGTGGGATAGGCGTGGGCACAGAAATTAACCTGGGTGCTGGTGGCCCACAATTGCTGGCTCGGAGTGCAGAGCTGGGGGCGACTAAAGGGCGTAAAGGCTGAATTGTCACCGGGTGCCAGTGTGTCGAGAAAGTCTGTGGCAAATTGGTTCATGTGTTCTTGCTCGCCGACCAATAATGCCTGACGCGGAGCTTTTAAAAACAGAGCGTGTAGTTCGGCCAGTTTGGCGGCGAAGTTGGCGAGCTCGGTAGGTTCATCCAAGCTGCTGTCGAGTTGTTTGGTGAGGCGGATGCCCTCCATACCGCCCCAGCGGTGGGACAACCAGGCACCGGGGCTGACGTTGCTGGCGGCGGCTGTCATGGCCAGGGTATGGCCGTTACCGGTGACACTGCTTTCGCGACGTGCGCGAATTTGCGCGATAAGCTCGCGTAGGCGCGGTAATTCATCAAAGCGAACGGATTCAAAGGTGGTGTTCATAAGCTCAGCGAGTGCTTTGTGATTGTTTGCTAAACCTTTGGCGCTGATCACTAGGTGACCGCTGAGGGTTTGCAAATTATCGACAGCACAGCGCACCGAGGCGTGAGTGCTAATCGAGCCACAGACTTGAGATTGCCAGAGTTGGGTGGCCAGGTAATCCTTGTCGCCAACACCGAGCTCAGTGAGGCAGCTGGCGTAGAGGGGGAGAAGGTCAATTTGTTCGTCAGAGAGTGCAGGCAGGGAAACCAGTAGTTGTTGGTAGACCAGGCCATTGGTGCCGACTTCGTATTGGCTGAGGGGGAGGGCACCGTCAGTTTTTCGGGTGGCGCCGATATAGGCCATCTCGGGGGAGATATCTTCAAGGCCGACCTTGGGTAGCACACCTTCGTCATCGGCCTGCATTTGGCGCGCGTTCAAGGCGGCGGTCTGGCTGATGATGTCTTGTTTTTCTGCATCGCTAAGCTGGGCTTTGATCGCGGCCAGTTTTGCGGCTTCGCTTTTCTCGCGGCGCGCTGACAGAGCGGGTTCTGGGCGCAGTGTTAGGCGTACGCGGTGGGGATTGTCGAGCAGTAGTTCGCGGGCCAGTGATTTAATAAAGTCGGGGTCGGCGATGGCCTCACGTAACTCTGCCAATACGGGCTCTAAATCGAGCAGGGCGATGGGGTCGCCGCGGTGGGTGGCGCTGGTCAACGAGGTCAAAATCAATTGCAGACCGTAGGGGTAGCCGTCGCCACCAATTTCACGCTGCTGTAATTCGAGTTGATGCAAGGAGGCCTCAACCTGATCCTGAGGGACACCGTTCTCAGCGACATTGCGAAGCACTTCCAGCACCAGGTTTTCCAGTTCAACGGCTTTCTCTGGCTCGCTGCCTTCTATGCCGCAGACGAAGCACATTTCTTTCTGCGAGTCGTCCAGACCGCACAGTGGCGATGGCGAGCTGCCGAGATCGCTAGTTTCTAAGGCCTTCATCAGCGGTGATGCACTGTTGTCGAGCAATATACTATTGAGTAAATGGGCCTGCATACAGGCCTTTAAATCGGTGGCCTTGCCCAGTAGCCAGCTAATAATAATGTGGGTCTTATTGTCGGTGGGGCCTTCCTCATCAAAAGCATACGCTTCTTCAACGGCAATGGGTGCCAGATAGCGTTTTTCGTCGGCGACGGCGATGGTTTCAGCAAGGGGCTCGAAACGCTGCAAAGCCTCGCTTTCAAACTTGGCTTGATGCTCAGTGGCGGGGATGTCGCCAAAGGTCATAAAAGTGGCATTACTGGGGTGGTAGTGAGTTTGATAGAACGTCTGCAACTGCTCATAACTCAAATCGGGAATCGCCGCGGGGTCCCCACCACTGTTGTAATGGTAGGTGGTCGTCGGATAAAGATAGGTGCAGAGGGTGTGCCACAGGGTCGAGGTCACCGAACTCATCGCGCCCTTCATTTCATTGAAAACAACACCTTTGTAGACCAAGTTAGAGTCGCTGTTTTCGGCCTCTTCAAACTCCAGACGGTGCCCCTCTTGGGCGAAATCGAGAGGGTCGAGTCGAGAGAAAAACACTGCATCAAGATAGACTTGTAGTAGATTATTAAAGTCTTTTCTATTTTGGCTGGCGAAGGGGTAGGCGGTCCAGTCGGAGCTGGTGAAGGCGTTCATAAAGGTGTTTAGCGAGCGGCGAATCATCATAAAGAAAGGATCGCGCACCGGATATTTTTCACTGCCGCACAAGGCCGTATGTTCGAGAATATGCGCCACACCACGAGAATCTTGAGGTACCGTGCGCAGGGCCACCAGAAACACATTCTCGCTGTTGTCGGTGGCGATATGAATATGTTGAGCGCCGGTTTTAATGTGGCGATATTCACTGACATCGAGGTCGAGTGATTCGATACGCTGGCTGCGCAAAAATTCAAAAGCGGGATGGACGGGAGCATTCATAAACAGCTTACCTGGGGGTTAAGGGCGTGAATTCAGATTTGTTGCCAGGGGCAACGGGATAAATAGACAGTGCATTATTCTACTCTGCACGGGGCTCGTGTGGTGAAAATTTTTAGTAGACTTTCGAGGGGTTATAGCGGCACCGTAGCCCCTCGAAACAGGCGTTATTTCAGTTTGCGAGCAAATAACTCAAAGGCGATATCCCAGTGGCGCTCGGCGGCGTCGTGGTTGTACATCATGCGCTGGGGAAAGGCGAAACCGTGCTCGGTGTTGGGCACTTTTTCGAGCACGTAATCGATGTTGTTTTCACTTAGACAGGCATCGAGGGCTTTAATTTCAGTATCGGGTACATAGGGGTCGTGGGCAGCGAAGCCAAAGTAAAGTGTGCAATCGCTTGTGATATTGGGGATCAGTAAGTGCGCGGAATCACTCTGCTCAGTCATATGGGACACACCGTAGAGGGAGGCCATGGCCTTAAAACGCTCGGGGAAGGTGCCAGTGACGGCCAGTACAAATTTGCCGCTCATACAATAGCCGATGCAACCCATGGGGCCGGGCAAGGCGTTGGGGTGATTATCGAGCCAGCCAATGATGGCGCGCGTGTCGTTGATAATCATGCCGTTGGTGTGGGCGTCGAGCATGGCCATCATTTGACCACCGGGGTCACGCACGCCGTAGCGGTAATAGAGGTTGGGAATAATGGCGATATAACCCTGAGCCGCGATGCGGCGCACAAAATCGTAGAGCTCGCCGCGTACACCGGGGGCATCCATATAGAGTACGACGGGGGGATAGGCTGTTGTGTCATCGCCCGCGGGCCAGGCGACAAAGCATTCCATTTCACCATCGGGGCTTGTGATATTGATGAAGCCTTCGTTTAAGTTTTTTTGCTGGCTCATAAGTGGATTCTACCAATCTTTAAAAAAGTTGCGTTCGTCAAGCTTAGGTGGGTCTTTTTGTCATTTGAAAAGGGGCCGTGGACTTAAACTTGTTTGGTGTTGATCACGCCTTCAGCTTCTAGGGCGGCGATATTTTCAGCGGAGTAGCCAAGCACCTCATTGAGAATTTCGTGGTTATGTTCGCCGAGAAACCCCGCTGTTTGTTCAGGTATATCGGGAAAAGCTGAAAAACGCAGGGGAGTGCGGGGAATTTTTAGTGGCCCCCAAACCGGGTCGACGACTGTGCGTACCATATCGCGGGCCTGGGTGTGGGGGTGTTCCATAACCTCAGGTACGCTGAGTATGGGCGCGCTAGGTATACGTTCATCCTGTAAAATCTTTAATGCTTTATCGGGATCGGCAATAGTATCAAGCCAAGCTTGAACAGCTTGGTTGACAGCATTTTTATTTTCCTGGCGAGCGCTGAGGTCGGCAAAACGAGGGTCGCTGAGCATATCTTCGCGCCCCATTGTCTTTGCCAACTTATCCCACTGAGCCCCCAATGCAAGAACAAATAAGTAGCGCTCACCACATTTAAATATGCCTGCTGGTGCAGCCACACCGTGCGTCGCGCCCGCTCGCTTAGGTATGTAGGCGCCTGCTGATGCATCGTAGAGCTGTACGTTCATTTCGTGGTAACTGAATAAAATTTCCTGTAGACAGAGATCGAGGTGCTGTCCCTCCCCACCGCGAAAGCGATGGAAAAGTGCGGCGACAATAGCAGCATAAGCATGAGTGCCGCTGGAGACATCGCCAAAAGTCAAATCGGCAAAAACTGGTGCTCGATCAGGCTCGCCATTCATATCGAGAATGCCGGCATAGGACTGGCCAATGTAATCGTAACCGGGCAATGATGCGAGGGGACCGTCCTGACCGAAACAGGAAATAGAGCACATCACTAAATTGGGGTTAATGGTCTTTAGGACTGCCCAGTCCATATTGAAACGTTTCATCACTCCAGGACTAAAATTTTCCACCACTACGTCGGCATCTTTAATTAAGTCATGGCAAATTTTTTGTGCTGCGGGTTTGGTTAAATCGAGACTCATGCTCTTTTTTCCCAAATTGTGTTGCACATAAAAGGCACTGCGACCCTCCTTATGCATGGGTAAGAGGCGAGCAGGGTCACCAGTTAAAGGCTCGATTTTTATGACGTCGGCGCCGTGTTCCGCTAACATTTTGGTGCAGTGGGGACCGGCGACAAAGTGCGAAAAATCAATGACTTTAATGCCGGCGAACATGCTCTGTGGGGCCACGGAGAACTCCTGTTATGTTGTGGTCGAGACAGTTAATTTGGGCGTATATAACTGGCTTTTAATGAGGTGCGGGGTGATGCCATTAACCGAGACTGGAAACAATCAGTCTCGGTTAATGGACAAGCTTTAAAAGGCTAAATGTTTTTTTCACTTAGCACACCAGATGCTTGTAACGCGCTAATTTTTTCAGCTGAATAGCCTAATTTTTCACGTAGTATTTCTTCATTGTGTTCGCCAAGGAAGGGGGCTTGAAGCTCAAGTCGTTCGGGATACTGTGAATAGCGCAGCGGTGCGCCGGGGATTTTTACTTCGCCAAAAATGCGATCATCAACAGTTTGTACGATGCCACGCTGCTGCATGTGGGGGTGGGCCATGACGTCGGGCACGCTCAGGACCGGCGCTGCGGGCACATGGTTTTCTTGTACAAGAATGCGCACGGCCTCTGTGACATCGCTAACGGTGCTTAGCCAACGTTCGATTTCGGCACTTATTTCATCGCGGTTTTCATTGCGTACCAGTGGGTTGGCAAAGCGGGGTTCGTCTGCCCACTCTTCGCGACCTAATAGCTTAATCAGGTTATTCCACTGGGCGCCAATGGCGACGATGATGATATAATTCTCCTTGCATTTGAAAAGCCCGAGGGGGGAGACAAAGGCGTGTTGATGACCACTGCGCTTGGGTACCTGAGTACCACCAGAGGCATCGTAAACCTGAACGTTCATTTCGTGAAAACTGAACAGACAGTCGAGCAGGGCGATATCGAGGAACTGACCGCCACCGCCCATGGCCTTGTGATACAGGGCCGTAACAATGGCGCCATAAGCATGGGCGCCGGTGGAAACATCACCAAAAGCCATGCCAGAGAGTGCAGGGTAGCCGTCGGCTTGGCCAGTCATGCCGAGCAAGCCGGAATAGGCCTGGCCAATGTAATCAAAGCCGGGTAGCTTCGCCAGAGGACCTTCCTGACCCAGGCAGGAGATAGAGCACATGATGACATCGGGATTGATTTTGCTGACGGCGTCCCAGTCCATATTGAATTTCTTCATTACCCCGGGGGTGAAATTCTCAATCACCACGTCCACAGTTTTAATTAATTCGTGGCAAATCTCTTGTCCTTCAGCGGTGCGTAGGTCGAGGCAAAGGTTTTTCTTGCCGCGATTATGCTGAATAAAATATCCACTGCGGCCTTCTCTAATGATCGGTAAATGGCGGGCGGAGTCGCCAGTATGGGCTTCCACTTTTATTACTTCTGCACCGGCTTCAGCCATTAAGCGTGTACAGTGTGGCCCGGCGATAAAGTGAGAAAAATCGAGAACTTTGACACCATCGAGAACGTGCTTTCTTGTCATGGGATATGCCCTTATATTTTTGAACCGGGATATTTTTTATTGGCTCAGATTAATGAATGTGCTTTATCTGTATACCGCCGCGTTGTATGTGGCGTTTTTACTCTTATAATTTACGACTCATTTGTAGCGTAAAGTGCTGCAAAATGCCAGTTTATCGACTGTGTGGTTTTGCTGGGACGCCGAGCAGATCGGATTTAACGATAACTGAAAGGATAAGTACAATGACAGCAGTTTACGGCGATGGCGATGCTTCATTTCAGGCAGCCGGTGGCCAGGCGGGGATACAGCGCTTGGTGGCGCGTTTTTACGACTATATGGATACTTTGCCAGAGGCGGCAGCTATTCGTGCCATGCATCCTAAAGATCTTGCGCTCACGCGTGATAAATTATACTGCTTTCTTTGTGGTTGGCTCGGTGGTGAAAAACTGTTTGCCCCAAAATACGGGCCGATTATGATCCCCCGAGCCCATGAGCACCTTGAAATAGCTGAGCCAGAGCGGAATGCCTGGCTTTTGTGTATGGAGAAGGCTGTCGCTGAACAACCCTATGCCGAGGGTTTTAAGCGCTATTTAATGCGCGAGCTATTTGTACCCGCCGAACGTTGTCGCATCTTTAGCCAACGTCGTATTCAGTCTGAGCAAGAGGGACAGTAGGGTGGCTACCTGGCAGGGGACAGCTTTATTAAGGGCGATTATTTAAGGTTTTATCGATTCTCATTAAGCTTTTAACTACAGGTTTCATGATTTTGCCGTTCGCATTGCGGGGTAGAGGCTCATGATGTTGTTCAATGCGCACAGGCACTTTGAACGCGGCGATTTGACCAGCGACATGGGATTGTAAATCGTCCAGTTTGAAGTTGGCTCCCGGACGTAATTGCACCATGGCTCCAACCTCTTCGCCCAGGACGGGGTGGGGAATACCTACCACGGCGACGTCGATTACATCGGGATGATTAAAGAGCGCATTCTCGACTTCAATGCAGTAAATGTTTTCACCACCACGCAGCAACATATCTTTAATGCGGTCGACCACATACAAAAAGCCTTCTTCATCGACATAGCCGAGGTCGCCGGTGTGTAGCCAATTATCGATAATGGTTTTGGCGGTGGCTTCGGGGTTATTCCAATAGCCTTTGATGACTTGCGGCCCTTTGACGCAGATTTCGCCAATGCAGCCAGAGGGGCACTCTTGACCATCGCTCGCTATTATTTTGATTTGGCAAATTGGGGCAGCCTGGCCGACACTTTCGGGTCGGTCGATATAATCTTCGGCCACATTCACAGTACTTAAGGCACTGGTTTCGGTGAGGCCATAACCATTGCTGGCGCTGGCGTTGGGAAAGGCCGTTTTAACACGTGCCGCAAGCTCTGGCGCGGGCGGTGCGCCGCCAAATAAAATCGTGCGAATGGTGGAGGTGTCGTGGTCGGCGAGAATGGGTGACTCTAGTACTTGCAGGGGCATTGAAGGCACCCCGCCGAAAGCATTCAGTTTTTCTTTTTCAATTAAGCGGATCGCATCGTCTGCATTCCATTTGTACATAAAGACAATTTTGCTGCCCAATATTGTGCTGCCACACAGCATAGCCAGCGAACCAGTGACGTGAAACAAAGGGGCGCTAATTAATTGACCGATTTGCTCGGTGGGAGCGACGGGTTCGCGCCCATAGCGGTATTCAGTACGCACCCGTAAATAAACACCACTGAGTTGATTGCTGCAAATATTGCGGTGGGTGTTGATCGCACCTTTGGGCCTGCCGGTGGTGCCTGAGGTGTAAAAAATACTGGCGTTATCATCCGGGTCAATCGCAATGTCAGGCATACTTTGGCCGCTATTCAGGGCCGCCATCAATGTGCTGAATTCTTCTACACCGGCGAGAGGGGTATCGTCACTTCTGACTTTAATGATGTGTTCGAGTGTAGGGACGTGAGTGTTGGACAGTATTTGCGCTCGTTGTAGGTCAGTGAAGACCAATCGCGCACCGCAGTGCTTGAGAGCGTATTCAAGCTCACCCTTTGTCCACCAGGCATTGAGCGGCACAATGACGGCCCCGATGGAGACCGTTGCCCAAAAGATCACCGGCCACTCGGGGTAGTTGCGCATCGCCAGGGCAATGCGATCCCCTTTTGTAATGCCGTATTCTTCGATCAATGCATGCCCCAGGGTGACAACTTGTTGATAGTGCTGTTCATAGCTCAGGCGTTGTTCTTCATAAACCAGATAGTCACGCTCGGCAAATTGCCGGCTGTGCTCAACAATCGCCCGCAGGTGGGGGAAGGCATTTTTCCATACGGGAGTCTTCGTACCACGAATTTCGACCTCTTCAATTTCAAAGGGCGAGCCGGGGGCAGTGAGTTTTTTGTCGAGAACAGAGAAATCTATGGCCATAGCGAATTCGGCTTTTTTATGGATGTCATCAGGGGGTAATTGCAGCAGTAATTATTGAAAGTCCAGCATAATTGAGTGTTTCCGCGAAGACAAATTTTAGGGGGTAAACGACTCTTTGCGTTCGTATCAAATTTGTCGGGAATGAGAGGAGGAACTTCAAGCGTCGAAGGCAGGGCGTGGTCGTGAGGGGCTCAAATTTTTAGATGCTGTGATTAAAAGCCAATAAATTGCAGACGAAAAAAAACCTTTAAGAAAGAGTCTTAAAGGTTTTTTAAAATTGGCTCCGCCTGCTGGGCTCGAACCAGCGACCCAATGATTAACAGTCATTTGCTCTACCAACTGAGCTAAGGCGGAACTGCAAAAGCGGCGCCATGATATAGTTGGGTCTGGGGTCAGTCAAGCCTTCCTTGAGCTTTATTGGCGACTTATTGCGTTTATTATATGACAGGCCATTAAACAGTCCCATGGGTACAGTGAGTTCTATTTCTGCGCACACAAAACACTTTGAAGTTGTTAGCCCCTTTCAGCCTGCGGGTGATCAGCCAGAGGCTATTAAACAGCTAGTTGGAGGCCTCGAGGCGGGGCTTGCGGGTCTTACTTTATTAGGGGTGACGGGTTCGGGTAAGACCTTTACTGTTGCTAAGGTCATTGAAGAGTTGCAGCGGCCGACTATTGTCATGGCTCACAATAAAACGCTGGCGGCTCAACTTTATGGTGAAATGAAGGAATTCTTCCCGAAAAATTCGGTGGAATATTTTGTTTCCTATTATGACTATTATCAGCCAGAGGCTTATGTTCCGGCTTCGAACACGTTTATAGAGAAAGATGCCTCTGTGAACCAACACATTGAGCAAATGCGTCTGTCGGCCACTAAGGCCTTGCTGGAACGTCGCGATGTGATTGTGGTCGCGACGGTGTCAGCGATTTACGGCCTGGGTGATCCGAACTCCTATTTAAAGATGTTACTGCATGTTGTGCGGGGCGATATCATTGACCAGCGCAGTATTTTACGGCGTCTGGCTGAGCTGCAATACACCCGTAATGACATTGCTTTCGAGCGTTCTAATTACCGAGTGCGCGGCGATGTGATCGATATTTTCCCTGCTGATTCTGAAAAAGATGCGGTGCGTATCGAGTTGTTTGATGAAGAGGTGGAAAATATTTGTCTCTTTGATCCACTCACAGGCGAAGTGCTTAAGCGTCTGCCAAGAGTGACAGTGTACCCAAAATCGCACTATGTAACGCCGCGCTCAACCATCATGGATGCGGTTGAGCAGATAAAAGTAGAGCTGCACGAACGCCTGGAACAACTGCGCTGTAATGACAAGTTGGTGGAGGCTCAACGCCTCGCTGAACGCACTCGATATGATATGGAAATGATGCAGGAGTTGGGTTATTGCTCGGGTGTTGAGAATTACAGTCGCTATTTATCTGGTCGAGAACCCGGTGATGCACCGCCAACTTTGTTTGACTATTTACCCGATGATGCTCTCTTAGTCGTCGACGAATCCCATGTCTCTGTGCCGCAGATCGGTGGCATGTATAAGGGTGACCGGTCGCGCAAGGAGACGCTGGTTAATTATGGCTTTCGCCTACCGTCAGCACTCGATAACAGGCCACTGCGTTTTGATGAGTGGGAGAGGCTGATTCCTCAGGCTATTTTTGTTTCTGCGACGCCGGGTAAATACGAGGCTGAGCGCTCGGGGTTAGTGGTTGAGCAAGTAGTGAGACCGACAGGGCTGGTTGACCCTGAGATTGACATTCGCCCGGCAGGTCATCAGGTCGATGATGTGATGAATGAAATTAAGCGCTGTGTTGCCCTCAATGAACGCGTCTTGATTACGACCCTGACTAAACGCATGGCAGAAGATCTCACTGATTTTCTCGACGAACACGGTATTCGCGTGCGCTATGTGCATTCAGATATTGATACGGTTGAGCGGGTTGAAATTATTCGTGATTTGCGGCGTGGTGAGTTTGATGTGCTGGTTGGCATTAATCTTCTACGCGAGGGGCTTGATATGCCTGAGGTTTCCCTGGTGGCGATCTTTGATGCTGATAAAGAAGGTTTTTTGCGCTCCGAACAGGCGCTAATCCAGACTATTGGCCGGGCTGCACGTCATATCAACGGTAAGGCAATTCTCTATGCGGATAAAATTACCGGTTCTATGCAGCGGGCGATAGACGAAACAGATCGCCGTCGGGCCAAGCAAGAAGCCCACAATGTTGCTAATAACTTAGTGCCTAAGGGGATAATCAAGACGATTCCCGATGTGCTAGAGGGGGCTATGAGTTCGGCGCAGGGCAAGCGCAAACAACAACGGACTGTCGCTGAGAAGAGAGTGGAATATGAAATGGGGGGTGAAACCACCGGTCTCAGCCCCTCTCAGCTCGCAAAGCGCTTGAAAACGATGGAAGAAAAAATGTACGAGCATGCTCGTAATCTTGAGTTTGAAGAAGCAACAGTAGTTCGTGATGCAATTGAAGCGCTTAAACATGGGGAGTTTGTTGCTGGATGAAGAGCTTTCTCTTGAACTCGGTATCCAAGCGTTGCTACATTAGTCACTCTTTTTTAGTCGCCTCTATAAATGCAGGCACTTGTACAGGTCTCCCTCACTTCTAATTGACTCAGTTGTGCTAATCGAGGTTTGAGTCGGGCCCATATCCAGAGCGCAATGTTTTCGCTGGTCGGGTTTTCAAGACCGCTAATGTCATTGAGATAGTGGTGATCAAGGGCTTCATAAATGGGCTTACAGGCTTCTTTGATATCGCCAAAATCCATCACCCAACCTTGATGTTCGTCGACCGGCCCAGAGACTGTGACTACAACGTGAAAAGAATGACCGTGCAAGCGGGCGCATTTGTGTCCTTGGGGCACATTGGGTAGACGATGTGCAGCTTCAAATGAGAATGATTTGGTTATTTCCATGGTTCAATGGGCCCGAGTGGTGAAACGAAAGCGATGCTGAAAAAAACGTGATTAATTATAACTTAAATCGCTAAAACGTTTGACTCGTCTGCAGATATGCGTAAAATGCGCAACTCGATTCAAGGGGTGGTTAGCTCAGTTGGGAGAGCAACGGCCTTACAAGCCGTAGGTCACAGGTTCGACCCCTGTACCACCCACCATTAAGCATTAAACGGACCGGTAGTTCAGCTGGTTAGAATGCCGGCCTGTCACGCCGGAGGTCGCGGGTTCGAGTCCCGTCCGGTCCGCCATTTCAATGTTTCACTTACAAGTCTTATCACTTCACTCGAACAAATTAAAGTGACTTATTCATAAGATACTAGCCTATCTTTCTAAAATAACGTTTTTATTTTTGATCGCTGTTTCGCGCCGCAATGAGTGGACTTTACATTCCATACGTACGATAACCGTTGTTTTCTGTTATTATCGGCAATCGAAACCTAGCTTGGAAATAAAATGTCTTCTTCCTTTTATGAAATCGTTATGCTGCCCGATGGCGAAGTCGTATTGCAGCGCGCTGATGAAAAAGGCGAGCCTTTGATTCGTATCAGCTTTTCTGAAGAAGCCCTTTGCTATCTGCGTGACGGTAGTATAGATGTTGCCAAGGCCATGATAGATGCAGGTATTGATGCCGTCGAAGTGCTCGGTAATGATAGTCCGGCAGATGAAGATGATCTCGAGAAGCGAGTTTTACACTAGCGGCAGTGGCTTCGTTGGCACCAAGTTGTTTTTTAAAAACATAAAACTATTGTTTATTATTTTGAGTTACTTTAGCGTTTTTAAACAATATATGCCTATTTGTTAAGGGTATTCAAACAGCTGTAGTGGCTGTTACCAGCACTATTCAACCTAATTACTTATTGTCGTTTTTCATCCAGCTAGTGCGTGCGAATGACTCCAGCATAGACTCCCTCAATGGCGAATTGTTGTTCGCGTAAATCGACACTTATTGGCGCGTAATCTGTATTTTCCGCTAGTAGTGAGATAACGTAGCGACTACGTGTTTTTTTAAGTCGTTTGACAGTTACTTCATCGTCAATACGAGCTACAACAACTTGACCGTTTTCAGCGACAGGAGTGCTGTGCACGGCAAGTAAGTCGCCATCTAAAATGCCGAGATCTTGCATACTTGTACCGCGAACCCGTAACAAAAAATCTGCAGCGGGGTGGAAGAGATTGGCAGGAACCTCGCAATAATCATCAATATTTTCCTCCGCCAAAATTGGATTTCCGGCAGCGACTTGTCCTACGATGGGAAGACCTTTGGGCGCGTCGTGCTTTTCGACGATACGTATGCCGCGGGAAGCTCCGGGGATCATTTCGATGGCGCCTTTGCGATGCAGCGCTCGAAGATGTTCTTCGGCAGCATTGGCAGAGCGAAAACCAAGTTCTTTAGCAATTTCTACGCGAGTAGGGGGGAAGCCGGTTTCATCAATATGCCGTTGAATCAGCGCGATGATTTGTTTTTGCCGCGTAGTAAGATCTTTAGCCATGACTTGTTAGCCTTTTGCTGATTGGGTGAAATTCTAGCAATTTAGCTGTTATTTTATACAGTATTATGGCATAAGCAAAGGTTTGTTTTTATAGAAATGAATTCAGATCTGAAAAGAAATAGATGGATTTACTTTGAGTTGAATAGGATAGACCAAGCTGCTTGGTTTCCCATAAAGGGAGCTTAACCGATTGCTTGCAGTCATTTGAGTGAATCAATAGTTAACTGCCAGCACAGTTTCATTACGGTGACCTATGAATGGTTACTACCTTATTGAGAAAATAGCATGAAAATAAATATTCTAAAGCTTTGTGCCGCTTTGGTTTCTCTGCTGATTGGTTACGCCATTGTCCATAGCTTGAGCCCAAAGAAAGAGTTAACCACGCTTGAAGAGACAACGATTATAGAGCAGTTTCAATTTGGAAATGAAGCTGACCTTACTCCTGAATGTATCTACGGGACTCCACCCTATGAGGTGCGCTTCTCGGCCTATCAGCGTCCTGATGAGGAATTGAAAGACGTCAATTACCAACGCGCATTTTGCGAGAAATTACCCAATCTGGGGGCAACGAAAATCACCATAGACTTTATTGATAGTGAATTGCGTGAACGGCCAGTTGCGCTCAAATTTATTAACCACGATGAGGCTAATCCTTCAGCAGATATATTGGCTACTGGGCAGGTTATTAATGAGAGCTTTCATCATAGTATTCCTCGAGGGTTTATTCAGAATCGTCTTGATTTTTCGAAGGCGGGGTTTTATACGCTCGTGGTAGAGTTCGGAGGCGGTGTGGTTTCGGAAGATGAGATTGTCAGGGTCCCCTTTGAAGTAGGCAGAGCTTTATAAGACTTGAATAGCTACTGAGTTTTAACCCTTAGGGTCTATTGAACGGCAGCGATTATGAGCTGATTGTAGGGAGCAGCAGCCACTCCTTACTATGCACATATAGGTGCGTAGAGAACTTTAATCGAAATATTTTATGACGGGCGAATAATCACCGTGCCGCGAAACTAATCTATCTGACAGCAAGGACGTTGAAATAGATTTGGACATGGGCTTTGTGGGGTATGTCTATCAGACAAAAAAGGTTGAATTGATTTTAAAAAAACCGGCAACGATTAGATATCGTTGCCGGTTTTTTTATTAGCTATTAAGCGGCTATTTGGTGTCAATATTATAGTTTTTATTGATGCTCATAAAGCGGCTAGCCAGCCAGTGTACAAAGCCCATCGTGGGGCGAATAGTTGGGCTATCACCGTGGCGGTCAAAGTAGTAACTGTTGGATTTTGCGCAATCGCCAAATTTGAAAATGGTCAAATGGGTGCGACTTTGAACCTTTTCAAAGTTGCGATCATTGGATGATTTTTTCACCTCAATATAATTACCACCACGCTTTTTAGCCGCCTTAATACAGCGTACTAAATGCTTGGACTGAGTATCGACCATGCCGAACCAGGATGCAGTGCAAACGCTATAGGGACCAAACATCAGGAAGAAGTTGGGAAAGCCTGGAACGGTTGAACCTTCATAAGCTTGATAGCGGTTTTCTTCCCAAAAGTCGCTTAAGTCTACACCGTTTTTACCCTCTACTTTAAAAGTGGGAACGCTGCCTTTTTGAAAGACTTCAAAGCCAGTGGCGCAAATCAATGTGTCGATTTCACGCACAGTGCCATCACTGGTAACTATGGCATTTTCAGTAATTTCGCTGATAGGTGTAGTTACCAGCTCCGCGTTATCGCGGTTAAATACGGGATAAAACCGACTGGTAAAACTGGGTCTTTTGCAACCAAAATCATATTTTGGAATTAGAGCTTCCTGAGTAACGGGATCGTTGACTTGATCACGTATGTGTTTGACACAAATGTTCTGCAGCTTTTTGCCCGCTGGTGAAAAATACTTATTAAAAATAAGTAGGTTGATCATAACTACATCGGTAAATAAAATAGTTAGCTGGCGAGCAATGTTCTGCAAGCCGGGTATCTTGGCAAAGGCCTTTTGTAATTTTGGGCCAAAAGGCAATTCTTTCTTTGGGAGTAACCAAATTGCAGTACGCTGGTAGACACTAAGGGATTTGACTTTATCGGCAATTTCGGGTACTAACTGAATACTCGTGGCACCAGTGCCGATTACAGCAACACGTTTATTGTTGAGGTCGTAGTCGTGATCCCAGCGGCCTGTGTGAATTGTTTTACCCTCGAATTTGTCGATACCTTTAATCAAAGGTAACTTAGGAAGAGTTAAAAAACCCGTAGCGCTGACAATATAGCGGGAAACATAAGTGTTGCCAGCTTTTGTGCGGGTTATCCAGACATTGTTAAGTTCGTCATAAATGGATTCGCTAACGTCCTCGTTATACCGCATGTGGGGGCGAATACCGTATTTTTGCGTACAGTGATCTACGTAGGCCTTCATTTCCTTACCTGGGGCGTAGAGGCTTGACCAGTTTGGGTTTTGCTCAAAGGAAAAAGAATAGCTAAGTGAAGGAATATCGACGGCAAGACCCGGATAAGTATTGTCGCGCCAAGTGCCGCCGACGTCATCGGCCTTTTCAAGAATCACAAAATCGCCGATGCCTTCTTTAATCATACGAATGCCCGCGCCGATGCCACAAATGCCGGAACCGATAATTACAGTCTCGTAGTCGATTAGGGGTTTTTCTGCTTTTGGTGGTAGATCAAGTATATGATCCAGTGCTGTCTCTGTCATAGTAATGCCTTATGATTTAATTAGATGTTTGTTCTTGATAAGTCTTATTTTTAGAATTTAATTCCTTAGTCAGCTTTTATAGGCGGACTAACCAGAAAGAATTTGATTGTTTGTTCAGCTAATTTCAAAAGCAAATATTAGCACTCTTAGCAATCTTTCCGTGAGTCTCTTTTGTGACTATCAAAGAGGTAGGCCATTAATGCTTTGTATTGGTGAAAGCCTGTATCTCAAAGGTGATAATCGTATAAACATCGAGGCTGTTATCACTTTACGTTAAGGTAAGTAATACTCTTGCTGCCGTTTGGTCTGACGGGTTAGCATGTGATGTAATAAATAGATTTTAACCGCAAGTAATTAGGAGAAAACGATGTCGGCAAGTGAGATAGAAGGGATTATTGCAGAGTTAAAAGCCAACCCATTAGGGGGCACTCTCGACGAAATGCGTGCCCAGTTTGATAGTATGGCCTCGCCTGTAGCAGATGATGTGGATGTTAAAGCTGTCGATGCCGCAGGTGTGCCCTGCGAGTTGCATACACCTCCCGGGGCTGATACCTCGCGCATTATTATGTATGTTCATGGCGGGGGGTATGTGATCGGCTCTTTGAGTAGTCACCGTGCGGTGGTTGCTGAATTGGCCCGTGCGGCAGGTTGCCAGGCTTTGGCTGTTGACTACCGTTTGGCGCCCGAGCACGTTTATCCAGCTGCAGTTGATGATTCAATTTGTGCCTATTTGTGGCTGTTGAGCGAAGGTTATAGCCCCGACAACATTGTTATAGCCGGGGATTCGGCGGGTGGCGGTTTGACAGTTGGCACCCTGGTTGGTTTGCGAGATGGCAAACACCCGCTACCTGCAGCGGGTGTTTGCATATCGCCCTGGGCTGATCTGGAAGCGACTGGCGAAACCTATCAAAGCCGTAAGGACATTGACCCTATGGTGAACTATGATCTCATCGCGCCAATGGGTAAGGTTTATATTGGTGCGGGCGATATTCAGTCACCGACTGCTTCGCCAATTCACGCGGACCTTACAGGCTTGCCGCCCTTGCTGATTCAGGTTGGTTCTGCGGAGGTGCTATACAGTGATTCAGAAACCTTGACGAATAATGCTAAGGCAGCAGGTGTTGAGGTGATCCTCGAGGAGTGGGAGGATATGATCCATGTGTGGCATTTGTTCTTTCCCCAATTAAGCGATGGTCGCAAAGCAATCTCGCGCATTGGTGAATATGTCAAAGAAAAAACAAGCGCATAACTGAAGTTTGTCAGTTATAAAAAAGCCCCGGCTGAAAACAGCGGGGGTTTTTTTATGGCCGTTTGGTAGTAAGACTTTCCTGTTATTTGCAAATTTCTTATAAGGGTTTTTGGGCAACGGCGATGACGGCAGACCAGGGCAGACTGATGGGGTCTTTCGATTTTTCGAGCGCAGCAACAATTTCGCTGTGGATTTTCTCTTTGTTTTGCGCCTCCTGGGCTTCAAGTAACATTGCCGTGCGAACTGTGCTTTTGTAAATAGTATCGAGTAGCATCTGGCCAGAGTTTGGTTGCCAGTGAAGAGTTAATTCACTGACTGTGATATCGCTAAAACCCGCTGCAGCGAGGGCTCTTTGATTTTCAGCGGGTTCACTAAAGCGGAAAAAAGGTGGTGCCTCGAGAAAAGGGGCATCTATTGAGCCGTGACGTGAGATCGCGCCAAATACCAGATTAAAAAAAGCATGTTGACCAGGTGCAGACCACACGGTAAAAGCAAATTTACCGCCTGGTTTAAGTACTCGCCAAGCTTCGCTAATGGCTTTGTCAGGGTCCGCTATATGTAAGAGGCCAAAAGGGCAGACAGCGGCATCAAAAAAGTCACAGGGGAAAACTAAGTGCTCTGCATTACCCTCATAAAACAGGGTGGTGGGGTAATTACGGGAGGCCTCGCCAATCATCGCCGCGGAAAAGTCGACCCCCGTAGCAATTGCACCGCGGGCCTGAGCCGCTCCTGCTGTGTAACCAGGGCCGGTGGCGATATCAAGAAAAAAATTACCCGCTTCCACCTCTACCGCATCAAGTAGAGGCTCAACGGCTTGCTGGGTTATTTGCCCCACATAATCACCATAATCTCTGGCTTTTTGGTTCCAGCTTTCTAATTCGCGTTCTTTAAAAGTAGAACTCACTTCTTCACTGGTGGTATCGGCGTTCATCAGTCTTGCTTCCTGTTCTTGTATTGCTGCAAATTATAGCTGCCTTAGCGCTTGTATAGTGAGGTGCCCGGGTCGGGGTAGGGTGTTAGCGTTATTTTTTAAACATTAGTTTGCTCAGAAGTCTTCGATACCCTGTTTTTTCGGACTGAAAGATCAATATGAGATTGCGTGCTTGTAAAATTATGGCATTTCGATTTCTGGCGACGGAATGGAGGCATAAGATTATGAAGATATAGGCCGTTGTTTGCGTTTTGTTGCGAGAGCCGACAGCAAGGCTACAACAGCAATGCACCACACGATCATGGCTCCACTTGGTAAGTCTAAAAACGAAGATAGAATTAAACCAATCCCATAGCCAGCACCGCCGATCAGATAAGCGCGCGATAAGGAGTTTTTGTTACCAATACTACCGAGAGCGGGAATAATTAGGCTGGCAAAAACCAGATAAACTCCGACTAACTGCACTGAACTGGTAATGGCTACTGCAAACAGCAGATAGAAGCCAAGATGCTGCAGGTTCTGCCGGCAACTCAACAGGGCAAGTAAGATAAGGCCAGTCACCAACGCTGTCGGTAAGAGTTGCTCCCAGGTGATCCAGAGAATCTGCCCCACCAGTAACTCTTTGAGGGATTCACCACCGTGGGGATTGCCCGCGAGTATCAAAATACTCGCAGTGGCGGCGAGAACAAATATCGCACCGATGAGGGCTTCCTGATACGCCTGATAGTGTTTCTCCAGAGTATTTAATACCACGGCTGCGATTAACGCCGTGCCTAGCGCCGCTGCTTGTACCTCCCAACCGTGGATATCCCAGCCGAAGCGGTAGGCCGCAATAACCCCTAACCCAGCAATTTGAGCAATGGCTAAGTCAATAAAAATAATGCCGCGTTTAAGTACCTCTTGCCCAAGAGGTACGTGTGTTGACAACACCAGTAGGCCGGCTATGAAAGCCGGCCCGAGGATGGTGAAGTCGAGTCCTTCAAAACTCATGAATCAGCCTTTAATAATGGCTGTAAAAGTCTATTGAACCAGTGGATCAGGTTTTCTTCGCTGGAGGGGCTAAAGGGTAAGCTAACAACGCGAAGCCCCGTTTTTTTTGATAACCAGAGAGCAGGTTTGTCATTTTGGTAGCCCGCGAGCAAAATCATTTCAGCCGGATTTGCCGATAACTGGGTAAGTACTTCGCTTAAATGACTGCTGCTGGGTGCAAGACCTGGCCGAGCTTCCAGCACGGCAAGTCTTTCCAAACCCAGCCAGCGCTCTAAATAGACCCAGTTATTGTGATTGACGACAATACGCTTACCTTGCAATCGCTCTGCTTGTTTTTCCCATTGCGAAATAGCGCTACGCCATTCAAGGGTAAAAGTTCGCAGATTTTCCTGATAGTCTTTTTCGTTAGAGGGATCAATTTTTACCAGACTGGATACTAGCGCGATGGCAACTTGCTGCATGCGATAGGGGTCAAGATGAACGTGCGGATTCCCCGCTGCGTGAATATCACCCAGACTTCGATCAAGCACGGTTGGCTTTTCCAGCATAGACACGTGATCTGTGGCCATAAAGTAACCTACTTGCCCCGGTTGAACCTTAGCATTGCCTGCTTTACGCAATAACAAGGGTAGCCAGCCAACTTCTAGCTCCGCCCCCGTACACACTAGCAGGTCCGCACGTCGTACTTTGGCGATCAAGCTGGGACGGGCCTGTATATGGTGGGGGTCCTGTTGGTCCGTGGTGGCGCTATAAACCTTGGCTTCATCGCCAGCCAGAGCTCGTGTCAGTGCGGCCCATTCGGGTTCACAGGCAAATATAGTGAGTTGCGCGAAGGCTGTGCTGGGGCACAGGGTTAGCAATAGCACAGAGAGCCAATGCCTTTTTCTCAAATGATCAAACATTATTGCTCTCTCCTAAAATTGGTGGGCACCGTGACTGCCGAGGCTCATGGTGTACTGCAGGAATATCTGGTGATCAGTCTCTCCATAGGATTTATCCTGATTATATTGCAGGCGCAGGCGGCTAAATTCACTGGGTAGCCAATCGATTGAGGCACTGTAACGTTCTGGATCATGATTCTCATTGTTGAGCCCTGCCTCAGTCAATACATCAGCGTCGGAGCCACGATTGTTACTATCTAAGAGGTCGTAGCGCAGCCCTATCTGCCATTGCGGTTTAAACTTATAAACGGTTTGGGCATACCAGCCTTTTTGATCACCGTCATAACTTGTCATTTCCGGAGGAGTGCCACTATTGAGCATGACGATTTGACCGTCTTCGTCACGATCAAAATATTCAAATTGAAATTTTAGCTGCTGGTTTTTTGGATTACCGTTGGGTGCCCATTTGTAAACTAGAGAAAGTGCATTAATTTCACTATCGCCACTGAAAGAAGGTGTTTCGGCGTCCTCTCCGCCGTGATCGTGACCACCGCTCTCTCGACCCTCTACGTCATTTGCTTCCCAGTGGCTTAAGCCCAATTGCCAGCTGTGTTCAATACCAATATCTCCACCTACATGGGCAAATGCAGTCCAGGCACCGATGCCATTAGTGCGGCCACCCGCGGGATATCGACTGCCGCTGAAAAGCTCAGTACCTACTTGTAAAAACAGTTCGGTGGGTGCGAGCCAGGTCATTTGCACGCCGTCATCAATTAACTGATCACCAAATAGCCCGCGGTATATCAAAGGAGCATCGGCAAAATCCCATGTATGGGCATGTTGCTGATTAAGGTAGCCAATCTCTGATAAAAAACGGCCCGCTTTTATGTTTAGGCCATTACCCAACGCCAGCGTTTGGATAAAAGCTTCTTCTAGTTCTGTTTCGATCTCACCCTCGTGATCATCAAAGGCAAGGGTGATTTTGCCGAAGAACTTATCATCAATATTGGCGCTCATAACGAGTTCGCTATGGCCCACCGAAAAGCCTTTTTCACCCAAGCCAGCCTCGTTACCCAGGGCAAAGCCTGGTATCTCATAATCTTCCGGGTTGTTGTCAAAGCTCGCAAAGCCCCCGTCCAGAATGAGGCTAATGGCCGGGTTGAAACTGTTTTTCCCAGAGACTACAGGCTTGGAAGTGTTGCTTTGCTCTACCTTTACGGCGAGTTTTTGAGTTTTTTCATTGGCCTGCTGTGCACTTTGTTCTGCTTTTAGTAAGCGATCTTCCAAAGCCTTAATGGCCTGCCCATATTCTTTTTTAAGTGCTTCAAGTTGTTGCTTCATGGCTTCAGTTTCACTGTCAGCCAAAGTCAGAGTTGAATTAAATAAAGTGGCTGTTATAGCAGCCATTAATAAAGGTTTACCCATGAGTACTTCTCCCGTAAATGGAATACATTAGCCCCAGGCTTGAGCGCTGGCAGCGGTAAAATTTGTATTTATTATCTTGGGAAAGGCGGAGCGCGGGAGAGGTAAGGCGGGGTGCTAAGGCTTGAGAAAACTCTGAAAAAACTTGCGGGAAGACGTGTGTTGTTTGGCAGAGGAATTGTTTTTACAGTGTGAGAAATTAAAGCATTGCCTAGTTTTTCACACTGTAAAAATATTTGGCACGATTGTTCTTGAGCGTGGGAAAGGTGCTCTATTGAGTGAGTAAACACACCAAGCTGGCTTATAAGCAATAACATGCTTATAAGCGCTATTTTAATCGTGGCGCGGTTTCGTTTGATCATTTATCTGGTTGACATTATCACGGAATTTTAGGACTACTGATGTTCCCAATCTAAAATTCTAGCACGCCTAGCCTGGTGTAGATAGACCACCGTTGACACTCAAGGTTTGCCCGGTGATGGCATCAGAAGCTGGGCTGGCAAAAAATGCAATGGTCTCAGCGATATCTTCACACTGCACATCAAAAATCATGCGTTTTTTTAATTTATCGAGCATGCCTTTTTTGTGATTGCCTGCTGCATCTTTTTCGTCCTGCAGCGGCTCTGAGCTTTCTCCCCAGCGAGGAATAGCGTCGGAGATAAAGCTCATCGAGACTGCGTTAATACGGATTTTATCGCGGCCCAGTTCTCGAGCCAGTGCCCGTGACATTTGCATCATGCCAGCAGTTGAGCCGCCGATCATCGATTCTCCTACTGTGGCGATGCGCCCGGCATCCGTGCCCACTAGGACTACTTTGCCGCCGCCAGCTTTGCTCATATGCGGTGTCACAGCTTTCAGCGCATAGGCGCGAGTCAGCCAGTGGGTTTTAATATAATAATCAAGATCATCGGTGCTCATTTCCTGAAACAGACGAAAGGGTAGGGAGTCCTGACTGGCACCCGCACCACTGGCCACTAGAATGTCAATTTTCCCCAGCCGCTCTACAATCCTGTCGGCCATTTCCGTCATGGCATCTGCCTGGGTGAGGTCGGCCTGCTCAAAAATCGCAGAGCCTCCTGCAGCAGTGATTTCCTCAACAACGGTCTTGCCGGCCTCTTTATTGCGACCATTAACAATCACAGTGGCGCCGAGGCTGGCGAGCTTATGGGCGCTGGCGCGGCCAATATAAGCGGTGGAGCCGGTGATTAGAGCAACTTTTCCCGAGAGATCGAAAGTGACGAGTGACGGTGTTTGTGGGCGCATGTTGATTTTAACCTTGTTGTGTTTCTGAAGTTTGCGAGTCTAATCGACGTAGGCTCACCGGAGAAGTCTGTAAGCGCGACTACGTAGTTTTAAACAGTGTGTCTTCAATGAGGTAGATCGCCTAGAATGTGTGGTTGTTTCTTTATATGAGCTTGCTCTGTCCGCTACTCTAGCTTGTAAAAATCACACTAATTTAATGAGGGTTTTATGTATTTAACGCAAACACTGCGACGTTCGGCTCAACGGCGGCGATCTGCAGCAGTTCTGGTCTGTGGTGAGAAAAACCTGACCTGGGGTGACTTCGAAAACCGCTGTGCTCGTTTGGCGGCAGGTCTTGTTGCCTCAGGATTAAAGGCAGGAGACAGGGTGGCTATGCTGTCCCACAATTGCGCGGAGTATTTCGAATTTAGCTTTGCTGTGCCCTGGGCGGGCGGTGTCATTGTGCCATTGAATAATCGTCTGGGCAGCGAGGAGTTGAGTTTTATTCTTGATGATTCGGGTGCACGTTTATTGATTGCCGACGTGCACTTTAAAGAACTGATTGATGGTTTTTTACCTCAATTACCCAGTCTTGAAGGGGTGATTTATTTTGATCCTGAAAACGCCAATAGCGATTACGAAAGCCTGATTAGCGAGCACCAGCCACTGGAAGATCAGCAGCGTGGCTACGAAGATATAGCCGGTATCTTGTACACCAGTGGCACTACTGGCCGCCCCAAAGGTGCAGTGCTGAGCCACCGCAATTTAATCGCCAACGCAATGGGTGCCTCACTGAATTCAGGCTATAACGAAGACACGGTTTACCTACACGCCACACCCTTGTTTCACGCGGCGGGTGCCTCGCGGGTGTACAGTATGATTGGCGCGGGCACCACTAATATTATTCTTCCCGCATTTGAGGTGGGCGCTTTATTGGCGGCCATTGAGAAACATCATGTAACTACTTTGTTGCTGGTGCCGACCATGATAAACCGGCTGGTTCATCATGAAGATTTACATAAATTTGATTTGTCGAGCTTGCGCAATATTAGTTATGGCGCCTCGCCAATGCCTCAGACCGTATTAAAAAAAGCCTTGGAGGAATTACCTCATGTCGCTTTCACCCAGGCTTACGGGATGACGGAGTTGTCCCCGGCAGCGACTTTTCTCGAGGCTCGTTACCATGTGCTTGAAGGTCCGGATGCTGGGCGTCTTGCCTCCTGTGGGCAGGCGGTTTTCAATGCCGACGTTCGTATTGTCGATGAAAAGGATCGACCTCTACCAGACGGTGAAGTAGGCGAGATCGTGGTCAAAGGGCCCATGGTGATGCAGGGCTATTGGCAAAATCCGGAGGCCACCGCCGAAGCTATTCGCGATGGCTGGATGCACACGGGTGATGCTGGTTATCGTGACAGCGAGGGCTTTTTCTACATTGTTGATCGTATTAAAGATCTGGTGATTACCGGGGGGGAAAACGTTTCTTCGGTAGAAGTTGAGAACTGTATCTATCAGCTCGACGCGGTGAGTGAATGCGCCGTTTTTGGTATCCCCCATGAAGACTGGATAGAAACTGTGCATGCTGAAGTTGTTACTAAACCGAACAGTACGCTTACCGAAGCGCAAGTCATTGCTCACTGTAAAAGTCAGATGACCACGTTTAAGTGCCCACGGAGTGTGATAGTGCGCGATGAGCCTCTGCCAATCTCTGGTACCGGCAAAATCATGAAAAATGAACTACGAATGCCCTATTGGCAGGGGCGTGATCGAAAAGTTTAGTCACACTGTTACTACCGCCGGATTCAGGGACTGTTGGCGCCGGCTATGTGGATAGATTAATCCGTTCTTTGCTTAGGATCTACTACGCGCGTTTACAAGTTGGTTGTGATAATAATAACCGTTAGCAAATGATAATCATTTGCGTTTGGTTCGTTCCCTGTGTAATATCCCCCCGTTCTCGAGGCTGGATTGGGTTTTCCAGCGCTTACAACAAACAATGACTAGGAGATTGAGCATAGATGAAAAATATCGTGACAGCCGCAGTGCTTGGCACAGCCCTTAGTGTTTCCGCGCCGCTAATTGCCGATGAAAAGGCCAATGAAGCCGTATCAATGGCGCAAATTATGGAACTCATAAAAAGCCAGCAACGTGAAATTAACGCATTAAAAAAACAACTTGCTGAGACCAATAAGCAGGTTGTTATTAGTGAGCAAAAAATTGAAGCTACTGCTGTCACTGTAGAGTCCGTTGCTACAGCCAGTGAGAATTATGAAAAAATGGCTGCTTGGGCTGACAAAACCCATATTGGTGGTTACGCTGAGCTGCACTACAATGACAAAAAAGGTAGTGATAATCAGGTAGATGCCCACCGTTTTGTGCTTTTTATAGAGCATGAGTTTACGGATAACGTGCGATTTTTCTCTGAAGTTGAATTGGAACACTCCATTGCCGGCGACGGCCAAACTGGCGAGGTTGAACTGGAGCAGGCTTATATCGAGTGGGATTATGCTAAAAACCATAGTGCGACGTTTGGTCAGTTTCTTATTCCCATCGGCCTGATCAATGAAACCCATGAACCCGACACCTTTTATGGTGTAGAGCGCAATTCGGTTGAGAAAAACATTATTCCCGCCACCTGGTGGGAGGCCGGCATCATGCTTGGCGGTGAAATTGCCCCCGGTTTTAGCTATGACCTCGCTATGACAAGTGGTCTGGAAACGCCGACTTCGGGTAAAAACGCCTACCTGCCGAGATCGGGGCGCCAGAAGGTGGGTAATGCCACAGCAGAGAACTTTGCCTACACGGGGCGACTCAAATATACCGCTATACCTGGACTCGAGCTGGCTGCAACATTGATGTATCAGGACGATATCGCCCAAGGCATGGGTGGAGATGATGCCAGTGCACTATTGTGGGAAGCTCACGGGGTTTACCAGACGGGGGATTTCTCGCTACGGGCGCTATATGCCATGTGGGACATCGATGGTGATGATGCCAAGGCACTGGGCCGCGACGAACAAGATGGGTGGTATATCGAACCGTCCTATAAGTTAACGCCCAGGTTGGGTTTCTTTGCGCGCTACAGTGAGTGGGATAATAATGCCGGTGACAACGTCAATACCGAAGTTGAAGAGTGGGATTTGGGCCTCAACTTCTGGCTGGTTGAGAATGTTGTCTTTAAGGCCGATTGGGCTGACCAGAAAAATGGCGAAGATAGCTTTAACCTAGGCATAGGTTGGAGTTTTTAACGGCTAATTGCCCTTGCGTTAATAATTCGTCGAAAAGGTATGCTCAAGGGGATGACCCTTGAGCATACCTTTCTTTCTGTTATGAAGAGTGCGATGAAACAATTTCAAACAATTACCGTTCTGATGTTTTGCCTCTTTCCCATCTCTGTGTTGGGGAAGGGTGTTTATATGACCCCGGAAGATTTCGTGGCGGAATCCTTTGCTTCTACCCAGCCGTTGATTCAGTCGCTGTGGTTTACGGATGATATTCGTGATAATGCTAAACAGATATTTAATCACGCTTACCCCGGGTTACGGATTCGTTATTGGTACGCCAATGAGAGAGGCAGTCAGCGCACTGCCTGGATTATGGATGAGATCGGAAAAACTCGGCCCATTACTATTGGTATTACTATTGCTGGGGATCAGATTGAACGTGTGCGTATTCTTGAATTTCGTGAAAGTCGTGGCGCGGAAGTACGAATGCCCTTTTTTACCCGTCAGTTTGTCGGCCTGACACTGCAACCTTCGAAAACTCAGCTCAGTGGCAATATTGATGGTATTACAGGTGCCACACTTTCGGTTAAAGCCGTGAAGAAAACCGCGCGTTTTGCCCTTTTTCTGCATCGGCTTGTTACCCGTGATGAAACGGCTGGCGAAGAAGTAGGCTCGAAAATGGTCGTGTTGCCGTGATCCAAACTGTTGCTAAAGTTTTTTCGATTCATGATGTCTCCTGAATTACTGAAGCGCTGGCACGGGCGCTTGGGTGTACTCGCCTCGGCTTTCGTGTTGTTGTTGGCTTTCACCGGTCTTTGTCTAAATCATGTGTCGAGTTTCGGTTTTGATACGAAAGCGCTGCGTTCACCGAGCTTATTAGCGTTCTATGGAATGGCAGAGGCCAGTAGCATTGTGAGTTACCCCCTTGTAGATGGCTATATCAGCGAGAGTAATGGCCAGCTTTTTTATCAAGCTAAAGAAATCGGGCGCTGTGATGACTCTCTGATCGGCGCGCTGGCGCTTAAGTCAAAAAAAACTCAATTCATTGTCGTTGCTTGTGGGCAGGAGTTACTGCTTTTTTCCTCAACTTTTCAACTGGTAGAAAAAATTGGCCCTGCTTTTGGTCTGCCTGTCCCGATACAGCGAATAGGCCTTGTTGATGATGCGCTGCTTATCGATACCAGCAGTTCATTGTTTTTTGCTGACCTTAATGCCCTGATCTGGACGTCTGTTGATGAAAGGGGTGCAGCATTTTCGAGTCAATGGTCTGAAACTGCTCCGACACCAGAGACCTTAAAGCGGGAACTGACTGAAACTATCGGTAGCGAAGATATTACCTATGAGCGTCTGTTGCTCGATATTCATAGTGGGCGGATATTCGGCGAGTGGGGTATTTACCTGGTGGATGCCATGGCTCTACTGTTCATGTTACTCGCTATCAGTGGTCTGGTTCTTTGGCGAAAAGGCAGAAAAATTTAAAACGCAAAAGTTGAAAATCCGGTGGTAGTTTATTACAAACGCTTGTTTGTGCCTGTAATGCTATTGGTAGTAGCTTATTGCAGGTGTCGCTGGCGTAAATAATAAAAGCCATTTTCAAAACGCTCGAATAGTTGATCTATCCCAGGGTGTTTAACGGGTTCACCATATGGGTCGGTGATCAGATTTTGCTGAGCAACATAGGTGGTATGAATTGCGTTGTCGACCAGCACGTGATACCAGGGTTCGTCGCGTGGGGGGCAAGATTTCGCCATCTGCTGATACCACTGATCACTCAACATAAATACCGGGTCGACCTCATAGATTACGCCGCGATAGCCAAACAGGCGATGCTGAATAAGCTGGCCAATAGTGAACTTGGATGATTTGCTCATAGGCCTTTAAGTTTCATCTTCGTGTCTTGTTTGGACAGAGGGAAAGCCGCTAGCGTCTACGGCAATATCAAGTGAAATCGGGCGGCAGCAAACAAAACAGTCTTCAATATAACTTTGTTCATTTTCAGAGCAGTCGATGACTAGCTCGATGGACTCGCCACAGTAGGGGCAGGTGGTATTAATGGTTTCAAGTAAAGACATACAGGTCTTGGTGGTTTGCCTTTGGTTGCGATAATTATGACTGGCGATAAACAGAGTAATGAAAAACGATTACAACACTTACCTTATAGTTGATCATTCCGACGGATGCAATTGAGCTAGAAGCGGAGTGTCTTTAAAAATCCAGGTTTTGCCAGTCACCAGGATAAATTGAACAGCCAGCTACTTTGCGCTTTAATGACTGGCTGAGCGGCGGGGCCGTTGCAGTTACTTACTATTTCCACTTACGGAGGCGAACATGGCAGAAGCATATATTGTCGGTGCATTACGCACGGCGACAGGTAAAAATAGAGGGCGATTAAGCCAGACTCATCCGGTTGATCTGGGTGGTATGTTAGTTGATGGTTTAATCGATCAAGTCGGTATTGACCCCGAAAATGTCGATGACTTGATTTTCGGTTGTGTTTCCCAAAACAGTGAACAGGCGGGTAACGTGGCACGTAACGTGGCATTGGCCTCGAAACTGGGTGAGTCAGTGCCTGGCGTTGCTGTTGACCGGCAGTGTGGTTCTGCCCAGCAGGCAATTCACTTTGCCGCCCAGGCAGTGATGTCTGGAACTCAGGATGTTGTTATTGCCGGTGGTGTGGAGTCAATGAGCCGAGTACCCATGTTCTCCAATATCTCTGATAGCGCTGAGAAGGGTCGCGGCATGCCCAAAAGTGAACGCTTGGAAGAGCGCTATCCGGGCATTGAATTCAGCCAGTTTATGGGTGCTGAATTACTCGCCTCTAAGTATGAGCTGACCCGTGAAGAACTGGACAACTTTGGTTATCAAAGCCATATGAAAGCCGTGGATGCCACTGAATCCGGTCGTTTCCGCGAAGAAATTATGCCCATTGAAGTGACTCTGGAAGGCGGTATTTCTTTCACTCATGATGCGGATGAAGGTATTCGCGCAAACGCTAGCCTTGAGGCTTTGGCGGGTCTTGAACCATTAGCAGAGGGCGGGATGATTACCGCCGGTTCTGCCAGTCAGATTAGCGATGGCTCAGCGGCGGTGATGATGGCTAATGCCGATGCTGTTAAAAAATATGGCTTGAAGCCTCGGGCACGCATCCACTCGCTGGCTGTCGTCGGTTCTGACCCTGTGATTATGCTCGAAGGTCCCATTCCCGCGACCCAAAAAGCTCTCGAAAAAGTCGGTTTAAAGATCGAAGATATTGATCTTTACGAAATCAATGAAGCTTTTGGTTCAGTCCCACTGGCCTGGGCCAAAGCGGTTGGAGCAGATCTCAATAAACTCAATGTCAATGGCGGTGCACAGGCCAATGGCCATCCGCTGGGTTGTACCGGTGCTAAGTTAATGACCACTTTGTTGAATGAACTTGAGCGTCGAAAAGGTCGTTATGGCTTGCTGGCTATTTGTGAAGGTGGTGGCACCGCTAATTGCACTATTATCGAAAGACTTGATAGTTAGTCACAGTTAGACTAAATCACTGATAAAAAAACCCGGGAGTTCCCGGGTTTTTTTATGTCCTCTGCGTACCACCAGGCCTGAAAGTATTTACTAATAACGGGGGGTTAACGAGCACAGTGTAGCGTCTGTTTGCTTTTGAGATCGACTGTGGCGTCTTATTATTACAGCGCATCGTGTTAGTGGTTCATAGCGGCGGTAAAACCGAGATTTTCACACGACGATCGCGAGATGGTTTCTGTGGTTTACGTGGCTATCTAGGCTACAATCATCCTTGATGA
>JARGOV010000024.1:0-2441 GCA_029212965.1 Porticoccaceae bacterium
GACCTCGGCTTAATTACCAAAGACGCCGCCGCCCTGGTTACCTTTTATCGGGACACGCTGGGCCTTGAGCAAGAGGGGGAAATGCCGATGCCGGGTGGCGGGCAAATGACGCGCCTAAAATGCGGTACATCGACTTTAAAAATTGTCGTTCATGCTAAAGAGCCGAAGGCGACGGCTGCGCCGGGCGGGATTCGCGGTGCGACGGGGTTTCGCTATTTCACCATTTCGGTGAGCAATTTGGCGGCGGTAACCCAGGAGTGTGAGGCGGCGGGATATAAGGTGCCCATGCCGCCTACGGAGATTCGCCCCGGGGTTTCTATTTCAATGATAGAAGACCCCGACGGCAATTGGGTGGAGTTGTTGCAGGCGAGCTAAAACCACACAGGCTAGCTACTGGCTAGCCTGCCCTTTTCAAGCCAGGTGGCGAGCTCGGGTTCCAGTTTTTGACTCATCACCTGCTGGTATAGCGCCAGTTCTTCGGTGCCGAGAATATCGCGCCACTGGCCACTTTTCCCTTTATTAAAAAATTGCTTGGGGTCTTTCCAGATACCATCATTCACTTGTGGCGCCAGCTTATCGGCCTTGCCCTTCATGTTTTCAAAAGTGGCAGCTGAGACGAGATTGGGCCACAGGGCATCGGGCACGTCAATTTGCAAAAATTCAGCGATGCGCTTCATTTCGCCTTGCAGGTCGGCTTTTAAATCACTGTAGTGAACCATCAAAATATTGGGTAAGTGTTTAAACTGCCAAAAGCTATTGACGTAATAGAGCACATCGGTGTGAAAATCATGCCCGGGTTGGTCGCTAAAGCTGGACGCCATCCAACGGCGAAACCATTTGCATTGATCGTCCATCGGTGGCTGGGGCGGATGCCATTCAGCGGTGGCATGTTTTTGTAGCGTTTCTAATGCTTCAGGGCGCATATTTTCGACATGGTTTTTTAAGGATAAAAACGCATCGCGGGGGTCACGGCCAACACAAATATATTTTGTCTGGGGGTTATAGGTGAGGCCGTCGAGGGGGGTGTGGGTTTTAATAAAGCGGCGGTGGGTTTGTTGCTCTAGCTGATTTAACACGTCGTCAGCGGAGGTGGTGAGCACATCGACCCAGGGTGAACATTGGGTGAGTGGTTTTTCAAATTCAGTTTTCTGGAAAATCAGCAGGGCACAAATCATTTGTGTCCAGGTTGTGCCGCATTTAGCCGGGGTGGCAATAATGATGTCATCGGGGCGCGGTTGGAAATTATCCCAACGGCTGCTCTCCATCACAAATTCGTTGTAAACGCGATTCTTAACCGGTGTTGCCTGCGTGCTCATGCTTTACTTCCCTTTTTAATAATGAGTGTTTTTTCAATTCTCACTGCTCACCAGGCAGCCGTCACTACGTTGCTACCCTATCCACCTTCGCGTTACTTTAGCGCCAGCTTAGCGTAAAAGCAGGTGCGGCACGGTGGCATTTTTAATCATATTATTGGTGGTGCTACCGACAAAGAACTCCCGCAAGCGGGAATGCCCGTAAGCGCCCATTACCACCATGTCGACGTTATGCGCTTGCTGGTAGTCATGCAAAGCCGGTTCAATTTCGCCATCAATTACGGTGCATTGAATATCGTGGCCCGCCTCACAAATGGCCTTTTCTGCCCACTCCATGTCTTTTTTTAAGGCCTGGGCATCTTTACCCACCGACACCAGGTGCACACTTAAGCCCTTAAATAAGGGACTATTGGCGAGCAGCTCAACCCCTTTGCGGGTTATTTCACTGCTATTAAATGCCAACATTACTACCTGGGGCGGTTTAAATTCACCCAGGGCAATTAATATGGGGCGATGTAAAGCGCGCACCAATCGCTCGACATTGTCGCCAATATGCACGCTATCACTGTGCTCTTCGCCCTGCTTGCCAATCACCAGCAAGCGGGTGTCGTCTTCTAGCTCGGCGAGGCTGTCGAGCAAATGGCCATGACGCTGGCGCAGGACGGGGTCGGCAATGCCGCTAGCGACGACGCGTTGGCGGGCTTCTTCAAGCATTAAGGCCCCCTGCTCCAGGGCGAGCTTATTGCGGCGAATATCGAGCTCAGCCAATTCACTGAGTAGGTGCTCTCGCGCATCGACACCCAGCTTGCCGCTGAGGTCGTTCTCCACGGGGTAACGGGACTGGTCGAGCACGTGGAGTAGGGTCAGTGGTGCGCTAAGACGCGCTGCCGCCCAGGCTGCGTAATCACAAACAGAAGCCGCCGCACTGGAACCATCGATACAGGCAATGACGTTATTCATTATTCTCATTCCTCTTTATTGCTGGAGAATATCTCAGTACAGCATGACCGCTCGAGGCTCCCAGGTAAATGCAACACATCAGTGGCCGCCCATCATTTTATCAACGGCATCTGATTTGTCGTGCACGGCAAATTTGTCGACGAGAGTCGAACTCGCTTCATTGAGACC
>JARGOV010000024.1:2541-4092 GCA_029212965.1 Porticoccaceae bacterium
ATGGAGACCATAATCATCACCGCCACCAGCGCAGCCATGGGGATCATCGACACCCACTTGTCGAGGAAGACCACCAAAATTAGCAGAAAGACACCGGCCACCAGCGTTGAAAGCCGTGTGCGACCACCGGATTTAACATTGATGACCGACTGGCCAATCATCGCGCAACCGGCCATGCCACCAAGAAAGCCCGCGCTAATATTCGACAAGCCCTGCCCAGCACATTCGCGGTTTTTATTACTGTCCGTATCGGTTAAGTCATCGACGATCGTCGCAGTCATCATCGACTCAAGCAGGCCCACCGCCGCCATGGTGACCGACACGGGAAAGATAATTGCCAATGTTTCCATATTGAGAGGAATATCGGGAATAAGGAAAATCGGCAAGGTGTCGGGCAGCTCGCCCATATCACCCACGGTGCGAATATCCAGCCCCAACCACAGAGAAAGCCCCGTGAGCACGACAATACAAATCAGCGGCGAAGGCAGAGTTTTATTGATATAGGGGAATAAATAAATAATGCCCAGGCCACCGGCTGTCATCGCGTAAACATGCCAGGTGACGTCGATTAGCTCAGGTAATTGCGCCATAAAAATAAGAATAGCCAGGGCATTAACAAAGCCTGTCACCACCGAGCGGGAGACAAAACGCATGAGCGCACCGAGCTTAAATAGCCCCGCAAAAATCTGTATCACCCCTGTTAACACCGTTGCCGCCATCAAATATTGCAGGCCGTGTTCTTTCACCAGTGTCACCATCAACAGGGCCATGGCGCCAGTCGCGGCAGATATCATGCCCGGACGACCACCGGCGAAAGCACTCACCACGGCGATACAAAAAGAGGCATACAGACCCACCTTGGGGTCAACACCGGCAATAATCGAAAAGGCAATGGCCTCTGGTATTAAGGCCAGCGCCACCACCGTGCCCGCCAGTACATCGCCGCGTATATTACTAAACCATGTGTCGCCCAATGAGTGGGTCATTGCCATCGAAGTCACTACCTCAAATTAGTCGCTGATTAATACCATCGCCCCGGCCAATTAGTGGCCACCACTGGTCGGTAAACCCTGCTGGCTGCCAGTAACACGGGCGTTTATCGTTAATAAAAAAGGGCTTAATTAGGGCTAAAAATGGCCCGCTGGAAGGGGCGCATAATAGCTAGATTCACGGCCAAGCTCAATCGAGCCCGCAGAGGGATGCGTTTACAGCACTCTAAGAGCGCGTCTATTTTTGGGCACGCATTTTAAGCACATAATGTTTAAGCGACTAAATCACTTTACCCAGGGCACTCAGCACCCGAGAACGAAACTCCCGCCGGTACAACACCCCCACCACAGTGGCCGAACCCAGCATAAACGCCCAAGGATTGAGGAACCACAACAGGTAGGCCAGACTAAAATAATAGGAGCGCAAACCCACATTAAAGGCCTGAGCCGCGCGGGATATCACTTTTGCCGCTTGAGTAGAAAACTGCCGCGCGCCCGCTTCATCGAGCTCATGCACCTCGGGTGCACGACCCATCAATACCGCGGCAAAGCCGTATTGGCG
>JARGOV010000024.1:4192-12632 GCA_029212965.1 Porticoccaceae bacterium
GCTCATGCACCTCGGGTGCACGACCCATCAATACCGCGGCAAAGCCGTATTGGCGTAACGACCAGGAGAACTTAAAAAAGGCATAGACAAAAATGGCTGCCAGCAGCAAAAGTTTTGTCTCCCAACCATGTTCACTCACGGCCATGGCGAAGGGCAGGTTATTGGTGACTGCTACAATATCTTCACCCGAGCCCAATGCTGCCACCAGCCCCGCAAGCACCAGCAAGGTAGAAGAAGCAAAGAAGGACACATTGCGCTCTAAATTGCCCAACAGAGCCGCATCACCAACGCGATTATCACGTTTGAGCAAGCTGTAGACCCACGCTTCCCTGTGGGCTGCCATCACACGCGACAGGCAAGCCCGGCGGCGCGACATTTTGTTTGCGTAAACGCTATAACCCAACCAACACAGTACAAACCAGCACAGGGCCAGGGCATCGATACCATTAAAACCTTTTATCAGTTCAGAACCCATCGCGACTACAAATACACCTATGCTTAAAAAGCCCGCAGAATAAACGGCCCTCTATTGAAAGTCCAAGCACTTCAAAGCCAAATTATTAAAAACCCAAATAGCGACATTTGAAAAGCAAAGTTAATGGACGACTTCTACGTCAGGCGCCACGTCAATCCGAGCAACACCTAATTTTACAAAGATTGATTGACAGTATTTAGTGCACATTCTTTGAACTGCAGATATATTAGTAACGGGACAAAACCAATAATAAAAACTGGGAGAGTAAATATGTATCCAGGCAAGTGGGCGAAAGAATTCCCCGACAAAGCGGCCGTTATCGATTCGACCAGTGGTGCGACCACTACTTATCGCCAATTAAACGAGCGTTCCAATCAACTCGCACAATTAATGTGGGACAAGGGGCTGCGTCGCGGCGATCACGTTGCCATCTTTATGGAAAACAATCTGCGCTACTTTGAGGTTATCTGGGCAGCCCTGCGCTCGGGTCTCTATCTAACCACGGTCAATCAATATCTGACCGACGAAGAGGCGGGCTACATTGTCGACAACTGTGGCGCGGAAGTACTCGTAGCGTCCAGACGTTTGGGTGAGGTCGCAGGAACGCTGAAACCCTTCGCACCCAACTGCCATACCTGGTTAATGGTCGATGGCACCGTTGATGGCTACGAAGCCTATGAAGACGCCATTGCCAACTACCCTACCGATAATCTCGCCGCTGAACCCGCTGGTTTGTTTATGCTCTACAGTTCGGGTACCACGGGACGGCCCAAGGGCATTCTACGTGCTTTGCCTGAGTGTGATATCGCCGACAGCCCTGGGGCTGTTGGTACCTTGCAGCAAAAAGTATGGGGCGTCGATGAACATGCCATTTATCTCTCTCCCGCCCCACTCTACCACTCGGCGCCGCTAGCTTTTTGTACCGGTATTCAGGCCAACGGTGGCACTGTCATTATGATGCCCAAGTTCGATGAAATCGGCGCGCTGGCGACCATTGAGAAATACCGTGTCACCCACAGCCAGTGGGTACCGACCATGTTTACCCGCATGTTGAAAATGCCCCCCGATCGACTACAAAATTTTGACCTGTCGTCCCACCGGGTCGCGATACACGCCGCTGCGCCCTGTCCCGATGGCATCAAACGCAAAATGCTCGACTGGTGGGGCCCTATTATTCATGAATATTACGGGGGCAGTGAACTCAATGGTCTCACCCATTGTTCTCCTGAGGCATGGCTTAAACATCCCGGTTCAGTAGGCAAGCCCATTCTCGGCACCCTGCATATCTGTGCCGAAGATGGCACTGAGCTACCTGTAGGTGAACCGGGTTTAATTTATTTTGAGCAGCCGATTGTGCCTTTCATCTATCACGGGGAGGAGGCTAAAACTAAAGATTCCCAACACCCTGAACACCCCAACTGGAGTGCGTTGGGCGACATCGGTTATGTCGACGAAGACGGGTTTTTATATCTCACTGACCGCGCCACCTTTATGATTATTTCCGGCGGCGTGAATATCTACCCTCAGGAGATAGAAGACGCGCTGATCATGCACGAAAAAATTGCCGACGTCGCGGTAGTTGGCATCCCCAACGAGGAAATGGGTGAAGAAGTGAAAGCCGTGGTTGAAACCCCTAAAGGCATTACCGGCAACGATACCCTAGCCGCTGACATTCTTGCCTACGCACGGCAACATATCGCCCACTATAAATGCCCGAAAAGTATCGACTTTATAGACCAATTGCCGCGTCTGCCCACAGGTAAATTGTATAAGCGCATTCTCAAAGATAAATATTGGGGGAAAACAGATTCACGTATTGTTTAGCGACCAGTCTATAGACATTTAATTTGCCGAATAAAAGGCCCGAGTACCTTTACGGTAACTCGGGCCTGATAGTTTTTTTATTCTATTTTTTTATTCATATTTTTAAATCGCGACTAATTTTATTCCAGCAAACCTTCGAGCCTTAACAGCTGAGTTTCACCGTTAGAGTCATCGACACCATCGTTGTCATTAACCACCAAGACCGAACCGTCATGGGTCACTGCCAGACCTTCAATTTTCTCTAGAGTCAAACCGCCGCTTGCAGCCATGTCGGGCATCAAGTCTCGCAATAGTCTTTTATTAAGCACGGGGAAAGTAGGCTCACTGCCATTATCAGCATCTGGCGTAAGACCAGCGATGGAGAAGCTGTAGAGACGTTTAATCACGGCATCGGGGCCGCCCTGATTATCACGTTCGATAACGGCAAATGTTTCATTACCCAGATAACTTAGATCAGACAGCCCAACCCAGCCGCCATTATCCGATGCGGCTGTTTCAAGCGGGTAGTAGTAGAAAGTCCATTGCCGAGTCGACGTATGGTAACGACCGATGCGTGCATGTTGCTCGACATCGCCAGCCCACTCGCGCTGAAATGCAACATAAAGTACTTCTCCCTCGTCACGGCTAACAGCACTCACGCCCTCAAAACCGAATCGTACCTGGCGCTTATTGACAGCTTCGGGCAGTGTCACGACCTCTTCGATCAGTCCTTTTTTGTCGATGCGAAGGAGTAAGTTCAAGCTTTCAAAAGGTTGACTGATACTGCCAACACTACCTTTACCCTCTGAGGCCAACCAAAAACCGCCCTGCTCACGGGTACTAATACCTTCGGGGTCGAGATTAACGCTACCGTCGTCGTTAACCAGTGCAGGGTCTATGGCGGCCAAAATACCCAGGTCATCAAAGAGTACTATTTCTTTGATGATTTTTGCCGGGCTTTCTTCAACATCGAGCTTGAGAATACGGCTTTTTTTATAGAAGCTGTCCTGGACGGCGTAAGCTATATCCCTTTCTTCTCTATCCATCGCCAGTCCAGACAATGCGCCCCAGGGTATAGGAGTGCCATCGTCACGGTCTTTAGAAATAATCGTCGGATAATTCGCCTTACCACCGAGTTGATAAATACTTAAACCTGAGCGAATTTTATCATCGCGGCTATCTTCTTCACCGGCGGCAATAAAAAGATTGCGCGGGGGTATCGCCAGTAAACCTTCCGGTTTAACCGCTGTTGGTAACACCTGCTTTAACTTAAGCATTGACGACTTGCTATGCTTATTACCGCGCCAATTTCTTTTAGCAAAGCCTTTACCCTTTTTAATTTTATAAACCAGTACCACACTGGCGCGCTCTGAACCGACAAAGAGAAATTTATCGTCACCGTATTGGCCAAATTCAACATTTTCAGGCTCGTTACCCTTCTTCCCCGAGCGCTCGTCAGGGTAATGCCCATGTCGCACAATGGCGTGCTCTACACTATTACCGGGCGCATGAGCGACCGTTCCATCGGTATTAAACACCGTGAAACCACGGCTCCCTCCATCGAGATCACCCTCGTCGGCAGTCACAAACTGGGTATTCGATATCCAGTTAACACCGTCTGGCTCGCGGGGTATTTCCAGCAACTCGCCGCTCAAATCAATCAGGCTGTCTTTATCGATATCAACCTGGTCAAGATCGACCGTACCGGCACTAAAGTGCTTAACAACGAGCCCCTTATCGAGATCAACCAGGGCAATATGATTATTTTCTTGCAAGGTAACAACTGCGATATTGGCGCTGTTAATATCGACAAATTCAGGCTCGGGGTCTTCGCCAAAAAGCATGCCCTCAAGGTGGGATAAACTAACGTGTCGCATTGACCAATCGACAGGTGCACCCAGCGTATCGACAATCATTAAATAACCAGCCGGAGCCTGAGGTGGCGCACCATCACCAAGATCTTCGTCACGCTCATTTTCAATGACCACCGTGGCATAGCGACCATCGGGGCTAACCGCAACGGCGTCAGGCTGACCGTCTAAATCAAATATTGCTTGCAGCTCGCCACTCTCAATATCAATAACCTGTAAATTACCACTGGTATTCACAAAGTCCGCCGAGGTATTCACTGCCACCAGGGCGTAATCATCTTTAACCGCTACCGAGGTCGGCTCACCCCCAAGTGCTACAACGCCTGCGGGCAAAGGGTTTGACGGATTATGAATGTCCACAAAACCAAGGTTTCCGGTTTTCCCATCGGTGTAGATCAGTGTATTGCCATCTTCGCTGGCGGTGACAATTTCAGCCACACTTTCGGTATTAATATCCGTATTTAAATAAACGGGGAAGGTTGCGATGCGCGTAAAGCTGTCATCTCTGCTCTTCTCCCACTTATTTGCACTTGCCAGCGGTGCCGCTAAAACTGCTGTAACAGCAATGACTACGGTGGCTTTTCTACGGCTAAAATCATTTAATTTCATAGGTGCACTACCTTGGTTTGTGGATTATTGGCCCACTCGAAAGGTACCGACCTCGTGTGACAGAAATATGTAGGGGTGATGAAAGTTTAGTGGTTAAAATTAATTAAGCAGGCACAACATTTTCAGTTTTAAACCTAACCTTGGTGGCTATTAAATACTTTGCTTTAAGCGCTGGCGGGCCAACACCCAGCGATGTATTTCACTCGGGCCCTCGTAGATACGCATTAAACGCACTCGCTGGGCCATCAGTTGCAGGGGCAGTTCTTTGGTCATACCCATGGCGCCGTAGGTTTGCATGGCCCAGTCAATGGCGTCGGTGGCCAGCTCGGTGCCGTAGAGTTTTATCATGCTCGCTTCGGTACGCACATCGCCACCGGCGTCTTGTTTGGTGGCGGCGTGCCACAGCATTAATTGCAGACAGTGGCAGCGGGTTTCTAGCTCGGCCACCCACCATTGAATGGACTGGCGGTTGGCCAGTCGCTCGCCAAAGGTCTCACGCTGGTTAGCGTAGTCACAAAGCATATCGAGTGCCCGGCGAGCCGCCCCCAGACACCAGGCCCCCATTTCTAAACGCCGCACAATAAGCCGCAATTGCATGGGCGCAAATCCCTGCCCTTCCACACCAAGTAATTGACTAGCGGGCAGACGACAATTATCGAAGACGATTTCGTAATTGTAGTGGCCGCCGATCAATAAAATTTTGCGGGCAATTTCCAGCCCCGGCGTATCGCGGTCAACGAGAAACGCGGAAATACCACCCCGCGAACCCTTTTCAGGGTCAGTTAGCGCCATGACGATAGTGAAGTCTGCCTTGTCCATGCGGCTGATCCAGATCTTGCGCCCATTCAGCACCCAGTCATCACCATCACGCACAGCGCGGGTGGTCATGCCGGCTGGGTCAGTACCCGCACCAGGCTCTGAAATCGCGATGGCAGAAATGGTTTCGCCCCGCGCATAGGGCTCCAGGTATTTTGCCTTTTGCTGCTCATTAGCCGTGGCTAGCAGCATATGTAAATTGGGGGAGTCTGGAGGAAAAGTAAACGGCGTGATGGTGCGGCCCAATGCTTCATTGACACCCACAAGGGCAATAGCGGGCAGATCGGCACCACCGGTCTCGGTCGGGCAGTCGAGACCCCATAAACCCAACTCGCGACATTTGTCGTGCAACGGGGCAAGCTCCGCATCTGTCAGTTCGTGATCACCCCCCAGGGCCTCACGCTCGAGCACAAGGGATTCAAGCGGCATCAACTCATTTTCAACAAATTTATTCACCGTCTCGTTGAGTAGACGGAATTCTTCATCCAGTTGAAAATCCATGCTGACGCCCCGTGGTTTATTGAAACATTAACGCTCTCACTTACTCATCTTCGGCGGGTCGATAAACTTTAATGGGATGGTATTCCTTCTGAAAACCAGGCTGGTCTTCCCACTTCAATCCATTGATCAAGCCCCCATCGACCACCATCGCCTGGCCGGTCACAAAGGTTGAACGGTCGCCTGCCAACCAGCAGGCCATTTGCGCGATGTCGTCGGGAATACCGGCGCGGGGAATCGCCTGTGTTTTGCCGAAGCTGGGCAGCGCTTTTTTGATTAACTCGTCAGACCGGCCCACCGTATTGGCGGCCAGTGGCGTGGCAATAAAACCAGGGCAAATAGCGTTGACGCGGATATGGTGCTCGCCCAACTCCATGGCCACAGACTTGGTCATGTGAATCACCGCTGCCTTGGCACCGGCGTAAGCATGGGGGCTGTAGCCCGAGGCCAGACCAGCGATGCTGCCAGTATTAATAATGCTGCCGCCACCCTGCTTTTTCATAATGGGGGCCGCGTGCTTCATACCGAGAAAAACGCCCCGTACCAGCACGTCGTAGGTCATGTCGAACTCATCGACAGGCGTATCTTCCACGGGCCCAATAACGCCGCCAAAACCGGCATTATTGAAGATGATATCGAGTCGGCCCCATTGGCTGACGGCGAGATCAATGGCTCCTTTGACCTCCTCTTCCTGGCGCACTTCTACTTTGGCAAATACGGCAGCATCACCCAGTTCAGCAGCCAGTGCTTCGCCGCGCTCCACCTGCATGTCGGCAATCACCACGTGGGCGCCCTCTTCAATAAATAAGCGCACGGCGCGTTCGCCAATGCCACTGGCACCACCGGTAATTACTGCTACTTTGCCATCGAGTTCGGCCATGTTTCTTCTCCTATAACTTTACTGAGTTTAAATGTGTGTCTGTCTGCAAACGAGGTTTACACGACGCGTTTGCTGCGCAAGTCGGCGATTTCTTCATCACTGTAATTTAATGACTTCAATAAACTGTCGGTGTGCTCACCCAGCGCCGGTGGCTGGGTTTTAATACCACCGGGGGTGCGCGACAGAGCAATCGGGGTATCCATGACCGGTACTGGTTTGTCGATGCCGGGGATATTCACATCCACCAGCATGCCGGCGCCCTTGACCTGGGGGTGCTCAAGCACTTGCTGAGGAGAGAGCACTTCACCGCCCGGGATACCCGCTGCTTCCAGTTGGTCGAGCACTTCTTGCGCGGTGCGCTCGGCACACCAGCGCGCCATGCGTTCGCTAATCACCGCACCATTAGCACCTCGCGCATTGTCATCCACAAAGCGCGGATCTTGCAGCCATTCTGGCTCCCCCATTAAATCAACCCAGCGTTTAAACAAGGGGTTGCCTATACTTTGCACCATGACCCAGTTATCTTTGGTTTGAAACGCATCGGCGGGGGCGCCAGTGGGGGCACGACTGCCGGTGGACACACGATTTAAGTTGAGAACAGCCTGCTCTATCACCACTGGGTTAGTAATTGTCATCGCCGTATTGAGCAAGGCACCCTCGACAATTTGACCCACGCCACTGGCCTTGCGCTCGTACAGTGCCAACACGGTACCGAGAGCACAGAGCATACCGGTACTGTAGTCAACATAGGGGCCGAAGTTTTTCATCGGCTCGCCTTCATGACCAGTCAAATACATATTGCCCGACATCGCCTGGGCCACACCGTCAAAACCGAGCTTTTCGGCAAACGGCCCCTTCGAGCCAAAAGCCGAGCAGGTGGTGAGAATAATATCGGGCTTAATAGCTTTTAGGCTGTCGTAATCGAGACCCATCGCGGGTAAGGCGTGGTAGGGCATGTTGACCACCACTACATCGGCGGTCTCGATAAGACGTCGCGTCACCTCTTTGCCGTCGGGCTTGGTGGGGTTGAGGGTCAAACCCAATTTATTACGATTATTGTGAATATAGTGGGCGCCGTATTCCTCAGTCAGCGGTGCCACGTAACGGTCTTCACTGCCATCGATTTTTTCAATGCGAATCACTTCAGCACCGAAATCAGCCAGCAGAGAGGCACATTGCGGCCCGGCCACATAGCGCCCAAAGTCGAGCACGCGAATGCCCTCTAGTACTCCTGACATATTAGTACTCCCGACATATTCTTTCCCCTGCATTTTATAATGAGAAAGCCCCGCTATTTGAAATACAATAAACCGGCGCCGTCAAAAATTGGTGAATGCATCATAAACCCGGTGCGAGAACAGGGCTATAGCGGGGACATAAAAGACCGGGCAAAAAAACGAAAAAAAGGCGCCGAAGCTATCGGCACCTTTTTTACTTCAAGTTTAACTGCAGGCAACAAGCCTGCCAGTACTCGCTTTAGCTTTGCAT
>JARGOV010000024.1:12732-34353 GCA_029212965.1 Porticoccaceae bacterium
ACTTCAAGTTTAACTGCAGGCAACAAGCCTGCCAGTACTCGCTTTAGCTTTGCATCATGCTGAAGGGGTTCAGCTTCGACATACCGCCATCGACCAACATCGTCGTTCCATTAACATAGTCGGCATCGTCGGAGGCCAAAAAGCACACCGCCTTGGCGATATCATCGGGCTGACCCACTCGCTTGCAAGGCAAGAGCTTGGGAAATTCCTCTTTTAACATCGCAGAGGCTTCATCACCATAAACATTGGGCAAGATTGGCGTGTCGATAAGACCCGGCAGCACCGCGTTGTGGCGGATACCCGGTACGCTAATCACACTGTCCTGAGTGAACTTCAGCACCGCCGCCTTGCCAATGCCATAGGGACAGTAATTGTCGATAGAGACAATAGCCGCCGCCGAGGCAATATTAATGACCGAACCATTGCCCGCTGCGCGTAGTAATTTAGCACCGTGCTTCACCAGAAAAATTGGCGCTTTCACCAACACCGTCATTTCTGCGTCGTAACTCGCCTCCTCAACATTTTCAGGATTTTGGAAGTTGGCGAAGGCCGCGTTATTGACCAGCGTATCGAGCCGACCAAATTCATTTTCAACGTCGGCCATTAAAGTTTTTATTTCAGACACTTTGCAGATGTCACAAACCTTTGAAACATATTTGTCACCCAGCTCACTAGCCGCTTTAGCCAGGTTTTCTTTATTAATATCGACGGCAATCACTGTTGCACCGCCGTCGATAAAGCGTTTGGATGTACCCAAACCAATACCCGAAGCGGCACCTGTCACCATCACGACCCAAGAATCAAACTGCATAGTATTCCCCTGTATTAATTATGATTAGCATTTCAGAATAAATTTAGCGAGGTTATTCTAACCCAATTAGGACAAGGTATTTCCATAGTTATACCAGTGCCTGTTGCTGCATTTATTCAGGGTGCCACTGATGACGCGGCATGGCCTCCAGCATTTCGCTAATCTGCTGGGCGCTCAGCTCCTGTTTGGCCAGTAGATGCTGAGCAATAAGTTGCAGGTAATTACTGTAATCTCGAGCTGTTAGTAGAGTAAGAATATCGTTCGCTAGACTGTCGAGGATATTTTCATGCTTGTACGATATATCCAAATGCTGAGGTTGGGGTAGGCTCAGTCGTAAGCGCTCAAGAAGAAGGAGTCCAGACAACGCATCGCGATAATCCTGACCACCGGCCATCTCCCGATAGGGCTTCTGTTGATAAATTGCCTGGGCAATTGGCCCTGCCAAGCAAATGCGTGTGGTAACCAGAGTTTCGCGCACTGCCAGTGACCAACGCTCATGGAGCTTGCCAAGATTGAGGTGCACCTCCTGAATATGTGGGGTTGGGGCATAGCGCACATGACTGCGCTCACCCCTGTCTCGCAAGTTGAGAGGCCGAGTTTGCAGGTAGGCGCCATAAACTTTGCGACCATAATAATGAGCCAGCACAACATGGCCTGCTTCATGGGCCGCTATAACATCGAGACCAATTGCTTCGAAATTCATGCCTTCACGCATCTGAACGGAAACACCTAAGTCATCACCCCTAATTAGCTTCATGCCAAAGATTATGACAAAGCGTTTATCTTTACCATCTTCACCTTTAGAATCTGAAGCCCACAATAACAACGAGTCGCCAATGTCTTCAGGCACACCACCTTTAACATCAGTATCTATCGATAGTGTCTTCAACGGCCCCATTAATTGTGGCAATGGCGGTTATATTAGCGGCCTGTTAGCGAGCTTTATTGAAGGTGATGCAGAAATCCGCATCAATGCAGCCTTTCCGGTGAATACGCCACTGCAGGTAAAAAAGACTGGTCAGGGTATTGGCGCCTATAGGGATGATAAATTACTCGGCAGCGCTCGCAGCATTCAGCTCGAGTTGGCCATTCCAACGCCGCCCAGCTTAGCCAACGCGACTGCTGCCAGCCAGCGCTTTAGTTTTATTCACGCCTCCGACCCCAAGGGCTGTTATGTGTGCAGCCCGTTGCGCAGCGAAACAAATGGACTACGGGTTTTTTGTGGTCCCTTAAAAGAAGTTGTCGCGCCTCAGGCCAACATTGATTGGCCCACACAAATCGAAAAAAACCTTGTCGCTGCCGTCTGGCGACCCATGGATAATCTCTGCACTAACGAGGGCAACGTCGATAATATTTATGTCTGGTCAGCCCTGGATTGCCCCGGTGCCTATGCCATTAAAGCCGCCGAACCCGATGCCGGGCTACAGCTACTCGGTACCTGTAGCAGCAGTATAAAAGCATCACTTAAACCGAATGACGACTACATTATTAGCAGCTGGAAAATATCACCCAATAGTGGCCGCAAGCGTTTTATGGGGGTTGCTATTCACAACCTGGGAGGTGAATTAATGGCTTGCGCAGAACAGATTTGGTTTGATGTGGGCAGCACGCTGCCTGGATAAATATGAGCATACATGGGCTCTACAAAAGCCAGTACCGTAAGCTAGATAATACGGCAAACTGTACCTTCTTGCTTAAAGGATAGTTTTTACTTACCTTAAAGATCGCCTATAAAACCCGCAAAAAATTTGATCGTCCCAACGACAATAAAAAAGCACATTCTCAGGAGCACTAGGTATGACAGAGACAGACAGCTCATTAACGATGGCCGATATTGACAAACTCGCTCTCGAAATAAGCGCCACCAGTGGACCCGGGACAAAAGGGTGGGATATGAGTAACTCACATACAAAAACAGTTAACGACGCTGTCATGGAAGCACTTCGTGGCAATAAAGGGAAAATTCCGGGCGAGCTGGAAAACGTACCAGCCCTGATCATCACCACTACTGGAGCCAAAACGGGTAAAAAGCGCACCTTGCCACTGGCTTGCCAGGAAATTAATGGACGACTTATTATTATCGCCTCCATGGGCGGGGCTCCCCGCAACCCGCCCTGGTTTCACAACCTGCTCCACTGTCCTGATGTATGGGTCGAAAAAGATGGCGAAAGCTTTTCAGCACACGCTGTGGTGACAGAAGGTGATGACCGCGATCATCTGTTTCAAATAGTCTGCGAAAACCTGCCCGTATTTGCGACTTATCAAGAACGCACTGAAAGAATTATTCCTGTTATTGAATTAATTCGGCAGTGAGCTGTACAGCTGTTTATTAAAATTCTGTACATAACAGATCTTGCTTGAGCTTAAAAACTCACTCAACCTGAAGTAACGTCAGGTATTTAATGACACGTAAAATAAGACTTTGTCTGAACCTATTTGCACCATCATGTTCATACTATTAAGCACTTTTGCTAGACATCAATCGTATTTTATTCAATTCAAGGAATTGTCATGAAGAAAACCCAACAACTGAGTTTAGCCATGCTTTGTATCACTCTGTCATTCAGCGCCCACTCTGAGAAATTCGACCAACTCCTCGAGAGTGCCAATTCGCAAGCCTCTGCCACCACAGCCGCCCCCCAGGCTGCTGCCAATAACCTCAACGCTCTCGACATGATTCCACTGCTTACCAACTCTTTGAGTGTCGATAAAAATCAGGCTGTAGGTGGCCTCGGCTCTTTATTTGGCTACGCTAAAGAGCAGCTGTCATCTACTGAATCTTCCCAACTATCCAGCGCTCTGCCCGGCCTCGATAGCTTGGTCGATATGGCACCAAAAGTGGGCGCAACAAGTGAACAACAAAGCGGGATTGGTGGCCTTTTAAGCACCGCTGCACAGTACAACGATTCATTAAAAGGCATTAATCAACTGAACCAACAATTCCAGGCTCTTGGTCTCAAACCAGAAATGATTAGCCAATTTGCTAACACGGCAATGCAGTACTTGAATAGTGCTCAGGGACAACAGGCAGGCGCACTGCTAAAACAGGGCTTGAGCGCTTTTCTATAAGCGCAAAGGCATTTTACTGTTGCTCGGTTACCACCTTTAGAAAGCTACTCCCAAAACCGGTTCTAGAAGCTTTCATGAAAGCCGACATCGAAAGCTGAAGAACCGCAAAAACTGGTGTAGCAGACTTCGTTTATTTTGCTCCTAGTTCTGGTACATCGCCTTGCCTGCGGACATGTTTATCCAGCCTCTGGCAATTCGATAAATAACCCATAGAGCATCGGCCGCTAGCACCACGTAGCCAATAAGAACAAAAACCAGCACAAAGCCAATAATTGACCACAGCAGACTAAACCAGAAGGTGCGTATCTGCCAACGAAAGTGAGATTCAAGCCACGTGCCTTCTACAGTCGACTTGTTTATGTAATTGACTATTACGCCAACTATAAAAGTGATACCAATAAAAAATGAAATGGCCTGTAACACATAGACTACCGTAGTGATCGTTTTGAGCGACTGCTCTTCTTGCACTTCCCTCCCAATAACGATTCCGCCTTTTTCATTCACATTTTTATTCATTAATGACACCCTTTGAAAGCACACTCCGCAACTAATAACAAAATGTGTTTAACCAGTAGTTAACTATGTGCACCTGACGCCAACAAGCGACCAATAATAATACGTTGAACTTCAGAAGTGCCTTCAACAATTTGCATAATTTTGCTGGCGCGAAAAATACTCGCTACCGGATAGTCTTCCATTACTCCGTTACCACCCAGTATTTGCACCGCGTCGCTGGCGCACTGTTCGAGTATTTCTGATGCATAGAGCTTGGCACTCGCCGCTTCAAATGTATGTGGACGCCCCTCGTCTTTAAGCCAGGCCGCCTTTAAATAGAGAGTACGAGCCATTTCAATTTTGACCGCCATATCACTGAGCTTAAACTGCACCCCCTGAAATTCAAAAATGGACTTACCAAATTGTTCACGTTCGCGGGCATAAGCCAGGGCATGATCGAGGCAGGCCTGGGCTGCTCCCACACAAGCAGCGGCAATACTGATGCGACCAGTTTCAAGCACAGCGAGGTGTTGTGCAAAACCCCGGTTAGGATCACCGAGAATACTGTCTTTGGGGATACGGCAACTATCAAAAATCAGCTCATTAGTGGCACCAGATTCAAAAGCGATTTTGTCGTAGCTTCTACCCACCACTAAACCAGGAGCAGTTTTCGGCACAATGAAGGTGACAATTTGCTCTTTCCCTTCTATTTCAGCTCGGGCGGCAACCACTACCAACGAGCAATTGTTGAGGCCCACATTAGTAATGAATTGCTTGCTACCCTCTAAGACCCATTCTTCGCCGTTGAATTCGGCACGCATTTTAAGGCTACCCGCATCGGACCCACTGCTCGGCTCGGTCAGCGCAAAGGCACCAATGGCTTTACCGGAACATAAATCAGGCAGCCACTGCTTTTTTTGTGCCTCGGTACCAAAACGATCAATTTCCTGGGCGACAACACTGCTGGTAACATCGAGCAGGGTACCGAGGGCGATATCTGCACGCGACACCTCTTCAATCACTAGATGCATGGATACCCAGTCGCCACCACCGCCGCCGTATTCCTCGCTAAAGGGTACTCCCATAAAACCCATGTCGGCCATTTTGTCGAGAATGTCGTAGGGCACATCACTGCAGGTTGAAAGCTCTTGAAATTTGGGGGCGATCACCTCTGCGGCAAAACGTCGGGCCATATCGCGGATAATGCTCTGCTCTTCTGTTAAATCAAAATTCATAATTACTACCTGTCTATTAAATAGTTACCTATCTATTAATTAGTAATCGTCTATGGAGTACCGACGGTCTAATGATGATTACTGGACTAAGTTGAGGACGGAATTGTACGTGATGAAGAGCTGTTGCTAATAACGCTGTCATTGTCTAGCCATCCATGACTAACGTGCCAATTATTCACTGACCATCGCTATTTTACTTGCCCGTCCATTGCGGCTTACGTTTTTCAACAAAGGCCTTAAAGCCTTCTGCCCTGTCTTCCGTGGCGAACAAAAAGTGGAACAAGCGTTGTTCGGTCGCCAAACCGTGACAGAGTGTTTCATCGAGCGCAGCATTCACACATTCTTTGCCAACCTCGACTGCCATTGGCGGACGCTGTGCCAACTCAACAGCCAAAGCCTGGGCTTTGTCGAGCACTTCTTCAGCAGGGCAAGCATAGTTGGCGATGCCAAAATTGATGGCTTCTTTTGCATTGAGAGTACGGCCATTAAGAATCATTTCCATGGCCAGCGCTTTCCCAACAATACCCGGCAAACGCTGGGTGCCACCGGCACCCGGAATCACACCTAGGGTGACCTCCGGTAAACCAAGGCTGACTTCATTGCCAATCACCACCATATCGCACTGCATCACCAGCTCTAACCCTCCGCCCAGGGCCAGCCCCCTGACTGCGGCAATGATGGGTTTACGGAAATGTTCAATCGCCCGCCAACTTGGGCTAGCAAAATGACGGCGCGCATCGACGGCAGAAAATGCCATTAATTCGCTGATATCAGCCCCAGCAGCAAAAGCCCGTTCGCTGCCAGCTAGTACCACAGCACGCACAGCATCATCACTTTCAAATTTTGTTAACACAACAGCTAGCTCATCGAGCATCCCTTGACACAAAGCATTTAATTGCTTTGGACGATTGAATTGCACACGGGCAAAACCCTTCTCATCCTTCTCAACGAGTAAATACTGATATGTCATTGGGCACGTCTCCATATTATTATTGGTTTGTACAGGCAGTATTGGTATACCGCAAAGAGTAGTGAAGTCAATAAATAGCAATGTAGCCTATTCGATTGATTCTTAATAACAGGCAAGATATTTGCCGCAAGATTGTAAGTAAATGACGGTCGATGTCACAGCTTAGCTAGTGACTATCAGGTCAGTGAATGGGGTGGCGAAGCTACAATCAGCTCCGTTATTTTAAGCTTTTTCGTAGTCGTGGGTTTAAACGACCAACCAAATAATATGTTATTAAAACCACCCTAAAACCTAACAGTACCGACATTCACGCTACTTAAACTGATCATCCAGCGGCGTATTCGCTAACTTATTGGTGTAATTACTAATAGTCTTCTGGGCGATGCCGAGAATAATTTCAAGCAGTTGCTGATTGTCGTAGCCCACAGCTTTAAAGCGAGCGATTTGCTCATCATTCAGATCGCCACGTTGATTTAATATTGCTTGAGTAGTCGTTTTCAGCACCTCTAATTTTTCTGTCGGTAGCACTTTATTTTCGATCAACGCATTGATAAGGGCATTATCCACTTCCATCATCCCCGCAATAGTCGTGTGAGCAGGAATACAGTAATGGCATTTGTTTTCAAGATTAATAGACTGCCAGACCACCGTCAGCTCATCGGCATCAAAACTACTTTGCTGAAAATAGCTATGCAGATTTTTATAAGCTGCCAGCACGGGGGGAGCCTCAGCCAGTACCGCATGTAAATTTGGTACCCAACCAAAACTTTCAATAGAATTTTTTAATTCATCTTGCGCCGCCTGAGGAGCAGTTTCCGGGGTATGTAAAGTAAAGGACATTAGACTCACTCCTTAATTGAAAAATTATATGAGCTATTCTCGAGGCCAGATCTTATATCAGCCAGTAAGTGTAAGGGTACGAGATGCTCTAGGCACACTGACACCTAGGTCCTGCCCCTGTAGCCCTCTCCGTAACATTAGTAAAAAGAACACACGCTTCGGTTTCCAAAATAGCTCAGGCTTGACTAAACGTGCCGCTCCGAAAGTCGAACCTACCTATTAACTTGCCTAGCGTACGTTAAAAAGTTCCTTTCACAGACTATTTAGTCCACAGTAACTTTACATCTAGAGTAGCATCAATGTCTTTGAGAAACGGAACAGTTTTCCTATTTAACAGCAACTTACCGCGTTTAAAACGCACATGACTTTCTATACCCTGCTCGGTTGCTACGGCATAACTCATCATTAACCGAGTTTGTATCGTATCTAAAAAAATCGGTGTCGACATTCGACTATATATCAGCCTCAAAAGCTGCAAGTACTTGGCGCAAATTTGCGGGTCGCCTTCTCGTTCAACCCCTCGTAGTTGATATCAATACGAAAATTAAGCGGTTCACTAAAAAAAGCGGTAAAGCTCTCATCAGACGCAATAAATTTCGAAATAAATTGACCTGTAAACGATGCGATTATTGTTGGTTTTTGTCAGCTTTAATCGGTAGGTCACATCGAAGAGAGGCTATGTTTGAACGCACAACATCACTCTAACCACGCCATCACTACCTGTTTATTAATACCAATAAAGGCTTTTATTTCTCGATTTAATCAATTTCTAGAATAGTTCGATCTGCTATCAGGCTTTAAAAAATCGCCTCAAGCAGCAGAGCATTCTTTGAGCGCCTGTGCCCCTGTAATCTGACTAACTGGTAAATTGCTTTTCAAAAGTTTGCGTCATCATTTCCAATTCATCCTGTAAGACCAACCACTCTTCTTCTAGTGTTTGCAGCTCACTTTTTGCTTCGCCTTGGGCCTTCATTAATTGATTCAATTCCTGCACGGGCTTGTCCGTATAAAGGGCGGGGTCGGCGAGCTGTTCAGCAAGGCTTACCAAGGTGTTTTCTAGCGTCGCCATGGTTTTTTCAATGGCGCTAAGTTTTTTGCGCTGGGGGGCTGCCTGTCTGCGGAATTCTGCTTGCAAGCGCTTTTGTTCTTGCCGGTCGAAAGTTTTGCCAGAGCGGCCAGATTCCGGGTTGGCGCTCTGCCCATGGGTATTTTCTTCGCTATCTAGGTCTGAGGGCCGTGGCGTGGATTTAATTTGCAGGCGCTGGTAGTCATCGAGATCGCCGTCAAAGGGCCGAACTTCGCCATTGGCCACCAGGTAAAGCTCATCCACCACAGTGTGTAAGAGATGCCGGTCGTGAGAGACCACCACCACAGCACCGGGGAATTCCTGTAGCGCGAGGATTAGCGCTTCGCGCATATCCACGTCGAGATGGTTGGTGGGTTCGTCCAGTAACAAAAGGTTGGGCCTTTCCCAAACCAGCAGCGCCAATGCAAGACGAGTTTTTTCCCCACCCGAGAGTGGGCCAACGGGCGCTAACACAGCATCGCCGCGAAAGCCGAACGTTCCGAGGTAGTTGCGTAGTTCTTGCTCTTTTTTATCGTCTGCTATGCGTTGTAAGTGGAGTAAGGGGCTGGCTGTGAGATCCAGTGCGTCGAGCTGTTGCTGATCAAAATAGCCAACCTGCAATTGCCGCCCCCTATCGACCTCACCACTAACCGGCTGAATTACCCCAGCGAGCAATTTCACCAGGGTCGACTTACCGGCACCGTTGCGCCCGAGCAAGCCAATGCGCGACCCGGGCAGTAAATTCATGTGGATATGTTTAAGAATAATCGTGTCGCCATAACCCGCTTGCACTCGATCAAAGCTAATCAGTGGCGAGCATAGCTCTTCGGGTTCAAAGAAGCGGAAGTCAAAGCCACTGGCGGCGTAAATAGGTGCGGCGGCCTGTAATTTCTCCAGTGCCTTTACTCGACTTTGAGCCTGCCGTGCTTTCGTCGCCTGATAACGAAAGCGATCGACAAAAGCTTGCAAGTGGGCGCGCTGGCGTTGCTGTTTGGCAAACACAGCCTGTTGCAGCATGAGACGTTCACCGCGTTGGCGCTCAAAACTGGAATAATCACCCGCGTAAGCATCGAGTGTTGCACCGTTAAAATGAATAATGCCGTCGACCAGATTGTCGAGAAATTCTCGATCGTGGGAGATAACGATTAAGGTGCCCGGATAGCGCTTGAGCCAGCGTTCAAGCCAGATAACAGCTTCTAAATCGAGGTGGTTTGTGGGCTCATCAAGCAGCAATAACTCAGAAGGTTTGAGCAAAGCACGGGCCAAATTCACCCGCATACGCCAGCCACCAGAAAAGCTCGACACCGGCTGCAATTGTGCCTCGTGCTGAAAACCCAAACCCGCCAAGAGTTGTGCAGCGCGAGGACCCATGGAATAACCATCGAGGGCTTCATAGCGGTGATGCCAGTGGGCCAATACATCACCCCCAGCGGCTTCGGCCTCGGCCTTTTCAGCTTCAAGGGCGCGGTACTCGCTATCGCCGTCAATGGTGTATTCCAGTACGGAGGCGGCAATACTTGGCGTCTCCTGGTCGACACTGGAAATTCGCCAGTGTGCAGGGAAACCGATATCGCCGGCATCGGCGTGTAACTCGCCTTTTAACAGGGCAAAAAGAGATGACTTGCCTGAACCATTGGCACCGATAAGCCCTATTTTCTGGCCATCGTGAACACGCAGGTTGGCGTCTTTTAACAGGCTTTTATTGCCGCGAATCAGTTCGAGGTTTTGCGCCGTAATCATCGCGCTCAACCCGCCGTGAGATTAACGATTTCAATCTTATCAGGGTTAAAGTCGCCGGCATTCTCACCCCTTTGTAATTTCAAACCAGTGAAATCAAACAAATGGGTGTCGGCCAACTGGGACGGGGCAACATTTTTAATCGCCGAGAAAATCGTCTCCATGCGCCCGGGGTATTCTCTCTCCCAGCCCTGCAGCATTTCTTTAATCAGCTGGCGCTGTAATTTTTCCTGCGAGCCACAGAGGTTGCAGGGAATAATGGGGAAGGCTTTGTACTCAGCCAGTAATTCAAGATCGGTTTCACAGCAATATGCCAGGGGGCGAATCACGATATTTTTTTTATCGTCACTCAATAGTTTTGGTGGCATAGATTTTAATTTGCCACCGAAAAACATATTCAAAAACAGCGTTTCAATCATGTCGTCACGGTGGTGGCCCAGGGCAATTTTAGTGGCGCCGATTTCCTGGGCAAAACCGTATAGACTACCGCGCCGCAAACGTGAACATAAACCACAGTAGGTTTTATTTTCAGGTACACGCTCCGTGACAATGCTGTAGGTATCTTTTTCGAGGATATGAAAAGGGACGCCCTGTTCAGTGAGATACTCCGGCAGCACATGCTCGGGGAAGCCTGGCTGTTTCTGGTCGAGATTAACCGCCACCAGTTCAAAATCAATCGGCGCCGTTTTCTGTAAATTGCGCAGTACGTCGAGCATGGCGTAAGAGTCCTTGCCACCCGACAAACAAACCATCACCTTGTCGCCCGCTTCGATCATGTTGTAATCAGCAATCGCTGTACCAACCTGCCGGCGCAAACGCTTTTGCAGCTTGTTCAGCTCAAGACGATCTTTGCGGGGCTGGTGTGTCACTGGAATTACCTACAGGCTAAAAGGGCGCGTATTGTAAGGGTTCAGCCAAGCACATACCAAGCACAGCCGTCGAAACCCCTGATAATAAAAAGACACCTGCTAAGCTTTTACAGCGCTTTGGCCAGTTTTTAGAGAAGAAGGGAAATGGTCGTTTACCACTTAAGGGGCGTTAATTCGCCAATCGTGGGTATAGGCAATTTTCCCTTTGAAGCCAAGTAAAAACAAAGCCTTACGATCGTCAGAATAGTGGGCAAAAACCTTCAACAGGTTTTTATCGCTTTTGGCAAAATCGGATTTATACCACTGAAAAAGCTTTGAGACTTTCAGCTCACCATTTTCCAGGAGTACCCCTCGGGGATGTTTAACGAAGTCATAACCCGATTGTTTCAGTAATGCGCGATGATTGGCAGCCGTAAAAGCCAGAGGAAGTAAGTTAGGACACCCAAGGCCGCCACAAGCCAAGCCAAAGTGAGTACGATGATCTTGCCAAATAGGACGCAGAATGCGATGTTCAATATCATTGAGCGAGAGTTTTTGCCCCGCCACTCGGGCCACTTTTTTATCCCAGGGGCCCTTTATGCCCGATTTACCGTCAGGGCCAGGAATATTTTCAATGCTATCAACCGGATAATTCTCAAGTACCAGTTCGAGGGTCAGGGCGTTGTACAGGTTTAACCAATAGGCTTTTTGCTCTGCCCGACTGTAATCCCTCGGGTCTTTCGCTGTAACAGCTTTAATATATTGGCTCAATTGTTTACGGTGTTTACGACTAATATCAGCATAGCGAAAACGATTGATGCCTGAGGCATGGCCGCTAATCACATAAGTACGCAGAATGTCATCAAACCCAGAATGATCAATTATTTGTCTATTGCGTTCATTGCTTTTGTCCCAAATTGGCCAATAATGAACAATTGGAGCGGCCACACTTAATATGCTGACCATAAATAGCCCCAAGCCTAGACCACCAACCAACAATCCCTTAATCGCTCTCACAATACAGCCTCTCTACCCAATGACTATTTATACAGTCACCTTTGTCTTTATTCTAGCCACCGTAAATCTACCCCAAAGCATGTATTGTGACTATGACGGCTGTCATACTATAACAAGCATTTATTTTTGATGAGAAAACACTGAAAGCACCATGACTTTGAAACACCTAGGCGATATGAAGATTCACGATATAGACCAGGCCCATGTCTGGCACCCCTATTCATCACTGAGCCAACCGTTGCCCACTTACCATGTGACATCGGCCCACGGTATACGCTTAACCCTTGGCGATGGACGGGAGCTCATCGATGGCATGTCCTCTTGGTGGTGCACGATTCACGGCTATAACCACCCGCAACTTAATGCAGCTGTAGCTACACAGCTGGAAAAAATGTCCCATGTCATGTTCGGAGGCATTATTCACGAGCCTGCCGCAGAGTTGGCCCAACGCTTGGTCGATATTACGCCTGAACCACTGGACAAAGTGTTTTTTAGCGATTCAGGGTCGGTAAGCGTCGAGGTCGCCATCAAAATGGCGCTGCAATTTTGGCAAGCCAAGGGCCGCGCCGAGAAAAGCCACCTGTTGGCACTGAAAAAAGGCTACCACGGCGACACCTTTGCCGCGATGTCGGTCTGCGATCCCGAAACGGGTATGCACCATTTGTTTAACAAGGTGTTACAACAACAGGTGTTTAGCGAGTCACCCCGCTGCCCTTTTGGCGATACCTGGGACCAGCAATATCTGGCCGATTTAGAACAGCAATTAATAACCCACCAAAACCAGCTCGCCGCTGTCATCCTCGAGCCCATTGTGCAGGGTGCCGGAGGCATGTGGTTTTATTCACCAGATTATTTGAAAGGGGTTCGCGCCCTCTGCGACAAATACGACGTGCTACTCATTGCCGATGAAATCGCCACTGGCTTTGGCCGCACCGGTAAATTATTCGCCTGCGAATGGGCTGCTATTAGTCCCGATATTATGTGTGTTGGCAAAGCACTGACCGGGGGCTATATGAGCCTCGCCGCCACCTTGTGTAACGCTAAAGTTGCCTCGGGAATAGGCGAGAGTGAAGCAGGCGTTTTTATGCACGGCCCCACGTTTATGGCCAACCCTTTAGCCTGTGCCGTGGCCAATGCCAGTATTGAGCTACTGTTAGCATCGGATTGGCAGGGAAATATTGCGCGTATTGAAGCCCAGCTAAAAGAGCAACTCGCCCCTTGTAAAACCTACAGCACGGTTGCTGATGTACGGATATTGGGCGCCATTGGCGTGGTAGAAATGAAAGACTTTGTCGATGTCGCGGCCCTGCAAAAGCGTTTTGTCGACGCTGGCGTGTGGATTCGCCCCTTCGCCAAGCTGGTCTATGTGATGCCCGCTTTCAATATTGAGGCCGCCGATCTGAGCAAACTAACAGCGGCCATTGTTGACGTGCTAAACACTGACTAGACGAGAGGACGAATACCGACTGCGCTGCGCACTTTATCCATAAAGGGCTGGCTGATAGCCCTCGCACGCTGGGCACCAGCCTGTAATATTTCTTCTATTTCAGCCGGGGTATTCATCAGCGCTTCGTAGCGCTGTCGGGCCGGTGCTAATTCAGCGTTAACCAGTTCAAATAATTGCTTCTTGGCTTCCCCCCAGGCAATACCTTTGGCGAATTCTTCGCGCATAGCCACCGTTTGCTCTGGACTCGCAAAGGCCTGCCAGATTTGAAACACCGATGAACTATCAGGGTCTTTTGGCTCACCGGGTTCGAGCAGGTTGGTTTTAATTTTATTGATGTGCTTTTTCAGCTGCTTTTCAGTGAGAAATAGAGGAATGGTATTGCCGTAACTCTTGCTCATTTTGCGGCCATCAAGCCCCTGTAACAACGGCACGTCGTCATCCACCAAAGCTTGGGGCAAAGTGAAGTGCTCGCCGTAGTGATGATTGAACCGCTGGGCGATATCGCGCGCCATTTCAACGTGTTGAATTTGATCGCGGCCCACCGGTATCTGGTGGGCATTAAACATCAGAATATCGGCCGCCATCAGCACTGGGTAGCTGAACAGGCCCATGGTAATGCCGAAATCGGCATCTTCACCCGCCGCTTCGTTATCTTGCACTGCGGCTTTATAGGCGTGAGCACGATTCATCAACCCTTTGGCGGCCATGCAATTGAGAAACCACATCAGCTCGGAAATTTGCGCAATATCAGACTGGCGATAAAAAACCGCGTTGTCGGTATCCAAACCCAGCGCGATCCAGCTAGCGGCAATTTCCAGCGTCGAACGATGTACTTGATCAGGGTCATTGCATTTGATCAGTGCGTGATAATCGGCAAGAAAATAGAAAGACTCAACATCGGTGTTTTTGCTCGAGGCAACTGCGGGGCGTATCGCCCCCACATAGTTGCCCAAGTGGGGGGTGCCGGAGGTAGTAATGCCGGTGAGAACTCTCTGCTTGCTCATAATGTCTCTGCGCCCTATTTCAATTTGTACAAAGCAGCACGACCAATAGCACTGCCAAAAAAGTCGGCGCCATGATACCTGATTTTAAGAACCTACTGGGACAGTGCAGAGACACACTTACAATGGCATTTGGTTAAGAATCCAGCCCAGCACCAACACCTGCGGCAAAGTAACCAAAGGTAAGAACAGAGCGATTTTCCAAGACTTGGTAAGATCTTTAAGGATCATAATTTCAGTGTAATCGGTCGCGATACCAGCCATTAAAAATGTAAAACCATTGCCCGGTGCGCCGGCACGCATCACCAAATCAGCGGCAATGGGTGTCGACCCCTCAGAACAAACTTCAATAATGGTGGCCGCCACCAGGGTCAATAACAAACCGACTAAGGTCGGGCCAAATAGGGCGTTGTAGGTATCGAGAGGTACAAACGCTCGAATGGCCGTGGCCAGTACCAAGCCAAAAAACAGCCAACGGAAAACCATACGTGAATCTTTCAATCCATCCCACAATAAGTCCTTTATTGACCGAGGTGTAAAGCTAGCGGTAGCAAAGAGTTTTTTCAACTCAGGCCATACGGCGGGGCTCTGTTCCAGAGAACCGTCGTCGGGACTAGCGGGATTGGCATTTAGCACGCCCCTGGTCACCAAGCGGTCAAATATCACACCACTGATCAGTCCAATCAGCAGTGACAGGCTAATATAGAGCAGCGTCCACTTAAAGCCGATCAGCGTAAACATAATGATGGTCAACGACAGAGAGTTCCACGGGCTGGCAATCAGAAAGGCCATCAACTGGCCTAGGCTAGCGCCCTTTTGATACAGCTTGGTGCCAACCATCAAAATGCCGTGGCTACACAAATCCAACAGCAGTCCTGCAAAGGTAGCTCGAGCAACACCTTTGACGGTTCCCCCCCGGCCGAGAGTCGCCATAATAAGCTCACGGGGAATTCGCTCGAGCAGACCAACAAAGACCACCGCGGCCACCAGCCCCCACCACATGGTATTGAACAGCTCAAAGATACCACCGCTCATAACCGTTAACCATCGGGGCAGGGTCTCGCCATCTGGGAACCAAAATCCAAGCAGATAGCAAACCAGAACGATGCTACCCGACACCCACAGTAAATAATCGCGCTGATTCTTTTCGCTGGGACAGCAGGATGTCTCAACTACTGGGGCACAGCAGGAGGACTCGACTGTCTTTGCTTCTTTTTCTGGCTTTGGTTTATCACAGCAGGAACTCATTGTTGACTACCCTCCCGTTCCTGAGATTGTTCTTGTGGAGACGCCAGCCTGTCGATAATCGCGCAATCCGCGTCGTCATCATTGGCGCAGGCCCCTACCAGTTTCGCCAACAACTCGCGGGTGTCAGCAAGTTCGCGGATATGGGCATCGACTTCTTCGAGCTTGTCGCTCACTAGCTGGTGAACTTCGGCACTGCGGCGCTGAGGATTCTTATACAAATCCAATAACAGTCGACACTGGTCAATATTAAAGCCAAATTGACGGGCCTGGCGCAGGAAGCAGAGGCTGGCAATATCATCCGCTTCATAGCAGCGATAACCATTGGCGGCACGCCGGGGTGGGCTAATCAAGTCAATACTTTCGTAGTAACGAATCGTTTTTGCCGGCAGACCACTGAGTTTGGCTGCTTCACTAATATTCATAGTAACGCTCGCAGTAAGACATTTTGACATTGAAGGTCAATCTAAGCCTTACAGCAACAGGAAGGTCAAGGAAAATATCGGGAGGGTGTTAACTTTAGTGATTCAACAGTAAGAACAGTTTCTGCGGTGTTATCAAAAATGCCAGACAGCGACAAAATTTAGCGCGTGCATTCCAGTATGCTGGTAAATCTTTCGATGGATTCTAGTTCGAAACCTGCATGGAGTTTCTTGCGCTTGGCAAAGTCCCTAATTTCGCTGAGGGTAAACCAGTCGACTTCGAGTAACTCGGTGTAATCGATACGACCAATTTCACCCTCAAACAAGGTGCCGTAAACTTTGTGTTGATAGCCTTTGTAAGAGTAACTACCCACATCGACCAACTCACCCATGGCCGTATCAAGCTCCTCGTGGATTTCTCGACGTGCGGCTTTGAGGGGTTTTTCACCCCAGTCAATGCGGCCACCGGGCAAACCCCAAATGCCTGTGTTTTCGCCACGCACATTGTTATGCACGACCATCAAAAACTCATCGTTTGCTTTCAATATGCAGCGTGAGGTTCGGTATTTGTGTGTCTTCATAATTTTTCGCTACAGCTGGTACGCCAGATGTGAGCAACCTTCTAGAGTATTTAAATAATCAGAAAATAGCAGTTTATTTTCAATTATGCCGCGATAAGGCTCGCTGTGACAATACAGTCCGGCAGCAAGGCTATTTAGAACCTGCTCTTTAGAGAGCCTATCTCGCATTTGCTCTGCGCGGCAAATAGCCCCGAAAAAACTGCCCTAACGGCGCTTAACCCTTCGACAAGCAAATAAAAATCGTCTTGTCCGCCATTTCATGTATGGTAGAAATTCAACTGAAAACGCCTGCCTATGCATAAATATAACGCTTTGCGCAGGGCCAATAGACAAATTTAGGAACCCCACAATGACAGAAACAGCAGCTTTGCTGAGCGGTATAAAAGTACTCGAAATTGCCACCTTCGTATTCGGCCCCGGTGCTGGCGCCATCCTCTCCGACTTCGGCGCCGATGTGATTAAAGTCGAGTCGCCAGGCCTCGGTGATCCTTTGCGACACGCCCATAAATCCCCACCCTTTATGAAACTTGATTTCGATTACGCTTGGCAACAAGACAATCGCAACAAGCGCAGTATTGCTCTGAATTTAAAAAGTGATGAGGGGCGTGAGGTGCTTTTGAAGTTAGTGCGTGAAGCCGATGTACTGATCACTAACTTTCCACCCCATGTACTGGCGCGTTTACAAATACGTTACGACGACTTAGCCCCCATCAATGACCAGTTAATTTACGGGCAAATCACCGGCTACGGCGAAAAGGGCGATGATGCCAATACCCCCGGCTTTGACGGCAATGCCTACTGGGCGCGCACCGGTTTGATGGATGCCGTGCGCACCGCCGAAGGTGAGCCGGCCATGCCCTCGCCGGCAATGGGCGACCACCCCAGCGCGATGACGATGTACGCGGCGATTATGACCGGCCTCTATAAACGCGAGCGCAGCGGCAAGGGCAGTAAGATCAGTACCAGTTTAATGGCCAACGGCCTATGGGCCGCATCCAGTGCGCTATCTGGCATTCTGGCGGGCACCAGGCCCTACCGTCGGCTCAACCCGGCAAAACCTGGCAGCGCATTGGTCAATTACTATCGCACCAAAGATGAGCGCTGGATTTCATTAATTGTCATTCAGGAAGAAAAGCACTGGTCCAATTTTCTGAAGGCGATCGAGCGGCCTGATTTGGCCAACGACCCGCGCTTTGCTGAACTCGCCATTCGCTTTAAACACGCCAAAGAACTCGGCGCAATTTTGCGTGATATTTTTTGCACCCGAAACTGTGAGGAGTGGCGCCAACGCCTACGTGACAACAAAATCACCTTCAGCGTCGTCGCCACTTTTGAGGATGTCATCGACGATCCCCAAGCCCTGGAAAACGATATGTTTATTGATGTCGAAGGCCACAACTTTGGTCGCGGTCAGGCAGTCAACAGTCCCTTCTCGATCGATGGCTCCGATAAAGTCGCCGCCCACATTGGTTCTGCTCTCGGAGCCGATAGTGTCGGCATTTTGCGAGAGCTTGGCTATGAAGATAAACAGATTCAACAACTCACAGAAAGAGGCGCAATAGAAGCACACTAAACTTAAGCGCTTTGCAAAAAGTTACACGCCCTGTGTAAAGCCCAGGGCTTTTGTAATCGCCAGATCTCTTTTTAAAGGTACAAATGCTCAACCATCAACTGCAATGATTCTCGCCCTCGAAAGCGATTAATATCGAGGCGATAAACAGCCGCCAGCCGCTCGGGCACAGTCGGGCTGCTACCCTCCTCCACAGCATTAAAGGCAATGGCATCAACCACCTGCTCACTCGATGGACCATAACCCAAGACCAGCTTTAAATGCTTACCGCCCACCACGCGATGCTGCACCACAGAGAACTCGCCGTAAAAACAGGGCTCGGGGAAGTGCTGCCCCCAGGGACCGCCATCGCGTAGCTGCTGGGCGACGTCCAGACTAAAATCACTCTGTTCTAATTCGCCATCGGTGAGCAGCTCGGCCGCCAGATCATCATTTGATAATTGCCGACGCACCTCTTCGTCAAAAGCCGTAGCAAAGGCAGGAAAGTGTGCTTTTTTAAGGGACAACCCTGCGGCCATGGCGTGACCACCAAAGCGGTCGAGTAATTCGGGATGACGACTGGCGACAGCATCAAAGGCATCGCGAATATGAAAGCCAGGGATGGAGCGCGCCGACCCCTTTAAGTCATCCTCGCCGGCTTCGGCAAAGGCAATCACCGGCCGGTGTAATTTGTCTTTAATACGCGAAGCCAGCAGGCCCACTACACCCTGGTGCCAACCCTGATCGTAAAGACAAAGACCCCAGGGCATATTATCGGCGTCAAAATCGAGTTCAGCCAACAGTGACAGGGCCTCGCTCTGCATATCGGCCTCAATCAAGCGGCGGTCACGATTTAATTCGTCGAGGCGCAGGGCCAGCTGCCGCGCCTCAGTAGGATCATCACTGAGCAAACAGCGGATGCCGATACTCATATCATCTAAGCGACCCGCTGCATTGAGCCGAGGCCCGACAGTAAACCCCAGGTCGGAGGCTACCAGCCATTGCCGGTCTTTATTGGCCAGCTCCAGCAAAGCGAGAATACCGGGGCGCGCTCGCCCGGCGCGAATGCGACGCAGACCTTCGTTCACTAAAACGCGGTTAGTTTTATCGAGCGGCACCACATCGGCCACCGTACCGAGGGCCACAAGGTCTAACCAATCGGCCATATTGGGTTCTGCCAGCCCTGCTTCAGCAAACCAGTTTTGCTCACGCAAGCGCCCACGCAGGGCACTCAGCAAGTAAAAAACAACGCCAACCCCGGCTAAATTCTTGCTCCCAAACAGGCAGCCAGGTTGATGAGGATTGACGATAGCATCGGCGGCGGGTAGTTCGACACCCGGCAAATGATGGTCTGTCACCAACACTTTCATACCGGCGGCCTGAGCCGCGAGCACACCACTAATACTCGAGATGCCATTATCTACGGTAAGAATTAAATCGGGCTTACTTTGCTGGGCAAGGGCGACAATCTCGGGCGTTAAACCGTAGCCATAGTCAAAACGATTGGGCACCAGAAAATCGACTTGTTGAAAACCGAGCGCGCGTAGAGCAAGTACGGTCAAGGTGGTACTGGTAGCACCGTCAGCGTCGAAGTCACCAACAATCAATATTGACTGGTTTTGGCGCAATGCAGTGCACAATAAATCGAGGGCCGCATCGAGCCCTCGCAATGCATCGGGCCGGGGCAACTCGGCCAGTTTCAGGGACAGTTCTTGCTGGCTAAAAACACCCCGCCCAGCATAAATCCGCTGTAGTAACAGGGGCATGGCGGCGTCAAAATCTGCACCACTGAGCTCAACTTCACGATAGCGAACCAAAGGGGCTTGAGTAGTGGCGGGCACTGACATGCTAAACGGTGATATTCGCCGCCATGTAAGCCTGCACTTTGCTCAGGTCATTGGTTTCGACGTGGTAGCGCTCTTCTCGCTCAAAGAGGTCAGCCATGTGATGGGGCAAAGCGGGGTTTTCAGGATAGCCCGCCTGCATCACCGCAGCGGGGAATTTTGCCGGGTGGGCAGTGGCAAGGCAAATCATTGGCGTTGCCGATGAGCGACGGCACTGGCGACCAGCCTGTAGGCCAATCGCCGAGTGGGGGTCGAGCAGGTAATCGCTGCTCTCGTACTCGTCGCTAATGACCTGTAGCGTCTCGGCATCGTCGAGGCGATAGGAGCTAAACACCTTGCGCGCCTGTGCCAGCGCTGTCGGGTCGAGTTGACTGACACTACCAGCATTTAAAGAGGCCATCAGGGTATCGATAGCCGCGCCGTTTTTGCCATAGAGATCAAACAACAGGCGCTCGAAATTGCTCGACGCCATAATATCCATGCTGGGGGACAAACTGTGTTCAATAGGTTTTTTACTGTGGTCATTGGCACTAATGCAGCGGTGCAGTATGTCGTTGGCATTGGTGCCAATCACTAACTGCTCAACCGGCAAACCCATACCACGGGCCAGGTAACCGGCAAATATATCACCAAAATTACCGGTGGGCACGGCAAAGGATACCGCTCGGTGAGGCCCACCGACCGACAGTGCCGCCCAAAAATAATAGACAATTTGCGCCATGATGCGCGCCCAGTTAATAGAGTTCACCGCCACCAATTGACGGCCATCGGGTAAAAAGGACTGGTCGCCAAAACTGGCTTTGACCATATTCTGGCAATCGTCAAAATTGCCCTCAACGGCGATATTGTGAATGTTATCGCTCATCACGGTGGTCATTTGACGGCGCTGCACGTCGGAGACACGACCATGGGGGTGGAGAATAAAAATATCAATATTCTTACAGCGTCGGCAGCCCTCTATCGCCGCCGAGCCGGTGTCACCGGAAGTGGCCCCCATAATCACCACTTTTTGGCCCCGCTTGTCGAGAATATAATCGAGCAGGTGCCCGAGAAACTGTAGGGCGAAATCTTTAAAGGCCAAGGTCGGGCCGTGGAAGAGTTCGAGTATCCACTCGTTGTGGCCGCTCTGTACCAGAGGCGCGATAGCGCGATGGCGAAAATCACTGTAAGAGGCATCAATAATGCCCTTTAAATCGGCAGCGGGAATGGCACCAGCGACAAAGGGGGAAATCACCTTAAGGGCCAGCTCGTTATAGGGCAGGCCCGCCCAGGAGGTGATGTCTTCACGGCTAAACTGGGGCAGAGTTTGTGGCACGAATAAGCCGCCATCGGGCGCCAAACCCGTCAAAACGACGTCTTCAAAAGACAGCGCAGGAGCCTGACCACGGGTACTAATATATTTCACGTTTTGACCTTCTTTTGACCTTACTACTAACCTTACTAC
>JARGOV010000024.1:34453-35524 GCA_029212965.1 Porticoccaceae bacterium
ACCTTACTACTAACCTTACTACACAACTGTGAGGAATTGAGCTAATCGCATTGACGCAGCTACCGCTATTTAGGCGCCGAGACTGTCGAGGCGAATTGTCACCATTGCTCCATTCACGGAAGACAGCGCTTCGATTTCCGCAACCGCAGCCCGCAGGTTCTGCTCGCGGGTCGTATTGGTGAGCATAATCAACGGTACATCACTTGCACCGGCACGTGGCTCTTTTTGAATAATAGCCTCTATGCTGATGCCCCGCTGGCTCATAATTTGCGCCACGCTAGACAGTACGCCGGGCTGATCGAGCACCGAGGCGCGCAGATAATAAGCACTTTCAACGTCGTTAATATCGAGTACACCAGAGTCGACAATCGCCTCGCTGCTAAAGCCGAGTGCAGAGACACAGTTTTCAGAAGCAGAGCCAATACTGCGCGCGACATCAACGATATCGGCGATCACAGCAGAGGCCGTCGGTTCAGCACCGGCACCCGGCCCGTAGTATAAAGTGGGCCCGACGGCATCACCTTTGACCATCACCGCATTCATCACGCCGTTGACCTGAGCAATTAACTGGCGTTCGGGGATTAATGTCGGATGAACTCGCAGTTCAACGCCGCCCTCACGCTGTTTTGCGATACCTAGGTGTTTAATGCGATAGCCGAGCTCTTCGGCATACACCACATCTTCGGGCTGAATGTCAGTAATACCCTCGGTAAATACTGCGTCAAAACGCAGGGGCATACCAAAGGCGATAGAAGCGAGAATCACCAGCTTATGCGCGGCATCGGTGCCCTCAACATCAAAGGCGGGGTCGGCTTCGGCATAACCCAGTGCCTGCGCTTCAGCCAGAACATCGGCAAATTCACGCCCTTTATCACGCATTTCGGTCAGAATAAAGTTGCCGGTGCCATTAATAATGCCCGCCAGCCATTCAATTTTGTTCGCCGCAAGCCCTTCCCGAAGGGCTTTAATAATGGGGATTCCACCGGCGACGCCGGCTTCATACGCAACACTGACACCCTGCTTTTCAGCGGCGGCAAAAATTTCGTTACCGTATTCGGCGATCAACGCTTT
>JARGOV010000024.1:35624-36995 GCA_029212965.1 Porticoccaceae bacterium
CGCGCCAGTACATTAAAGGTACCACCACCGACGGTACCCAGACCACAAATCCCAATATTGACTGACTTCAAGGAGCCCCCGCCTGCAGATAATAAAAAAGAGGGCCACCTTAATGGCGGCCATGCCGAGTGTCAACGAGCGGCGGTATTCTTACGCTAGCGCCCGCCATTGATGCCCAATACTCGGGCGATGTCTGCCGCTGGGCGGTAACCGGGTATCAGAGAGCCGTCTGCCAGCACGATAGCTGGCGTGCCATTGACCCCCATTTGCTGGCCCAGGCTGTACTGCTTGGCCACCGGGTTGCCGGCACACACATTTTGGGCGATTTCCTCACCGTTTTTCAGGGCTGTTAACGCTTGCAGAGGATTCTCAGCACACCAGGCCGAGGTTATTTTTTGATAGGAGTCTGAACCGACCCCCGCACGGGGAAAGGCGAGATAACGCACCTCTATGCCCATGGCATTGAGATCGGGCACTTCTTTATGCAGTTTGCGGCAATAGCCACAGTCGACATCAGTAAAGACGTTGATAACACCCTTAACCGGGGTTTGCGGCGAAAAAACCACCATCTCGTCCAGAGGAATGCCGGCCAACAAGTCTTTGCGCACTGCTGCTAAGCCTTGCTCTTTGAGATTGATGAACCGGCCTTTGGCGACTTGATAAAGGTCCCCATCAAAAAAGAATTCGCCGTCGTTGTATATATAGAGCATGGGGCCATTTTCGACCTGCACCATTGATATGCCCGAAATGGGGCTGGCCTGAACTGCACCGTACTTCAGATCAGGGCGTGCCGAACGCAGACTAGCCAAAATCCGCGCCTTGCGCTCACTACTCACTTCAGTAATGCCTTTAGCCTGTTCTGCCGCCAGTAGAGGTTGAGCTACAAAAAGCATAATGACGACAAGGCTTAACTGACGCAAACTGCTTAGCAATCGTATCATCGCTTCACATTTCAATATTCTGCACATAAACAATAATCCACTATTCAATGCGTTAAAGGGCTATCATTGGAACACATTGCGGACCGCCTGTTCCCTTTATCAGTGACAATCAAGCTCTGGGGTGGTGTTCGGCGTGTAACTCTTTTAAACGCGCTTTAGCAACATGTGTGTAAATTTGCGTGGTCGATAAATCACTGTGGCCCAATAAAAGCTGAACCACCCGCAAATCGGCGCCATGATTCAACAAGTGTGTCGCAAAGGCGTGGCGCAAGGTGTGAGGGGACAGCGCTTGCTCAATACCCGCCACACACGCCCAATGCTTGAGTCGGTGCCAGAAAGTCTGGCGGGTCATACCACGACCCCGTTGACTGGGAAAAAGCGCTTCGCTGACGTTCATGCCCAGTAGCTCAGGACGCGCCTGACGCAAATA
>JARGOV010000025.1 GCA_029212965.1 Porticoccaceae bacterium
GGCCCCGATCTGCCTTTCCCCCACCACGAAAATGAAATTGCCCAAAGCGAAGCGGCGACCGGCAAGCACTTTGTGAATTACTGGATGCATGCCGGGGCGGTACGGGTTGACAATGAAAAAATGTCAAAATCGCTGAATAATTTTTTCACCATTCGCGATGTCTTAAAAAAATATCACCCTGAAGTGGTGCGCTATTTTTTATTGTCCAGCCACTACCGTAGCCCCATTAATTATTCTGAAGATAATTTGATAGAGGCCCGACAGGGACTCGAGCGTTTTTATTTCGCCCTGCAAAATTTTTCCGATGTCGTGGCGACAGCACAGGGCGAGCTTGAAAACAGCCTGTACTACCAACGTTTCGTTGCGGCAATGGATGATGATTTTAATACTCGCGAAGCTTTCTCAGCCATGTACGACCTGGTTCGTGAACTTAATACCGTGGCCCGTAAAGACCAAAATAAAGCACAGGCATTGGCCGGGGAATTAAAAGTCCTCGGTGAAATTCTGGGGGTGCTACAGGTTGATCCCAAAGCTTTTCTCAAGGGCTCTTCCCAAGATGATGGTGGTTTATCAGACACGGCTATTGAAGCGCTTATCGCAGAGCGCAAATCTGCCAAGTTGGCTAAAAATTACGCCCGTGCCGATGAGGTGCGGGAAGAGCTAAAACAACAGGGGGTGATTCTCGAGGACTCTCGCGAAGGCACCCGCTGGCGGCGGGACTAGTGTGGTGGCACTGGGGGCTTGCTTCAACGCTTGCTGGGATTTCTAGAAATATATCTAAGCAGGGTGGGTGTAATCAATTATATTTCTTTTCAGGCACTGTTTGATGTTTAAGACGGTCTCTGACTTGGTACATGTATAACATTCCTACTTGAATTGGAAGAATACCAATGACCAACGTATTTAATCGTTAAACCATGGACTACCTTTGGATATTCATTGCTTTCGTTTGCGGTTTTATTTTTAAGCAAATAAATCTGCCTCCCCTCGTTGGCTACCTTGCTGCAGGCTTCGGGCTGCATGCCCTGGGTGTTGAGCCCGATGCTTCACTTCAAGTTTTGGGTGATCTTGGGGTAATTTTGCTGCTGTTTACGATTGGCTTAAAGTTGAATATCGGCAGTTTATTTAAAGCAGAAATTTGGGCGGGTGCCGCCGGTCATATGAGTGTAATTGTTCTGCTCACTGTGGTTAATTGCTCTGTTCTTGGCGCTTTGGGGCTTATCTATTTTTCGGATCTGGATTTTTCTGGTGCAGCACTGATTGGTTTTGCTGTCAGCTTCAGTAGTACGGTTATTGCGGTGAAAGTGCTTGAAGAGAACGGTGAGATGCGATCTCGTCATGGACAGGTGGCAATTGGTATCTTGGTTATTCAAGATATCGCCGCTGTTATATTTGTCACCCTTGCTTCAGATATATCACCCTCTTGGTGGGCGCTGGCCTTGTTGGGTTTACCACTATTAAGACCGGTGCTTCATTATTTATTGGAGCGTTGTGGTCACGGTGAGCTTTTGCCGTTGGGAGGAATGTTTCTGGCATTTACCGGTGGTGAACTATTCGAATGGGTCGGTTTGAAAGCGCATCTTGGCGCCTTGGTTGTCGCAGTATTATTAAGCAATCATTCGAAAGCAGCGGAACTGTCCAAATCATTGCTCAGTTTTAAAGATATATTTCTGATAGGTTTCTTCCTCTCAATTGGATTTACGGCACTCCCGACAATCGATATGTTAGGCGTTGCTTTGATCATGGCGGTTGCTCTTCCTATTAAGGCTGGACTGTTTTTTTACTGGCTGACACGATTGAAACTGCGCGCTCGCACCTCATTTTTAACAGCGTTGAGTCTTGCCAATTATAGTGAGTTTGGCTTGATCGTGTGTTCAATCAGTGTTGCTCAGGGGCTGTTGAACAAAGAATGGCTTGTTATTATGGCGCTGAGTGTTGCTCTTTCTTTTGTTTTTTCTAGTGCTATCAATACAGTGTCGCACAGGTTATATACCCGCTGGACTTGGTCTATGAAGCGCTTTGAAAAACCTGAGCGTTTACCTGATGATATGTTTGATCAACCCGGGAATGTTGCTGTTCTGGTGGTGGGTATGGGTCGTGTTGGAACAGGCGCATACGACACATTAAAGAATGACATGAAAAAGGCTGTATGCGGTATTGATATGGATCGAAAACGTGTGGTTTCTCACTGCGATGCTGGCCGAAATGTTATCTATGGTGACGCAGAAGACCCTGATTTCTGGTCGAATATCGTGCTTGATGGCGTTCAATTAGTCATGTTTGCTATGCCGAATTATCTAGACATAAAGGAAGCCCAAAAACAAATTCGAGATTTAGGTTTTAAGGGTAGAACGGCAGGAATTGCCCGATATGAGGATGAAAAGGAAAAGCTACTCGCTGCTGGTGTTGATGAAGTATTTAATTTTTACGCGGAGGCCGGTGCTGGATTTGCCGACGAAAGTGTTCATCTTTTAAGCGGTAAATAACTCATGTGTATCAGATATGGGACTGTTCCAAGTAGCGCTATAGACTAGGTGTCCTTAGCATCAGCCCCATTCAGTTTTTTAGGCCTTTTTCTGTAGCACATCCACTCGTATCGGCATCAGAAATTGCGCACCGTCGCTACCCATGTTTAGTGCAAATTGATCTTCCACCTTTTGTTGAAGTTGTGACGAAAGAGCATGTTGGGTGTGAGTCACTTTAATAATTTTGTTTTCAAAGTCCTTAAAGTTTTTAAAACGGATGGGCGAATTGAAATGCACTTCTTCAAGCAATGAAAAAGACTCGTTGACGATGGCTTGTTTAATGGCCTTGTAAGCCTCAGCTCTGACTAACTCCTCATCGTGAAAGAGGCGTAGCACTTCATTGAAATCACCTTTGAATACGGGCTCAGAAATATAAGCAATGCCACCAGGTTTTAAAACACGCTCGACCTCGCTCAATGCATCTGTCATTAATTCTATGGGCACATGGTGCAAGGACTTGAACATAAAGACAATGTCGAAGAAAACGTCGGCGACGGGGATTTTTTCACTACCGCCAACAATGAAGGTGACATTGCGCAAGTCATCAATTAAGCAGTTCTTTTGGTGCTGAATCTTGTCCACTTCAGTCGCGGTGATTGCTCGTCCGACTCCACTCTTGGCGATGAGACGGGTGATATCGGCTTTGCCACAACCTAGCTCCAATATGTTTTTGTTATCGAGGGGCAGCTGCTCGTAGATGTCTTGCTCACTGCAGGTGGTGTTGTTGAATTGAGCGAGTTTCATAAAACCTCATTGTCAATTTTTATAATAGGCGTCGCTGAACGTGCCCATTCATTAAAACTAACAGTGCGCGAATTTTCTGGGCACTGTTAGTTTTTAAAACACTGTTTAACCGGGTAAACCACCGGATTGCTTGGCACCTTCTAATGCTTTGCAATTTGTGGCCCAGTCATAGCCAGCGATAATGCGCTCACAGCGAGTTTCAATTAAATGCTTTAAGCTAGGGTCGGTGAAGATGTAGAACTGATCTTCCCGAACCGCTTCCAGTACCAGGTCACCGACAATATCGGGATCCAGGCCACCGGCTAGCATTTCTGCCGTTTGATCTTTCTCACTCGCAGCAACAGCACCACCGTATTCTTCAGGTCTATTGCGGGCAGAATCGCCAATATTGGTGGCGACAATACCAGGGCACAACACGGAGGCATTAATGTTATGTTTGCGGTGATCAGCAGCGAAAGTTTCCATCATGCCGACAACGGCAAACTTGGTGGCGTTGTAGGGCCCGGCACCGCGTAGTCCAACCATGCCAGCCATCGACGCTGTACTAATAACATGTCCTCCCTCGTCTTGAGCGAGGATTAAGGGCACAAAGGCTTGCAAGCCGTAGACCACCCCCCACAGATTGACATCCACCACCCAATTCCAGTTGCGCATGCTACAGGCTTCGCTGTACCCGCCTACAGCAACACCCGCGTTGTTGCAGAGCACGTGCACTTTGCCAAAAGCCTCTATGGTTTTATCGGCTGCGGCCTGTACTGATTCCATATTGCCGACATCGACTTGTACACAAGCGGCATCAAAGCCGTTGCCCTTAAGCTCATCAACAGCTTTTTGCGCGGCTTCAAGTTGAATATCGCCAATCATTACCTTCATTCCTGCTGCCGCAAATGCGCGTGCCATACCCAGGCCCATGCCGCTACCACCGCCGGTGATAAAGGCGACTTTTCCTGTTACATCTTTCATTGTTATTTCTCCATTTTACCTACCGCTATTGGTGGCAGGCCCATACTAAGTGAAGCGGGGTCTTTCAATCTTGATCATGTCCCGCTGTTATTGTGAATTGGTGGGGAGCGATAGCTTTGCGCAGGTGTAAGTATTCCGAGTATTTTCCATATGATTTACGCGTGTCTCAAGAATAATTAAACAATTTTTATTTACTGTTCGCTCCTTTCTGACTTAAACAGATGATTATTAAATTTACCACAGTGAAATAAATTGTTTCGCATTTTCCGAACATAAATCAGATGATTATCAACTTTCAGTTTTTGGTTCGGAGTCGGATTACTCCACGGAATTTAACTGTCACGAACTACAGCTTTATATATTGCAATATTTCCTACCGAATGGAGTTCTACATGTTGCCTTGGAAATATATTTTGTTGATGTGTTGAGCCCGCCATGATCAATAGGCTTTAGGCTGGCTCGGCTTCTTGAGCGGACTTGGCCAACATAGCCCGCGCCACCCCTGAGTCATTCTGTCGGCCGAGTTGTTGAATAATAAAATCACCGGCCTGCACTAATTCTTCAAGATCAATACCGTGTTCTATACCCATGCCGTTGAGCATGTAAACCACATCTTCTGTTGCGACATTGCCGGTTGCACCGGGGGCGTAAGGGCAGCCGCCTAAACCGGCCACTGAGCTGTCGATAACGGCGACGCCCATTTCTAATGCAGCGTATATATTGGCCAGTGCCTGGCCGTAGGTGTTGTGGCAATGCATGGCGACTTGGTTGATGGGAATGGTGCTGACAACAGCGTCGATAATGGCTTTGGTTTGCCCCGGTGTTGCGACACCGGTTGAGTCGCCGAGTGAAACCTCATAGCACCCCATATCGAGGAGGGCTTTTGAGAGGGGGGCAAGGGTGCTGGGTTTGATTGCGCCCTGGTAAGGGCAGCCGGCAACGACCGAGATATAGCCGCGCACGTTGAGGCCTTCGGCGCGGGCGGCCTGGGTGAGTTCGCTAGCGCGGGCCAAGCCTTCGGCAATGGTGCAGTTGGTGTTTTTCTGACTGAAGGCTTCACTGGCGGCGATAAATACCGCGACCTCGGTGACACCAGCGGATATAGCTCGCTCAAGGCCGCGCATATTCGGTGTGAGTGCTGAGTAAGTGACGCCGCTTTGGCGCTTCAAAGTGCCGAACACAGCTTCACTGCCCGCCATTTGTGGTACCCATTTGGGGCTGACAAAGCTGCCACTCTCGATGGCTGATACCCCGGCAGCGGCCAATTTTTCGATGAGCGCGACTTTGGTGGCGGTGTCCACTGGTGTCGGCTCATTCTGCAGGCCGTCGCGGGGGCCAACTTCAAAAATTTTAACGTGCTGTGGCAGGCTCATGAGTTTTACTTCGCTCGTTCATCAGAAAGGTTTTTTAATCTACTACGGTTCAAGTATGGCTGAAAATAGGCACTTTGAGGCAGTACCGATATTGACGAGCGTTCGGATGCAGTTGCTAGAGCGTCAGCGGGTGCATCAGGCAAAGCAAGTTTTTTAAATCGTAGGCATATAAGGGTGTACTGGCAGTGAATCGCGGCTGAAGAGCGTCCTTGCCCTTCAAAGTCCCAGTGCTTATTCGTTGTCAGTCGCTTCAAAGTTAACCAGCTCGGCTCCACCATCAACCAAGTCGCCGGGTTGGCAGTAAAATTCGACGACTGTACCGTCGGCGGGGGCGCGAATGGTGTGCTCCATTTTCATAGCTTCCATAATCACAATGGCTTGATCTTTTTTCACTGTGGCCCCGGCTTCGACAGGCAGGGCGACAATGGTGCCGGTCATGGGTGCATTGAAACCGGCTTCAGCATCGTCACCTTGGTCGCCGCAGTCGGGTTCAACGATACTAAATTGCAGGGCCGCATCTTGGGTAAATAAGCTATAAATACCGTCATGGGCGACGATCGAGGCGTGAATCCGATGGCCGTCGATGTCGGCGTGCAGGTCGCTACCCTCAAGGTTGCCACTGAGTTGAACGTTCATCTCGGTGTTGGCAGCGGGTGTGCTCAGACTAAAGTGGCCGGGGCTGGTTTCTTCGGCGACAACAGTTACGTCACGTCCATTAATCAGTAGGTGGTAGTCGTGTATGTTGGCGCTGCCGCTGCGCCAGCCGTTGGTGATGTGCCAAGGCGAGTGGGGGTCGGTGCTTTGCGAGGCGAGGTTGTAGGCATCCTGATTGCGCTTGAGGATCAAAAAGAGGGTGGCCAAGGGGAGATAGTGCTCTAGCTCGGCTTCGCTCTTGTGGAAAATCAAGTCGCGATGCTTTTCGATAAAGCCCGTGTCGAGATCGGCTTTGCGGAAGGGGTCGGCAGTGGCCAGGTTGTAGAGGAAGTCGACATTGGTGGTCATGCCGCTAATGCGGTATTCCCTTAGTGCCTTGGCCAGGCGGCTCAGGGCACGGTCGCGATTTTCGTCCCAAACGATGAGCTTTGCGATCATCGGGTCGTAATAAATGCTCACCTCGTCACCCTGCAATACTCCGGTATCGACGCGCACGTTGGCGCTCTCTTCGGGGGGTTGCAGGTAGGAGAGAGTGCCTGTGACAGGCAAAAAGTCGTTGTCGGGGTCCTCGGCGTAAATGCGCGCCTCAAACGCGTGGCCGTTAATTTGCAATTGCTCTTGAGTCAACGGCAGGTCTTGCCCAGCGGCGACACGCAGCTGCCACTCAACTAAATCCTGGCCGGTGATCATTTCGGTTACGGGGTGTTCGACCTGCAGGCGGGTGTTCATCTCCATAAAGTAGAAGGTGTCATCGGTGTCGAGCAAAAATTCGACGGTGCCTGCACCTTCGTAATTGATGGCCTGAGCGGCGAGCAGGGCAGCGTCACCCATGGCGGCGCGCACCCTTTCATTCATGCCAGGCGCTGGTGCTTCTTCAATGACCTTTTGATGGCGCCGCTGTACGGAGCAATCGCGCTCGAACAGGTAAACGCCGTTGCCGTTCTGGTCGCAAAAGACTTGTATTTCGACGTGGCGAGGCTGGGTGAGGTATTTTTCGACCAGCATGCGATCGTCGCCAAAGCTCGACAGAGATTCACGCTTGGCGGCCTCCAGTGCTTCGTCAAACTCTTCGCTGCTCCACACCTCACGCATGCCCTTGCCGCCACCACCGGCAGTGGCTTTGAGCAAGACGGGGTAACCCATGTCGTCGGCGTGTTGCTTTAAAATAGCGGGGCTTTGGTCGTCGCCGTGGTAGCCGGGCACCAGGGGAACACCGGCTTTTTCCATAATTTGTTTGGCGGCAGACTTTGAGCCCATTGCTTGAATAGCACCCACAGGAGGGCCGATAAAAACAATATCACTGGCCTTACAGGCTTCGCTAAAGGCGGCATTTTCGGAAAGAAAACCGTAGCCGGGGTGCACGGCCTGTGCACCGGTTTTTTTTGCAGCGTCGAGTACACGATCAGCCAGCAGGTAGGATTCTTTCGATGGTGCAGCGCCGATGTTAACGGCTTCGTCGGCCATAGTGACATGCAGAGCGTTGGCATCGGCATCGGAGTAAACGGCCACCGTGCGAATACCCATTTTACGCGCGGTGCGAATAACACGGCAGGCAATTTCGCCGCGATTGGCAACTAAAATTTTATCGAACATCGTTTTTCTTCCCTGCAGTTAAGGCGCTATTTTCGCCGTAACTGCTATTAGTTTTTACATCAAATTGTAACGTTAACTAGTTGTTTTGTATTCTTTTTGAAAGGCTTATCGCTACATTCTAAAGACACCGAATTTGGTGTCTTCAATTTCTTTGTTAAGACTCGCCGAGATGCATAAACCGAGCACGGTGCGTGTGTCGGCGGGGTCGATAATGCCGTCATCCCAAATGCGTGCCGAGGCAAAGTAGGGATGGCCCTGCTTCTCGTAGAGATCAATCACCGGTTGTTTGAAGGTGGCTTCTTCCTCATCGCTCCAGGTGTCGCCCTTGCCTTCAATCTGGTCGCGCTTAACGCTCGCTAATACGCCCCCGGCTTGTTCGCCACCCATCACTGAGATGCGCGCATTGGGCCACATGAATAAAAAGCGTGGATCGTAGGAGCGACCGCACATGCCGTAGTTACCGGCACCGAAAGAGCCGCCGATAATAATGGTGAACTTAGGTACTTTGGCGCAGGCCACGGCGGTGACCAGTTTGGCGCCGTGTTTGGCGATGCCGCCGGCCTCGTATTGCTTGCCGACCATAAAGCCGGTGATGTTTTGCAGGAAGACCAGGGGGATTTTGCGCTGACAGCATAGTTCGATGAAATGCGCGCCTTTTTGTGCCGACTCGCCGAACAAAATGCCGTTGTTGCCCAGTATGCCGACTGGGTAGCCGTGTATGCGAGCAAAACCACAAACTAGGGTGGTGCCGAACAGCGCTTTAAATTCGTCGAATTCCGAGCCGTCGACCACGCGGGCGATCACTTCGCGCACATCGTAGGGTTTTTTGCTGTCTTTGGGTACCACGCCATAAATGTCTTTGGCGTCGTACAGGGGGTCAACGGATTCTTGTACATCGAGCTGTGCTGGTTTCACCCGGTTGAGACGAGCGATAGACTGGCGTGCCAGTTGCAGCGCGTGTTGGTCATTCTGTGCGTAGTGGTCGGTCACGCCTGAGGTGCGACAGTGCACATCGGCACCACCGAGATCTTCAGCACTTACGATTTCGCCAGTGGCCGCCTTTACCAGGGGCGGGCCGCCGAGGAAGATGGTGCCCTGTTCTTTAACGATAATCGATTCGTCGGCCATGGCCGGCATATAGGCGCCGCCAGCGGTGCAGGAACCCATCACTACGGCAATTTGCGGAATGCCCTTTGATGACATGACAGCTTCGTTAAAAAAGCTGCGGCCAAAGTGTAGACGATCGGGGAATATTTCGGCCTGCATGGGCAAAAAGGCGCCACCGGAATCGACCAGATAAATACAAGGCAGGTTGTTTTCATCGGCAATAGTCTGTGCCCGTATTTGCTTCGTGACCGTTAAGGGGTAGTAAGTGCCGCCCTTGACCGTGGGGTCATTGACAACAATTAAACATTCCTGCCCGGCGACGCGGCCAATACCCGTGATTAAGCTGGCTCCGGGTACGTAGTCGTCATAGCATTCCCAGGCGGCAAATTGTGAGAATTCTAAAAAGGGGCTGCCGGGGTCGAGCAAGTGTTTAAGCCGGTCCCTAGGCAGAAGCTTGCCACGGCTTTCATGGCGGTCACGAGATTTCTGGTTACCACCAAGACTGATTTGGGCGATCTTTTCGTTCAGGTCGTCGACGATGCTCTGCATTTGCGCGGCGTTTGCTGCAAACTCGGTAGTGCGGGTGTTGATCTTCGATTTCAATACGGCCATGGAAGCGACTCTCTTCGGCTATTGTTACTGGAATTGGTTGTGCAAGGTTTGGTTTTACTGCAAGACCTTGGGGAATGTTGCGCGGTGGAAGCCGTTGTAAGCTTCGTTATTGCGCTGTGCGCGTTTGATTTTTCGACCTAGTGGCGAGCTTAAGCACAGAGAGCTACCGCCATCGACTTTGAGGGTGACGCCGTTGATGTAGCTGGCACCATCACTGAGTAAAAAGCATACCGCCGAGCTGACTTCTGACTCGGTACCGACGCGGTTGAGAGGTACGGACTCGGGGAAGTGGGGTATACACTCCACCATTTCCGGGTCTTCGTACGTGTCGAGGCCGGACGAGCCCAAATAACCGGGTGCCACGGCATTGAGACGCACACCGGCATAGGCCCATTCGACAGCGGCAGTTTGGGTGAGGTTTTCCATACCGGCGCGCGAGGCACCAGAGTGAGACATTCGCGGCATACCGCCAAAGTTGTCGGCGGTAATGTTGACGATGGCTCCACCGTGTTCTTTCATCGACTTGAGAAACACAGCCTTGGAGACAATAAAGCCGCCGAGCAGATTGGTGCGCACCACGGCAAGAAACCCGTTGGGGCTAATGTTCTCTAGGTCGGCGGGGAACTGGCCGCCAGCATTATTAACCAGACCGTTAATTTGTCCGTGGTCGGCAACGAATTTGTCGATGACGCTATCAACCGCCTCGGCATCGCGAATATCGGCACAACCATAATCGACGATAGCGCCGGGGTTATCGCCCTCAATTTCAGCTTTCACAGTAACTAGCTTCTCTTCCGTGCGCCCCATCATCAAAATGGTTGCGCCTAGAGAGGCCAGTTCGTGGGCGATGCAGCGGCCAAAGCCACTGCCGGAGCCAGTGACCAGTATGGTTTTACCTTTAAAGTGATCGTCTTTCAGTACAGATTGGTAGCTCATGACGTTAATTCCCTTGTCGATAATTATTGTTGCTTTAGCCGTTGCTTGGTATTTTTTTATTTTTTAAATCAGTTGCTTATTTTGATTCATTAAAGAGCTCTCTACCCACGAGCATGCGGCGAATCTCGGAGGTGCCAGCGCCAATTTCATAGAGCTTGGCATCGCGCAGTAAGCGCCCGGTGGGATACTCGTTAATGTAGCCGTTGCCACCCAGGGCCTGTATCGCTTGCAAGGCCATTTGCGTGGCTTTTTCGGCGGTGTACAAAATCACAGCGGCGGCATCTTTGCGCGAGTCTTCACCCCGATCACAGGCCTTAGCGACTGCGTAAAGGTAAGCGCGTGAGGTGTTGAGGTCAACATACATATCGGCCAGCTTGCCCTGCATCAACTGAAATTCACCAATGGGCGTGTCGAACTGTTTGCGGTCATGGTAGTAGGGCATGACGATATCCATACAGGCCTGCATTAAACCGACAGGGCCACCCGAGAGCACGGTGCGCTCAAAATCGAGGCCCGACATTAAGACTTTAACGCCCTGGTTTTCTTTACCGAGAATGTTTTCAGCGGGAACTTCGCAGTCTTCAAACACTAGCTCGCCCGTGTTGGAACCGCGCATGCCGAGTTTGTCGAGTTTTTGTGCGCGGCTAAAACCGGGGAAGTCGCGCTCGACAATAAACGCAGTAATGCCTTTGGAACCCTTGGTGGGTTCGGTCTTGGCGTAGATGACGTAGGTGTCAGCATCGGGGCCATTGGTTATCCAGAACTTATTGCCATTGAGAATATAGCGCTCGCCTTTTTTGTCGGCTCGCAGCTTCATACTCACCACGTCAGAACCAGCGCCGGGCTCGCTCATGGCCAGAGCACCGATGTGTTCGCCAGAGCAAAGTTTGGGTAAATATTTGAGCTTTTGTTCGTGGCTGCCGTTCTTGCGAATTTGATTAACGCACAAGTTGGAGTGGGCGCCGTAAGATAGACCGATAGCAGCAGAGGCGCGGGAAATTTCCTCCATGGCGACCACGTGGGCCAGATAGCCCATGTCAGTGCCGCCGTATTCTTCTTCAACCGTTATGCCCAGCAGCCCCATATCACCGAACTGTTGCCATAGTTCGGCGGGGAAATTATTGTCGATATCGATTTGTTCGGCGCGGGGGGCAATTTCGCCCTGGGCAAATTGATAGACGGCATCGCGCAGCATGTCGACGTCTTGGCCGAGGTCGAAGTTCATACTTTTAAAAGGTGTGTTCATTGCTGTATTTCCTTGGGTGCGGATTGTGGGGAGGGGTGCTATCACAGCTCCCGTAATTTGCCGAGGCTTTTAAGTTCGGTCTTGCAGCCTGTTTCGGCTTTATCCAGCTCGTCTAGCATGGCGGTGATGTCACGCAGTTGTTGGGATAATTTTTGTCGTGACGTGCTGATATATTCCAGCATACGCTCAAGTTGATTGATATTACTGCTGCCGGGTTCGTACATATGCAGTAATTCACCACTTTCCTGTAGAGAGAGACCAATACGTTTGCCACGCACGATTAGTTTCAGTTTGGTACGATCGGCAGGGCTGTAAATACGTTTCTGACCCTGTCGTGCAGGCTGCAGGAGTTGCAGTTCCTCGTAGTGACGGATAGCGCGTGTCGTAACGCCGAATTCTTTGGCCAACTCTGAAATACTGTAAGTGCTCGTCTTTTTAGCCATTGTTGCCAACCAGTGCGGGGGCTGAAATATAACTTACGTTAACGTAAGCTGCAATTGCGCTCGGGGTGTTTGCCAGCGTCGCCAGAGATTGGTAAATTGCGCGGCCCTGTGTTTTGGACGCAAGGTTTGTTGCAAACTTTGCTGAGCGAGTGGGCGGCATACGTTTTAAGCAAAACAATAATCTTGAGGCTAACGGTCGGAGACAAAATGAAACTGGAAAAAAGCTATATGTGCGGTGCTGCAACTGAGCCACTGGTTTACGACACTATCGGTAATCAGTTTGATCTGGCTGTTGAGCGTTTTCCCGACAATGAAGCTCTGGTGGTGGCCCATCAAAATATCCGCTGGACCTACAGTGAATATCAGCACGAAGTCGAAAGGCTCGCTACGGGACTGTTGGCTTTAGGCATTATGCCGGGTGATCGCGTCGGTATTTGGGCGCCGAACTGTTACGAGTGGTGTTTAACTCAATTTGCCACGGCAAAAATAGGCGCCATTCTGGTTTGCATCAATCCGGCTTATCGTCTTTATGAGCTGGAATATGCCTTAAATAAAGTGCAGTGTCGCGCCATTATCAGTGCCGAGGCATTTAAAAGTAGCTGTTACCTCGATATGTTATGTGAATTGGCTCCAGAGCTGGCGAGTTGCGAGCCCGGTCAATTACGTTCTGCTAAATTCCCCAGTCTTGAAACAGTGATTCGTATGGGTGAAGCCCAAACGCCGGGCATGTTTAATTTTGACGAAGTTTGTGCCATGGGTGGTGAGATAGAGCACAAGCAGCTATATGAGTTGAAAGATCAATTGATGCCCGACGATGCGATTAATATTCAGTTCACTAGTGGTACCACGGGTAACCCCAAGGGCGCGACTCTGACCCATTGCAATGTGCTGAATAATGGCAAAGTTAACGGTGATGTGATGCGCCTCACCCATGAAGATAAAGTGTGTATTCCTGTGCCGCTCTATCATTGCTTCGGTATGGTGATTGGCAACTTGGGCTGCATTTGCCACGGTGCAACAGCAGTCTTCCCTGGTGAAGCTTTTGAACCCCATAGTGTCTTGAGCGTTGTCGCGGAGGAAAAATGCACCGCTTTGCACGGTGTGCCAACGATGTTTATTGCTGAGCTCGATCACCCCGAATTTGAGAGCTTTGATTTATCAAGCTTGCGAACCGGTATAATGGCCGGCGCACCATGCCCCGAATCGGTGATGAAACAGGTCATCGGCAAAATGAATATGCAGCAAATTTTGATCGCCTATGGACAAACAGAGTTAAGTCCCGTGAGTCACGCCACTGAACCGGATGATGCTCTTGATAAACGTGTTGGCACTGTAGGTAAACCTTGTCCTCATCTTGAAACCAAAATTGTCGATGACAATAATCGAGTCGTCGCTATTGGCGCGAAGGGCGAGATTTGTACCCGGGGTTATGCCGTGATGCGCGGCTATTGGGACGACGAAGAAAAGACCTCTGAGACCATCGATGTCGGTGGCTGGTTGCACTCCGGTGATATTGGGATTATGGATGACGAAGGTTATGTGCGCGTAACTGGGCGAATTAAAGATATGATTATTCGTGGTGGTGAAAATATTTACCCTCGCGAAGTAGAGGAATTTCTCTACACTCACGGAAAAATTCAGGAAGTACAGGTTGTGGGTGTGCCCGATGAGCGATTCGGCGAACAGGTGTGTGCCTGGATCAAGTGCCATGAAGGGCAAACTTTAACAGAAGAAGAGGTGAGAGTTTTTTGCAAAAACAAAATCACCCATTTTAAGGTGCCGCACTATATTCGTTTTGTCGATGACTACCCGATGACAGTAACGGGCAAAATTATGAAGTTTAAAATGCGCGATGCCATGGTAGAAGAGTTAGGTATTTCTATTTGATAGGTGTTTCGGTGTTTGTCTTAGCGCTTTTAAATAAGACTATTTCAAGACCCAAAAACCATGACGTTGTTTTAGACAGTTCTAAGCAGTCGCAAAGACTGCCAACCAAGAGAGGAGAGACATTGTGGATTTAAGCAATAAAGTGGCCATTGTTACAGGCGGTGCGTCCGGCCTGGGCAGAGCAACAACGGATGTATTGGCCGCCGGTGGTGCCAAGATAGCTATTTTCGACCTGAATGCTGAACTAGGTGCCGAGGCTGTTAAAGCCCTGGGTGAAGAAAAGGCTGGCTTTTGGGCGGTTGATGTTGCCTCTGCTGAGTCAGTTGAAACTGCTGTTGACGCCGTGGTTGAAAAATTTGGCCGCATTGATGTGTTGGTTAATTGCGCGGGTGTTGGCCCCGCCAAGAAAATTATCGACCGCGAAAACAACCCCATGCCGCTAGAGGATTTTTCCAAATTAATCGGTATTAATCTCACCGGTAGCTTTAATGTGGCGCGTTGCTGTGCCTCCGTGATGGCAAAGAACGAACTGGTGGATGGTGAACGGGGCGTGATTATTCACACCGCTTCAGTTGCTGCTTATGAAGGTCAGGTCGGCCAGTGCGCTTACTCTGCCAGTAAAGGTGGCATTGTCGGGATGACTCTACCCATGGCAAGAGATTTGGCGACCGTCGGTATTCGCGTCAATACCGTTGCCCCGGGTATTATGGGCACTCCACTGCTGCGTAGTATGCCTCAGAAAGTTCAGGATTCACTCGCAGCTACGGTTCCCAATCCCAGCCGTTTGGGTGAGCCTAATGAGTATGGCCGCTTAGTGCGTCACATGGTCGAGAATGGTTATATGAACGGTGAGACCGTTCGTCTCGATGGCGCAATTAGAATGCAGCCACGTTAAGAGCTTATATTGACTAGCGGACTGCTGGAAGCTGAAGGTTGCCAGTGGGGTTCTTCGTTTTCGCTGAGTCGGTTGCGTAAGTAGGCGAGTTGACGCTCAAAAAGCGCTTGCTGGTCACTGCCTAAATCGGCAAATAGAAAAGTTTCGCTGGCCTGGTTAGTGTGGTCGCCGATACCGGCTAGTGCTTCAAAATAGATACCCGCCTCGGCGGGTATTTTTGTTTTTACCGTACCGTGGGTTAGAAGTTGCCATGGGTCAGCGAGCAAGCTGGTCGCTGATAGTTGGGCGAGCGTGGCTTCAGCTGCGGTGTCTTGCATAAAACGACAACTGGCGTTTGCCGTGTCTTCCTGAAGGGAGGGGTCGATAGTCAGGGCGCTGCTAAGAATTAACCCAGCCCCTTCTTCATTGGCCTGCTCGCGTTGCAACTCTACCAGTGCCAGGTGACTGCTAATGGCGCGGAGTAGAAAGTTGCTGTCGCCTGGTGTGGCGACAAAACGTAAATAAACGCAATTGTTCGCACCACTCAGTCGTTCACCTTTGAACAGCTCATTCGTGGTGGCAATTATATCGTCAAAGCGTTTGAGTACCCTGCGTAGGTTGTCGTGGCTGAGGTGAGCTTGTAATTGAGGTAGATTGATACCGCGAATCGCCAGGCAGCAGGATTCAAGCTCTGGTTCTGTTTCTAGGGGCGTAGTGTTGACGCTTGCCGGTTTAAGTAACAGGGGTTCGATACGCTTTTCCAGTCGACTTATAACATCAATCTCGGTATTGGCCTGCGTGTCGGTCTCGTCACCTGGTAAACAGTCAGCGAGGCTTTCTAGGCGGACACTGATGCTATTGCCTAAACGCTTCGCCCAGTAGAACATCAATGCGAAAAGCAAGAAACTCAGGATGCTTGCCGACCAAAATATAATCATCGCCTGTTGTCGAATATCGCCAGAGTCGAGAGTGAGTTGTACTTGCCAGCTTTGCCCGTTGCTAAGTGTTAGCGCTTGCTTAAACACCTTGCGACTGGCTGATGTAGCGGTGGGCAAGGACCCGACACTCTCAGCAAGAAGGCTATTGTCAGGCTTAAAAACCGCTGCTTGTGCGACCATCCCTGTATGCACGACCAAATTGTCGAGCACGACTTGGAGGCTGACGACATCCTGGTGGAGTAGAGGTTGGCGCACCTGGTCAAGTAGCTGGTGGCTCATGGCTTCGCCAAACAATTCTGTTTGCAACTCAGTTTGCGAATTCAGCTGAAAATAGAGTAGTGACAGCAGAACCAGGCAGTAAAGGCTAGAAACCAGGGCAATTGATAGCATTAATTTTTTTTGCAAGCCCATTTTTTGTAAATAAACATTTAGAGTATTCATTCTGCGTTCTATCTCTTCAAGAGCTCAATTATAATGGCTTGAATATTGATTTATAGTACTGGCTAGATTATTTAAGATTTTTTCTACTGTTCTCTTTATTGTTACAAAAATATTTAAAAGGTCGTTTTGTGAAAGAAATTCTATTGATTATCGTTTCTGGTGAAGACAAGCCTGGCGTCACCAGTGCCGTTACAAATGTTCTGGCTGAATACGAGGTCAATGTTCTCGATATTGGTCAGTCGGTGATTCACAACAACCTTAGCCTCGGTGTGCTGGCCCAGGTGCCTACTCATCGTGATTCCTCGCCAGTATTAAAAGATGTACTTTTTAAACTCCATGACCTCGATATGCAGGTACGGTTTCAGCCGGTCAGTGAAGCTAGCTATGCCGCCTGGGTTGCCCAGCAGGGGAAGCCTCAACATATCGTTACCTTGTTAGCGCGCTATATTAGTGCTGAGCAAATCGCTCGTATCACCCAGGTTAGTACTGAGCAGGGTCTAAATATTGATAGTATTTTGCGTCTCTCGGGCCGAGTTGATCTTGATAACGTAGATGCCAAAAGCAAAGCCTGTGTTGAATTTTCTATTCGCGGTGATGGTCGTGATATTGTTGAATACCGAAAATCTTTATTAGAACTTGCCGGACAATTGAACGTTGATATCGCCTATCAGGAAGATAGTGTATTTCGTCGCCACCGTCGGCTGGTTGTTTTTGATATGGATTCAACCCTCATTGATGCTGAGGTAATTGACGAGCTGGCTATTGAAGCCGGTGTTGGTGACGCGGTTTCTGGCATTACCGCCCGAGCGATGGCGGGGGACATCGATTTTCAAACCAGTTTTAAAGAGCGGGTGGCTTTGCTAAAGGGCTTGAATGCGAATGTTCTGGACAAAGTCGCAGCACGGCTAGAGCTCACTGAAGGGGCGGAATATCTAATTAGTACCCTGAACTCTCTGGGCTATAAAACGGCGATTTTGTCGGGAGGTTTCACCTATTTTGCTGAGAATATTCGCCAACGTTTAGGTATCGATTATATGTATGCCAATGAGCTGGATATCAAGGACGGTGTGGTGAGTGGCGAAGTGAGTGGGCAAATTGTCGATGGCCCACGTAAGGCCGAGTTATTACGGCAATTGGCGCAGGAGGAAGGAATTTGTCTTGAACAAACTGTGGCCGTGGGTGATGGCGCCAACGACTTGCCGATGCTGGGTATTGCTGGGTTAGGGATTGCCTTTCGCGCCAAGCCCCTCGTTAAAGCCAATGCCAAGCAGGCGATTTCAAATATTGGTCTCGACGGTGTTCTCTACCTAATGGGTATTCGCGATCGTGAATCAATGTTAGGGCAATTTGAAAACTAGATTTTTGTTTTTTTACTGAACGCAGCATATAACCTTGACAGGACCTGTGACAAAAAATAATCTGGTACATAATAATAATCGTCCTGAGATCTACTCGGGCGAAAATACGGAGCAAGACCATGAAAGCAGCTGTCCTCGAAGCCTTTAGAACACCCATGAAAGTCCACAACAACTGGCCTGACCCCAAGTGTGGGCCGGACGATGCCATTATTAAAGTGGCTGCCAATGGTGTTTGTCGTAGTGATTGTCACGTGTGCGATGGCGATTGGGAGTGGATTGGTCTGCAGCCAGAGTTGCCCCATGTCATTGGCCATGAGTTCTGTGGTGTGGTTGAAGAAGTTGGTAAAAATGTTACCGCCTATAAACCCGGTGACAGGGTAATCTGCCCCTTCATTTTTGGTTGTGGTAACTGCACTCACTGTCATTCTGGCCATCAAAATGTTTGCATCAACGCCAATCTTGCTGGCTTTGGCTGTTCCGGCGGTTACGGTGAATACGCCCACGTTGTCGGTGCCGATCTCAACCTGGTGCCACTGGATGAGTCGATAGACTTTGTAGAAGCCGCGAGTATGGGTTGTCGTTTTATGACTTCTTTCCACGGCATTGTCGACCAGGCAAAAGTGGGTGCTGGTGATTGGGTGGCGATACACGGTTGTGGTGGTATTGGTCTTGCCGCAACACAAATTGCCAACGCGCTTGGCGCAAATGTTGTGGCCGTTGATATTAATGACCAGAATCTAGAGATGGCTAAGAAGATGGGTGCCGTTGCTACTGTGAATGCCTCAAGTGGCAATGTTGGCGAAGCGGTTGTGGAGCTAACTGGTGGCGGCGCGCATATATCAGTCGATGCTCTGGGCATTGCCACAACTTGTTTGAATTCAGTGATGAGCCTGCGCTCACGAGGTCGACATTTGCAAATTGGGCTGACCACTCAGGCAGAGAAAGGATATATTGCGCTACCTATCGATGTTATGGTTGCTCGAGAAATTGAGTTTGTCGGCACCATAGGTATGCAACCCCAGCGCTATCCGGCGATGTTAAATATGGTCAAATCTGGAAAGTTAACACCCGGAGCGATGGTGACTAATGTCATTGGCGTAGAAGAGGCTGCCTCCGTTATTGAATCTATGCACGGTTTCGGTAATGTCGGTACGACAGTTGTTAAGTGGTAAGTTAATCCTTAAGCATTAAAAAAACCGCGTTCTTTGGAGCGCGGTTTTTGATTTTTATGTTAGGCACAAAATTTTTTCCGTAATTAGAAAGTCATTAATAGCCTATTTTTTGCGTTGGCAAAATTCAGTAATAGACACCTGCAGACCTTGGATGCCTTGCTCGATTGTTTTTTTAAAAGTAGTACCCGCGAGTCAGTGATTTTGTGCGGTTCTGGCTATGCACAATAGAATGCTGGCTTGATTTGGGTAATTATGTACGCCAATTATAATGAGTAAATTCAGGAGGGTTCGATACAAATGTCCCATACAAACCCGGTAGCCATTGCCGCCGTATCTGAAATGAAGCCTGGCCGTTATCCCGACAAGGATGGCTACGACCTCTATATTGAAGTCATACGCCAGTTTCTTTCTGAGTGGTCACTAAAACCTAGCGATATTCAAGGTTTGCTGGCTTGTCCCTCGGGCATGGCTGGTGGCGGTAGTAATGATATTTTTGTTCACGAGCAGCTTTATGAAGAGCTGGGCATTAAACCCTTGTTTGCCGATACAATGAATGCGGGTGGTTCCACCTATGGCTTGATGGTACAGCGTGCGGTGCTCGCTATTCAGCAAGGTAAAGTGGATAGCGTACTGTGTGTCGGCGCGGGTAAGTTTCCTAAAGTAAGTACGGGTGGCGCAGAGTCTATGGCGCGCATGGTTAGCCATGAAATTTATGAGTTTCCCTACGGGACTTTTATACCTGCACTTTATGCACAAGTGGCCACCCGGCACATGCACGAATACGGAACGACGGCGGAGCAATTAGCTGAGGTTTGCGTGTCGAGTCGTGACTGGGCCTTGTTAAATCCTGATGCCAGCACCTATGGTGGCGAGGCGTTAACTGTTGAAAAAGTAAGGCAGTCGCGGCCCATCGCCTCACCCTTTAATCTTTACGATTGCTCCATTCCCCTGGAGGGCGGCGCTGCATTTCTAGTGTGTAATGAAGCCTACGCTAAGCGTCTCAATAAACAACCGGCTTATGTACTGGGTATGGGTGAATTTCACAACCACCGCAATATTCATCAGGCAACAAGTTTGACAGATATCGGTTGTAGTAAGTCGGGCCAGCAGGCCTATACGATGGCGGGCCTACGCCCGAGTGATATGGATTTCGCCGAAATTTACGATGCCTTTAGTATTAACCCGTTGGTGTTTATGGAAGAGTTGGGACTTTGCCCAAAAGGTAAGGGCGGTCAATTCTTCCAGTCGGGTGCAGCGCGACCGGGTGGCGATTTCCCGGTTAATACCTTTGGCGGTTTACTCTCATTTGGACACACTGGCGATGCCTCAGGGATGTCGATGATTGTTGAAGGCATACGCCAGATCATGGGTATTGCCGGCGAGCGTCAGCTCGACAAAGCCAATGCCGGCATTGTGCATTCCTACGGTGGCATGATGAGTGAGCATTCAACATTAATTCTGGGTCGCAGTGCTTAAATAGCAATGCGTGCGACGGAAAATAACAGGTAAAAAAGTATGAGTGATGTAACGTCGGCAGCGACAACGCCTCCTGCCAAACCCCAACCGCGAATCACTGACTGCGCAGCGCCTTATTGGCAGCATGCCAAAGATAACAAACTGGTCCTGCCCTATTGTGGCGAGTGTGATGCCAGTTTTTATTATCCGCGCCTTTGGTGCCCCGCTTGTTTTAACCAGGACATAAGCTGGAAGCAACTTAGTGGTAAAGGCACGGTATATAGCTATTCAGTTATTTACCAATCGCCATTACCTTCTTATCAGGAAGACCTGCCCTATGTGCTGGCCATCATTGAATTGGACGAAGGCCCGAGGATGATGGCCAATGTACTTAATTGTGATGTCGACAAGGTGCGTGTCGATATGGCGGTTGAAGTGGTGTTTGAAGCACGAGGCGATATGAAAATCCCACAATTTCAGCCTGCATAGATAGTGATAATGAATGAGGATGTACACATGAGTGAAACATTTAACGAACCCTTTCCGTTGGCTTACGGCACCTACGAAGATGCCGTAAAGTTGCTGAATAAACCCGGTAAAAAAGTTGTTGCCGAATTTTCCGTGAATTGGGAAATGATCAAGGTTTATTGTTCTATGGTGGAAGATGGCAATGCCAGTTATTGGAACGAAGACTATGCCAATAAACAATGGGGGGGCATTGTAGCCCCACCGGGGTTGTTGCTGACCTGGGCTATGGCCTTGCAATGGCACCCAGAAAAAGAGCGAGAGCACTATTTTATAGCTATGAAAATACCGCTGCCGGGTGATACGTTAATTAATGTGGCGACTGATACTGAATTTCATCGTCACTTGTATTTAGGTGATCGCATTTCGGTTGTCGACGAGCTGATTGATGTTTCGGAAGAAAAGAAAACCCGTTTAGGCGTCGGTCATTTCCTTACCACTAAAGCAAAATTCTTTAATCAGAGCGAACAGCTTATTGCTGAGCAAACCAATAGCTTATTTCGTTATTACGTACCGGAGGGTGAATCATGAGCCGCGACATTACCTTTAAATACTGGAATGAAATTAGCGAAGGAGACGTGGTTACACAAGTCACTATGGATGTACCCTTCGAACGGGTGATTCTCGATGCGGCTGCGACCCAGGATTATTTCCCTGGGCACCATAATCCAGCCTACGCCCGGCATCAGGGACAAAAAGAAATCTATCTAAATACCATGGCGATTGAAGGTTTTATCGATAGAGTTGTTACCGACTGGGCAGGCCCCCACGTCTTTATTCGCAAACGTCAAATGCAAATGCGTAGCTCCATTTATGCAGGTGATACCTTACAAGGGGAGGGCACAGTCGAAAAGTGTTACAACGATAATGATCAGCATTTGGTGGATGTGAAAATAAATATATCTACTGAGAACGGACTTTGTGTGCCGGCTGTATTGACGCTTGAATTGCCGACAGTACGACCTTCTTGAGTTGCTCTTCATTAAAACCAAATAACAATTAGAGATTATTATGGCTTTAAGTAGCTTTACTTCGTGGTTCGACCAACCTCTTTCTGGTCAATACTATAATGAAGATCACGAAGCATGGCGTCGTGCTCTACGCAGTTTTGTCGATAAAGAGATTTCACCCTTTGTGGAGGAATGGGAAGAGGCAGAAACCTTCCCTCGGGAGCTATATAAGAAAGCTGCTGATATTGGATTACTGCAGTTGGGTTATCCTGAAGCGTATGGTGGTATCGAGAAACCAGACCCTTTCTTTGATATTGTTACTTGTATGGAGCTGGCTCGCGCTGGTGGTGGCGGTGTGCATCCAAGTTTAAATAGTCACAGTATTGGGATGCCACCGATACTGGCAATGGGCACGGAAGCAATGAAAGCCCGCATTGTGCCTGAAGTGATTAGTGGCGAAAAAATATCGGCCCTGGCTGTGACCGAGCCAACGGGTGGCTCGGATGTTGCCAATCTGAAAACGACAGCCCGCAGAGAGGGCGACCACTACATTGTTAATGGCTCAAAAACTTATATTACCAGTGGTATGCGAGCCGACTACTACACCGTCGCCGTGCGTACCGGTGAAGAGGGGCGCAAAGGAATTTCTTTGCTGTTAATTGAAAAAGACACGCCAGGCTTTACGCAAACTGCATTAAAGAAGATGGGCTGGTGGTGTTCTGATACGGCCACTTTGTTTTTTGATGATTGCCGTGTGCCGGTTGAGAATTTGATTGGCGTTGAAAATAAAGGGTTCCCTGGCATCATGCTCAATTTTAACGCCGAGCGTTTAGGCATTATTGCCTTTGCTACCGGGCTAGCGATGGTGTGCATGGATGAAGCTGTCGCTTGGGCTCGCGAGCGAGTCACTTTTGGTCACCGCCTAATGGAACATCAAGTGATTCGCCATAAAATTGCTGAAATGGCGAAGCGAATTCTGACATCACAGGCAATGATGGAGCGAACAGCATTGCAAATGCAGGAGGGTGAAGTACCGGTCACCGAACTCAGCCTACTTAAAGTCCACGCTACAGAAACTATGGAATACTGTGCGAGAGAAGCTCTCCAAATATTTGGTGGGATGGGGTATATGCGTGGTAATAAGGTAGAACGTATTTATCGCGAAGTCCGAGTCTATGCTATAGGTGGCGGCTCAGAAGAAATCATGCGTGACCTGGCCGCTAGACAACTGGGTTTATAAATCAGCAAACCGGAATTTCCTAGGTTTTAAATCAATCCCCTTGCTACCCCGCCTGGGATTCCTGCTCAGCTATACTCTATATGGCCTTATCGGCTGTCTTCTACAGTTACAAAAAGTACCCAGCTTACAGTTTTTCTTCTAGTTAACTAGGATAGTTGAACGCTGGGTTAGACATCAATCAATCGTTAGAATGATTTCCTTTATGATCTGACAAGCAAAGGCGCTCTTTACGGTCACGCTTGTGCTTTCGTTATTGGGTTAAACATATTACCTGCTGATCTTTTTTTCTACGTGATGAAGCGTGAGCAATATGTTTTAAACCAGGCAACGAAAAATTATCGAGGAATTAACATGGCCCTTAGTGATTTCACCTCCTGGTTCGATCAACCTCTGAGCAAACTTTATTACAATGAAGATCATGACGCATGGCGTCATATGTATCGCCGCTTTGTCGATAAAGAAATAGCACCAAATCTTAGTGACTGGGAAGAGGCGGGTATTTTCCCTCGTGAACTTTACTCAAAGGCGGCACAATTGGGTGTCTTGCAAATGGGCTATCCCGAGGAATATGGCGGTGTGCCTGATACGGACCATTTTTTTAGTATTATCTCGGCTCAAGAACAAGCACGTTCTGGAGGGGGAGGTGTTAACTCCAGCCTGATCACTCACACAATTGGCATGCCACCCATTGTCAATCAAGGCACTGAAGCTATGAAAGCTAAGATAATTCCCGGGATTGTGTCCGGCGAAAAAATTTCAGCTTTGGCTATTACAGAACCGTCGGGGGGGTCGGATGTTGCTAATTTACAAACGACGGCCAAACGTGCAGGTGATCATTACATTGTTAACGGTTCTAAAATGTTTATTACCAGCGGCACCCGGGCAGATTTTTTTACCGTTGCGGTACGCACGGGTGGCCCAGGCCGTTCTGGTATTTCTCTGTTATTAATAGAAAAAGACACGCCAGGATTTAGCGCAACCTCATTGAAAAAAATGGGCTGGCATTCTTCCGACACAGCAGCACTGTATTTCAATGACTGTAAAGTACCCGTAGAAAACTTGATTGGTGAAGAAAATAATGGTTTCGGCATTATTGTCGGTAATTTCAATGCTGAGCGCTTGGGACTGGCGGCAATGGCTAATGCTTTGGCCATGGTGTGTATGGATGAAGCCGTCGCTTGGGCAAGAGAACGTAAAACTTTCGGTCAGCGTTTGGTTGATCATCAAGTGATCCGCCATAAGTTTGTTGAAATGGGTAAACGCATTGCTGCTACTCAAGCATTTATTGAAAAAACGGCCTGGCAAATGGAAAATGAAAGCATGCCCATTTCTGAATTGAGCATGGTTAAGTTAATGGCTGCTGAAACTATGGAGTTTTGTGCTCGTGAAGCGGTACAGGTCTTTGGGGGTAGTGGTTTTATGCACGGCAATAAGGTTGAACGTATTTACCGCGAAGTGCGTGTATATGCAATTGGTGGTGGGTCGGAAGAAATTATGCGAGAACTGGCCGCTAAGCAAATGGCTTTTTAATACACACGTTATTATATAAAGACTTCTTCATAGCTATAGTGATCGATTTTTTGCCGGGCTTGTTAATAGAATAAATTTAACAATCCAACTTGAATAATTGAAATTTCTATTCCACGATCCCAGAGCAACACAAGGCAACATTGCTTTTAGGTAGACTGGAAACATCTGTTCTCCCTCTCAAGCTCTAGTCGACAGCTCTTAGGCTCTTTCTAACATTTACTAGCAACACCTGTCACTCTTATTTGTGGTGTAACGGGGTCGAAGGAAGAAATCAGTTCTAGCAAAGTATCATCAATTAATGCCCCGCTTATAAGTCGATAGCTTGGAACATCTATCCTGGTAGGACCATTTTTTGTAGCTTAAATAGCAGGTTTGGTTTATTCGGTTTGACTAGACGAAACCGGATAATCTCTGAGATCATTTGTTCAGTCTTCTAATCATATCTGGTGTGTTTTACTGGGCTTAATGACTTTAACAATAAAAAGGAAAGAGAATGAAAGCATTGGTAGTTGGCGGTACGGGGCCGACGGGGCCATACCTCGTTAATGGTTTATTGGCACGAGGCTATGAGGTCGCTATTTTTCATCGCGGCACTCACGAAATTCCTGAAATTCCCCCTGAGGTTGAACATATTCACGGCGATCCCCACTTTCTCGAAACTATAGAAGAGTCTCTCGCGGGACGTACTTTTGATCTTGCTGTTGTTACCTACGGTCGGGTAAGGTTTTTAGCTCAAGCTCTCGTCGGAAAGGTAGGACGTTTTGTCAGCGTTGGTGGGGTGGCGAGTTATCGCGGCTATTTTGAGCCTGGAGCCCTAGTCCCTGAGGGTTTCCAGTGCCCAGTAGCGGAAACCGATCCTCTTGTCGATAGCGAGGCTGAACATCGTTTTTCTTACTTAATTGCACAAACGGAGCAAACGGTACTTGAGTACCATCCAGAGGCAGCTCACTTTCGTTATCCTTATGTCTATGGTCCGCGTCAGCTGATTCCCAGAGAGTGGAGTATTATTCGCCGTATTCTCGATAAACGCCCATACATTGTTCTACCTGACGCTGGGTTAACCTTAACCACTCATGGTTATGTCGCTAATCTTGCTCATGCAGTATTACTTGCGGTTGATAAACCCTCCGCTTCTGCTGGGGAAATCTATAATTGCGGTGATGAAAACCAGCTGACAATGCATCAGGTGGTAGAGGTCATCGCTAACAAAATGGGTGCATCTCTGCCCGTTGAATCCATGCCATGGGATATCGCTCACCCCGCGCGGCCTTACACTACAGGTCCGAGTACTCACCACCGTGTACTCGATTTATCGAAGCTTAAGACGCAGCTGGGTTATCGGGATGTGCATTCGAGTATAGATTCATTAGGCTTAACCGTTGATTGGTTGCTGGAAAACCGGCCTGTACCCGGCGGTGATGTCGAAGGGCGTCTACAGGATAGCTTCGATTACACAGCTGAAGACCGCCTTGTCAGTGCCTGGCGCGGCTGCCTTGAGACAATGCGTGCAATGCCTTTTGATGCTGTTGGTGAGCGTCCCCATCCCTATGCACATCCAAAAAAACCGGGTGAAAAAGATCACCGTAACCGTTGATTGGTTCCGTTACTTATTTGGTCTAACGGTAGTTCCTGAATGGGGACTTAAACCATAATTGCCACAGTTGGCGTCATAATTTTTTCTGTGTCCTCATCAATTGTCGGCCAGTAGTAAGACTTGTTGACGATATTCTGATCTATGGACTCTAGTTTTACATCAAAGCCCCAAAGATGATGGATATATTTCAGTACTTCTGGAGTGGTTGTGGCATCCATGGGGCGATGGTCGTGGACGTAATGGCGAAGTAATAGACTGCGGTCGCCATTAATATTGGCATTGACCACTTGGATGTTTGGTTCGTTATTGCCAATATTATGCATGCCTGCAAGCGCTTCTCTAATTATTTGGTAACCGCTGTCGTTATGTATCGCGGCGACTTCCAGGTGATCATTTTTATCGCTATCGAGTACGGCAAAAAGTTTCAGATCACGGATTAATTTAGGTGATAAAAACTGTAATATAAAGCTCTCATCTTTGTAATTCTCCATAGCAAAGTGCAGGGTTTCTAGCCACGGACTACCGGCAATATCGGGAAACCAGCGTTTGTCTTCATCACTTGGTGTTTCACAAATCCTGCGGATATCCTGCATCATTGAAAAACCCAGCGTATAGGGATTAATACCACCAAAGCCTGGGTGATCGTAGGGTGGTTGGTAAACCACATTGGTGTGTGACTGGAGAAATTCCAGCATAAAACCCTCGCTCACACGCCCCTGATGGAAGAGGTCGTAAAGCAGGTTGTAGTGCCAAAAGCAGGCCCAGCCTTCATTCATTACCTTGGTTTGTCGCTGGGGATATAAGTATTGTGCCATTTTACGCACGATACGAATAATTTCCCGCTGCCAGGGTTCAAGTAGTGGCGCATCTTTCTCAAAAAAGTAGAGTAGATTTTCCTGAGGCTCAGAGGGGAACGTGGGTTCAACGTCGGGTTTGTCTGTGCTGATATGCTGGGGAATTGTGCGCCATAAATCATTTACCTGCTGTTGTAGAATAATTTCGCGTTGCTGCTGATTTTCTTTTTCTTCTTGCAGGGAAAGGGGGTAGGGCCGTTTGTAGCGGTCTACACCGTAGTTCATTAGGGCATGGCACGCATCGAGTATGGACTCAACGGATTCAAGTCCATAGCGCTCTTCGCACTTACTGATGTAATCACGAGAAAAAACCAGATAGTCGACGATGGAACTAGCGTCGGTCCATGTTTTAAAAAGATAATTACCTTTAAAAAAAGAATTGTGGCCAAAGCATGCATGAGCAATGACTAGTGCTTGCATGGTTAGCGTATTCTCTTCTTGTAGATAGGAGATACAAGGATTTGAATTAATCACCAATTCATAGGCCAGACCCATGTGGCCGCGGCGATAGTTTTGTTCGGTACCAATAAATTGTTTACCAAAAGACCAGTGATTGTAGTTAATGGGCATACCAATAGAGGTGTAGGCATCCATCATTTGTTCAGAATTAATGACTTCTATTTGGTTGGGATAGGTATCTAATTGATAAACCTCGGCCAGTTCTCCAATGGCTTTTTCGTAGTCCTCAAGTAGTTCAAAGGTCCAATCTGAACTGTCTGATATTAGCTGGTGTTTACTCATCTATCTTGTTTCCTGAATAAGGCACGCAGAACGGGGTAAATGTCAGCAGCGCTAGTAATGTGCTGCATGGCAAAGGTCTCACCATGTTCTTCCGCTATTGAAAGATAGGATTTCCATAAAACATTGTCTCTTTGGGCAATTTCCACATAGGCAAAATATTGTAGTTTCGGTAGTAAACTAGTGAGTAGTTCCTGACACTGAGCACTGTCATCGTGCCAGTTGTCCCCGTCGGAAGCCTGGGCGGTATAAATATTCCATTCATTGGTGGGATAACGTTTATCAATAATGTCTTGAGTTAATTTCAATGCGCTTGAGACAACGGTTCCTCCAGTTTCTCGAGAATAGAAAAAGTCGTGTTCGTCTACTTCGCTGGCCACTGTGTGATGACGAATAAAAACGATATCTGTTCTTTCGTAGTGCCGATCAAGAAACAGGTAAAGCAAAATGAAAAAACGTTTGGCGAGATCTTTAGTGGCTTGATCCATGGATCCGGAGACATCCATAATGCAAAACATCACGGCCTTTGAGCACGGTACAGGTTCGAGTATTTGCTGGTGATAACGTAGGTCAATGTCGTCGAGGAAGGGAACGCGATTTATTTTGTCACGTAGCCGGGTGATTTCTTCCTCCAATTTAATGGCTTTTGCTACTGAAAAAGAGGGTTGCTGGCGTAGTTCTTTAAGTTGTGCTTGCAGGTCTCGAAGCTCTTTGCGTTTGGCGGCGCTCATGGCGATACGCCGAGCGCTGGCAGAGCGCATCGAACGAATAACACTAATATTGGACGGTGCGCCACTATTGCTAAAGCCCGCACGTCGGGGTTTAAACTCTCTATCGATGGCTAGCTGTTTACGTATCAGGTTCGGTAGTTCGAGATCTTCAAATAACAGTTCGAGAAATTCCTGTTGGCTGATTTCAAAGACAAAGTCGTCGGAGCCTTCGCCAGAGTCACTCGCTTGCTGCTCGCCATTGGCGCCTCCTCCTTTGGGTCGTGGCAATTTGTCACCGCTGGCAAACTCGTGGTTACCGGGAAAGACACGTAATTGCCGCCCGCCAGGCCCGTGTTTAAAATGGGGCTCAGAGGTATCTTTGCTTGCAATGTTAATGGACTCACCTTTATCGATATCGGTAATACTGCGTTCGCGTAAACGTGCCTCCAACGAGCGGCGTATTTGTGCTTTATGGCGTTTTAAAAACCGCTGGCGGTTTACGGCGCTTTTGTTTTTACCGTGCTGTCGTCGATCAATCAGAAATCCCATGGTATCTCCCTGCGGGTTTATCTCACTGCGATTTTCTGACGCGTAAATACCACTCGGAGAGTAAGCGGACTTGTTTTTCCGTATAGCCACGCTCGACCATGCGGTGTACAAAGTTTTGATGCTTGTTCTTTTCGTCCTCAGATGATTTGGCACTGAAGGAAATAACGGGTAGTAGATCTTCGGTGCTGGCAAACATTTTTTTCTCAATTACCGCGCGAAGTTTTTCATAGCTGGTCCATTTGGGATTTTCGCCTTCGTTGCTCGCACGAGCACGTAATACAAAATTGACGATTTCGCTGCGGAAATCTTTGGGATTACTAATGCCCGCCGGTTTTTCAATTTTCTCAAGTTCTGCATTGAGGGTTTCTCGATCGGAAATTTCGCCGGTTTCAGGATCTCGGTACTCTTGATCCTGTACCCAAAAATCGGCATAGGTGACATAGCGATCAAAGAGGTTTTGCCCATATTCAGAGTAGGACTCTAAATAGGCGGTTTGAATTTCTTTGCCAATAAATTCAATATAATTCGGCGCTAGATATTCTTTAATGAAATTAAAATAGCGATCGCGTTTTTCAGCTGGGTATTGCTCTTGCTCAATTTGGTTTTCGAGTACGTAGAGTAAATGCACGGGATTAGCAGCAATTTCGCTGCTATCGAAGTTAAAGACTTTTGATAAGACTTTAAACGCAAAGCGGGTCGATAACCCTTGCATGCCTTCGTCGACGCCTGCATTGTCGCGATATTCCTGTATGGATTTCGCCTTCGGGTCGACATCTTTTAAGTTTTCGCCGTCGTAAATGCGCATTTTGGAATAAATACTGGAGTTTTCAGGTTCTATGATTCGCGACAAGGTGGTGAATTGGGCGAGCATTTTTAGCGTGTCGGGCGAGCAGGGGGCGTTGGCTAAAGAGCTGTTTTCAAGTAGTTTTGCGTAAATCTTGATTTCATCACTGACACGCATGCAGTAGGGAACTTTGACAATATACACGCGGTCGATGAACGCTTCATTGCTACGATTATTTTTAAAAGTCTGCCATTCCGCTTCATTGGAGTGGGCCAGCACCGTGCCTTCGTAAGGTATGTTGCCAATGGCTTCGGTGCCATTGTAGTTGCCTTCCTGGGTTGCTGTTAGCAGTGGGTGCAGTACTTTAATGGGTGCTTTGAACATTTCGACAAATTCGAGAAGCCCCTGATTGGAGCGACACAGACCACCGGAGTAGCTATAGGCATCGGGATCATCTTGCGAAAATTCCTCGAGTCGACGAATATCGACCTTGCCCACTAGGGCAGAGATGTCCTGGTTGTTTTCATCGCCTGGCTCAGTTTTACAAATGCCAATTTGGTCGGGTCGTGAAGGGAATACTCGCGTGACACGAAACTGGGTAATATCGCCACCGTATTCGTGTAGGCGTTTCACCGCCCAAGGTGACATTTTAGCGCGCAGGTAGCGTGTTGGTATTCCGTATTCCTGTTTGAGGATCTCACCATCTTCGGATTTTTCAAACAAGCCCAATGGCGATTCGAAAACTGGTGAGTCTTTGAGGCAATAAATGGGCTGCTTTTCCATCAAGCTCTTTAGCTTTTCGGCGAGTGACGATTTGCCGCCTCCGACCGGGCCGAGTAAATAAAGTATTTGCTTTTGCTCTTCGAGACCCTGTGCTGCGTGGCGATAAAAACTGACGATATTCTCTACGGCCTCTTCCATGCCATAGAAATCTTCAAAGGGTTTATAGCGACTAATCACTTTGTTGGAAAATATTCGGCTCAGCCTGGGATCCTGTGATGTGTCGACCATCTGGGGCTCGCCAATGGCTAGCAACAGGCGTTCGGCAGCGGTGGCGTAAACGCTCGGATCTTCACGACACAGGGCTAAGTAGTCTTGAAGACTATATTCCTCTACCTGTGTCTGTTGGTATTTATCCTGGTAGTGACTGAATAGCGACATAAGTTAGCTCCTTTGCTATCAATTTAGACACCTCGCATGAATAAATCTGCAATAAAAATGCCGCCATGATTTCAACGAATCGGCTTGGGTCAGAAATCTTGCTCAGCCCTACTTTTTTAAGGAAAGTTAACTTGGTGCCAAATACACCAAACGTGAGGCTTATTACTTAAAATTGCTGAGTAAAGGTTTGCATCGTGCCAGCGAGTCGTGTGTCGTCTTTATTCTTGAAATGTCTTAAAAAAATGCTATTTAGGAAAAATAGGGCTATGTGGAATGAGATGTAGAGCAAATATAGCTAGACGGCTTGCTTAACCCATGACTTGACAGAGACAGTTTTCAGCGAGTTTGTGGACCAAGCGCTCAGGCATGGTGCGCTTGGCCAGGGCCCGGTAAAAAATCACTCGCAGGTAGGCTTATGGGTCTTTTCCTGGCTGCTGATGATGGTGATTTACAGTACAATGGCGCTGTTTTCATCTTCCCTACCGATAGAGATTCTTTGATGCTGACTCTCCGTGGCGCTCCAGCCTTATCCCCTTTTCGCCGTCAGAAATTACTTGCAGTACTTCGTTCAGTCCAGCCGGCTGTAAAGACCTTAAGCGCTGAATATCTTCACCTCGTCGATGTTAATAAAGCTTTAACGAATGCTGAGCTGACAACTCTCGAGGCTTTACTTACTTATGGGCCTGTGGCTGAGGGGGTTGACACTGATACACTAGCTCAGCATGGTTTAACCTGCATCGTGTTGCCACGGCCAGGAACAATTTCGCCCTGGTCGAGCAAGGCCACTGATATTGCTCACAATACGGGTCTACGCAGTATTAATCGCCTGGAGCGGGGTGTGAGTTATCGCATCGACTGCAAAACCGAGCTGCAGCCGCAAGAGTGGCAGGCGCTGACGGCGCTTCTTCACGATCGTATGACTGAGAGCGTTTTTGCCCGGCTAAGTGATGCCGAGCAACTATTCGCTGACCATGCGGCCAAACCTATGACTCTGGTCGATGTGCTAGGTGGTGGGCGCGAGGCTCTTGTCTCGGCCAATAGCGACTTGGGCCTGGCGCTGGCCGACGATGAAATTGACTATTTAGTTGAGAATTTTATTCGGCTTCGTCGCAACCCGGTTGACGTTGAGTTGATGATGTTTGCCCAGGCAAATTCTGAACACTGTCGGCATAAAATCTTTAATGCCAGTTGGACACTCGACGGTGAAGAGCAGGAAAACTCCCTGTTTGGCATGATTCGCAATACCAATGAAGTTGGCGGTGAAAATGTCTTGTCAGCTTATTCCGACAACGCAGCTGTGGTCGTGGGAAGTCAGGCTGGGCGCTTCTTTCCCGACCCCGCATCGACAACCTATGGTTACTCACAGGAAGATATTCATCTGCTGATGAAGGTTGAAACCCATAATCACCCGACAGCGATTGCGCCTTTTCCCGGCGCGGGCACAGGCTCTGGCGGTGAGATTCGCGACGAGGGGGCGGTTGGCCGTGGCTCAAAGCCAAAGGCGGGTTTGAGTGGCTTTAGTGTGTCTAACTTGCGTATTCCCGATTTTATTCAACCCTGGGAAGACGATTACGGCAAGCCGGGGCGCATTGTGTCAGGCCTCGATATTATGCTCGAAGGTCCCATTGGTGGCGCGGCCTTTAATAACGAATTTGGCCGCCCCAATCTCTGTGGGTATTTTCGCACTTTCGAGCAAGACGTAGCCGGTGAGCGCCGGGGTTATCACAAGCCCATTATGATTGCCGGTGGTTACGGCAATATTCGTGCAGAGCATGTTGACAAGCCGCCTTTCTCGCCGGGCCATAAGCTGGTGGTATTAGGTGGCCCTGCGATGCTGATCGGTCTTGGTGGTGGTGCGGCGTCCTCTATGGCGACGGGTAGTAGTAGTGAAGATCTCGATTTTGCTTCGGTGCAGCGACAAAACCCTGAAATTGAACGTCGCTGCCAAGAAGTTATCGATCGCTGCTGGCAGTTGGGTGATGACAATCCTCTCGCCTTTATTCACGATGTTGGAGCCGGAGGCCTTTCCAATGCACTGCCCGAGCTGGTGAAAGATGGTGGTTGTGGTGGCCGCTTTGAACTGCGCGCCGTGCCCAATGCTGAGCCGGGTATGTCGCCACTGGAAATTTGGTGCAATGAAGCTCAGGAGCGTTATGTTCTGGCGATTGCTCCAGAGCAACTGGATGTTTTTGCCGCCATTTGCGAACGTGAGCGCTGCCCTTATGCGGTGGTCGGTGAGTCGACCCAAGAGCAGGCTCTGACGGTGAGCGATAGCGAGTTCAATAACGCACCGGTTGATTTGCCCATGTCTGTGCTGTTTGGCAAGGCACCAAAAATGCATCGCAAAGCCAATAAATACGGCCTCACCTTATCCCCTTTAGCGCTCGATAATATAGATCTCAACGACGCTGTCGAGCGCGTACTTAGCCACCCCACGGTGGCGAGCAAGAGCTTCCTTATTACTATTGGTGACCGCTCGATCACCGGCATGGTGGCGCGAGATCAAATGGTTGGCCCCTGGCAGGTGCCAGTGGCCGATTGCGCCGTTACCACCGTGTCTTACGACAGTTTTGCCGGTGAGGCCATGGCGATGGGTGAGCGTACGCCGTTGGCCTTAATTGATGCCGCTGCATCGGGGCGCATGGCGGTGGGTGAGTCGCTGACCAATATTGCCGCCACACGCATTGGCCAGCTGGCCGATATTAAATTGTCTGC
>JARGOV010000026.1:0-28592 GCA_029212965.1 Porticoccaceae bacterium
CTCGAACTGCAGAAAAAAGGTCACCCCGTTGCCTTTGTTGGTGATGTGGTCGGCACGGGTTCTTCTCGCAAATCTGCCACCAACTCCGTACTGTGGTACATGGGCGAAGATCTTCCCGGCGTGCCCAATAAACGTGGTGGCGGCATTTGCATCGGCGGTAAAGTCGCCCCTATCTTCTTCAACACCATGGAAGATTCCGGCGCACTGGTGTTTGAAGCCCCTGTTGAAAAAATCGATTACGGTCAAGTGATTGAAATCCGCCCCTATGAGGGTAAGATCCTCGACCACGAAAGTGGCGACGTAATCTCTGAGTACAAATTCAAGTCCGATGTCATTCTTGACGAAGTTCAGGCTGGCGGGCGTATCAACCTGATCATTGGCCGAGGCCTTACCAAGCGTGCCCGTGAAGCTCTTGGCCTGCCGCAAAGCGACGTCTTCCGCACCCCAACTCAGCCCGACGACACAGGCAAAGGTTATACCCTGGCCCAGAAGATGGTCGGCAAGGCCTGTGGCGTTGACGGCATTCGTCCTGGCACGTACTGCGAACCACTAATGACCACTGTCGGCTCACAGGACACCACTGGCCCGATGACCCGCGACGAGCTCAAAGATCTGGCTTGTTTGGGCTTTTCATCCGATTTAGTAATGCAGTCTTTCTGCCACACTGCGGCTTATCCCAAGCCAGTCGATATCGCGACCCAACACAGCTTGCCCGATTTTATTAAAAATCGCGGTGGTGTTTCTCTGCGTCCCGGTGACGGTATTATTCACAGCTGGTTGAACCGCATGTTGTTACCCGACACCGTCGGTACTGGCGGCGATTCACACACTCGCTTCCCTATGGGTATTTCCTTTCCTGCGGGTTCTGGCTTGGTGGCTTTTGCCGCCGCTACCGGCGTTATGCCTCTGGATATGCCTGAGTCTGTACTTGTGCGCTTCAAGGGTAAGATGCAGCCCGGTATTACCTTGCGCGACCTAGTTCACGCCATTCCCTATTACGCTATTCAAGAGGGCTTATTGACGGTTGCTAAAGAAGGCAAGAAGAATATTTTCTCCGGCCGTGTCTTGGAGATTGAAGGCATTGAAGGTCTCACCGTTGAACAGGCATTTGAATTATCGGATGCCTCCGCCGAGCGTTCCGCCTCTGGTTGCACCATCAAGATGGACGAAGATGCCGTTGCCGAATACCTGCGCTCCAACATCACCATGCTGCGCTGGATGATTTCCCAGGGCTACGGCGATGTTCGCACCCTTGAACGCCGTGCCATAAAAATGGAGGAATGGTTAGCTGCTCCATCATTGATGTCAGCCGATGCCGATGCCGAATACGCCGCGATCATCGAAATTGACCTCAACGAAGTCAAGGAGCCCATCGTCTGTGCACCGAATGATCCCGACGATGCGCGTTTACTCTCCAGTGTTGCTGGCAGCAGCATTGAAGAAGTGTTCATCGGTTCGTGTATGACCAATATCGGCCATTTCCGCGCTGCAGGTAAGTTACTTGAGCAAACCAAACCCGGTGAACTGAATTCGCGCTTCTGGATCGTACCTCCCACTCGCATGGATGAGCACACACTGATGGAAGAGGGTTACTACAACATCTACGGCCGTGTCGGCGCCCGCACCGAAATGCCCGGTTGTTCATTGTGCATGGGTAACCAGGCCCGCGTTGCCCCCGAGTCAACGGTCATTTCCACATCCACCCGAAACTTCCCCAACCGTTTAGGCGATGGCGCCGATGTCTACCTGGGTTCAGCCGAGCTGGCTGCGATCAGTGGCATTTTGGGTCGTCTGCCCACCCCAGAGGAATATCTGGAGAAGGCTTCAAGCATCGATTCAATGGCTGATGAAATTTACAGCTACATGAACTTCGATCAGATCGCTTCCTTCCAGGCAGCTGCGGAAGACGGCAAGCGAATTGCTGCGGAGCAAATTGTTGAAAGTGCCTAATTTGCACGCCTAAATTTGCACAGCCAAGTACTATAAAAAAACCCTGCTCCGGCAGGGTTTTTTTATAGTCATGCATTTATTGCCTGCATACTGCGGACAAGCAAAATATTGTCAACGGCCAGCTCAAGTAAATACGGGAATCTTCAAGTGCTAACAGTAGTCAAGCTCAGCTCAAGTTACGCCAGCATGGTCAACAAAGAACTGCCGCCTTAGTCCAATTTTACAACTGCCGATAACGGCTATTTCGCGATCACCACACCCTGAGCCGTATCGGGGTTGAAAGCCCCCATAAAATGATAGGAGCCTGCTTTTAAAGGGCCAATTTTAATTTTTTCAGTTTTACCGGCAGCAATGATTTTCTCTCGGTGTAAATCGTTGCTTTGAAACTCCTCTGCACTAGCATCTTTATTTTCAACCACTAAAAAACCCAAACTATTAGCTGGCACCTGTATTTTAGACGGTTTAAACATATGATTTTTTAACACCACTCGATATTCTTCTCGCTCTGCACTAACGCACTGAGCCAGCAAACTTATCACTAACACCAATAAAAAATTATGCATATCCCACCCCCAGTTTTAGCACAGCGATCTACGACAGACTAACACTAACACTGGCTGACGCCTGACTCGCTTTCGCTTTCGCCGCGTCGATAGATTCCCCCCGCGCCAGACAAACCCCCATGCGCCGCCGCCCGCTGACGCCGGGTTTACCGAAGAGACGAATTTGCGTATCGGGCTCACTCAGGGCCTGCTCAAGATTGGAGAAATGAATATTGTCAGATTCGCCCTCGACCAGAATCACCGAAGAGGCCGACGGCCCCAGTTGCTGAATATTAGGGACCGGCAAACCGAGAATGGCTCGCACATGCAGTGCGAACTGACTGAGATCCTGAGAGATCATTGTCACCATACCCGTGTCGTGAGGACGTGGCGAAACCTCGCTAAAGATCACCTCATCGCCCTTCACAAATAACTCAACGCCAAAAATACCCCACCCCCCCAGGGCGGTGGTAACTTTCTCAGCCATAGCTTGAGCGGCGGCCAGGGCCTTGTCAGACATTGTTTGGGGCTGCCAGGATTCGCGGTAATCGCCATCTTCCTGACGGTGACCAATGGGGGCACAAAAACTAGTGCCATTGCGATGGCGCACAGTTAAAAGGGTAATTTCGTAGTCAAAATCGACAAAGCCTTCGATAATGACCCGTCCTGCTCCCGCCCGACCGCCCTCTTGGGCATAGGCCCAGGCAGAGGTCGTCTCACTTGCATCACGAATCAAACTTTGCCCCTTCCCCGATGAACTCATAATGGGCTTCACCAGACAGGGGGTGCCTATTTCCTCAACAGCGGCCTCGAATTCATCGAAGGTACTGGCAAAGTGATAGCTCGATGTCGCCAAGCCTAATTCCTCACCCGCCAGACAGCGAATCCCTTCACGGTTCATCGTTAACTGGGCCGCTTTAGCGGTGGGCACAATATTGATACCTGCCGCCTCCATCTCCACCAGGGTATCGGTGGCGATGGCTTCAATTTCGGGGATCACATAATCCGGCTGCTCACGCGCAATAATGTCTCGCAGCGCAGGGCCATCCAGCATTGATAGCGTATAAGAGCGATCGGCAACCTGCATGGCCGGTGCATTGTTGTAGCGGTCGAGGGCAATCACCTCCAGTCCCATACGTTTTAGCTCAATCGCTACTTCTTTGCCCAGCTCACCAGAACCGCAAAGCAAGGCTTTTGTCCCCCTACTTGAGAAAGGGGTGCCTATGCTCAAAGAATTTACTGGAGCTGTACCTGAATTAGCCATTGTGCGTGTTCCTCTACGGGCAAATAGGTGGGCGCTTATTATAGGTCATGCGCATAAGCGATGAGCACAGCCTGCTGTTTATTTATCGTTAAATATCACCGCGCTAGTGTAATTACACTCAATTGCTAATAATTCCTATTTCAACGTCCGTTATAGGCTAAAATAACGCCCTCTTTTACTTGCCTTGATATCACTCGCCATGCCCTTTATGCCCGAACTGCTCTCCCCCGCTGGAACCTACAAAAGTATGCGTTACGCTTTCGCCTATGGCGCCGATGCTGTCTACGCGGGACAACCTCGCTATAGCTTGCGAGTGCGAAACAACGAGTTTAATCACCTCGACATTATGGCCGAGGCGGTAGCAGAGGCTCACACCCAGGGTAAAAAGTTTTACATCGCCAGCAACATCTCGCCCCACAATAACAAGGTCAAAACCTATATTCGCGATATGGCCGAGGTCATCGCTATGGGGCCAGACGCCCTGATCATGTCTGACCCAGGGCTGATTATGCTGGTGCGCGAAAAGTGGCCCGAGATGCCGATTCATCTCTCGGTGCAAGCCAATGCTGTCAACTATGCCTCGGTGAAATTTTGGTATAAACAAGGCTTGAGCCGGGTGATTCTGTCCCGTGAGTTATCCCTCGACGAAATTGCCGAGATCCGCGACGAATGCCCGGAAATGGAACTCGAGGTGTTCGTCCATGGCGCATTGTGTATCGCCTATTCTGGCCGCTGTTTGCTCTCGGGTTATATGAACCATCGCGATCCCAACCAGGGGGCTTGCACCAACGCCTGTCGTTGGAAATACCAGGCCCATGAAGCCACACAGGATGCGACAGGGAATATCACACCGGTCGATCCCAAAGTACAAGCCTGGAACCCGGGTGATTCAACTGAGCAAGCGGGTGAACCGGCCTCTACCCAGGGCTTTGATGAGCCACCGCTGGTACTGCTGCAGGAAGCCAACCGTCCCGATGAATTTATGCCGGCCTATGAAGATGAGCACGGTACATACATTATGAACTCTAAGGATCTACGAGCCGTACAACATGTGCCACGTATGGTCGACCTCGGCATTCAATCGCTGAAAATCGAGGGTCGCACCAAGTCCCACTACTACGTGGCCCGCACCGCGCAAACCTATCGTCGCGCTATTGACGAGGCGGTCAACGGCAAGCCCTTTGACATGAACCTTATGGGTGAACTCGACCACCTGGCCAACCGCGGCTACACCGAAGGCTTTTACCGCCGCCATGTACCCGAGTCCTACCAGAACTACGGCAAGGGTGCCTCCAGCAATAGCCAACAGCAATTTGTCGGTGAAATTACCGATGCCGATACCCAAAATGGCTGGCTAACTATTGAGGTGAAAAACCGCTTCGAACGCGGTGACACTCTCGAACTCATTACCCCGCAGGGCAATCATACCTTTCAGCTCAATGACTTAGAAAATACAGAGGGAACGGCAATGAGTGCCGCTCCCGGCTCAGGCCACGTGGTACGCATACCCATCGCCGATACCAGTTTGGCGAATGTCGATGCTCATGCTTTATTGATGCGCTACCTGCCCGCTTAATTAACCGAGCCCCATTGAAAATGGCGTTTAACAGGCGCCTCATTCAACAGTATAGTAATGGTTCCCAATCACTAACGACTATTCATGCCACGTTTAATTCTACTTATCGCCATTGCTTTTATTGTTTGGTACTTTTTCCGGCAGGCCAAAGCCCTGCAGAAAAAGCCTGAAAAAGAGCGCAAAGCCGCACTCTGGCGGATGATATTTATTGGCCTTTTTGGTGTCACACTTGTGTTAGTACTCAGTGGCCGCGCCCACTGGCTAGCCGCGGCTCTCGCAGGCCTCTTGCCCCTGCTAAAAAATTCCGCAGGCTTGTTGATGCGCGCCCTACCTATGTTACAAGTATGGCAACGCAACGGCGGTCCGAAATTTGGCCCAACACTGCGTTCCGAATCACTTGAAATTAAAGTCAATATTGGCAATGGCAGTATTGACGGCAAAGTACTGAAAGGGGAATTCGCAGGACAAAGCTTATCAAGCTTAAGTCGCGAACAACTCGACCCCTTACTTGCCCAATGGCGCCAAGACGACCCACAAGCTGCCCGCTTACTTAATGCCTATCTGGCGCGGCGCTTTCACAATGGTGGCGGTGATCACTATCAACAACAATACAGCCAGCCCGAAACCGCAACAGCAAAAAGTGAGGCCTGGCAGATTCTTGGCCTTGAAGAAGGTGCCAGCGAAGAGCAAATCATCAAGGCTCACAAGCGACTGATTCAAAAATTACACCCCGACAGAGGCGGCAATGATTATCTCGCTGCTAAAATCAATGCGGCTAAAGATACATTGATTGGCAACGGCTAAACACTAAAATCCTGTTGGCAGAAACTCCTGAAGCGGTTCACGCTATTTCTAATCGGCTCTCATTGGCTGTAGGTTGTCATGGTCATATTTGACTGACTCACCCGTCCAATCATGCCTTGCTGGTCGTAGAGCACGGCCTCAACCATCGATATACCGTGTGGTTGAGCACGAGTGTGGGCATCGATTGCAACCCAGTTATCAACCGGCATCCGGTGTAAATTCAACGTAATATCCGCATTGATAAAACCTTGCTTAGGACTTAAATACAATTGGGCAAACCCATTGCTAAAATCAGACAAGGTGGCAATACTAACCAGTGGCGAGTTTTCAAGACCCTCCCGCACCTGCAAGGGCAGCCGTACCCAGGAGCAACCTCGCCCCACACCCATATTAAGAAATATCGGCTTTAAGGGAATTAAGGTGTGCAGCCCCGGGGGATACTTAATATCGGCCGCTTTGTTGATGGCATTAATACCGATCACCTCCTCTTGGGCAAAAGCATCAATAATTTTTTGAGGTGGCTGTGCGGCTAACTGAGCATGGGTGGGTAACTCTATACGTTGCTTTTGAACAATCAAGGCATTGCTACGACAGATTTCCTGTGCATCATGGAATAACGACGCCTCCAGAACTTTTATCCGTTTACCATCGCGAATGGTACGAATACGGGGTTCAAGTGCGGCCATGGGTACCGGACGGAAAAGATCGACGGTTAAGCGCGCTAGCTGCATAGTTTCTGTGGGAAACTGCTCTTCCAGTAAACTCGTCATTAATCCCGCAGAAGCGCCACCGTGGAGGGTAACCGCCCCCCAGGGACTAGCGGCATGCTCTGTGGGTATGTAATAACCCTTTTTTTCAACAAATAGTGATTTCAAATTTAGTGACCTTTATAAGGTTTGTTTATGTATTAGCCAGTACTGACACACTTTATAAGACCAACACTTGCTCTTTATCGCACAAGCTCTTTTTAGTTCAATTTTATGACTAAGTTTCTTTTTAGAGTTCAGCATATTTCTTATTACCAAAGTATCACGAATACCCATTCGATATTTTTACTGCTAGCAATAACTCCAACTTATAAACATGTTGTACGTCTCCCGTCATAATCAACAATGCCCCGCAGTCATGGCAATCATGTCAACTGTGGTTTATGCTCTAAACAATAAATTTAATAATAAGCCTGTGGCGTGCCGGCAAATTAACAGAGCACAGCCTTAAAACGTCATAGCGTTTCCACGACAATTTCTTAAACTGGCGATGCCTACAGAAAGCATCGGGAGCTATCAAAATGAATTACGATATTATCATTAAAAATGGCGCCATTATCGACGGTTCAGGCGCTGAACGCTTTAATGGCGATATAGGCATTAAAGACGGCATTATTACGACTGTTGGTCGTGTCGATGGTGATGCCACAGAAGTTATCGACGCCCAGGGCCAGGTGGTCAGCCCCGGCTTTATCGACGGTCACACCCACATGGATGCACAAATTTCTTGGGATCCATTGGGGACGTGTTCGGTATGGCACGGCATTACGACAGTGGTTATGGGTAACTGCGGTTTCACACTGGCACCCTGTGCCGTTAAAGATAAACACTTGGTGGTGCGCAATCTCGAACGCGCCGAAGACATCTCAGGTGCGGCGATGGAAGCCGGCATTGACTGGACATGGGAAACCTACCCCCAATACCTCGACGCGCTTGAGGCCCTACCCAAGGGCATCAACTACAGCGGATATGTCGGCCACTCTGCCCTGCGTACCTACGCCATGGGTGAGCGCGCCTTTACCGATGAAGCCACTGAAGCCGATATGGCAATTATGAAAAAAGAATTAAGCGATTCGATACGCGCCGGTGCTATCGGTTTTTCGACCTCCCGTACGCGTAATCACCAAACCCCTGAAGGTCGCCCGGTGTCTAGCCGACTCGCCACCTGGGACGAAGTCAAAGAGCTCGTGGGTGTCATGAGTGAACTCGACGCCGGAATTTTTGAAATCGCCAGTGAAGAAGCCGGTCGCTCCCCTGAGGCCCAGCGCGAATATCAAGTGCGTCTGCGTGACCTGGCGGTAGAATCGGGCCGCCCTGTCACCTGGGGTATGTTTAGCGCCCGACGCGCCCCCGATATTTGGCCCCCCTATTTCGATCTGCTAAACGAGACCGCCGAGATGGGTGGCACGATGTTCGCCCAGGTTCACAGCAGGGCTCTCAATGTATTGATGTCCTTTGAGACTCGCCTGCCCTTCGACAAATTTCCGGTCTGGAAAGAGTTCCGCGAGCAATCATTGGCCGAGCAAAAAGCTGGCCTGCTAGACCCTGCGATGCGCGCCCGTCTGGTTGAATCCGCCAGTGCCAGCCACCAGGAGTCCCAAGGTGTGGGCGCAGAAATGCGTCGCCCCGACTATAACTGGCTGTTGGTAATGGACACCATTGAAGGGCCCCACAGAACTGTTGCTGAGATTGCCGAAGAAATGCACCTGGATCCGGTCGATGCCATGATAGAAATCGCCCTACAGAACGACCTGAAAGTCTTTTTCCGCCAGCCCCTGTTTAACGAAAATCAGGACCACGTGCTGGAAATGATGCGCCACCCACGCTCGGTGGTGACCTTTTCTGACTCAGGTGCCCACGTCTCTCAAATCATGGATTCATCACTGCAAACCCACGTACTGGCTCACTGGGTGCGCGAAGAAAATGCCTTTACGCTTGAAGAAGCCATTAAAATGATCACCCATGATACCGGCTCTGCCTGGGGCTTTGATGACAGAGGACTGATCAAAGAAGGCATGGCCGCGGACATCAATATTTTCGATCCCGAGACCATCACCCCTTTAATGCCCGAGGTGAAGAACGACCTGCCCACTGGCGCGCGACGTTTAGTACAAAAAGCCAAGGGAATTTCTGCCACCATCGTCAACGGTGTGGTCTTGATGCGTGACGGTGAACACACCGGCACCTACCCCGGCAAACTCCTGCGTGGCCCTTTGGCTGAAACGCTATAAATCTTTACCGAGTGTCATAAACAGAAGTAACACCCTCCCACCCCAACTTAAATGCTGAGGGTGGGAGGGTTTAGGTTTGCCCCTGCTCAACATACTCAAACAGGCTCATAATAAGATTCTCACGAGGTAGCATCGTGGCCGTCAATCCGAAAACCCTGCCCAAACCCACGCCAGAAACTCAACATTTCTGGGAGGGTGCCCGTGTTGGCCAGTTGCTCTTGCAACAATGCGATAGTTGCCAACACATTTATTTCCCTCCCCGGCCCTTTTGCCCCGACTGCGCTTCACCGGCTGTGACTATTTTTCAGGCATCGGGCAAAGGCCGACTTTACAGTTATGTCATCAACCACCGGCCACCGCGCTGGATCGAGGCCCCCTATTCTATTGCTGTGGTCGAACTGGACGAAGGTCCACGGATGATGAGTAATATTGTCGAGGTCGAACAAACCCCCGAGGCACTTATTTTGGATATGCCCCTTGAAGTGGTTTTCGACGCGGTAACTGACGACATCACCCTGGTAAAATTCAAACCCGCGAGCATAGGAAATGAAGCATGAAGTCGGGTTCTATTGCCATTGTCGGTGCCGCTGAGACGACAGAGCTGGGTAAAATTCCCAACATGTCGCAAATTCAACTCCATGCCGATGCCGCTTTAAACGCCATGAGCGATTGTGGACTGAAGCCAAAAGATATTGACGGCATCGCCTGCGCCGCTGAATGGCCCACCGATCTCGCCCATTATCTAGGTATTACCCCGAGCTGGGTCGATGGCACCATGGTTGGTGGCTGTTCTTTTATGATTCACCTGCGTCATGCCGCTGCGGCCATCAACGAAGGTTTGTGTACAATCGTGCTGATCACCCACGGCGAGAGTGGTCGTTCATGGGTCGGTAGCAAAGCCATGGGCAATAATCAGGCGAGTCTGGGTGGTCAGTTTGAAATACCTTATGGCTGTTTGGGCCCGTCAACCCTGTTCACCATTCCCGTACTGCGCTATATGAAAGACCGGGGACTAAGCCACGAACAACTTGCCAATGTCGCCGTCGTACAGCGCGAATGGGCAAGTATGAACCCCCGTGCCACTCATCGAGAACCGATCACCGTTGAGGATGTCTTCGCTTCTAAAATGATCGCCTATCCCTTCCATATTCTTGAGTGTTGTCTGGTCACTGACGGTGGCGGTGCGCTGGTATTGACCACCGCAGAGCGAGCTAGAGATTTCCCGAACAAACCTGTTTACATACTCGGCACCGGCGAGAGCGTCGAGACGCCGATGATCAGCCAAATGCAAGACTTCACGTCTTCGAAAGCCTTTAAAGTTTCCGGCCAAACAGCCTTTCGAGAAGCGGGCATTAGCCACAGCGATGTCGATCATTTGATGGTCTACGATGCTTTCGCCCACCTTCCCATTTACGGCCTGGAAGACCTCGGTTTTGTGAAGCCCGGCGAGGCTGGTGATTTTATCTGGGAACGCAATACCGCCCCCGGTGGCTTGTTGCCAATGAATACTAATGGCGGTGGGCTTAGTTATATGCATTCAGGGATGTATGGCATGTACGCCTTGCAAGAAAGCGTTCGTCAAATGCGCGGTATTGCCCCTGCCCAGGTTAAAGATGCAAGCACCTCTGTTTGTCACGGTGTGGGTGGCATGTTTGGTGCCAGCAGCACGATTATCATGAGTAACGAAGCCCCTTAAATTAGAATAAATACCTTAAAACTTAAAATAAATATCTCTTATATGAGAAAGGGAGAAAAACTATGGCAGCATTTAAATTCCCAGTCGACGCCAGCCAAATCATGTTATTTGCCCGCGCAGTTGGCGACGACAACCCCATTTACCATGACAGCGAATATGCCAGTGGTACTGAAACTAAAGGCATTATTGCACCACCCACATTCGTACAGGCTAGCGCCCAGTACGATCCAAATTTCCCTCTGCGCCCCACTATTGGTGAACCTTGGTTTGGATCAGGTAAAGAAGCGACGGGCACGCCTAAATCAGACATACAACCAAAAGAAAAAAGTGAAAAGAAAAGTAGTGATAGCGCCCGCATACTCCATGCCGAACAACAATATATTTACCACAAGCCCATCCGCCCTGGTGACGACTTAAGCGTTACCACCAAACGCGGTAAGAGCTGGGAGAAAGAAGGACGGCGTGGCGGCACGATGCGTTTCTCAGAAACCATCACCGAGTTTCGCGACACAAAGGGCGAACTCGTCGTAACAGCCACGTCGGTAGGCGTAACTACCGGCAAAGCCGTTTCACAAGACTGATAGCAGTAAATATTGCGGAGAATAAACATGGCATTAAATGTAAACACATTAAAAGTTGGCGACACACACGAAGAACTCGTTGCAGAAAACTTATCGCGCACCCAAATTGTGCAATACGCCGGTGCCTCCGGCGACTACATGCCCCTGCACACCGATGAAGTCTACGCCCGTGAAATCGCAGGCTACCCCGGTGTTTTCGCCCACGGCATGTTGTCAATGGGTGCCACCGGGGCTATGTTGACCCACTGGGTCGGCGATGGCCGTTTAACAAAATACAGCGCCCGCTTCACCCGCCAGGTTTGGCCCGGTGACGACCTTCTTGCCAAGGCCACCATCACCAATATTATTAACGAAAATGGTGAAGTGCTGGCAGAAATGGATGTGCTCACCACTAATCAGGATGGGCAGACAGTCATTAGCGGCAAGGCAACTGCACGGATTGATACTTAGCTCAACAACTGACGCAGAAACGAACAAGATCCAGCTATAAAAAAGCCCGCAATGAAGCGAGCTTTTTTATAGCTGAAAAAACTTTATTTTTTAGGCTTAGGTTTGCGTGGGATATAACCAATCATCGCTTTAGTTTCGAGATACTCTTCTAAGCCCCACTGACCGTGTTCACGACCGTTACCCGACTGACGATAACCACCGAACGGAGCCCCCTGGTCAAAACGAGCACCGTTTAACTCTACGTGGCCGGCACGAATTTGGCGGCCAACACGACGCGCCCGCTCAATATCGCTCGATTGAATATAGCTCGACAACCCATAGGGGTTATCATTGGCAATTGCAATAGCTTCTTCTTCAGTATCGTAAGGAATCATACACAAGACAGGACCAAAAGCTTCCTCTTGGGCACTAAGCATATCATTGGTCACATTCGTGAAAATTGTAGGTTTAATGTAGTACCCCGTGTCACAACCTTCAGGCTTACCAGCACCGCCGGCCAAGACAGTCACACCTTCATCAATGCCGCGTTCAATGAAGCGTAAAACACGTTCGTATTGCGCTTTGTTCGCCAATGGCCCCATATAAGTATCATCTTCCAAGGGGTTGCCAACTTTAATCGTCTCGATTGCTTTTAATGCAATCTCCTCAATCTCGGCCTGATCTTTACGAGGAATAAGCATGCGCATAGGACCATTACAGGCCTGCCCGGTATTAAACATTGCCAGGCGCACGCCGCCTTTGACAGAGCGAGCATAGTCAGCATCGTCGAGAATAATATTTGCGGACTTACCACCCAGCTCCTGGCAAACACGTTTAATAGTGGGTGCTGCTGCAACGGCAACGGCGGCACCCGCACGGGTTGATCCAGTAATAGAAACTACATCCACTTCAGGATGACTCGACAACGCTTCGCCAACCACCGGGCCAGCACCAACAACCAGGTTAAAGACACCTGGGGGGAAACCCGCCTCATCAATAATTTCAGCGAGAATAAAAGCATCCAATGGCGCCAACTCACTAGGTTTTAAAACCACGGTGCAGCCAGCGGCCAGTGCTGGAGCGAGCTTGCCACCGATTTGGTTGAGGGGAAAGTTCCAGGGAGTGATTAAACCGCAAACACCGGCCGCCTCACGTACCACATGAGTACTACCATGGTCGGTTTCAAATTCATAATTGCGCGCCAGTTCAGCCGCTTCTTTAAAGGTAAAAAGAGGATTACCAATTTGTGCACCCTTGCAGAGCATCACGGGGATACCCATTTCAGAGGTAATAGCATCCGCCAAGTCGTCAGTACGTGCTTCTAAACCGGCAACGATTTTATCGAGAAAAACCGCACGCTCGGCAGCCGGTGTTTGCGACCAGCTATCGAAGGCTGCTCGTGCCGCTTGCACTGCTAGATCAATATCAGCCTCATTACCCAGACTCACTTTAGCAACCACTTCTTCTGTCGCCGGGTTAACAATTTCAGCAACACCTGAACCAGCAGGTGTTTGCCATTGGCCATTCACATACATTTTATCTCTAGTAATCACCGGATAAGCCTCCATAAGCCATCAATTTATTTCTACGGTTTTAAGTCCTACTGCAAAGCCATTGCCACAAGTGATCAGCAACGCCCAATAGAACTTTGAGTTGGGAAATCTTCAGCGCAGCAATATACCATGAGAGTTCACTCGACGTTAGCCGCTATTACCGGATTTTGGCGCTGAATTAATGCGAGAGTCACGCCTTTGTGTTTGGTAAAAAGCTTCAGTACTAGTCACTCGATCTAGTTGCTCTAGACAAGGTAAAATGCCGTTCCAGCACACGGTCAAGGTAAACTACCAATAGTATGAGCGCAAGCAGGCATGACACCACGTCGAACAAAAATATTATTCCGCCTTCACCCCAGCGGCGCATATGCGTTGCCCCCATGCTCGACTGGACTGACCGCTATTGTCGATATTTTTTGCGACTCATTAGTCAGCACAGCCTGCTCTACACTGAAATGATCACTACCGGGGCGTTACTCCACGGCGATACAAATCACCATCTCAGCTATGATGAAGCCGAACACCCTGTCGCACTACAATTGGGAGGCAGCGATCCCAGAGCCCTTGCAGCCTGTGCAAAAATCGCCGCACAATTTGGTTATGACGAAATCAACCTGAACTGTGGTTGTCCCAGTGACCGTGTACAAAAAGGACGTTTCGGCGCTTGTTTGATGAAAGAACCTGCTCTGGTTGCACAGTGTATTGCCGCCATGAAAGATGCCGTCGACATACCGGTGACGCTAAAGCATCGCATCGGCGTCGACAATCAAACCAGCCATGCTCAATTAGAAGACTTCGTGGGCATTAACAAGGAGGCCGGTTGTGCTGCCTTCATCGTCCATGCCCGCAATGCCTTGCTACAAGGTCTTAGTCCTAAAGATAACCGGACAATACCACCGTTGATTTATAATTCGGTATACCGCTTAAAAAACAGCTTCCCTGATAGCGAATTTATTATCAATGGGGGCATTAATAATATCGAACAAATAACTAGTCATCTGCAACAGGTTGATGGCGTAATGCTGGGGCGCGAGGCCTACCACAACCCCTACCTGCTCGCTGAAATGGACATTCTTTTTTTTGCGCACACAGAACCGGCGAAGACACGTCTCGAAATTCTGGAAAATTTCCTGCCTTTTGCTGAATGTGCTTTAGCTAGCGGGGCACAATTGCACCACTTAAGCCGACATATACTGGGTTTGTTTCACGGTCAACCCGGTGCCAGAAAATTTCGCCGCTTAATCAGTGAAAAAGCTCACCAAAATAATGCAGGTATTGAGGTACTAGTTGAAGGCTTAGACATGATGAGTAACTATTGCACGGATCGCCCAGAAGCAGAACCCACCTCTTGACGCCTGCTCATAACACACTATTCAATGGATGAAAAAGCGAGGATTCATGAATACAAAACTCGAACAACTTAAAACGATGACATCAGTCGTCGCCGATACGGGCGACATTAATGCCATTGCCACCTACCAGCCAGAGGATGCGACAACCAACCCCTCGCTCATTCTCAAAGCTGCACAAATGCCAGCGTATCAACAGCTATTGCAAGAAAGTTGTAGGGTGACTGGTTCAAATAGCAACAACGCTATTACCGATGCCTGTGACCAAGTTGCTGTGCGCTTTGGCTGTGAAATACTTAAACTGATCCCGGGCGTAATTTCCACCGAAGTCGATGCTCGTCTCTCCTTTGACACCGAAGCGACCATAGCGCGAGCCAACAAATTGGTCGACCTGTACGAGCAACAAGGTGTTGAAAAAAACCGAGTGCTCATCAAAATAGCCGCTACCTGGGAAGGTATTCAGGCAGTTAAAGCCTTACAGAAAAAAAGTATTAACTGCAACGTAACCCTTGTGTTTAATCTTGCACAGGCCGCAGCTGCTGCAGATGCAGGGGCTCACTTAATCTCACCCTTTGTCGGTCGCATCTATGATTGGCATAAAGCACGCAACGAAAACGGCTTTACTAGCCCTGAACGTGACCCCGGTGTTATATCTGTAAGTAGTATCTACGACTACTACAAATCTCACGAATACAACACTATCGTTATGGGCGCCAGCTTTCGCAACACCGACCAAATAGAAGCACTTGCTGGTTGCGACAAACTAACCATTAGCCCCAACCTACTCGCTGAGCTTGAGGCTGATAAGAACCCTTTGGAACGACGATTATCACGCGATAAACTCAACAACAACATCGAGAAACGACACTATGGGCCCAGTAATTTCCGTCTCGACATGAATAACGATGCCATGGCGACTGAAAAATTAGCTGAAGGTATCCGTCTGTTTATCCGCGATCAAGTAACACTCGAAGATAAAATCACCCCTATTATCACAGGGCAAGGTAAATGATAAGTAAAATCAAAACCTTCTTTCAGGAAAAGGTATTAAATCCTGAGAGTGAAGGCATGAGCCACACACCCGACAAAAACATTCACAAAGCCAGTGCCGCACTGATGGTCGAAGTCATGTTAAGTGATGGACAGCTTGATGATAAAGAAAAAGAGGGTATCAAAGCACTGCTAACCAGTGCCTTTGATCTATCATCCGCAGAATGTGACGAATTAATTTGTCTTGCTCAGGCGGAAGTTAAAGATTCGATTTCGCTCTATGAGTTTACAGGTCAGGTGAACCTGCACTTTAGTGCCGACGAAAAGTTCGAACTCATCAAACAGATGTGGCATATCGCCTTCATTGACAATGAACTCGACAAGTACGAAGAAAGTTTGATCCGCAAGATAGCCGATCTAATTTATCTACCTCACAGCCAATTCATTAAAGCCAAGAGCTTGGCCAAAAACAGAATTCAAAGAAACTTACAACATGGTATGAACTAACTACCGGCTTAATGTCGACTCGTTATCAGAATTGTACGTACAGGTCCTTCGCACCACAAAGTAGGCTTATAATTTCAGGCATGGTCGCTACTTACTACTGCCGTACATGAATAAAACCATCATAAAATTGCTCACAATGCATAGCTTTAAACACGTGGTGCTGCTTGTTATCGTCTGCCAATTTGCAAGCCTAACCAATGCCAACGACGTTGATGAAACGACTTATAGGCGCGCCATTATACAAGCCCACAACGCTGATTACTCTGAGGCACTAGCCTCACTGAAACACCTCGGAGACAAGTATCCCAAACCTAACCGCTACTTTTACGACTATATTTCCATACTAGGATGGGCTGGAAAAAATGACCAAGTAGTCAAAGAGGGTAACAGGGTTTCTCTTCAAGAAGCACCGGAGTATGTATTAAACACCCTGGCAATAGCCCAACGGCAGCAATTAAACTTTACTGCCGCAGAAAAAGTATACCGTGTAATCGCTAAGCGTTTCCCAAAATTCATTGATGGGAAAATAGGACTTTCCCTTGTCTTAATTGATCAAAAAAAACTCAAACCAGCCCATAAAATTCTATTATCCTTGCAAGAAAAGCACCCAGACGACTTAAGGGTTCTCAATGCTTTTGTCTATTTTTATGAGTCACAACAGATTTATATAGGCGCATTACGGGTATATCAACATATACTGGAAATAAACCCAGCTGACACAGAAGCCTTAAGAAGAAAGATTTTAATTCTTAATAAAATTGGGGCATCGCACCTAGCCAACAGCCTAATCAGTAACCCTGCTACCTTTAATGATAAAGATCTGGCACGTATTAAGACAGACATGAGTGCTCACCAAATTCGCTGGGCAGGAATCCCACAAAATAGTCAACAGAATAGATTTGATGAAATTGACATAGCTATTGCCGAACTTGAAAAAAACATCATAGATTTTCAATCCCAGCTTGGCGATACCTCTTCATATGCACTAAATGCTCAATTTGATTTATTAGTTGCCCTACGAAATCGCTATCGAATGAGTGATGTAGTTAAACTCTACGATCAACTAGCGACATCAAAAATAGAGCTGCCAGCTTATGCACAAATAGCGGTGTGTGATGCGTATCTTTACTTAGAACGCCCCAGCAAAGCTGAAAACTGTTATCTAAAAGTAAAAGCACTAAGTAGCCAGGAAAACGTTAATCTTGATTTTTCACTATTCTACGCGCACGTAGAAAACGAAAAGATGGATATCGCTCAAGCTTGGATCAAAGAAATCGCTAATAAACAACCACCCTATATTATTGGCAAGGGAGAAAAACCATTTAGAAAACCGAACCCCAAAAAAACCCAGGCCGAAACAATTTCAATGCTCAGCATTGCCTATGGCGATAACTTAAAAGATGCTCATAAAAAAATTAAAAACTTACACCAGCTTGCCCCCTACAATACTGAGATTCGTAAAGAACTCGCGAATATTGATTATTGGCGTGGTTGGCCTCGTAAAGCCCAAGAAGAATATGATATTGGGCTTACTCAAGAACCAAAGCATCGCGGCTTACGTATAGGCGAAGCAAGAAATCAATTAGCACTGAAACACTATGAACTCGCAGAGGACAGCATTGAAAAATTATATAAATCATTTCCCGAAGATAAAGGTATTGCCAATTTGAAAGAGCTTTGGGGGGTTCACAACATGCGTGAATTTAAAACAGATATCCGCACCTCGAACAGTTCAGGTGGCATTAACGGTAGTCGAGGATTAGATATAGGCAGTTATCTGTATGCTAGCCCCTTAAATAAAAACTACAGGGTCTATATTCACCAAAGCCACAGCCAGGCAAAATTCACAGAGGGTGATGGATTACTGAATCACGCAGGACTAGGCTTGGAATACACTGGGCCCAACATCTTTCTAATGACTGAAATACATCATAATCACTATGAGAATGACCGCTTCGGGATCAATCTAAATGGTACGTACGAGTTTAACGATCATCTGAGTAGCTCGGTCTCATTAGAATCATTGAGCGGACAAACACCCTTGCGAGCACTTAATCAAGGAATATATGCAAAATCCGCATCTTGGGGTGGGCGGTATCGCTGGCATGAGTCAAGAGCGGCGGGTTTTAATCTATCATATTCAGACTTTTCTGATGATAACACGCGTAGAAGCATTAATGCTTTCTGGCAAGAGCGCTGGTATAGCCAATACAGTTACAAATTTTCAACCCGAGTTGACCTCTACTCATCTCATAATACCGCATCAAATGCTATCTATTTTAATCCAGAACGCGATTTAGCAGGCTCAATCTCATTCGAAAATGAATGGCTAAGCTGGAGACACTATGAGGATTCGTTTCACCAACGCTTAATTCTCAGCAGAGGCTTCTATAATCAAGAAAACTACAGTGTGGGTGACACCTGGAGTCTTCAATATGAGCACCGTTGGACAGCGAATTATCGAGTAGAATTTATTTATGGCATTAAACGTTCAAGTAATCTCTATGATGGAGATGACGAGCTATCATGGACATACTATCTATCACTCGACTGGAGGTTTTAATCGTGTCTAGGCCTCTTCTTTTATTATTCCTAATATTTTCTAGCCAGCTAAGTTTAGCGGCTAATGATTTTATTTCGCTGTGCTACCACGATATTCGAGATGATGTTGACGGTATCGTCGATAAAGACCAAATGGCGGTTAGCACTGACAATCTTATTGCCCAGTTTGAGTGGCTAAAAGCACATAACTACAACGCTATTAGTCTTGACGACGTTATAGCTGCACGCAAAGGTGACAAACCATTACCAGAAAATGCTTTTCTCTTAACCTTTGATGATGGTTACAAAAGCTTTTACACGCATGTACTACCGTTATTAAAAGAATATAAATACCCTGCCGTCCTCGCTTTAGTTGGAAAATGGTCAAGCACAGCAAAAGGACAACAAGTGCCATATGGCAATAAAAATCACAAGCCTAGGGATTTTTTTCTTAGCCTGAAGGAAATTAAAGTCATTAGCCAATCTAAACTGGTAGAAATTGCGTCACATAGTTTCGACTTGCATCAAGGAGTTCTCGCCAACCCACAGGGAAATAGCCAACCTGCAGCAGTTACTTTACAGTTTAATGAAAAGGGAAAATACTACGAAGACGAAGACGCCTATAGGCAAAGAATTTTAAATGACCTGCAACAGAACAGCGACTTTATATACGCAATAACAGGTATCAAACCACGCACAATCGTATGGCCCTATGGCGCTTTTAGCCGACTCTCAGAAGAACTCGCTAAATCTACAGGTCATCAGTTCTCACTCATCCTCAACAACACTGAGAATACAGCTGAACAAGGAGACTCAATAAATAGAATACTTCTCCAAGGTAACCCATCCCTCACCGATTTTGTCTATGCGCTGCGTCACCTCGAGACCGAAGACCCCATTCGGGTTGCCCATGTCGATCTTGATTATGTCTATGATGAAAACCCTCTACAAGAAAGTAAAAATTTGAGTCTTTTGCTAGATCGTATTAAAGCAATGAAGATTAACACTGTTTTCTTACAGGCCTTTTCTGATCCAGACGGCGATGGTAATGCAGATGCATTATATTTTCCCAATCGTCATCTGCCAGTGAGGCGCGACCTCTTTAATCGTGTAGCCTGGCAATTAAGAACCCGTAGTAATGTCAGTGTTTACGCCTGGATGCCAGTATTATCTTTCTTAATACCCGGTACAGAAGCACTGCGCGTACAAACACTAATAAATGACACGGTTGTCACTAATACCGCAGGGTATTTACGGCTTTCTCCGTTTAATCATAAGAGCAAAAAACTGATTGAGGAAATTTATGAGGATTTAGCATTACATGCCAACTTCGCAGGGCTTCTTTTTCATGATGATGCGTATTTAAGTGACTACGAAGATTTCAGTCCAGCTGCTCTACGTTCTGCGGCCAGCACTCTTGGCACTCGTAATATAAGCATTGAAGCTCTAAGAGGACCTTTAAAACACAAATGGCAAGTAATAAAAACCCACACTCTTACACAATTAACTGTAGACCTAACGAATACAGTTAAGTATTACAGGCCTAATATCAAAACAGCCCGAAATATTTATGCCAATGTCATTCTAAATCCGAACAGTAAAGAATGGTTCAATCAAAACTATGCTGAAATGTTAAAAACTTATGACTACACCGCCATCATGGCCATGCCCTATATGGAACAGGCAAAGAACCCTACGCAATGGCTATTAAAGCTAACCCAGCGTGCCGCTATTCACGACCCAACATTTGACAAGACACTATTTGAACTTCAATCAGTCGATTGGCGTACAAAAAAGCCTGTTTCAAACGATACCCTTGCACATCAGTTTCACTTGCTCATGAAGCTGGGAGTAAAGCACCTTGGCTATTATCCCGATAATTTTTTGGAGGAACATCCTAATTTACATACCGTAAGATCCAACATTTCTTTAAAGACTTCGCCAGTGGCCTTATAGCGTGATGATTCAGCTCTCTACTATTAGTGATTTACTTTTTGGTTTCGCACTTTATTATCCATTATTTATGGCTTATTTATGGATGGCGGGCGCTCTTATTTATTATTTCCATTGGGAAAGAAAAGAACTTGACACAAGCCCATTATTCAATTCACCTCCTCCACCAGTCACTATTCTTGTGCCCTGCCATAATGAAAGTGACAATATCTGTGAAACACTGAAACAGCTGTTACAACAAAACTACCCCAGCTTTGAAATAATCGCTATTAATGATGCCAGCACTGACAATACAGGCGATCTACTTGATCAACTAGCAAGAAGTCATGAACAAATACGCGTTATCCATTTCAAAGAAAACATGGGAAAGGCAACCGCTCTCAACATGGGTGCCGCAGCATCAAAAAATGAATTTTTAATTTGTATTGATGGTGATGCTTTACTTGATGATGACGCAACAGGCTGGATAATGAAGCACTTTATTAATGGCCCTCGTGTTGGAGCGGTAACAGGTAATCCCCGAATAAGAACACGCTCTTCTCTCTTAGGAAAAATACAAGTCGGAGAATTTTCAGCGATCGTAGGACTCATCAAACGAGCCCAGCGAGTTTACGGTCGTATATTTACCGTTTCAGGTGTCGTCGCTGGCTTTCGAAAAGCAGCTTTGCACCGAGTCGGTTATTGGTCAACAGATATGATTACAGATGATATTGACGTCAGCTGGAAGCTTCAGCTTGATCATTGGGATATTCGCTTTGAACCCAAAGCAATGTGCTGGATTTTAATGCCTGAAACCTATTTGGGTTTATTACGCCAAAGAATACGATGGGCACAAGGGGGTGTAGAAGTCTTTGTTAAATACTTCGCGAACCTTGGTATATGGAAATCCAGACGCATGTGGATGGTTTTTATTGAGTTTATCACTAGTGTCTTTTGGTCTTTTAGTATTGTCGCTACTATGCTTTTGTGGCTTATTGGCCTTTTCATCGACTTACCAGAAGAAATTCGCGTTCACAGCTTATTGCCCAGCTGGGGTGGTGTTCTATTAGGAATTACCTGTCTTTTGCAATTCGCTATTAGCCTTTCTATCGAGTCTCAGTATGAAAAAAACATATGGAAATATTATTTCTGGATGATTTGGTTCCCAATCGCCTATTGGATGGTTAATGTTATCGCAGTAGTTCTAGGCATACCTCGCGCTTTAATGCGTAAAAAAGGTAGCAATGCTACTTGGGTCAGCCCCGATAGGGGGATTCGTGAAAAATAATTTTATTATTGACACTCCAAAGCTACAGACGCTACAACTTAAATATACATCCACCTTACTCACCTTAGCATTTTGGGTCATTTGGTTTTATTTATGGGTGCCTCTTATCACACTGGCTGGCTGGTGGTTTCAAATACGATTCTTCCAACAAGAAATGATTGTGGTAGATGGGCTTGATGCATTTTTAGAACTGTTACCAATATTTGCTGCGGTTACTTTTGCACTGACAGGAACTCTAGGCTTTTGGGCCTTATATAATTACAAGCGTTTTAAAGGCGCAGACCGCCGTAAACCGTTACCGCCCGTGCAAAAAAATGACCTTATTGAATTATTGCCTATTTCAGAAAGCGAATTAAACTCTATTCAATCAAATAAGATTTCAACGGTAGTCATCACTAAAAAAGAAGGGATCATAGTAAGTAACGAAGTATAAAAAGCATCGCTGAGATAGAATGCCTCAGTTTTGCTTTCTAACCTCCTCCTCAAGATAACGAATCAGATCGATAAACTCTGGCTCACACTGAGGGTTGACCTCAACTAGCAGGCGGTGGGCTTCTAGAACACTGCGCCGAGCTTCTACTTCGTCGCTTTTATCACAGACCAATTCATCCAGTTGCTTTGAGTTATCATTGTCTGTCGGGGCTTCACGAATCACCGTGAATAACTCATCAAGAGACATCACTTCCAAGGTTTTTAAAATACCAGGGTTATCACAAAATAGCAGGGGCACAATCTGGTAGTGACGTTTACTAAGTAGCGCCAGTTTTGTTAACAAACCCAGTGTGGTACTGTCTACACCTTCGGTTTCAAATAGATCAACCAATACACTTTTGACATTGCGATCACCAAATATGCTTTCCACATAATGATTAAGTGAAGCACATAACGTAACTCTGACGTCACCACTCATTCTTATTAGGTAATTGCCATTCGTCTGGCCAACAAAGATTTTGCCTTTATCCATGCTGTCGAGTTACCGTCATTACCGAGACATCATCTGGTGCATTTTCAATGGTATCAATACCTAGTTCATGGCAGATGGCATCGTGCCCTCCTGCTGGTCCAACCCGCTTACAAACCGCTAATATTGTCTGCTCTTTTTCTTCCATTGAGTCACCCTTAACACAATCCAATAAACCATCTGAAACAACAAGTAGGGTACTGTTATCGGGGAGAGTCATCTCCTCAACGGCCCAGCTAGCATCCTCAAACAAACCAACAGGTTTACCTTTCCCAGGTAAAAAATCCGCTTTATCTTCAGTAATCACTATCGGCAACGGCAGTTGCGCACCGACTACATAGCGCAGGATATGACGCTGAGTATCGATTGAACCAGCAAAAATAGTCAAATGTTTGTCAAGTTCCAGTGCCATAATGTGCCGGTTAACATGTTCGATCAGACCCTCAGGCGCATTTAACAAAGCCGACGGCTCACCCTCATTAATATGCCGACGGATAATCTGGCGGATGATGTAACTCAGCATAATGGTCACAAAAGCGGAAGAAGCGCCATGCCCTGACACATCCGCAACATAGAAAAGTAAAAAACGGTCAAAGGCAACAGAGTAACCGACGAAATCACCACTGAGAAAAAGCGAGGGTACAATTCGATGGGAAGCCGTGTATTCACCCAGCTTAAGGGGGCCAGTAGGTAATAGGTTAAGCTGAACCTGGTGGCCTGCCATTTGATCCATACGCAAAATATTAAGGCTGTCCTGCAACTCTCTATTGGCCCTTTCAAGTTGACCGCGGTAATCCATATTCTCCTGATAAAGATCCTTGAAGTCACCGGCTCGAGCTATAGCTTGAAAAAGTTCACTTCTATTGAAGGGTTCTATCAAGACATCAATGGCGCCGCGGCGAAAACTCACAGCGATATCCTCAGGTGTTGGGTCGGCAAAAACAACAATTACAGCCAGGCCAGAATCTCGACAACGCTGAGCAAAATGTTCATCGACCTCACTCGCATGTTCCTCGGCCTGTATATCGAGCAGCATTAACACAGGCAGGAAATCGGGTATTGCAGCAAGCGCATCGTCTCGGCTTGCAACACAACTTACTTGCCAGTCTCCAGATTTCAAATCCTCCGCCCATTGCTCCCTGCTTTCAATATTAGAGGAAACAATTAAAGCGCGGCTATTTGGCACTTCTACACCTCTTTGCTAGCCATCGATAAAGGCCTCTGTATATTGGCTAGTCATAGCCGTCATCACCAAAGTCATCTTCAACCTCACCATCATTGACTAAAAACTCACGGCGCTGCAAATAAACATCCTTGACAAATGTATACCTGTCACCTTTGAGCAATTTTTCAGCGTCAAGCAGATCAGCTCTAGCTGAGACAGCCCCTGTACCATACAGCTGGTTGCGGGTAGGCACATGATCAATTTCAGCAATAGGGTGGAAAACGCTATCGACTAACAAAGCAGGTGCATCTCTTAAGGTACTTGGTCCCAGAAAAGGCAACACCACGTAGACTCCTTCCCCCATACCCCACATTCCCAGCGTCTGGCCGAAGTCCTCACCGTCAGATCTTTCAAGGCCGGCATGCTTTGCCACATCGAAAAAACCAGCGATGCCGAGTGTCGAGTTAATCAGTAAACGACCACCATCATTACCCGCCTGTCCAATTTTTCCCTGTAGCAGGTCATTAGCGACATTAAGTACCTCGCCGAGATTGGAAAACATACGGGACACACCACGCTCTAAAAAATCCGGCGTAACATAACGATAGCTCCTAGCTATAGGTTTTAACACCCAGCGATCAGCCTTGTCATTGAAAGAAAACATAACACGGTTGTAACCTTCCAGAGGATCCGCTCTATCGGAACCCGCGGTTACCACCCCAGGGAACAAAAAAACTACTAGTAGTAATCTTTTCAGCACGGACCTTTGCATTAACATCTACGACACCACCACGTCATTAAACATATGTTCAAGTGTAAACTGTGGCCCATTCTAGTCAATCTTGCCGTTTGATGATAGCGCCTACCGAACGAGCAGTACCCCCCTTAAACGCATGCATAAAAAAGCCCCGCTACTGCGGGGCTTAAATAACCCAAAATATATCCGGCATCGTCTTTTAATAACCTTTAAACGGGCCTCAATGACAAATCACTCGCAATCTCGACGTACTTATTGCTCAATTTCCGCACAGGTAAACTCATAGTGCAAATAATAGCCCTCAGGTGTGGGGCGACTCCATTGCTTATCAAGGCCCCAGCCCTGGGGACAATAGGTGGCCATTTGCTGGTGCAGTGAAACCAAAGCTAGCTGCGGAGCCACAAGCTTATAGGCTGCACGGATGATAAAAGTGGTCCCTGCCAAATGTACGGACTTATCAACAACAGCCTTGCCCGTCACATCACCTTCTTGTTTTTCATAGGTTTTAAAAGGCAAGGCATTGCGGTTCAGAAAATTTTGACGAGAAGCTTCATCATAAATAATAACCGCCTCTTCGTTGCACTCAATAATATTGTCGGCAAAGTTCATATCATCGGCTGCATCGACATTTTCTTCACAGCCTGCCCGAGTAACAGGGGGCGGTTGGTCTGCGCTCGCCGCTAACAAGCTCGAGGGAAAAAAAACGCAACACAACAGTGAGGCATATAAGAAAACGTTCATAAGCGTAAAACCTCTATCACAATATCATCGTACAAACTAAAACAGCCGGGAATCTCGCAACCCCCAGCCGTTAAATACAGCACCAAATGATGCTACATATTAGCTACTCAACTTAGAACTTGTGCTCAAGACCAGCACCAATCCAGTCTAAATCATCTGTGGCTGTGTTTTGCTCAAGTGTAGTGTAAAAAGCAAACAGCTTCGTTTTCTTGCCCAACTTCTTATCGAGACCGAACGACAGCATATCGGCATCATTGTCAGACACATCATCGTCGGACTCAGTGTACTGAGCTTTCAACGTGTAACCGTTAGCCACTTTCCATTTGGCGCTAACATGCCAGCTATCTTCATCCAGCTTTACACCAGTTACAGCACTATCGCCTTCTTCAGCATTTTGCCACATAGCGCCCAAAGTGACAGGGCCAATGGGGATTTGACCGACAACACGCAGGATATTGACGTAATCCTTACCGAGACCTTGCGAAGAACTGCCAGACTTAACATTTTCATCAACAGCAACGGCAAAATACACACTATCAGTTTCATATTGAGCCAGTGCTGAATAACTGTCGAAGGCACCATCTTTATCATTGTCACTACGATCTTCGCCGAAAATGGTCGCGACAGAGGCTGAAAAGCCGCTAAAGTTAGGGGTAGTATAATTAACGATATTAGAGGCTCGGGTTTCACCGGCCATCACATTCTTAATATCACCTTCAAGGTCATTGAAGAGGTCAATTTTCTTTTGTGCCAACTTAGTTGGGGTATCGTGTTTCCCAGCCCAGATAGTACCGAAATTGCCTTTCAAGCCTCCGATGATATTGCGCTGAGAAAAAGTATCCCCATCATCTTTTTCACCATCATCCCAAAAAGACTCATATTCCGCTTTATAAATAACATAAAGCGTATCCGTCAACTTAGCTTTACCTTTAACACCAATGCGTGATGCATTACTGTTCAACTCCATTTGGTCATCAGTGCCATTGTCATCGTTAACAACACTGATATTTACCTTTCCATAAATACTGCCGTCGATGGGACCAACGGCATACGCAGAAACAGGAAGAGCCAGCACCGATGCAACTGCTGTGGCCAAAGTCGTTTTTCTCATCATAGTCCCCTCTTTATAATGGACAATACGCTAGTAATAGAGGCCTTAGCCTCTGCTTTGAACTGAGCGTATTGTGGGAAACGAATATGACAGGAAGCTTGCTTTTTTATGACAGTTTGGTGACAAGACTCATAACTTTACAGAGTCCAAGCTTTAAAGATGCCAGAGCTTCATAGAAAGCTAAACCTTATAGAGAATTGAGAGGTCGACTAATTGTTGAATAATGCTTTCACCCATGCTGACCAAGGTCTCAGGTTCAGGATGTTCTAACTCCAGTGCCACTTTCCCAAGAGCCTCTCGAGCATTACGCTGACCACCTTCAAGCAATTGCAGTAAACGCATGGTAACCGCATTACTTTCAAAGAAATGTATTTTCTCATCGGGGCCACGATACACGACAAGTGAACTTGGCTGCTCTGGGGCCTCGGTAGGCTGGTAATCAAGACCTATTTTATGCACTGGGTAGTTGTAATTTAAACGCCAGGCCAACGGTGAAATTTGCAATCTAGTCTCTAGCAATGATTCACTGTAATTTGATCGACACCTTCCCTCTTTCAGTTCCTTTGAAAGCCTTTCTTCCGGTAGTACCTCAGGCGACACATCAAGAGCTAACTCGACCCATTCATAATGAGCGAGCTCGAGAATAAACGGCAGATCAACTGGAATATTGGCATTACCTTCACGTAAATAAAGCAGGAATTCCTGACTAATCTCAAGAAAATAAGGCGTTTGGCATCGATGGTCTCTGACAAAACCCCGCACCAACTGATGCCAATTTTCGTCGTTCATTAAGCTGCGTAAAACAGGAAATCCACCACTCAAAAAGGACTCAATGTTGTTGTAAATAAGATCCCGATAAATGGCCATGCGGCGATCTTCAATATCAATGGGCGCAGGATTTACAGTTGGGTCTCTTAGGTGGGAAGCAAAGGCAAACTGCCCCGCCTGGAATGATGTCTCCACGACTTTGTCATTAGTCATCTTAGTCACTGCAATAAACCGTTACTAAACTTGCAGTTCAGACTGATCACTATAAATACTTGAAAAGGAGGCCTTACTGGCCATTTTTTGCTGAGTTTTTATTCTATTAACTTCGGCCAGCAACTCATTGACTGGCGGTAAATTAAAATCTCGCTCCAGCAAGGTGGGGAAAACACCGTAATACTGATACGCACTATCTAGAAGGCGCCAAACAGGGTCAGTCACATCCGCACCGTGCGTATCGACCAATAAATTCTTGTCCTCGACAAAATGGCCGGCTATATGACCATAGGCAATGCGTTTACCGGGTAATGCAGCGAGAAAGTCTTCCGCATCATAACCATGATTAATGCTATTAACGTAAATATTATTGACATCAAGCAGCAAATTACAGTCTGCTTCTTCTAGTACTGCACAAAGAAAATCAATCTCACTCAGTTCCTGTTGAGGGGTTGCATAATAAGAGATATTTTCAATCGCTATGGGCTGCTCTAAAAAGTCCTGAACCTGGCGAATTCTTTTGGCGACAAATTTTACTGCATCGCCCGTAAAGGGTATTGGCAAGAGATCGTAGAGATGACCGTCATCACTACAATAACTGAGATGCTCAGAATAACAGCGCACCTGATGATCTCGCATAAACTGCTTAATATTTTTCAACAAGTCCCAGTCGAGCTCTGCGGGGCCCGCTATGGACAGAGACAAACCGTGGCATAACAAGGGGTAGCGTTCCGTGTATTCGCGCAACTGACGACCGAAACGCCCCCCTACATTAATCCAGTTTTCAGGGGCCACTTCCAAAAAATCGACAGCGTCATCAACACTCTTTAGTGCTTCTAACAAGCTACGCCGTAGGCCTAGCCCGGCCCCTGTCAC
>JARGOV010000026.1:28692-30674 GCA_029212965.1 Porticoccaceae bacterium
CCTTCGCCACATTTGCCTTCAGCGTCTTTCCCGGCCACTTCATAGCCGCTGCTCAGTTGATTCAGCTGGAAGGGATTACCCTGTGCAGATGCAATGGGAGAAAGCGCAACTGACACCATAAATGCTGCACCCACTGCCCCGGCGAGAGGTTTTATTTTTTGTTCAGACATCGTAGATCTCCTAAAACATTTTGTTATTACAATATTGGTTACAACATTGAGGTTTATTTAGCCCACCTTAGTCATAGTGCAAGCTGCAATATATGACCAAGCATTAGGCACTTAGTTTCCGTATAACGGAAAAAACATAATAACGATGAAGAGCACCCATTCACAAGCCACTATTTAATCACCGTTCTGAAAATAATGTGGGGTTTAACTGTTGTGTAATGCAGATTTAATTTTTGCCAGTTGTTTTTGCAGCCGCTTAGGCGATACTGGAGCAATAGTTTTTAATTGTTGTGCGAAGAAAGATACTCGATATTCATCGATCATGTGACGAAAGTCTTCTATTTGGCAGAGAATATCACGAGGATATTCCTGCGCATTTTCCTGTAATACCTGCCACTCTTGACAAAAGTCGGCAATTTCAGCCATAACAACGCGGTCCTTATCACCATCACCAAGACGCTTATCCAGGCGCACCAGCGCCGCTTGAACGTAACGCCCGTACTGCCGCAGCCAATGAACAGAGATTTGGCTGACAAAGCCCGTACGGTAAAGTGTTGCCATTTGTGCTTGAATATCTTCAACCACAAGAGGAAAACGCTGCTCATGCTCTCGCAACAAATCATAAAGTGTCTTTAAGCTCACAGCTTGTTTAAGCAATAAAGACTCTATTTCATTGGCAATGGTGACGATGGCTGTCTTACCCTGTTCAACACAAGCCGTAAAACTTTGTTGATCACGAGGTATCTCCTGCTGTTCAAAGCAAGCAGCGTGAAAAGCAGCAAAAATAATATCGGCATTAAGCAACTCACGCCCCGGTAAGCGAGCAGCTTTGAGCTGTAGGTCTTTCCCTTTAAGAAGTGACTTGCGTAAATACTTGGCCGTCGTTGCATTTTCAAGTATCGCCAAACGCACTAGAGCGGCACGGGTTTTATTTTTCGCCAATTCTGGTGTGTCATAAAGGCGCACTGACACGCTGTCATTGTCGTCATTGAGCGCCGGATAAGCACGGATTTCATGCTTCTCTTTTTTAATGACACTCAAGGCTGGCAGTTCACCAAAATTCCACCTAGTAAGGCCCGACTTCTCCAGACCCGCATTGTTATCATCCTGGCGAATGGTTTCCTGTACTCGATCTCGATACTTGGTTTTCAGCTGTTCAAGATCTCGAACACTTTCTAACAACTTACCTTGTTCGTCAAAAAGTCGAAAGTTCATGCGATAAAAGGCATCCAGTTTATCTGGCGCCCAACAATCAAGGGGCACATCCACACCACTCAATCGTTTGAGCTGCTTTGCCAAACTTTCATGCAGAGGCCGATTGTCGGGCACCAGCTGCGGCGCAACTTTATCGACAAAAGATGGCACCGGTACAAAATGTTTGCGCCATTGCTTGGGCAAACCTTTCACAAGGGCGATGCATTTATCGCGCAGCAGGCCGGGCACGAGCCAGTCGAAGCGATAACGCGGTACTTGATTAAGATGCTCGACAGTCAAATCGACACTAACACCATCCTGCGCATTGCCTGGTTCGAAAAGATAGCTCAGTGGATAATCGTGATCGGCCCAGTGCAGAGTTTTAGGGAATTGCGCCTCCTCACTCTCTAGCGGCTGGTTCTGGGTCAACAACTCACGGCTGACATAGAGGAGTTTCGGCTGACTCTGCTCGGCCCGTTTACGCCAGCGCTCGAAGCTTGCGAGACTAACAACCTCCTCGGGCAAAATTTCATCGTAAAACTGTTGCAGAGCCGACTCATCGGCAACAATATCGCGCCGTCTTAGACGATCTTCAAGCTCGTGCAGCTCATTGAGAAG
>JARGOV010000026.1:30774-33265 GCA_029212965.1 Porticoccaceae bacterium
TGAATACTGTCGGCGTCTGCAGGCTGCTTTTTATAGTCCAGGCCGAGATCACGGCAAGCCGTATGCAGCTGATGATGTAGGTCGCGCCACTCGACCATGCGCAGATAGGAGACAAAGGATTTTTTACAATATTTGGCAAATTGGTTGCGCGTCAACGCCTGCCGCTGTTCTTCAAAGTGCTGCCACAGGTTCAGAATACTCATAAAGTCAGAATCTTTATCGTGCCACTGGCGATGTTTTTCATCCGCCGCTTGACGCTTATCAGCCGGGCGCTCTCGAGGGTCTTGAATGCTCAGCATAGACACGATGATCAGCACTTCACGTAAGCTACCCTCTTTCGCCCCTGCAAGTAACATACGTCCCATGCGCGGATCGACTGGAAACTGGGATAAGGCCTTGCCGATAGACGTCAATCGCTCCTGAGCAGTGACAGCCCCCAATTCGTTAAGCAATAAAAAACCGTCATTAATTAAACGTCTATCGGGCGGTTCGATAAAGGGAAAGTCTCGCACGGAGCCAATTCCCAGGCGCATCATCTGCAAAATAACCGCCGCAAGATTTGTGCGCACAATTTCGGGGTCGGTAAATTCGGGGCGTTGCAGATAATCCTCTTCGCTATAAAGGCGAACGCAAACGCCGTCGCTCACCCGACCACAACGGCCAGAGCGCTGATTAGCGCTGGCCTGGGAAACCGGTTCAATAGGCAGGCGTTGTACCTTCGTGCGATAGCTGTAACGGCTAATACGCGCATAACCACTATCAATGACGTAGCGAATACCGGGTACAGTTAAAGAGGTTTCAGCGACATTGGTGGCCAGTACCACACGCGTACCGCGATGCGCTTTAAAGACTTTGGTCTGCTCGGCAAGGCTCAAGCGGGCATATAGTGGTAGCACGTCGAGATGGGGTAGGTTGCGCTGGCGTATTTCTTTGGCTGCTTCGCGAATTTCACGCTCGCCGCTGAGAAATACCAGCACGTCTCCCCGTTGCGGCAGGCGCAGAATTTCTTCCAGGGTATTGGCAATACCGCTGGCCAGTTCTTCGTCTTCGAACAATGGCCGGTAGTTAATTTCAACCGGATAAGTGCGGCCCGAAACCTCGATGACAGGTGCGTCATTAAAATGCTTAGAAAAGCGCTCGACGTCGATGGTCGCCGAGGTAATAATCACTTTTAAATCGGGCCGTTTGGGCAATAATTGCTTCAAGTAGCCGAGAAGGAAATCAATATTCAGGCTACGCTCGTGGGCCTCATCAATGATCAGCGTATCGTAGCGATTGAGAAAGCGATCATTTTGTATCTCCGCCAGCAAGATGCCGTCGGTCATTAATTTGACCAAGGTCTTATCGTTACTGTGATCCTGAAAGCGCACCTGATAACCCACGAGTTCACCCAGAGGCGTATTCACCTCCTCGGCAATGCGTTGGGCGACGGTACGTGCAGCGATGCGCCTGGGCTGGGTGTGGCCAATCAACCCTGTAATACCACGACCCATCTCAAGACAGATTTTAGGCAGCTGAGTGGTTTTACCCGACCCCGTCTCACCGGCAATAATCACCAGTTGATTGACGTCAATGGCTTCACGAATTTCTTCGCGGCGGGCACTAACCGGCAGGGCTTCGGGAAAACTTAAAGGTGAGACGAGCTGAGATCGGGCTGCAACCAAGGCCTCAGAAGCCTGCGTCTGAGCCACCAATCGCAGCAAATCACGTTCAACGGGCTTGCCCTTGCGTCGACGCTGCTCAATATTTTTCAATTGGCGAGAAAAGCGAAAGCGATCCCGGCTCATGCACCCGCGGATCGCTTTGCGCAGCGTCTTTTCATTAACGCCAGTTTGATCTAACTCTTTGCTTGTTGCCTCTGTCACTTAGTAACCCGTTATTTGGCGACCTATTATTTGGTAAGCAGCGCCATACCTTCTTCAAGGCCACCGAGTGTTAAAGGAAACATGCGGTTATCGACCAGTTGCCGTACCCGTTGAATTGAGGGTGTGTGCTCCCAATAGTCTTCACGCACGGGGTTCAACCATACGACCCTGTCCCAGGAGTTGGTAACTCGCTCCATCCATTCGGCACCAGACTCTTTGTTATAGTATTCAACACTACCCCCAGGGCTTTCAATCTCGTAGGGTGACATAGAGGCATCACCGACAAAAATAATTTTATAGTCTGTGCCATACGTGCGCAGCAGATCATAGGTTTCTGTCTTTTCCTGAAAGCGCCGGAAATTATCGCGCCAAACATAATCGTAAAGCATGTTGTGAAAATAATAATATTCCAAATGCTTAAATTCTGTTTTAGCCGCTGAAAACAGCTCTTCACAAATCTTTACGTAGGGGTCCATCGAGCCACCAGCGTCAAAGAAAATTAACACTTTTACAGCATTTTTCTTTTCAGCCACCATTTTTATGTCGAGCAGGCCAGCATTTTTTGCGGTGGAGCGAATAGTGTCATCGAGGTCGAGTTCTTCCTCTAGACCCACCCGGGTAAATTT
>JARGOV010000027.1:0-29462 GCA_029212965.1 Porticoccaceae bacterium
ACCTCGTTAGTGAGGCTAAGGGAGGAGAGAGTCCATGTCATTAATTATAGAGCCAGTGGCCTTATATCACTTTGGCATTCTCTTATAGAAGCTGCAGCAAAGTAATTGGCTATATTGTATTTAAAAACAATGAGTTCGCAGTGTTTTGGTATACGGAAAACAAGCATGCTACACCATCCTTAGCTGCGTTTATCTTTTTTACTTGGCCACTTATCATATTCGAGTATCTTTAAAAATCAAGGACTTAGAAATTTTTTCCTGTGATATAGAGCCAGTGGCTCCTGATCTCGGGCTTGACCTAATATATAGCCTGCTTAATACTGTATGCATAAACAGCAATAGCGAAATAAGGTCATGGATGACATTCGACACAAATTACCCGCCACACCCACGCGTTTCATTGACTGTTTACGTGTGCATATACGGGAGAATGGGTTGGCCTATCGAACCGAACAGACTTACGTCCATTGGATTAAGCGGTTTATACATTTTCACAATAGGCGCCACCCTAAAGAGATGGGTGCCGCTGAGATTGAAGCATTTTTAAACTATATCGGTGTCCAGCGCCATTGCTCGGTTAGCACACAGCGCATTGCACTAAACGCCCTCGCTTATCTCTACTAGCGATATATGGGGCTAGACGTGGTGCAAGTATTCAAAAGCCTGCCAGGTCGCATAGTTTTCGTCACAGTTTTGCCACTCATCTACTGGAGTCGGGTTATGATTTACGCACGATCCAGGAGTTACTGGGCCATTCTGACGTTACTACGACCGAAATATATACTCATGTCGTCAACCGGGGTGGTAAGGGTGTACTGAGTCCCGCTGATACCTTGGCGGTTTAATGTTCGGGTCGCTTCTGGGTACAGTTATTGACAGAACTCCAAGGTATCACCAATGAAACCTGGAGCCGTAGGGTCATTGTCATCTGACCGAACGCCTTGTTATGTCTTTATGATTCAGAATATCCAAGCGACCAAAAACCCTATGATTATAAAGAAAAGAAAAAAGCAACCCAGAATAAACTGAATTTCACCCAGTAAACCATCGCCTGACGATATGGCAAATACAATCATTATTACCGTGGTTACAAAGAATGAAATTATTGCTGAATCTTTTAAACCCATGCCCGGCGATAAATGAACCGTAATAATATTGGACAGCACTGGGAGCATTAGCAAAATTGCAATACCCAACACTATAACTAGCGCAATTAGAACAATCGCTATTTTCCGCGATTCGTTTTTATCGTTGTTGTCTGCTTCGCCCACCATAAATCACCCAATGTTCTGACGAGCTTTTATAAGCTCACGAATTTTATTGGGGTCGGGCAATCCTGCTGCGACAATTTCGGGCGAATCGCCTGCTGTATATATTTCGATTGCACCTACCCCAAAAATCCGATTAAAAAATGACTGCTTGACCTTAGTGGCTCTTATGCTATTGATGTTAATTTCTGAACGTTCTTTACTTAGAAGCCCTTTTTCATAGAGTATTTCTCTCTCATTGACAGTTAATTTCGACGCTTTGTTTTGAAGATGCCAGCTAAGAAAGATTAGCAAACCTATTCCAAACACCGGTATCAGCAGTAAAGAAATAATGAACCCTATTGGATTATTTTTGAACATGACAGGGTGTTCGGCATACAGTTCACTCATTGATTTTCTCCTTGGTTGTCGTATTTACGTGGGTGTTTCCCACATGACGCTGTGCTGGTGGGCAATTGAAGCAAGGTGTAGCTTGTCCTGAGGAGGTCGCTTTTTTTCGGCCAGAACGAAATCGAGTACTTTGTTAGACGGCACCTCACATACAGGTCTTCTAATGGATCTTCTGGTTATTATGAAGCATTCAAGTATGAAAAATCAGCCCAGCGACTTTTTATAACACTTGTACGATTGTGTCATCGACGCTTCGTAAGCAGCATTTAGTCTTCGCGGGCAACATTCGTCAAGCAGAGCGCCAGAAGTAAAGTCGCAAAGACACCCGATCCTCCAGCAATAACAGGGGGTAGAAAAGCGTCACGCCCAAACACGACCAAAATCACATTGGCGAATATAGCAACAACGCCAACCACTGCAGTTAAACCACCCAATGCTTTGGCACCTGCATGCAACTTGGCAATTCCGAAAATGAGTGCAGCAAAGCCTAGTAAAAGCTTTGCTGCGTTATAGAGCATAAAGGACAAGGCTACCACTGACCCAGCTAAAGGCCCAAGTAGCTCGAGTTGACCGGCGGCTTCACGAAATGGCCCGAACATAGTGAGACCAATGCTAACTTGCACTACGTTGAGTACCGCGCTGAAGGCAATAGCGGCCCAACCCACCTGATAGCTTTTGGCCTGCACCATCGCGGCTCCGGCAAACGCTGTCAGAATGGTGAAAAGAAAACCTTCCAGCCCCCACAGTAGCTGCCGTGGAACGTTGACCTCGGCGACGTAGAGAATGGTATAAAGTGCCTGCGTAATTGCCAATGCCAACAGCAAATATGATGTGATTTGAACAGTTCGTTTATGACTAAATTCCATGGTTGCATCCTTTTTTATTTTCTATGTCTGATGCTTGCTTATAGTGCGATGGCGCTAGGTTAGTTCGACATTAACACGGTCCGCTTCAGGTGAGTAGCAGACGGTCGATTGAGTGAACTCGCAAAATTTAATCTAACCCTCAATAACTGGCGCAGCTTTTTGCTGTCCGCTTGAGCTGTTTGTTAGGGCTTTTGGGCAGGATAATAGAAATAGCCAGAATAATATCAGTAGAATACAGATTACCTGCATAATGTAACTTGTAGGTAAGCACTTAATACCAGCCATCGGTCTGCTGGTATCCGAATCAGGGCTCATAATTCCTCGCCACTCCTGAGCATGACTTTTTAGATAGGCCCGACCATTATAGACTGTTACAAAAAATAGAAAGCTCGCAATTAAGCCTATCACCGGAATAAGAATGCGAGATACGAACTCAGGGAAATAATGGTTTTTTTCGAACGCGAAAGCCCATGCAGCCATTAGTATTGATGTGAATGTGAAAATAAACTTTACTTTAGTCCAAATTAACTGATCCTCGTGCCTATATAGATCCGCAAAGAATTTAGCTCGTTCGATGTCGATCTCTGGTTCACTTGCCATATTTATTTCTCTTATAGTCCCTAGCCGTTAATTGTAGAGCTGTGGCTTCTGATTTTGGGTTATTGGAGTAGCCTGACATTATGACGATGAAAGATTATACCCATACCGTAAATCGCAATGGTAAGTGTGTTGAGGGTTGTCGATAGCTTGACGCTTTAATATCACGATAGCTCGGGTGCGTTGGTTATCGCCAGAGCGCGAACGTTTCAGCGTTGATTTAGCGATTCTCAACAACACGTACACAGTTCCGTCCGTCTTTTTTGGCTTGATAAACGCCTTTGTCTGCCTGGCGGATGAGGTGTTTTTGCAGAGTTTCGTTATTGTCAGCATGCTGTTGGTTTTGTTGCCAGTGGCTGACACCGATAGAGACAGTAAGCTGAAAGGTTTGATCTGTATCGTTGGCAATATGCATGAGTGAAACTTTATCGCGAATTCTTTCGGCAATTTCTTTAGCCTGTCTGAGGTCACAGTCGGGCAATAGAACGGTAAATTCTTCGCCGCCAAAGCGAGCCAGTACATCAGATTGGCGTAGTAAAGGTACGATAGCATCAGCAACACTGCGTAGTGCTCGGTCACCGGTTAAATGCCCGTGTTCATCGTTAACGGCTTTAAAATGGTCGATGTCGATAAATAAACAGGATAGCGGTTTAAGGGAGCGCTTTGAACGCGCAATTTCTGTACCCAAGGCTTGAAAAAAAAAGCGACGATTCTTGGCGCGGGTTAGCAGGTCGATCAAGCTAAGGTGTTTGTAGCGTTCCTGATTAATGGAGCTTTCAATACAGGCACTAATGATTGACCCCAGGTGTAGTAGGAATTCGCCACCCAGACCGGGGTGAAAGCGCTCATGGTCGCGACTCCCTAAATGCAAACTGCCGATAATGTGGTTGCCTCTACGTAGGGGGAGTAGGGCGACACTCTGGCTCATGCCGGGGCTAAGTTTGGCTATATCTTCTTGCGAGTTGCTGAGAATAAGTGATATCTCATCAGAGTAAATCGCTTTTATTGCCTCGATTGAATCGCAATAGAACAAGTGTTTGTAACCCAGTTGCCCGTATATTTCAGTAATAAGTTGCTGTGTTTCTTGCAGGGGGTCTATCAGAAATAATTCGACTTGTGTTAATTTTAATTGGCGTTTAAGGTCCTTTAAAATACGCCCAACAAGGCTGTCGTAAGAGTCCGCCTCGAGGAAATAAAGCTCGAGGGCATAGAATTTGTCCTGCGTTTTCTGGTTGTATCGTGCGCTCTCAATTAATGCTTTTATGGTCGCTTTTAATTGATTATTTTCATCGGCCAGCGAGGGGGCCTGGGTACCCCGGGCTTGTTGTTTTGACAAGGGCAGTTCAGGCCTGCTGGCAAAATGTTCTGGCTTGTCGAATTTATCCATAGCCCAGCATAATCCGTATTGGCATATTTGCAGCTCGCCTGAGAAGATTTTGATTTAAGCACAAGTTAGCCGCCGAAACAGCAATTGAGTGCTTCAAATCACTGATAGGGTGTTTTTGGTGCAGGGCGCTTAGTGATCAGCAAAGGTGGTACTTGAGGTGAGAAGACTCTGTCGTGGTCATGTGAACTGGTTAGGCGGTGTCTTTGGTAATGCCTGTCATGGTTTCATAAAGCGGCGAGTAGTGTGAGACACTAGCCCGATGGTTCTTTTGCTTCGTCTTTGTCTCCTCACACCCTTATTACTACTGCTTGGCATGCTGGCGGTACTTGCCTTGTGTATAGAGTCTTCACCGTTAGTGGCGGAGCAAGCCTCGCTGAGTGCGGCGAATATAGATCGTGTGAAAGATATACTGCGTCAGCACCGATCAGAAAACGTGCGTAGTGGCGAGACGAAAACAATTATCCTTAATGAAGAAGAGCTTAACTTGGTGGCCAGTTATCTGGCTCGCCGCCATAGTTTTGTTGGCGCAGCATTGAATATTAAAGAGGGTCTGTTGGCGCTCAACAGTACCTGGGATATATCAGCCTTTTTGCCCTATCAATCGAAGACCCCGAGCTATCTCAATATAGCGGCTGTAATTGGTGGTAGTTCAGGTGGTGCTGGGATAACGGCTTTAAATATTCACGCTTTGAATGTTGGGCGGATGACTTTCCCCTCCGCCCTTATTGATGTTGTGCTGAAAATTGCCATCAAGCATATAGATGCCGCCCCCGTGATGAAAGAGGGAGAAAAAATGTTGCGGGGGCTTAATATTGGCGCTGAAGTTGTCGCTTTTACCTATGAATGGCGCGCAGATTCGATCGATCGACTGCGTGGTCGCCTGATTACTGGCAACGAGCGACAGACTTTGGCCGCATATCATCAATTTCTTGTTGCAGAGGTGGAACGTCAGGGTAGTGCTGTGACCTTTACTCGGCTGGTCGAAGCAATATTTCGCTTTGCTCAGATGCGCTCAAAAAATGCCGACCCTGTGGCGGAAAACAAAGCCGCTATTATCGTACTGGCTGCCTACGTGAATGGCGGCGGTCTCAGTCAGCTAATGCCAGAGGCGCGTGACTGGCCAAAGCCGAAGAAAGCACGTTTACGACTTCATGGCCGCAGGGATCTGGTTCAGCATTTTATGACGTCTTCCGCGCTTGCAGTCGCGGGCGGTGGGGCGATGTCGAATGCCATCGGTCTTCGTAAAGAAATTGACGATGCCAGTAGTGGTAGTGGTTTTAGCTTTATTGATCTCGCCGCTGATAGGGCCGGTGTCTATTTTGCTGAATATGCGGTGGCCTCCATTACTACAGCAAGCGCTTTACAGCGTCGACTCGCAAAGGGCAGAGGCAATACGTTGCTCATGGCTGATATTGGTGAACTTGAAGAAAATCTCAGCAAAGTCGTGTTTGAACACCGTTACGGGGGCTCTGGTGATAAGCGCTACCAGCAAGTTGTGACAATGATTGATCGTCGTATCAATAATTTGGCGCTCTATCGTCAGGACTAAGGTGGCTAGCAATTGGGCTGCCTGTCAGCGTGTGTAATCCACGTTTGTTGAGGATTACGCTATGATTGATAGCAGAAAAAACCCCATATCCCTCTAACATTAAAAAGGATGACAGAAATGGCCAAGCCCCCAGTACTGAATCAAAACGAACTCGAGCAAAGTCTTGTTCAATTAAATGCCGAAGCACTTGACCCCTGGGTTGTTGCCGATGGCAAACTCTCGCGACGCTATGAATTTAAGAGCTTTATTGATGCCTTTGGTTTTATGAGCCAAACTGCGATTGTCTGCGAGGTAATGGACCACCACCCGCGTTGGGTCAATGTCTGGAATGTGGTTGAGATCGATCTGCTAACCCACCGTTCCGGCGGTATTACCCATCTCGATTTTGAACTGGCTGCGAAAATGGAGCCTTTGGCGAAGAAGTTACTCGCTATACCCGGCTAACTATTCTTTAGGTGGCTAATCGCCAGTAGCTGACTGCCAGGCTGCGGGGTGGGATTGTGCATTATTGAATAGCGCCTGTGGTTCTTACTCGTTTAGAGCCTTTAACAGGAGTGGCCTTGGTTTTTGCCAGCCGGGCTTGCTGGTGGCTGTCAATGACGTTCTTTAAAGCAATGAGTAAGCCTGTCACCAGAAAGGCGCCGGGTGGTAGTATCATTACTAAAAAGCCGTAACCTTCACCAAATAATTCAAAGCCCCAGGTGCTGGCAACGGGCCCAAATAAAAGATCCATATTAGCGAATAAGGTGCCACTGCCTATAATTTCGCGAATCGCCCCTAGCACCAATAGTACGGCGCCAAAACCCAGGCCCATCATCAAGCCGTCAAAAGCGGCGGGTAGGAGAGGCTGTTTACTGGCAAAGGCTTCGGCACGACCAAGAATGGCGCAGTTGGTGACGATCAGTGGAATAAAAATCCCCAGAATTTGATACAGCTCGTAGGTGTATGCCTTCATGAGCATTTCAGTGCAGGTGGTGAAGGTGGCGATAATCATGACAAAGGCCGGGGTGCGAATGGCGTCCCCAACCTGATGGCGAATTAAAGACACGGCAATATTGGAACCGACCAGTACAGCTAACGTGGCCAGGCCGAGACCGAGAGCATTGACCACTGAACCACTGACAGCCAGCAGGGGACACAGCCCGAGTAATTGCACCAGCGCGGGGTTGTTGTTCCATAAGCCGTTGCGGCTTATTTCACCGTAGGCGACATCGCTCATGGTTCGGCACTCCGTTTACTGTTCTTAACCTGGCTGGCTTTGAGAATACGATTTTTGTCTTCGCTTAAATAAAGTAGTGTACGCGCGACCTGGGCAACTATTGCGCGTGGGGTAATAGTTGCCCCGGTAAACTGGTCGAAATCGCCCTTGTCCTTTTTGACTTTCCAGCGTTCGGCAGGTGGTGAGCCAATAGACCTACCATCGAAGCTGAGTACCCAGGGGCTTTTCTTTAGATCAACTTTGTCCCCCAAGCCTGGCGTTTCATTGTGATTAAGTATCCTGACACCGGCAATCTTGCCGTCCAAATTAATACCGACAATCATCTCAATGGCGCCGCTGTAACCGTCTGGTGCCACAGTGGGCACAATAAGCGCAATAACTTTGCCGTTTTTCCGCGCGAGGTGTAACTCCCCACCTTTTTCCAGACCGAGTGTTGACCAGTAGTGCTGGGGGATACTCAGTGTGTCGGTGAGAATATCGTTATCGTGGCGTTCTTCAGGAATGATTTCAAGTAGAGCTTTTTGCGCAGCGCGGCGTTGCGAATCGGCAATCTTATCTTTAGTAGCGAGATGGGTCCCTGCAAGTAGTAGGGAAGTGATGAGCGCAAACAGACCGAGTACCCTACCATTTAAGCCCATGGATTTTTCCAGCGAGTTACTCACCTTAATCTTCCTTCGAACGGTGGATGATAGTGCCAGACTTGCTATGGCCGTAGGTGCGTGGCGGCGTGTAATAATCGATAAAAGGCGCGGCAAAGTTCATTAATAAGACTGCAAAGGCAAGTGCTTCGGGGTAGTTACCCCAGCTGCGTATAAGAAACATAATAATGCCAATCATGGCACCATAAATGAGTCGACCCCGGTTGCTGGTGGCGGAGGTTACGGGGTCAGTAACAATAAAAAATGCGCCAAACATGGTCGCACCACTGAGCAGATGAAAGAGGATGGAACCATTGCTGGTTGAGCTACCCCCGTCATAATTAAAGAGCGCCATCACTGACAGGCCTGCGAGCATACCCACTGGTCCGTGCCAGGTGAAAACCTTACGTGCCAGCAGATAGACGCCTCCGAATAGGAAGGCAATATTGACCCACTCCCAGCCAAAACCTGCCCACTGCCCCTGTGAAAACTGGGGTGTTTGTTCGTAAAACTGAGACACCAGTAAGCCGCTATTGTGTTTGAAAGCATCCAGAGGTGTTGCTGCTGTAAAGCCGTCAATGGGGTTACCCAGGAAGACGATTTTTAGGGATGACATAAAGTCGGGGCCCATGGCTGGTGTGCCATCGACCAACAGCCCTCCGGGTGCGAGCCATGCGCTCATTTGAAGGGGGAAGGAAATTAACAATACGACATAACCAATCATCGCAGGATTAAAGGGGTTATAACCCATGCCGCCGTAAAGATGTTTGGCAATAATAATGGCAAAGGCTGTGCCGGTGACGGTTAGCCACCAAGGTACTAAAGGCGGCAGGGCGATGCCGAGCAAGACAGCGGTAACTAGCGCACTGTAATCACTCAAATAAAAGCCAAGGGGTCGCTTGCGCAATTTCAAAACCGCTGCTTCACAGCCGATGGCAGTGACACTGGCAATAAGAATATTGAGGAGGGTGCCGATACCAAAAAAGCTAGTGAGCACAATCAAACCGGGTACGGTGGCGATCAGCACCTGCTGCATCAGCCACTGGGTAGAACGGGGGCCGTGTGTATGGGGTGAGCTTTTGCGGGCGAGGGCCATTAGCGTGTTTCCTCGCTTTGTTGCGCTGGTTTATTGGCAGGCTGGGTAGCTTGGGTCAAGGTGGCAAGCTCACGGTCTGTTGCTTTGATTTTTTCATTCAATGTGCTGACAGCCTTCGCGAAGGCTTCGAGTTGTTCATTGCCCTCGCTCTCGGCTTGGGCCAGTCGGGTTTGTGCTTTGCTCAGGCGTTTTTCAAGGCTATCACGCTGTTTTTGCAATTTTTGCTCAGGCGTCATTAATGCCAATTGCGCTGCATTTTTTTGTGCGCGGGCAATGGCGGTGGCGGCACGATCGAGCGTGGGTTCGCCAGCATTGTCAGTGGGTGATTCGGGTTGTGTCTTCTGCTCAGAACTCTGCTCAGCGTCGAGGGCAGCCAGTTTGTTTTTCGCTTCCTGATGGCGCAGGCGCGCCTGCTCGACGCTGGCGCGGTGTTGATCGAGCTGGGCTAGCTGCTCCTTATTGAGTTCAGCACTATCGTCTTTGGTGAGCGCTTCAAGGTCCTTTTCAGCCTTGGCGAGTCGCGCCGCTGTGGTTTCAATGGCTCGTTCAAAGCGCTTGCGTTGATCTTGCGGGGAGGCTTTGTTTGCGGCAACACGGGCCATTGCAGCTTGTACAATATCCAAGTCGGCGGTGCTTTTTTCAGTGTTAACACTCGTCGTATCCGTAGCTCCGGTTTTAGGATCAGCTTCGCGTTTAGCCTTGGCGGCCTCTGCGGCCAGCTTGCGGGCTTCGCGCTTTGCGGCTTTGTCTTTTTCTTCTTGCTCGATGCGGGCCTGGTGACGTTCAAAGCGTATGCGCGCTCGATCTGACTGCTGTTTTTCTTCGTTAATCAGGCGTATCTCACCCTTGGCTGCGCGGTAGTATTGCACCAGTGGAATACTGCTGGGGCAGACATAGGAACAGGCGCCGCACTCAATGCAGTCCCCTAAATGGTGGGCTTCAAGGCGTTCATAGTTCTTCGACTGGGCATGCCAGTAAAGTTGTTGAGGCAATAAGTTAGCCGGGCAAACTTCGGCGCAGTGGCCGCAGCGAATACAGGCCTGGGCTGGCGGCGGGGCTGGGCTTTCCTGCGCTGTGGTGGCGAGCAGGCAGTTGGTTGCTTTGACAATAGGCACTGCGGTACTGGGCAGGGCGAAGCCCATCATTGGTCCGCCCATTATTAATTGCGGGCAGAGCGCCTCGTCAAAACCGGCTTGCTCGAGTAAATGAGCAACGGGCGTACCGATCAGCACTTCGAAATTGCCGGGTTTGCTACAGGCTTTGCCGGTTACCGTGGTGACGCGGGACACGAGCGGCTCGCCGTGACAAACGGCACGATAGATGGCGTGGGTAGTGCCGATGTTCTGGCACACAATGCCTAAATCGGCGGGCAACTTGCCACTGGGGACTTCTTCACCGGTCAAAATCTGGATCAGTTGTTTTTCGCCACCCGAGGGGTACTTGGTCGGGAACTCGACAACCTCGATGGGGGGGGCGTGTTCGGTCACGGGCTTGTTTGCGAGAGCGTTGGCAAGCGCTTCTTGCGCTTCGGGCTTGTTGTCCTCAATACCAATTAAGACCCGTTCGGGATCACCGAGAATGTGCGCGAGGATATCGATGCCAACAAGAATATCGGCGCTACGCTGTCGCATTAACTGATCATCGGCGGTGATATAGGGTTCGCACTCGGTGGCGTTAATAAGCAGTGTGTCGATGGTTTGTTGCGGTTGGAGTTTAACTGCGGTGGGGAAACCAGCGCCGCCGAGTCCGGTAATACCTTTGTCGCGGATGATGGCAGCTAACTCTGAGGCGGTTTTTTTGCGGTAGTCTGCAGTGCCACTGTGTTCAATCCAGTGGTCATCGCCATCGGTCTCGATGACAATACAGGGGGCTTGCATACCCGAGACATGGGGCACGGCACGCTCTTCAATGGCGCTGATTACGCCAGAACTGGAGGCGTGAACCGGGGCACTAACAAAGCCCTTGGCGGCAGCGATCAATTGCCCTTTTAATACCTTGTCGCCAATGCTGACCACGGGTGTGGCAGGTCCACCGATATGCTGACTCAACGGGAGTACGAGTGTCTTCGGCAGCGGTACGGCTTGCAGCGAGCCAGTCAGTGATTGTTGTTTATTTTCTGCCGGGTGAATACCGCCGTGAATATCCCAGGTTTTTCTCATGCGGCGTGATCCTTAGAGTCATCTAAGCCGCGATCTGTGGCGATAAGATTGCTATCAAGATTATGGTGGGGATTGTCGCTGGTAAAGCGTTGGGCAGGCGTTAAAGGCGTTTGCCAATGCCAGTCGCTAATGGTCTGGGGCACGGGTAGCATGTCGATACAATCCACCGGGCAGGGCTCGACACAAAGATCACAACCGGTGCACTCATCGGCAATAACGGTGTGCATTAATTTCGCGGCACCCAGGATGGCATCGACCGGGCAGGCCTGTATGCATTTGGTGCAACCGATGCACTCATCTTCGCGAATATAGGCGACACTTTTGACCTCGGCTTCTTCGCCGTGTTCAGCATCGAGTTCGGGAGCGGGCACATCGAGTAAATTGGCCAGGGCGTCAATCGTCGCCTGCCCGCCGGGGGGGCACTTATTAATAGCTTCGCCGTCGACGATGGCCTGGGCGTAGGGTTTACAGCCCGGATAGCCACAGTTACCACACTGAGTTTGTGGTAGTAGGGCGTCTATTTGATCGGCCAGGGGGTTACCTTCCACTTTGAAGGTCACGGCGGCGTAGCCCAGTATGACGCCAAACACCGTAGCCAGTGCCACCAGGGCAATGACAGCGGTAAGTAAAAGTTCAAGTGAGGACATTTCAGTCATTGAATACAGCCATTAAGCGCTTCATTAGACTAGGCCAGCAAAGCCCATAAAGGCTAAAGACATGAGGCCAGCTGTAATCATACCAATGGCGGCACCCTGAAAAGGCTGGGGCACGTCGGCAACCGAGAGGCGTTCGCGCAGCGAAGAAAAGAGGATGAGAACCAGGGAAAAGCCCAGAGCGGCGCCAAAACCGTAGAGACTGGCTTCAAAGAAGGTGCGATTTTTGGCGGTGTTTTGTAGGGCGACACCCAGCACCGCACAGTTGGTGGTGATGAGGGGCAGAAAGACACCGAGCACACGGTAAAGCAGCGGGCTGGTTTTTTCGATGAACATGCGCGTAAATTGCACCACCACGGCAATCACCAGAATAAAGGCGATGGTCTTCAAATATTCAAGGCCGAGGGGTTGGAGTATCCAGCTATTGACCAGATAACTCGAAATAGCGGCCAGGGTCATAACAAAGGTCGTGGCACTGGCCATGCCAATGGCGGTTTCGAGTTTGTTCGACACGCCCATAAACGGGCACAGGCCAAGAAACTGGGCCAACACAAAATTGTTGACCAGTATCGAGCTAACGAGAATAAGCGCAAATTCCTGCATGGAGTCAGCCGTTCGATCTAGCGGTGGAAGGTGGGTATTATCGGGGATTCGATCCCTTGCATTCAATAATAAAGCTGGACGTCTTTAGGCTATTTAGCAATATCCCTTTTCGGCTTCAGCATATCTTTTTACTGGCACAGTGGGCCTAAGCCCATTGTGCCAAAGGTTTAGGTCACGCGCTGTCCGGGTTGAGCGCCGCTGTCGGGTTCTAGTAAATAGATACCTTCGTCGTCGCCAGCAGCCAGAACCATGCCTTCTGATATGCCAAAGCGCATCTTGCGAGCGGCTAAATTGGCGACCATTACTGTGAGCCGCCCTTCGAGTTGTTCCGGTTGATAGGACGATTTAATACCGGAAAATACGTTGCGAGTCTCACCGCCAATATCAAGGGTGAGCTGCAATAACTTACTCGCACCTTCAACGTGGCTGGCGGCGACGATACGGGCCACGCGCAAATCGACCTTAATAAAATCGTCAAAGCTGATTTCATCGGCTAGCGGTTCGGCGGCTAGTGGCGAGTCGGCTTCGTTTGACGCTGTTATTGCAGCTTCAGGGGCTGGCTGGGCTTGAATGCCCGCTTCTACCATGGCGGAGACTTTGTCTTTTTCTACCCGCTTGACCAGGGGTTTAAATGTCTCGATACGGTGGTTGAGCAAAGGCCCGATAGTATCTGCCCAGTCGAGAGCGTCGTTGAGAAAGAGGCTCGATTGTTCGGCCATATTGGGCAGTATAGGTTTGAGATAAATCATCAACACCCGAAACAGATTAATGCCCAGCGAGCAAACAGCCTGCACCTCGGCTTCTGCCCCCTCTTGCTTGGCAAGTTTCCAGGGTTCTTTGGCGGCGATGTATTCGTTGGCGGCATCGGCTATGGCCATGATTTCGCGTACAGCTTTACCAAAGTCGCGGTTTTCGTAGTGTGCCGCGATGCGCTCACCGGCATCGATAGCCTGTTGCCAAAGCTCCGGTTCGCCGATACTCGTGGCCAGTGTGGCGTCGCCATCGCGGGTGACAAACTTGGCACAGCGGCTGGCGATATTGACGACTTTACCCACTACATCACTGTTGACGCGCTGGATGAAATCATCGAGGTTGAGGTCGAGATCTTCGACGCTGGATGAGAGTTTAGCGGCAAAATAATAGCGTAAATATTCTGGCTCTAAAAAGTTGAGGTAGTTGCGGGCGTTAACGAAGGTGCCCCGCGACTTCGACATTTTCTTGCCGTTGACCGTTAAAAAGCCGTGCACACAGACTTTGGTTGGCGTGCGATAGTTGGCACTGGAGAGCATCGCAGGCCAGAACAAGGCGTGAAAGTTGACGATGTCTTTGCCAATAAAGTGGTAGAGCTCGGTCTCGGCATCCTTCGCCCAATAGGTGTCAAAGTCGATGCCTTCGCGCTCGCAAAGGTTTTTAAAACTTGCCATGTAGCCAATTGGCGCGTCGAGCCAAACATAGAAGTACTTGCCGGGGGCATCGGGTATTTCAAAACCAAAGTAGGGGGCATCTCGACTAATATCCCACTCTTGTAAACCGGCATCGAGCCATTCGGCCAGTTTGTTGGCAATTTCTTTTGATACGTGGCCCGCTCGTGTCCACTCCCTCAGAAATTTTTCAAATTCTGGAAGTTTGAAAAAGTAATGGGTGGATTGCTTTTCAATGGGCGTGGCACCGGAAATGGCCGACTTGGGATTGATTAAATCCGTCGGTGCGTAGGTGGCACCGCAGGCCTCGCAATTGTCGCCGTACTGGTCCTCAGTTTTACACTTAGGGCAGGTGCCCTTGATATAGCGGTCGGCGAGAAAGAGGTTTTTTTCCGGGTCAAAAGCCTGGGTAATTTCGCGCTCAGCGATATGCCCATTACTTTTGAGACGGGAATAAATTTCGCTGGCAAATACCTGATTTTCCTCGGCATGGGTCGAGTGGTAGTTATCGAAACGTATCAGGAAATCTGCAAAATCTTTTTCGTGCTCGGCTTTAACCTGCTCTATCAAGGCCTCTGGGGTAATACCCAGCTCTTCAGCCTTTAACATTATTGCGGTTCCGTGAGCATCATCGGCGCAGACGTAGTAACATTCGTGGCCTCGCGCTTTTTGAAAGCGCACCCAAATATCCGTTTGAATATATTCCACCAAATGACCTAGGTGAATCGAGCCGTTGGCATAGGGCAGGGCGCTGGTGACAAGAATTTTGCGGGGCTTGGAGGTCGTGTCAGCGGGTAATGTTTTATCAGGCATGGGGATAAATAGCTATTCAGGGTTTGGCAAAGGGCCGCAACTATAGCGGCTTTCGCTTTAGTTTTCATTAACGTAGGTGAACAATAACATGGCAGAAGCAGTTCAAGAGAGTGGTTTGGGTAAAGTAAAATACGTGGTTGCTGTTGCATCGGGAAAGGGTGGTGTCGGTAAATCGACAACAGCCGTTAACTTGGCGTTGGCATTGAAGGATCAAGATCTTGCTATCGGTATCCTCGATGCCGATATCTACGGCCCTAGTTTGGCAAAAATGCTCGGTGTCGACGATTCCCGACAGCCTAAAGTGGTCAATGGCAATGCCTTTGTTCCCATCGAGGCCCACGGCTTACATTCTATGTCGATGGCCTATCTAACCACAGACGCAACGCCCATGGTGTGGCGCGGCCCTATGGCGGGCAGTGCACTAGTGCAAATGATGACGCAAACCCTGTGGGGTGAGCTCGATGTTTTGATCGTCGATATGCCCCCTGGCACGGGTGATATTCAATTGACCCTGTCGCAGAAGGCGCAAGTTTCTGGGGCGGTGATTGTCACCACGCCGCAAGATATTGCACTGCTCGATGCGCGCAAGGGCATAGAAATGTTCCGCAAAGTCAGTATTCCAGTACTCGGTGTGGTCGAGAATATGGGTCTTCATATCTGTAGTGATTGCGGTCACACCGAATCGATATTTGGTGAAGGTGGCGGAGAGAGTATCGCCGAGGAATACCAAACTACGCTGCTCGGTTCTCTGCCCCTTGATAAGCGTATTCGCGAAGAGGGCGATAATGGCAAGCCGATTGTTGCCGCTGAACCTGAAGGCACTATTGCTGGGCACTACCGCACAATCGCCACGGGTCTAATGGCGGCGCTGGCGCAAACATCCGTCGCTGCGCCGACCATTACTGTCGAAGATTAAGTCGTTGGCGAAGGTTTATTGCCGCAGTGTCGGTGTCAGTCATTAGGAGTTGTTATGAGTATTAAGTCAGATCGCTGGATTCGTCGTATGGCCGAAGAGCACGGCATGATTGAGCCCTTTGAAAGTCAGCAGGTGCGCCATCCCGATCCCAATGGCGAGCGGGTGATTTCCTACGGGGTATCGAGCTACGGTTACGATGTGCGCTGTGCTGATGAGTTTAAAATTTTCACCAATGTTCACTCCGCCACGGTTGATCCAAAGAACTTCGACCCTAAGAGCTTTGTCGATATTCAGTCCGATAGTTGCATTATTCCGCCCAACTCCTTTGCACTGGCGCGCACGGTCGAATACTTCCGCATTCCCCGCAGTGTGTTAACCATTTGCTTGGGCAAGTCGACCTATGCCCGCTGTGGCATTATCGTCAATGTCACCCCTCTCGAGCCAGAGTGGGAGGGGCATGTGACGCTGGAGTTTTCCAACACCACTAGCTTACCCGCAAAGATTTACGCCAACGAAGGCGTTGCCCAAATGTTGTTTTTTGAGTCAGATGAGGTGTGCGAAACATCGTACAAAGATAGAGGCGGGAAATATCAGGGCCAACAAGGCGTGACATTACCCAAGGCTTGATCGCAGAATCTTACAGCGGCAGATTTATCAGATAGGGCCAGTACTCTGGTTGGGGACTTGTCACCATTACTGCCCCACTTAGTCTGAAATTGCTCCCACCGTTGCGCTGTCTCCTGCGCATCATTTTGACGACAAACTGAAAGTCCGGATTTTAGGGGGCTTGCTGGATTATCAATTGCTTGAAATTGTAGTATTTCGAGTTTTCCAGCTTTGTTATATGTTTTTGAGGGTTATAAATGAATAAAGATATTAGCTATATAATTCGTTTTCTGGTTGCAAAGTTATTCACTTTTGTTTTTTTTAGCACTGCTTTAGCGCTTATCTTCTTGCTCGGAAAAACGATTGTTGTTGGTATTCTTGCAGGCGAAGATGTCATGCAAATATTCTTGAGTGGGATTAATACAGGAATTATTGCCTTAGCGGTTTTTGAACTCGCATTAGTAGTCAACAAAGAATACTCAGGACAAGAAGAAAACAAGGATGTCGTTGCAAGCTTAAGAAGAACAATTCCAAGATTTATTGGAACGGTGTGCATAGCGTTGTCGTTAGAAGGGCTGATTATGGTAATTAAATATAGTCAGTTGGAGCTCGCTGGTAATCTGTATTATCCCGTGGCAATAATTACAAGCACAGCGTTATTGTTAACCTCCTTAGGTGTTTTCTTATACTTAACGCGTGAGGTCAACGATATTTAAGACGTGTCGTTAGTACTGAAAACTTAAGTATTGATCTGAAATTTAATTTGAAGATTTTTGCAACGAGGTCTTTCGTTTCTAGGTCTCTATTTCATTAGAGCAACACTTTTTACCTGGGCATAGAGCAAGTCGCCGATTTTTATTTTTAAAAGATGGACAGAGCGACGAGTGATACGAGATAGCAGGTGCTGCCCGCCAACTTCACACCGCACCAATAGCTGTGACGGGTCGCGGTCAGGATCAAGACTCACTACACGCACAGCAAAACTATTGCTGATACTAATTTGTTGGGGTTCGACTAAAGCCAGGCTGACATCACGTGCGCAAATACGCAATCGCGCTTTATGGCCAAGTGGCAAACCGTTATAGGATACCGACACCTGGGCACCGTCAAAGGCCAGACTAGTGAGATGAAATTCTTTATCGTGGTTGACCACTCTGGCTTCAAGTACAGCTGCGGCCTCTTCAAAATGTGCGATTGCCAGCTCCGGATCGGTGAGCAGGGCGTTGAGGTCACCGGCGCCGGTGACATGGCCTTGTTCTAAGAGAATTAAATGATCGGCTAGTTGCTGTACTTCTTCGGGTGAGTGACTAACGTAGAATATGGGAATGTCCAGCTGTTGGCAGAGACTTTCGAGGTAAGGCAGAATTTCAGCCTTGCCGTTGACGTCGAGACTAGCCAGGGGTTCATCCATCAATAACAGTTCTGGGCTGGTCAGCAAAGCACGGGCAATGGCAACACGTTGGCGCTGACCACCGGATAGCTCTTCAGTCTTGCGCTCAAGAAAGGCTTCAAGGCCGAGCCAGGCAGAGACATCATCGAAACGTAATTTGCGCTGTTGCTTGGGGATGCGTCGCCAGCCGTAGGCCATGTTTTCACGCACATTGAGGTGAGGAAAGAGACTGGGCTCCTGAAACACATAGGCAATGGGGCGACGGTGCACAGCGAGGTTTTTATTCTCGTCGTGCCAGCACTGCCCATTGATGAAAAAACGGGCTCGGTCGGGGTTTTCCAGTCCTGCAATACAGCGTAACAAGGTGGTTTTACCAGAGCCCGAGGGACCAAAGAGTGCAGTGACGCCTTTACCGGGTGTTGTAAAGCTGACATCTAGCTGGAATTCCTTGCGCTTGAGCTTGAAGCAAGCAGTTATGTGCTGATTATTGAGAGGATTAGTGTTCATTGGCAAAGTCGTTAAAGTCGCTCAAGGGGACGTTGACTGGTGCGCCAGTAGAGTGTGAGTAATACAATAAACGAAAACCCCAGCATACCTGCTGCAAGTCGATGGGCCGCGCCGTATTCATAGGCTTCGACATGGTCATAAATAGCCATCGACAGTACTTGTGTTTGGCCAGGAATATTGCCACCAATCATCAGAACGACACCGAATTCCCCGAGGGTGTGAGCAAAACCGAGTACGGCACCGGTTATTAAGCCGGGCTTTGCCAAGGGTAGAGCAACACTTAGAAAGCGATCCCACGGTGAGGCTCGTAAGGTGGCGGCAACTTCAAGGGGGCGACGCCCAATGGTTAGAAATGCATTTTGGATAGGTTGCACGGCAAAGGGCAGTGAATAAATGACGGAACCAATTACCAAACCGCTAAAAGTAAAAGGTAGAACTCCGATGCCCAGGCTTTCAGTCAGCTGGCCAATCCAGCCTTTTGGGCCAAGTACCAGCAATAAATAAAAGCCCAGTACCGTTGGTGGTAAAACGAGAGGCAGGGCGACGAGAGCATTAACGACTTGCCGATAGCGCCAGCGAGTATTGGCTAACCACCAGGCTAAGGGTGTCGCGACACATAATAAGAGCAATGTTGTGACACTAGCGAGTCGTATTGTCAGCCAGATGGCTTGTAAGTCGAGTTGAGAAAATTCCATGGGCGCTATTTTGTCAGTTCTTTCCTGACTTTGTTAGCGATAGCGCTATTTACACCTGTAAGTAGCTTCAGATCACAGATAACTGTTAGAGCTCAGAGGGCTGTTATCAGCCCTCTTCACTGTTGATTTAAAGGTCGATTTAATAGAAGTCTTTATTTGAAATAGACGTTTGGTTTTTTATGAGAGCTTGGAGGGTGAAGTATTAGAAGGTGTTTTGAGCGAGAATTTTTTGTTGTGAGGCCTGCATCTTGAAGCCTTCTGATTGGTCATCGCGTCCCTCTCGCCAGCCCTTCATCCATTCGTGGGCAAAAATACTATTTGATTGGTGGGGACAACTATCTTCAGAACGACCGTCAAATCCGAGCTGATATCCTTTAATATAGGCACGTTGGGAGGGGTCTCTTTTTTGTCTTTTCATCGGGGGTAAAGCTCCTTTTTCCACAAAGTTGTGGAAGCCAATAAATGTATTTTTTTATTACAGCTGGTTAAGTTGACCAAAAACCCTGGACTCTGTCGAAGATTTTGTTTGTCTATCAATTGTTCGTTTTAATACCTCCATGGAATCGTTAATGAAAGATCACAATACACAGAGTTACTGGTTTACTAGCTGCCCCAAAGGTTTAGAGGGTCTTCTTCTTAATGAACTTGAGGGTTTCGGTTTAAGCCAATTGCGTGAAACCGTCGCCGGCGTTGAATTTAAAGGCGATCTCGAAAGTGCCTATCGTGTTTGTCTGTGGTCGCGTCTGGCCAATCGTCTGCTGTTGCCCATCAGTAGTTTTTCGCTAGCCAGTGCTGATGAGCTCTACGCCGGTGTAGCAGCTGTTAACTGGACGGAGCACTTCACAGCTCAATCCAGTATCGCCATTGATTTTATTGGCACTGGTGAAGGTATCAATAACACCCAATATGGAGCACAGCGAGTGAAAGATGCTATTGTCGATCACTTTCGAGAGACCACGGGCCAGCGTCCCGATGTCGATTTACGCCAGCCCGATATCCGCATCAATGCGCGTTTTGCCCGTGAAAAACTCACCCTGAGCCTCGATTTTTCGGGTGATAGTTTGCACAAACGGGGCTATCGCATTGCCCAGACGACGGCCCCCCTAAAAGAAAACCTTGCCGCTGCATTACTGATACGAGCCGGGTGGCCCGGTGACCACGGGGCGTTGATAGACCCCATGTGCGGTAGTGGTACGTTACTGATAGAAGGGACCATGATGGCAGCAGACATTGCCCCCAGTCTGCAGCGCGAGACTTTTGGTTTTAGCCACTGGCACGGTCATCAGCCTGAACTTTGGCAGGCCTTGCGCGATGAGGCCTACGAGCGCCGTGAACGGGGTTTACAGGGCCGGTTGCCCTTAATTATCGGCTACGATCAAGATAATCGCGCGCTCACTGCCGCCCAGCGCAATGTTGAGCAAGCGGGCCTTAGCGAGTTTATTACACTTAAGCGCCAACCGGTGGATACATTACAGCGCCCGCTTTTAGGGGATGGCTCAACCGGCTTAGTCCTCACCAACCCCCCTTATGGCGCACGCTTGGGTGACCAGGAAAGCCTAAAAGGGCTTTATCAGGAATTAGGAACCGTACTCAAAGGTGAGTTTGGCGGCTGGTCGGCGGGGGTCTTTACCGGCAATGAATATCTTGGTTTTGCCCTGGGCCTACGCAGTCATAAAATTTACAAGTTATTTAACGGTGCCATACCGAGCCAGTTGCTGCTTTTTGACCTATTTAAGGGAGAGCGGGTATCTCAATACGATGCTGCCAATTCCAATGCTAGTGCCACAGCAAAAAGCATGGGGAGTGATTCTGGAAAAGGCTCTGGAAAAGAAAGAAGTGTTAACCCCTGGGGGGCATCAGGCAAGCTGAGTGATGGTGCCACCATGCTGGCCAATCGCCTGCGTAAGAACCAGCGCAAATTTGCACCTTGGTTAAAGCGCCAAAACATTCACTGTTATCGACTTTATGATGCCGACTTACCCGAGTACGCCGTGGCCATCGACTGCTATGGCAGCGCCGTCCATGTGCAAGAATATGAACCACCGGCCAGTATTGATGCCAGTGCGGCGCGTCGGCGACTGGCCGAGGTCAGCGATGCGGTTTTTGCCGTGTTAAAGCCTGAACAGAGTGAGTTCTACGTAAAACAGCGACAACGCCAACGTGGCGATAAACAATACCAGCGCCTCACTGAGCAGAGCCAGCAGGCCAATAAGTCAGCATTTGAGGTAATGGAAAATGGTGCTCGCTATGAAGTGAACCTAGCAGACTACCTTGACAGCGGATTGTTTCTCGACCACCGTCCGGTGCGTAAATTATTAGCTCAGCGCTGTGTCGGCAAACGCTTTCTCAATCTATTTTGCTACACGGCCACAGCGACGATACAAGTAGCATTAGCTGGGGCTAAGGAAAGTCTAAGTATTGATATGTCCAATACCTACCTCGACTGGGCTGGACGTAATTTTGCCCTGAATAAGCTCGATCTTGATCGTCACAAGTTACTGCGGGCTGACTGCATGAGTTGGCTGTCGGCAACTGAAGGGGAGGGCCTGGAAGGTAGCTTTGATGTGATCTTACTTGACCCACCTACCTTTTCGAATTCTGCGAAAATGGACGATGTGCTCGATATACAGCGCGATCATCAGCGCCTTATCGAGCAGTGTATGGATTTGTTGAGCGATGATGGGGTGTTGGTTTTTTCTAATAACTTCCGTCGTTTTAAACTGGCGGCTGAGCTTGAACAAAAGTTTGCCGTAGAAAATATTAGCCCGGCAACCATTGATAAAGACTTTGCCCGCCGCCCGCGCATTCACCAGTGTTGGTTATTTCGCAAGTCTGGGGAACAATCTACGTGATGTCTGGCATCAAGGAAACGCCCATGGTAATTCACAACCATAAACTTCTTACACTTTATGGTGGCACCGCTTGTCATTTATGTGAACAGGCAAAGGACGTTATCGAACCTGTGCTCGAACAACTTGACTGGCATTGCCAGGAAGTCAATATTCGTGGTGATGAACATTTAGAAGCGCTCTATGGCTTGCGTATTCCCGTTCTAAAAACACCTTCCGGCACAGAAAAGGGTTGGCCCTTTAGTGAGGGGCAAGTGAGACGCTTATTGCTGGCTGAACAATAATAGGCTTGGGGTGTTAGTGGGGTTTACCCTTAACGAGGGCACGCAGTTCTTCAATTTTTCGCCTTAGGGGCTGTGCGCCTTGCAAGGGCGGTTTGTGATTGAGCAGTAGTTCAAGATCTTGAGCGGCCGGTTCATAGCATTCAAGTTTTTCAAGTACCCCCGCACGATCAATGCGATCTTGGACAGAATCGTTATCAATTAGAAGCAGATTGTCACAAAGGTTTAATGCCTGTGGGTAGTCGGCTTTATTGAGATAGATAGCCTTAAGATTGCCGAGCATGCGGCGTAAGATGGCTCGTTTGCTGATACTGTCGAGAAACTCAGGTTTAAAGGGCAGCGTATTGCCAGATGATACGCTTAGTAAGTCTTTGCAATCGTCAATACTCAGCACTTGACCCGCAAAGGGATCAATAATGACACTTTCTGTTTCAGCGCTGTAGGATGCATCGTCACCCCCTATAGCGTGAAGTTTTAACAGGAAATGACCAGGAAAACCAACCCCATCAATATTTAATCCTAGCGCTTCTCCCACTGTGATGTAGATCAGTGCAAGGCTGATCGGAATACCGCGGCGAGTTTCCAGTACTCGGTTGATATAGCTGTTATCGGGATTGTAGTAGTCTTTACTATCCCCACTAAAACCGATCTCTCGGTACAATAAATGACAGAGCTGACTGGCTATTTCCTTAATGCTGTGCCCAGTATCGATTTGCTTCTGGGCTTTATCAAACAGCTTGTCAAGGCGCTGATAGCTGTCTTCAGGGTCAAGTTGAGGGTAATGTTCAGCGGCGATACAAAGTGCTGCGCGGAACAAGTCGATGGCTTCATCTTCTCCGCCTATCATGGCAACGAATTCAGCTTTTGGTGCAAAGGCAGGTGTGTTCAATAGGGGTTTCTCGATAGCTAAAATGTTAATTTATAGTACGAAGCTGCAGGGTTTACAGCTTACAGTATGAGCGAAACAGAGGTAGTTAAAGTTGTAAACGGAAAAATTGTTGACTTGTTGCAATAGTTGCCTGGGCGATAACCTCTGCTGATTCATTACGAAACTCTGCCACGGAGTTGAGTATCCAGGGTAGGTAAGCGGGTTCGTTGCGACTCGACTTGGGCTTGGGCCGTAGAGTCCGTGGTGTCAGGTAAGGGGCATCTGTTTCCAGCATGAGTCGATTGAGGGGAATATTTTTTACTATCTGTTGCAGAACTTGCCCCCTGCGTTCGTCGCAAATCCAGCCGGTGATCCCGATGTGTAAATCTAGATCGAGATAATTAAACAGGGCTTTTTTGTCGCCGGTGAAGCAGTGAAGTACGCCATCAATTAAGTGATCACGATAGCAGTGGAGTATTTCTAGTTGTCGTTTATGGGCGTCTCTTTCATGAAGAAACACCGGTAGCTGCAGTTCACTAGCGAGCTCCAGCTGGGCTTCAAACGCTAGTTCCTGCGCGGAGCGTGGCGAGAAATCTCGATTAAAATCGAGTCCCGTTTCACCGATGGCAACCACAGCTTGGTGGCTAGCGAGACCTTTAATGACACCTGCGCTGGTCTTGTGCCAATGTTTCGCCTCATGGGGGTGAACGCCCGCTGTGCAATGCAACATGTTGGGAAACTCTTCGGCGTAGCGCTCATACAGATCAATTACCTCGTGGCAGGTAGATTCGCTGGTGGCTGTGAGAATACAGCTGCTAACCCCGGCATCGCGCGCCCGTTCGAGCACGCCGTGAGTCTCACCTTTAAAGCGCTTGTCGGCAAGATTGACACCGATATCTATCAATGGGCGAGTATGTTGTTGACTGGTCATGGCTACAGCAATTGTTGTTTTTCAGCGGGCGTGAGTAGGGGCTGCTTAAGATCGAGATGATGGGCAAAAATCAGCGTATAAGCGAGAACATTTTGCACATATTGACGCGTTTCATTGAAGGGGATGATCTCTATCCATACGTCATAGGGCAACTTGCCCTCAGTTTTTTTCTGCCAGGTAGAGACGCGATGGGGCCCGGCGTTATAAGAGGCGATGGAAAGAATACGGTTATTGTCGAACCGTAACATCATGTCTTTTAAGTAGCGACTGCCGAGGCTGATGTTGATTTCAGGGTCAAAAAGTTGCTGCCGACTCTTGTAGCGTATCTTGTGGCGTCTTGCCACTTCCTTTGCTGTGGCGGGCATTAACTGCATTAAACCTCTTGCACCCGCAGGGGAGGTGACATCGGCGGCAAAAGCGCTCTCCTGACGAGATACTGCAAACAATAGAGTGAGTGGCAAATCGACATTATGGGCTTGTTTTTCAAAGACCGGGCGGTAGGCCTGCCGGAAGCGAATATTTATATCGTCCCAGTATTTAGCGGCAGCCATAGCTTGAATGGCCTGGGGAAACCAGTTGTTCTGGTTCGCCAGTTGAGCGGCGACGAGCCACTGATCGTTTGTAAACCGCCTCGTTGCAGCGTACCACTCGCGGCGAGCGGAGTAGTTTTCTCCCTGCACAAAGAGCTCACGTACGCGCTGCATTGCCGGGGTATTCGCCAAGGTGTTGACAGCGCTAAGGTTGGGCGACAAGGGTCTCTCTGCCATGCGATAGGGGTTTTCAACCCGGTCACTGGCGAGAAAGCCGTAAAAACTGCGAAAGCGCGATAGCTCCCGAAAGCTGGTTTTGGCAGCATCGGTAATCGCGGCTTCGTCACTCGTCATCAGCTGTGCTCGTGCTAGCCAGTAACGCCAGCGTTCTTCTTCACGAATTGCTTGAGGCAGAGTAGGGATCCAATCCTTGAGTACTAGCCATTGACCACCGCGCAATAGAATACGGAGCTGCCATTCCAGTAACCTGTGGTCGGCCAAGTCTATATTGTCATTGAGATAGCCTAGGGCAGCAGCTTCGTATTGTTGTTTATGCAGGCCCTTGACCAGATGAGGCAGTACCCGCTTTTGAGCAACATTGTCAAAGCTATGACTTTGACGATAGCGTGCCCAGTGTTTCATTGCTTCAGTAGCACGTTGTTTAGCTAGGTGAGTAATACCGTGCTCAATAATTGCTCGATTTTCAACGGAGTCTTCACCAAGCATGGAGTAGTTGCCAACCTGCGATGGGTCGCTGTCAACAGAGCGATAAAACGCTGCGTTGTCGCGATAGGCTTGGCTGGTAAAAAAGCGTTCAATATAACGTGCCAGCTTGAACTGACGATTACTGATAGCAAGGGTATAACGTTGCCAGGCAATGGCCTCGGTAATTTTGTCATTGTCTGTTAGCAATTCAAAAAGCGGGTCACAGGCTTGCGGTTGTGATTTTCCGACAGTCCAAAGGGACAAAGCATCGCGCAGAGCTGTATCGCGTAAACCACGCTTAAAGCGTGCGTAGTGGTATCGACATTGCTGGGCAGTGGTGGCGCTGTCAGGTGTGTAATAGGACATAAACAGCTGCCAACGCTGTTTTTTGTAGAGTAATTGTAACCAGCGGTTTCTCAGCGTTTTTGCCGCTGGTACATCTTTGAAATTGTGTAAAAAATAGTCAATATCACCTTGGCTGTTCATTGTCATATCGTGGTTGATACGAGCGTATTGCAGGTATGGATAAAGGGGGTAAGTTTTCAGACTGTCATGGTGGCGGGTAAAGCTAGCTGTGAAGCTCCGCTTTAAATCTAGCTTAACTTGTTTGTAAAGTTGCCGCTGTGTTTCACGCTCCCTGTCGGATGCAGCTATCGCAGCTGGTGTCGGCTGGATCGTGTTGTCGCTGCTAGAAGTCACCGTGAGTTCTGCGCGTGTTGGGGTGCTGGCAATAATGAGGCTGATGATGGCCGTTAACAGGGCGAGAAAAAGTCGGGACGGGTAGCTGCGTATAGACACAGCAAGTGGTGCATGCATGCAAAAAGTAAAGAAAGCCATCATTGGTTAATCAACAACTCGGTCCTTGAAGTAATAAGAGGGGTCAATCCTATGACCCCATTCACGGAGAAATGTTGCTGCTTTTCTATTTAATTCTCACTGCTAGCACATCACACACCGCGCCGTGTAATACGCCATTCGCTGTGGAGCCAAACACCAGCGCTAGACCGTGGCGACCGTGGCTACCGACAACGGTTAGATCGACATCATTCTCTTTGGCGAAGTGGTGCATTTCCTGAGCTGGTTGACCGATCAATACGTGGGCATGGTCTGTTGACAAGCCGAGCTGTTGACAGAAGCTCCGCAGGCGGCCGTGGGCCTGTTTTTCCATCTGGGCTTGGACCTCACTGAGATCCATGGGTATATCGCCGCCGTAGGCAAAAGATAACGGTTCCTGTACATGTAAGAGGCTGATGTGTACATCTTTGTCGTCGAAGAGCTCTTTGACGCGATCGATGACCTGTTGTGATTCAGGTGATAAGTCCAAGCCAACAAGAACGTGATTGTAGTAAGACATAGATAAGTTTGCTCCGTGATTCGCGTTATAGTGTAAACCTATCGCCACCCAGAGTTGAACCGTTGTGAGTTATTTAGTTATTGCCGTCGCCGTCTTGGTGATGATCTCCGTTTTGACCTCGTTTCGACCTTCTACGGGGCAGAAGCGGCAGGTAATTTTGCGTCGTTATGCCAATGAACGGGGCTTGCATGTGGAAATTGTCGCCGATGCGGTGACTGATCAAAAGGGTAGTAGCCCCACAGCGGTGCGCTACTTACTGCCTTGGACGGCGAAAAACATTCGCCATGATGACCAGCGCCATTGGCTGCTAGTGCGTGGGCAGCGAGGCAAGTTGTCACCCTGGGAGGGCTGGTGCTGGTTTCAACAGGAGGCCCCGGAGGATTGCCATTACTCTATACGTCGAGCGCTGGATAAAATGCCCAATAATGTGAATGCAATATGCAGTAATAGTTTTGGCCTGGGGGCCTATTGGCCGGAAAAAGGCAAAATTGAAGAAATTGATAAAATAGCCGATGGTCTGCGTATCATAGCGAGAAACATTAAAAGCGATTAAGCCCTTTATAACAGGCTTAAAATACTTTCAATGATGCCTTTATCTGCCTTAGTAGATGGTTTCCACACTGGGACTTGCCACAAAGAATTTTAGGAAAGCCCTTGACCCTCGAGGTGTCAGGCCTTATATATCGCTCCTTGTCAGCCCTGTCGGGCATTTTAATCAATTGATACTGTAGGTTTGCATGGGTAAATCACTGGTTATTGTTGAATCACCAGCAAAAGCGAAAACTATTAACAAATATTTGGGAAACGATTTCATCGTTAAGTCCAGTATTGGCCACGTGCGGGATTTACCCACTGGTGCCTCTAATCGCAAACCAGCAGACCCCAAAGAGAGGGCTAAACAAGCGGCTATAACCCGCAAACTATCCCCGGCCAAGAAAATCGCGCACAAGCGAAAAAAGGCCAAACAGCAACTCATTGCCCGCATGGGTATTAACCCCGAGAAAAACTGGGACGCCGATTACCAGATACTACCAGGCAAGGAAAAGGTTGTTAGTGAACTGGTTAAGTTGGCTAAAAATGCCGACACCATTTATCTGGCGACGGATTTGGATCGAGAGGGAGAAGCGATTGCCTGGCATCTACAGCAAACCATTGGTGGCGACGACAGTCGTTACAAACGCGTGGTGTTTAATGAAATCACCAAGAAGGCCATTCAGGAAGCCTTTGCCAAGCCCGGCAAGCTAGACACCCACCAGGTTAACGCACAACAAGCGCGGCGTTTTCTCGATCGCGTGGTGGGCTTTATGGTCTCGCCTTTACTCTGGGCCAAGATTGCCCGTGGTCTTTCAGCGGGGCGAGTGCAGTCAGTGGCTGTAAAACTAGTGGTAGAGCGAGAGCGAGAAATTCAGGCTTTTGTGCCTGAAGAATACTGGACACTTCACGCAGATCTGGAAAATAAAACCGAGGAAAAGGTGCGCTTTGAAGTGCGCAGTCACAATGGCAAAGCCTATCGTCCGGTTGATGAAGCCGGCAGTGCTGCAGCCGTTAGCGCCTTGCAAAACGCTGATTTTTTAGTCACTTCGCGTGATGACAAACCGACACAAACCAAACCGCCCAAGCCCTTTATCACCTCGACCTTACAGCAGGCAGCTAGCACGCGTCTGGGCTTTGGAGTGAAGAAAACCATGATGATGGCCCAACGTTTATACGAGGCGGGTTACATCACCTACATGCGAACCGACTCAACGAATCTAAGCAAAGATGCGGTGGAAGATTGTCGTGCATTAATCGCGACTCGCTACGGCAAAAACTATTTGCCCGAAAAGCCCAACATTTACTCCAGTAAAGAGGGCGCCCAGGAAGCTCACGAAGCGGTGCGGCCATCGAATGTCGATATTTCTGTGGCAGACCTACAGGGTGTGGATGAAGACGCTAAGCGCCTTTACGAGATGATCTGGCAGCAATTTGTCGCCTGCCAAATGGTCCCGGCCCAATTTACCAGTACCAGTATTGGTGTTACTGCGGGTGAATATGGCTTACAGGTGCGTGGGCGCGTGGTGCGCTTTGAAGGTTTTCTCCGAGCTATCCCCGTGTTACGTAATAAAGATGATACCGAACTACCCGAATACAGCGTTGGTGAAATATTAAAAATGCTGGTGCTAGTACCACGGCAGCATTTTACCAAACCACCGGCTCGTTTTAGTGAAGCAGCACTGGTGCGCGAGCTTGAAAAAAGAGGCATTGGCCGCCCTTCAACCTACGCGGCAATTATTTCTACTATTCAAGATCGAGGCTACGTGCGCCTTGAAAACAAGCGCTTTTATGCGGAAAAAATTGGCGATATTGTTACTAGCCGTTTGAGTGATAATTTTAATGACCTGATGGATTATGGTTTTACTGCAGTACTTGAGGAACAACTCGATGAAATTGCAGAGGGCAATCTCGATTGGAAAGATGTGCTCGACCGATTTTATGAAGGCTTTAGCGACAAATTAGAAAAAGCCCAAGCGGAGGAGGGTGGTATGACACCTAATGGCGCCACAGCCACCGATATTCCCTGCCCTAAGTGTGAGCGCCCAATGATGATTCGCACCGGTAGCACGGGTGTCTTTCTCGGTTGTTCTGGTTACGACTTGCCGCCGAAAGAACGTTGCAAAGAGACCTTGAATCTTGTCGCGGGCGATGAAGCCATTAATGCCGATGAGGACGACGAAGCCGAGTCTAAGCGTTTGATGAACAAGCATCACTGTGATATTTGTGCCACGCAAATGGACAGTTACCTCATCGACGAAAAACGTAAACTTCATGTGTGTGGCAAAAACCCTGATTGCCCTGGTTATGAAGTTGAAAGTGGCACTTACCGTATTAAAGGCTACGAAGGCCCGATTATAGAGTGCGACAAATGCGGTGCCGACATGCAATTAAAGTCGGGGCGTTTCGGCAAATATTTCGGCTGCACCGCCGATGAGTGTAAAAACACCCGAAAATTACTGCGCAGCGGGCAAGCGGCGCCACCGAAAATGGATCCTGTACCAATGCCCGAGTTGGCTTGCGTAAAAGTTGACGATACTTATATTTTGCGCGACGGCGCTGCTGGGCTTTTTCTCGCCGCTAGCCAATTTCCCAAAAATCGTGAAACGCGCGCACCTTTGGTAAAAGAATTATTGCCCC
>JARGOV010000027.1:29562-33162 GCA_029212965.1 Porticoccaceae bacterium
CAATTTCCCAAAAATCGTGAAACGCGCGCACCTTTGGTAAAAGAATTATTGCCCCATAAAGATGAAATTGACCCTAAATATACCTTTTTGTTTTCAGCACCCACCGAAGACCCTGATGGTAATAAAACCGTAGTGCGTTTTAGCCGCAAGACACAGGAGATCTACGTACAGTCTGAGATTGACGGCAAGGCTAGTGGCTGGAAAGCCTTTTATCAAAATGAAAAATGGGTCGTCACTGACAAGCGTAAAAATTAGGGGTTTGCTATCACCAATGCAATAAATGCCAATGAGCTATCTACGCCTAGTTAATCAACACCTATCTTCTGTTCGTATCATCCTCGATGAGCTTGACCACCGGGTCGAAACGGACGCTGCATTGGAGTCTGCTTTTCACCACAGCGCACTGTCTTTGCTCAATAGCGCCTACCTCTGCCAATTGCGAGCCATTGCCGAAAATTACCATTGTTCGGATACGCCCGAAATTAACACTATTGAGTCTTTACAGGCAGCTCTTGTTGCCATTGACAAGCCCGCTCCGGAAGCACGTGAAATAGAGGTGCTAGTTAGCGAGGGCTGGTTGGGTGAATTGCTTCGAGCCCACCAGCGACTCTGTCTTGACGAAACCTTTCAGCTACCTACGATCAACACTCCTCGTTTTGTTCAATCAGATATTGCCCTGCACGATGAAGATGGAGAGCAATCGTCACTCAGTGCCCCCAAACTACGTCAGTGGAAACATACCCTCGAAGAATTAGTCCAACGCCAGAGTGAAATGATGACTGAGTATTAATATTCCCCATTGAAATTTTATATTTTCAAATACCCCTAAAAATTGATATTCATACCATCACCTATGTTGACCCAGCTTTTCAAAGCGCCACTTATTAGCCATTAATAACCTAACAACCTGAGTATTTTCTCGACCTAAATTTATTAGTAACAGGCTAAATTTCTCAAAATAGCGATAATAAATATTCAACAAATTAGCACCCGAGATTTCAATTAGCTCTGAGTTTTAGGGATTAATAATAGGGGAAGAACTATCTTCTACTATTTTATAAAACCCGCAATACACGACAAGTGATGCGGGTTGTCAGCGGTTGCTGTGGCAGAAAAGAAAAACGCCCAATTTCTTAACCGGCCGCCCCACCACGCAATAGCTGGCCGGGTAGTTTACCCTGTGGGTCTAACTGGTCTTCACCCTGTTGGCGCAACAACGTACCATTAACGATGACAGATTCTATACCAAAGGCTTGGGCAATTAATCTATCCTGGCCGGCAGGTTGATCGTACACCCGCTCGAGCTTTCCGCAGTGGACAGTTTTAGGGTCAATTATCAGCACATCGGCAGGGCGCCCTATTTGTAATAAACCTCGATCGCGAATACCAAACACATCAGCTGGGCGGGAAGTGAGCATACGAATCGCCTCTTCAAAGGCGATCACTTGTTTTTCTCTCACCCAGTGGCCAAGTAAATAGGTCGGCAGGCCAGCATCGCAAAGTTGGCTGGCATGGGCACCAGCATCGGAGAGACCAATGACCGTATTTTTATCAGTGATAAGCTTTTCAACTTCGTTTTCATCGGCATTGGCTACCGGCATGCGGAAGCGGGCTTCTAAGTCGTTCTCCAAGGCCAGATCAAAGCCGAGATCAAGGCTGTGCACATCCAGTTCAGTGGCTACGTCAATAACAGTGCGCTCTTCGTATTGGGGTTGACTAGGGCAGCTGGAAATCAGCGAGTTTTCCCAGGCGAGGCGAAAAGACGGACGCACATTGTCCATTTTTTCTTTTGCGGCAGTTCTAAACTCGGCGTCGGCATAAAGGGCTTTTTTACCTTCGAAGTCGGCACTTGAAATAGGTTTGAAGACCGGCAGGGCTTCAAAGGGGAAGGGCTCTTTAAATTGAAACTCAAAGCACAATGGGCGCGGCGTCACCTGGGGCACGATAGCCAAACCCTGTTCGGCGAGTTCTTGTGAACGTTGCTGTTGGGCGAGGTGCGCGTCGGGTGAAGCCATGCCGGCGAGCATGGCTGTCCAGCTAATTGTCATGCCGTATTTGCGTGTAAGGGCTTCGTATTCGTCAAACCAAAAACCCTTGCCAGCGGTGACTTGCATTACCCCATTGCGGCTTTCCAGGGTTGATGCCAGGGTTTCTAATTCATTAAGAGAAGCAACACGACTGGGTACCGGTTTGCCCTTAAAACCAACATGGGTAGGTGATTTTGAGGTGGCAAAACCGAGAGCGCCGGCATTGAGTGCCTCGACAACAATTTCACGCATTTGAGCAATTTCGTCGTCGTTGGCCTCCCGTTCACACGCCTCTTCACCCATGACATAGAGGCGGGTTGGAGTGTGACCAACCAGTACGCCAACGTTAATGGCTGTACCGATCTTTTCAATGGCGTCGAGATATTCGGGGAAGGTCTCAAAAGGCCAGTCTTTGCCCAAGCCCTCGTTGAGTGTTGCAGGGCTCATTCCCTCTACTTTTTCGAGTGTGCCGACGATTAGATCACGTTGATGTGGCCGGGTGGGTGCAACACCAAAGCCACAGTTACCGAGGACGACGGTGGTTACGCCGTGCCAGGGTGAAATCGTGAGCATACGATCCCATACTACCTGGGCATCGTAGTGGGTGTGAATATCGACAAAACCGGGGGTCACTGCTTTACCGTCGGCGTCGATGGTTTGAGTGGCGTCGCCAGGAGCTTGGCCAAGGGCGACAATTTTACGGTCCTTAATGCCGACATCGCCTGCATAGCCGGGCTTGCCACTGCCGTCAACAATGGTGCCGCCGACAATTTTAAGATCGTAATTCATGGTAGGTGCCTATTCTCTCTATCTGGTTTCTTATTTCTATGAGGTTTCTAGCGATTTCCCGGCAATTGATCGACAAATTTTCCAGTTAATAAAAACCCGGTTGGCTAGTGCTAAACCGGGTTTTATGGCGCGATAATAATTATTGAACCCGGGCATAATCCCCGATTTAAATCGTTACTTAAATCGGCAGGTTGTAACACTCCACAACATTGTCGTGCAAAATCCAGTCCCTTTCTTGCTGGCTCATATCTTTGGTGTGCTCTTCAAGGATGCCCTGTGACCACGGCCAGGTTGAATCGCTGTGGGGGAAGTCGTTGGCCCACATTAAGCGCTGCGGATTCATTTCATTGCGGTGCTTAAAGGCCGTCCAGTCATCCTGGAAGGTTAAATAAATATTATTGAGGAAGTATTCGCTGGGCATTTTTTCCAGTGGTGGACACTTCATCCAATAGCGATGGCGGTCGTAGGCGTGGTCCATACGGTAGATAAAGTGAGGCACCCAGCCAGCATCGGCTTCGGCGCAAACGACCTTTAATTTAGGGTGTCGTTCAAAAACACCGCCAAACACGAAGGTGCCGAGTACATCTTGGCAGCCGCGCATAATACCGAGAAAGCCATTGATTTTTGGCCCGCGCTGGGCGGCGATCTGATCGGCTTTTGACGTTAAAATGTGAAAGGATAAGGGCATATCCATCGCCACCGCGGCCTCCCATAAAGGATCATACATGGGGTCGTGATAATCGGCTTCAGGGGGATTGCCGGTCATCATGACACCAACGAAACC
>JARGOV010000028.1 GCA_029212965.1 Porticoccaceae bacterium
AAAAGTTAAAGCTTATTTACGAAAAAAATAAAAATATATATGTAAATAAGCTTTATCAGCTAGTTCTTTATCGTAAAAAATACTATTAACGATAATTAAGACGTTGAATTAAATAGGGGATGTACATGATCAATAAAAAACAAACAAAGTTAGGAGTGTCGGCGCTGGCGCTGGCGGGGGTCTCTTTTGTGTCGCCTGCAGTGTCGGCATTTGATTATTCTATATCAGGGTTTATCCGTCAGGAAATGGCGTATAAGCTTAGTGATGACGATAACTATGTAAACCGAGGGGGTAACCCGCTCAATGGCGTGCCAATTATAACGAGTGGCGCATTGGCGCCTGGTGTTGATATTACCAAGGTAGATAAAAGTACAGACAATGACTGGAACGTGTTTGCCACTAAGGCAGAAGTTGATTTTGACTTTACGTTTAGCAGTAACTGGTCAGGAAGGGTAAAGTTTAGAGGGTATTATCAACCTGATGTTTTCGAAGACTCAAGTTATGAAAATCAGGGTGAGAACGGAAACCGGCGCGGTGATGATGTTGACCACTTCGGTGTTAAAAACTTCAGTAATGGTGAGGCTACCTATCTGAGCCATTCTGATGACAATTATATGATTGATATTCCCTCATTGTATTTAGATTATGCAAAGGGGCCATTGTGGGTACGTATTGGTAACCAGCAAATTGCCTGGGGCGAGGCCTTGTTTTTCCGGGTCGCTGACGTAGCCAATGGCTTGGACTTGCGTCGCCATTTATTTTTTGACCTAGGTGCAGAGGAATATGCCGATGAGCGTTTATCGTCACCGGGTGTTCGTGCGACTTATCGACTGAATGACAACTGGGAAATTGAAGGCTTTGCACAGATGTTCCAGCCGACCGTCTTGCCAACGCGTCATAGCCCTTACAATTTGATTTTGTCGGGCTTTGCACAGAATTATCATGAAGGTTTTCAAAAGGTAAAAAATCAGATTAACGGTGGTGTTCGTCTATTGGGTAGCTTTGGCGACCTGGGCCTGCAGTTTTTTGCTGTGAGCCGTCATAACCCTGACCCCATCTTCCGCCTGGTCCCTGGTGGTCAAACTGATGGGCCTTTCGGTACGGCGAGTTTTGGAGCAAGTGGCGATACCTTCGCGGATCAACCCTTTATTTATAATGGTTGGAAAAACGGTGTGCCCGTGTCACAAGGTGATGCATCGACCGCCCCGGAAGAATGGATGTATCAAACGGGTATTGCTGGACTTGACGGCACCGCAATAGTAAATGGCCTTCCGTCGACATACCCTTTCCTTAAGGAATATTTTCATAATGTTTTGGGCCTGAGTCCTGACCCTGTTACGGGAGAATATTTTACAGGTGTTACCGATGTTGCAGGCAATCATAACGGTCTTTCCACTTATGACATTCTTGAGGCATTTTATGCTGCTGGATCGATTGATGGGAATATCACACCGCATTACGCTGCTGAAGATGTCTTTGGTTTTGGCTTTAACTATATTTTCTATAGAGAGCCTGGTAGCTTTTTGGACCAACTGGTTGTTCGTTTTGAAGCGAGCTATACACCCGATAAAAAGTTTACCGCCACTGACTTGAGTGAACGATGGATTGTTGAAGACGAATATGTGACTAGCTTTATTCTCGAAAAATACCATCGTTTTTCAGACAGTTTTCCGGCAACTTTCTTTATCTTTGAGTGGATGCATAAGTCTGAGAGTGACATGTTGGGTCGACACTTAAGCGGTCTTGGTGGTTCTGAAACCCGTCGCGGAAATAGTGGCGCTTATGAAGATCGTGGTTGGGACGGGCTGGTGTTTGCTTTCCAGCAACCTTTCCCCAACCTTACATGGCGCGCCGATCTTTCGGTTCTCTATGACTTGAATGGCGGTATCTTTATCCAGCCAGCGGTTCGTTACAAGCCGAGTGGTGGATGGACGGTGGAGGCATTTGCTAATATCATTGACTCTAAAGACAATGCGTCAATCTTTTCTGCAACGGATTGGGCTGATGACTTTACTATGCGTATAACCTACCAGTTTTAATTATTTCTCCACATAAAAAAGGCACTCTGTTGAGTGCCTTTTTTTATGCCTTACGCGGTACCAGATTCATTTCTTGATCAATTGGTTGTTCGTTTTGAGGTAAGTTATACACCTAACAAAAAATTTACTGCAACAGATGTTTTACGAAGCTTCATGGAAGATGATGAATGGGTAAGCAGTTTGGTGTTTAAAAAATATCATCCCTTTAGCGATGATATTCCTGCAACATTCTTTATTATTAAATGGATGCATAAGTCTGAGAGCGATATGTTGGGCCGTCATTTGAGTGGTCTTGGTGGTGATGTGAATCATCTGCCCGGCAATGGAGAGGCGGGTCTTGGCTGGGATGGTTTGGTTTTGCCTTTCAGCAACCCTTCCCTAAACTTACCTGGCAGCTCAATCTTTGCGTCAATGGAGTTTTCAGATGATGTGTCGGTGCATTTAAGATAAAAGTCATGAATTGAAGCCGATAATTAATATTGATGCGCTCTGTTTGAATCTGACGTTGAAATCTCTGTCGATGGGCGGGACCTTCTTTTTTAGTATCTTGGTGCGTTATAAATCAAATGAGAGGCAGGGATATTGATAATGCTAATGATAGTAATAGGTCTTTCTTCTAGGTCGTTTAAGATACACCAATGGTTTGTCTGTAGGCATGATTTTACGTAGTGCTGTTTAGTATTATGACGATAGAAAAATCTCCTAAGGTGTTTTCTATTTTTTGTTTCAAAGTTAAATCGTTAGCAGTAAAGACTTTAACAAGGCATTAAATTATTCGTTTACCTTATGCTTGACATAAGATAAGGTTATTTATCATAAAAATAAAATGGATTATCAGCTGGGCAGAACCTCTTTTACTAAAAATATAAAAACAGGAGTAGTTTATGCATATCAGGAAGTATGATTTCGATTATAGTCGCCGCTATTTTATCGATAAAATGACTAAGGGTTCAGTTGGCGCAGGTGTTTTAACGTCCCTGTGGCCCTTAATTGGTAAAAGTGGGGATATCACCAAGGCTTATCCTGAAGAGTTGCAATCTCTAAGTGCTTACACAAAGGGCAAGGTCAACGAAGGTGAATATATTACGGCTGATAATGTCGAGCACGTAAAAGATTTGCTGGCGCCTATCACGTATCAGGAAGTAAGCCAGATGGGGCGTCGTATTAAAGTAGTGCCCCAGACTACTGACATCACTAAGCTTCATCCCCATGACTTTTTGGAAGCGACTTTGAAAAATCAAGGTAAGGCATTACTTGATGATGTAGGTAATGTGGTGACTAAAGGAGATGGAAAACCATGGGTTGGAGGTATCCCATTTCTAGACCCACAAAATGGACTGGAGGCGTTTTCCAATCTTGGGATTACAGCGAGCCATCATGATACGACACAATTGGCTGCAAGAGACTGGGATTTAAACCCTGAGGGAGAAGTGGAGTACGAGTACGAGCTTGCTGCTTGCGAAAAAACGGCAGTGGGGCGGGTCTCTGACCCTGAGGGTCCATACTGGAGTGGGCACGAAGATAAATTGCGCTATACCGGTGTGTGGTTTGTGTCCCCGCAAGATGTCTCTGGCACGAGCTTTCTTAATACCATTGATTACGATCAAAGGAAGTTTCCTACCCTGGTTGGCTATATTCCTGCGTTTAAACGCGTTAGGCGGTTTCCAACGAATCAGCGCTTTGAACCATTGGTGCCAGGAATCACCGTGTTTTTATCTGATTTTTGGGCTGCCGGAGATCCGATGTTGACTTGGGGTAACTACAAAATAATTGGTAGAGGTCCTTTTCTGGGCGCTCAATCGCAAAACTGGCATGGTGATCAAAAGAACTGGATCCCACCTACTCATGGGGGGCCGAAGGGTTCCACTTTTTGGGACACTGCCTATGAGTTCTGTCCAGAAGTGCTAGTTGTAGAAGCGGAACCTACCGGTTATCCCCGTGCTCCCGTGGGTAAAAAGCGTGTGTGGATTGACCTACGCAATATGGCTTATATTTCTTATATGACCTTTGATCGCAAAGGCGATATTTGGAAATCCTTTGAAGCCGGGTTCTCGCAATATAAAAAAGATGACTTGATGCTTCCCGATCATAAAGGCCGACCAGACTGGGGGGCTACTTATGTTCACAGTCATGATATTCAATCGGATCGAATGAGCCGCATAATCATTGCTGAGCAGCTTAGCAATGGTTACAAGACCATAAATGACCAGCCTGGTGCATATGACAAATATTTAACACCTCAGGCAATTAGGCGTTTAGGAATATAAAAAGAATAATAATTAACCATAGGCCTTTGATAAAAATAATAATTGGCTTAATTTAAAAATCACAAAAATTGAATTATATGCTCTTAATTTTGGATTTATATGCATGCATATCATGTCGAATTTTTTGTGGTTTATAGGTCGATATATAGTGGGGATTAATAATGACAATTAAATCGATAAAACCTATCCAATTAATTAGTTCTACCCTTGCTTTGAGTCTTTTTGCGTCGGCAAGCGCAAGTCAGGCTTTCAATCTCAAAGTAGCTGGCTTTATACGTCAAGAAATGTCTTATAGCATAGGTAGTAAGAATAACCCCTGGCAGCGGGGAAGCCCTGATATCTACGATGGCGGTGTGGGTACCTTGCAAAATACCGCATCGGGAGACCCTCGGGCAGAAGCAGTGTGGGACGGACTTAGAGCACAAACCGCAGCCGCTTTGGGAGCACCTCCACCTGTGGATACCAATCTGCCGACGTCATTTTTAAAGCCCAATCTTGATAAAGACAATGACTGGAACTTAATGGCGACAAGGGCTGAAATTGATTTTCACATGAATTTTAATGATAACTGGAGTGGTTTCGTTAAATTACGTGGTTACTATTTAAGTGATGTACAGAATACTTATACTGTGCCCTCGAGTTTTGAAGATGGTGGTGATGATAATAATTTTAAAGTTGATCTCCATGGTAAGTGCGCCTCAGTATTAGAAGTATGCGATGACAATTTTATGATTGATTTGCCGTCGGCTTATCTGGACTATCAGAATGGCTCTTTCTGGATGCGCATTGGTAATCAGCAAATAGCCTGGGGTGAATCAATTTTCTTCCGGGTCATGGATGTGCCAAATGGTCTTGACCTGCGACGCCACTCTTTTCTGGATACGGCTACTGAAGAGTATGCGGACGAGCGTATACCTTCTCCAGCGATTCGTGTTAGCTATAACCTCAATAATGATTGGGAAATTGAGGCTTATGCACAGATGTTTCAACCCACAGTTCATCCGCGGGTAGGCTCATCTTATGCTTTCGTTAATTCACCTTATGTGATACGCAATGATATCGGTTTTGACAAAGTTGATGACCAAATCAATGTGGGTATGCGCCTCAAAGGGCAGATTGGCGATTTGGGCCTGACCTTTATTGCCGTATCGCGGCATAACCCGGATCCAATATTTCAATGGGGACCAAGCAATCAAACATCAATGGATGCAGTCTTTCCCGGATTTTCCAGTCAACCCTTTAAAGTTAATTCATTAACGTCTCTTGAGAACCTGGGCTTGCTACCGGGTGGGGGAGATTTCCCTGCAGTAGGTGGCAAAGAAGGGCCTCGAAATGGCACCATTAACTCTTCCGACTGGATGATGGGTGCTGCGCTGTCAGGTCTCGATGGCGTTGAAACATTAAACGTGTTGGCAAATGATTTTGCTTTTGTGGGAGGCTTCTTTCAGCAAGCTTTTATTCCAGCGGGAATGATGCCTAATGCAGATGTTGCTAACGGTATTTATGTCACGAATGCTGAGGAGGCTAAGCTAAATATAGATACCTTTTTGAGTCTATTGGGCGATGTCGGTGCAGACTTTATTCCTAATTATGCTTCTGAGAATGTCTTTGGCTTTGGTTTGAACTACATTTTCTTTGCTGAACCCGATAGCTGGTTAGACCAATTAATCGTACGTTTTGAAGCGACTTACACGCCAGACAGAAAGTGGACTAATAACGGTGCGCGTAAGCCCATTACCGAGGATGAGTGGATAACCGGTTTTGCCGTAGAGAAGTATCACCGCATTTCATCCAAATTCCCGGCAACTTTCTTTTCCTTTCAATGGATGCATAAGAGTGAGAGCGACTTTGTAGGTCGTCATTTGAGCACGCTTGGTGGCACATTGAATAAAGGCCCTTCTGGGGGTGAATCTCATGGAGGTTGGGATGCTATTGCCTTTGCTTTTCAACAGCCTTCTCCTGGCCTGAAATGGCGTTATGATTTTTCTTTTCTATATGACTTTAACGGGTCCTGGTTGTTACAGCCTGGTATCCGGTACAAGCCGAAAGGTGACTGGACGATTGAAGCTTTTGCCACCTGGATGGACAGTAGTGACACGGGTGCTGCTTTGACACCTATAGATTGGACGGATGAGGTGACAGTCCGCCTGACGTATCAATTCTAGCCAGTTAATCAACAAAATAATGAACCCCCAAAAAAACCGATGTAAAGCATCGGTTTTTTGTTGTGTTGATATTTGTTGCCCTAGGGGGAAATGTACTTTTGTGGAAGAGAGCTATTTGTAATACCTCAAGGAATACCTGCCATGCACAAAAATAATAATGTTGTTAGTTCTGCATGTATTTCCTGAGGGAATGTGGCGAATAATAAATAATCATAATTAAGTTATATTATCAATTCTATGAGTTTTATTTATGCCCTAACTCACTATTAACCCTACGTATATTAGCTTTAATTCTTCTCTAGCCAGCATTTAAAATCTCTTAGAAAAGACGCTGAAAAGCATTAACAGTTTTCTATTATTGGAAATGCATTGACATAGATTTTGTCAGCGATTAATTTAGCCCCGCGCTCAATTGGCAATAAAAACGAAAGTGCCTTTAGCGATAACCAATAAAAACTTGTAGTACTTTGGTTAGTACCTCGGTATTCCATAGTCTTATTATAATGGGGGGTTTATTTTGTCAGACCAAGAATATTTTCGTTTAAGCTCAAGTTCCACGCCGGACATTAAAAGGCGTTCTTCATCTTCGGTATTTTCTTCTATCACAACACTGGGTTCATCGCTGTTACGGGCAGGTGGTTGCGCGCTAGTCCTAGCGAGTTCGCAAGCTCACTCTTTTGAATTTAAAGTGGGCGAATTAGATGCTTTCGTCGATACCGTCTTTTCCGCAAGTACGGCGATGCGCACAGAAAGTGCTAAACACCACGGTACTGCAGACCCGTCAGGCAACTGGTCGGTGTTTAATGATGCCGGTGATATTTATAGCTCACCGCTCTCTCTTTTGACCGATGCGGGCATTGGCAATGGGGATTTCGGTTTATTTACTCGCTTTTCTTATCGCTACGATTACACGATTAGAAGTAAGGATTGTACAAATTGTGAGCGTTCAAACTTATGGCCCTGGGCGCCAGCCGCCTTCAACCAAGGCTTGCCAGAGCAGCAGTTAGTTGATGGCATTTCTGACGACGCACAAAATTTGGCAGGTAAGAAATTTACTCTTTATGACCTTTTTGTCTACGGTAACTTCCGCGTTTTAGATCGCCCGGTTAATGTGCGTGTCGGTAAGCAGGTAGTGAGTTGGGGCGAAAGTAATATTATGGGTGGTGGCATCAGTCAGATGCAAAACCCAACAGACTTGAGTAAGGCGACGACACCGGGTACTGAGGTTAAAGAGACATTAATGCCCCAGGAGACAGCTTATTTTAACCTGGGCATTAGTGAAAATGTCAGCCTTGAAGCCTACTACACCTGGAACTGGCGTAATTCGATTTTTGTCCCTGTAGGAACTTTGTTTAGCCCCTTCGACTTTTTGGGCGAGGGCTATAACCCCGATTTGTTCGTGCGTGGTATTGAGTTTGCCGGGCGTGATGAGCCTTCCGGTGGTCAGTGGGGTATAAATATGCACTTTATTCTAGAGTCGCTGAATTTTGCCGATCTGGGATTTTATTATGTTCGCTCCCACGCCTACACCGGATACATTGGTCTTGACGAGGACTACGTTACTCGACCAGATCCTGCGCGTCCTGGTAGTGACACCCTTGCCGGTTACGAGTGGAAGTACGGTGAAGATCAAAACACTTATGGTATTTCACTGAATGGTGAAACATTGTTCGGTGCCTCGTTTGCGATGGAGCTGAACCTTAAGCAAAACTTCTACGATACTCGTGAGTGCCGTAATTTATTTGGTATCAGTGCTGTTGGTGTGCCCGATTTAGGTGGTATACAGGTTGGTCAAGCTTTCGGCCCAAGCCTCGACTTTGACCCCTCAACGGTATACGCAAATACAATTGAAGGCTGTGATATCAATGCCAGTGATGTGTACACCTATTTGCTGAACTTTACCCGTTCGGGTGGTACAGATTTGTTGGGTGCTGATACCTTGAACTTGGTGTTTGATGCTTCTGCTGTGTGGATTACTGAGCTTGAGCATGGTGATAAAACGGATCGTCTCGACATTAGACCGGACCAGTTTGGTACTACTGTTGACCCCGGCATCTTCGAAGGTGTTGATGGGTTGGATCGTCCGATTACAGACTTTTCCTGGGGTTATGCTGCAGTTGCAGGGCTCGTATACAACAATGTTTTTGCCAACGTTAATGTGGCGCCGACCCTTATTTTTGTCCACCACGTCGAAGGCTATACCCCAGTTAATGCGGGATCTTTAGTTGAGAATCAGCGCACTGTGATTGCCAAATTGGGCTTTACCTATTTGAGGTCGTCACTCGATCTTCAATACGTTACCTGGCTAGGTACTGCGGGGACTAACGACGATCGCGACAACGTATCTATTGTATTTAAGACAAGTTTTTGAGGAGGTCATTTAAATGACTACAAGTAGTATCAAAAAATGTAAGTTGAGCTTGGGCAGAGCAACTATTGCTGCTTTAGCGCTGGCTGTATCGGGCAGCGCTTTGGCCGCACTGAGTGCAGAAGAGTTAGCTAAATTAGGCTTAGAAGGCACTGAGTTGACCCCGGCAGGGGCGATTCGGGCAGGGAATGCTGACGGCACTATTCCTGCCTGGAAAAATGAACCTGTCAAGACGCCTGCCGACTTTAAAGAGGGCTCTTTTCATACAGATCCCTTTGCTGACGACAAAGTGTTGTTTACCATTACGAGCAGTAATTACGAAGAATATGCGGATAAATTAACTGAAGGTCAGAAGTATATGTTCAAAACATATCCTGACTATTTCATGAATATTTATCAAACACGTCGAACTGCAGTATTTAAGCCCTATATCTATAAAGCGGCGCTAGAAAACGCACCACGGGCAGAGGTGGTTGTTACACCGGAAGGCGTAGTCGGATTTAAAAATGCCATCATTTCCTGGGCGTTCCCCATCCCCAAAGATGGTAATGAGGCTCTGATGAATCAGGCAACACGCCCCATACAGCCCTGGATGGAAAGTTGGGATAATGCCGCTGCGGTCACTAGCACTGGTAAATACGTTATTAATAAGTTGTCGGTACAGCAGCACTGGAAATGGAGCGAGCCAACTAACACCATTGAAGACTATGATCCTGGTGTTGACTCTATGTTTTATTACCAGACGATTACTGCACCGGCTAAAATTGCCGGACAAGTTGTATTGGCAAATGACCCTGTGCATTTTATGGATAAATTCCGCAGTGCCTGGGTCTACAGCCCCGGTCAGCGTCGAGTTAAGCGGGCACCTCAGATTGTTTATGACAACCCACTAAGTGCTAGCGATGGCCTCGCGACCACCGATCAGAAGTTTGGATTTAATGGGCCCAATGATCGCTTTAACTGGAAGCTGTTGGGTAGAAAGGAAATCTACATCCCTTACAATGCTTATAAGTTAAATTCGGGTGACCTTAAAGCCAGTGATGTTATCACCGAGAGTGGGCGTATCAACCAGGATCTAGCACGGTACGAATTACACCGTGTATGGGCTGTTGAAGGTACATTGCGCGAAGGCACCAAGCATGACTACGGTCGTCGCGTGTTTTATCTTGATGAAGACTCCTGGTGGATTATGTTGATGGATGGCTATGACCGTCGCGATCAAATCTGGCGTCTGCAAGAACTGCACAGCCTAATGTGGTATGACGTAGGTTTCATGGGCTCAACTCTGGAAACCTTCTACGATATGCAAGCGGGTCGTATGTTAGCTATTTTGTTGGATAATGAAGATACTGCTCCGGACTTCACTATTCGACTTGATGATGATTACTTTACAGCATCTTCTATTCGACGTCGTGGTACTCGTTAAGAATAGCTGAGACCAGTGTGAATCTGGTTTATACAGTGCCGGCGATCCGCAAGGGTCGCCGGCGTTTTTTTATGCAATAAAAGCTAATGATAAAATGGTTTTCTGCAATTAAAGATTAGTAATGATTCGGGTAGAGAAAGGCTAATATCTTGGTGTTGGTCTTAATTGTTTTGTGTGACGGTTTTTGTGAATAATAAAAAAGAAACTATCTACCACAAATAGTGATCGTTGGTCTTATTCTTGGTTATTCGAAATAGTCCATTAGCCAACGTGGATGGTTGTTTAGTAAAGTTAATTGCATCACCTTTGGTGATGCTCTTGTTTAATCTAAGAATAAAACTTCGTCTTCTATTTTGGCTCGAGGCACGATAGTGCGGTTTGCTGGTACTGTCGTATCTTCGTATCCAAAAGAGATGCCGATTAAAATAGCGAGACTGTCGTCGAGCCCAAAATGCTCGCGAATAATATCAGGATAGCGGCTGACGCTAGCCTGGGCACAAGAACCGACACCGTGGGCAGTCATCGATAACATGAGAGTCTGGGCATACATGCCGACGTCGATGGCGACAGATTCGTTGAAAATTTTCGGCATGGAAATAAAAGCGACATGAGGGGCGTCGAAGAATTCAAAGTTACGCTTCATTGCCCATAAGCGTCCTGCTTGGTCATTTCGGCCGATATCCATATTATTGTAGAGTTCAACGGCTGTGTCGACCTGACGCTGGCGGAATACGCCTTCGAAACGCTCGGTTCGAGAATAGTCCGGGTTGGGCGCTAGCTGCTGTTCTACAGCGGCGATGAGTTTATCGCGCAGTGCCTTACAGGACTCTCCCGAGGCGACAGCAACATTCCAGGGTTGGATATTACAGTTCGATGGGGCTTGCTGGGCGAGGGAGAAAATTTTGTGTAACTCCTCTTTCGAAATGGGCTTGGGCAGAAAGCCACGTACGGATTTACGCTGCTCGATCACTGCGTCAAAAGTGGGGGTTTTAGCTGTATTATTCGTTGTCATGGTCGGGTTATGTTATTCCTCGTTGGCAGTTGTGGCAAAGTTCTTGTTACCTAGTCTACTACGAGAAAAGCCTAATATAAAAACAGTCTTATGGCGCAAGTCGTATCCAGACTCCCCGCGGTGCTACAATTTGATTTCCACATTCATTAGCGAAAGGAACAGAGATGGCCGGTTACTATTTTGAAGATTTTGAAGAAGGAGCAGTGTTTGATCATCAGGTGCGTCGCACCGTGAGCGAATACGATAACACCCTGTTTAGCTGTCTGACTATGAATACCCAACCCCTGCATATTGATGCCGAATTTTCCAAAGACAGTATTTACGGTGAGCGTATTGTTAACAGCATGTTTACTCTGGCTCTGGTGGTGGGAGTACAGGTGACAGAGCTGACACTGGGTACAACCCTGGGCAACCTCGGCATGACGGATATTTCCTTCCCACGGCCAACCTTCCACGGCGACACGATTCGAGCACGTACTACAGTGCTTGATAAGCGCATCAGTAAATCACGCAATGACTCCGGCATTGTTAACTTCATACACGAGGGCTTTAATCAGCGCGATGAGCTGGTTGCCACCGTAAAACGGACAGCACTAATGGCAACGCGTCCTAAAGATTAAGTAGCGGAGATAATCAATGAGATCAATGCTTTTTTTACCGGCTGATAGTGAAAAAAAAATTGCCAAAGGCGCGGCTACCAATGCTGATGGTTTGATTCTCGACCTAGAAGACTCCGTCGCACTGAGTCGTAAAGCTGAAGGCCGCCGATTGGCTCGGGAATACCTCGATGCTAATCCTTTGGGTTCACGTAGTAAAAAATTGCTGGTTAGGGTTAACCCTCTGTGTGGTGATATGACCCTGGGTGATCTGGCTGCTGTTGTTGGTGGTGCGCCGGATTATATTTTGCTACCCAAATATCGCACCCGTGAGGATGTGATTCGTTTCGACCACTATATTAGTGCTCTCGAGGCACGGGATGGTGTACCCGCAGGTCATATCAAAATACTCGTGATCGGAACAGAAACTGGACAAGGTGTGCTCAGTATGGGCGGCTTGACTGACTGTAGTGATCGTTTAGCCTATGTTAGCTGGGGTGAGTTTGATCTTTCTGCCGATGTAGGTGCTGAAACCCATCGTCTACCTGATGGTGGCTGGGATGATCTGTTCCGTACTGCTCGCAGTTTATGTTTGGCAGCAGCTGCCTCTGCAGGTATCGAACCCTGTAATACGGTGTTCACCGATTTTAAGGATGATGAAGGCTTGCGCGATGCTTGCCTGGGTGCACGTCGAGCGGGCTTTACTTGCATGATGGCAATACACCCCAACCAGGTTGATATTATCAATGAGTCGTTCTCGTTTACCGCTGAACAATTAGAGTGGTCAAGACGCGTAGTAGAAGTATTTGAAGCCAATCCAGATATGGGCGTTGTCGGGCTTGACGGGATTATGCTGGATAAGCCTCATTTCACTCAGGCTCAACGAATGATTGCTCGCTCCAAGGCCTATGGTTAAGCGGTGTTGAGATCATGGAAGCCATGAACGGTGCACAGCATCAGTAATCGCCTAATGTTATATTAGTGGCTTATTCTTTGTTGCTGTGTGCTGGTTTATCGTTTGGGCGTGATCAACTGCAGTGCATGAAACCTACATCTCACTAAGGACGTGTATGCTGGATTTACTCTATGTGGGTCGTCAGTCGATTTATGATCGTGACTTTAATGTCGCGGCTTATGAATTGCTCTATCGCTCAAATAGCAATAACTATGCTGATGTCGCTAACCACGGTCTGGCGACAGCTGAGCTGCTGAGCAATGTTTTTACCTCTATTGGCCTTGAGGGCTTGATTGGCGATAAGACTGCTTTTATTAATATGCCACGGGAATTTATAGTTGGCAGTTACCCTATCCCAGATATTAATTCCAATATGGTCATTGAGATTTTGGAACATGTCGAACCAGATGATGAGGTAATAGACGCCCTTTTAACCTTAAAAAAACGCGGTTACACCTTGGCTCTAGATGATTATATTTTTGATCCCCTGCATGAGCCTTACCTTAAAATAGTCGATATCATTAAATTGGATGTAGCTGATCTGGGTATAGAGCAACTGTCTAAAAAAATTGCTCACCTCAAGAAATATAATGTAAAACTATTGGCAGAAAAGGTTGAAACTGAAATCGAGGCTGAACAGTGTCTGGCGATGGGTTTTGACTTGTTTCAGGGCTATTACTTTTCTAAGCCTAAAATTGTTAGTGGTAGGAAAATAAGTGGTAACCAAATTACTATAGTAGAACTTGCTAATAAATTGCACCAGACGAATGTTGATGTTGGAGAATTAACCGAATTAATTTCACATGACGTAGCACTGAGTTATAAGTTGTTACGTTACGTCAACTCAGCTATGTATAGCTTTGAACGAGAAATTACCTCAATTGATGAGACCGTGTTTATCCTCGGTCTTGATACCCTTGTTCGTCTTGTTCATGTCGTGATGGCGGGTAGTTTTAGTGAAGGTAATGGCGATATTCTCGAATCTGCTTTGGTGCGTGCCTTAATGTGTGAGGCGCTGGCGGTCGAATTAGGTAAAAATTCTGAAAAGGGTACCTATTTTATGGTGGGCCTGTTCTCGCAGCTAGACGCGCTTTTGGGCATTCCTCTACAGAGCGCGCTAGAAGAGTTGCCTATTGGTGATGACCTTAGACAGGCTCTGCTCGACGGATCTGGTGAGCTAGGTAAGGTGTTGGGTATAACCGTTGAGTATTGCGAGGGTGGTCTTTCTGATGATGCATTGCTTGCGCCAATTGATTCAAAGCGCTTGATGGAGCTTTACCTGGGTGCTGTCCCTATGGCGCGTGAGTATGCGCAATATAGTAGTTGAGGCCCTTTTTATAAGCTCTGTGTTTATTTGCTGCCAATAACGAATCGCGTTCGACTTCATCTACAATCTCTATTACAACCCTCACACAAAAATATCGATTGTCGAGCCATTGGCTGCGGGGTTGCTACTGCGTTGGGCGTCCTGCAATAAGGCATTCAGTTCGGTTCTGGCCTCGATAGCCAGTTGCTGAGCACCGGCGGCTACTCTGTAGTCTTGCTGTGAGGGTTGAGTCGGTGCCAGTGCTGCACGCTTAATTTGCAGTGCTTTTTGTAGCGTCGCTTCAGGGTTCCCCTCAATTTTACGGCTATTAATGTTAACGTGTCCGGAGTGGGCATATCGTTGGCCATCGGGACCTGTGGTGTATTGGTAGCTAGGTGCACCAGCATAGGGGCCGCCCACACTGGCATGAGCTTGTTCATGGGCTCTGACCTCGCGGTCGCGGTTTTTCAACTGGTGTAGTTGTGACTGTTCATCGGCTGTAAGGGCCTGAGTAATAGTATTTTTATGTGTACTGGGTGTGAGTTGTTCGGTCTCCGTGTGCGCCTTTTTCTCGGCAGCGCTAGAGGTTACGAAAGTCTGATCGCTGTTGCGACTGGGCCACTGGCTCAAAATAACGGCAGGCAGATGCTGGTTTACTGATACTTGCACCGATAGTTACCTATGGTTGTTATCTAGAAGTTGTGTTCTGCACTCATTATTTGTTTAGTTACTGTTGGAAATATTACCCGCGTAGTGGTGTTTAATTACTTTCGATGATGCGGTCAATAAATTCTTTTAGCTCACGCTGAGCCTCATCATCAATAAAAGTAAACTCCAGCTGGCAATAAAACTGTTTATCCAGTTCCTGAACGTGAAGTACTTTTGCATACACGTCACTGGTTCGATTGGACATCATCGACAGGGTAAAGTGGATTTTGATTTCGGCGCTCGGTTGCACAGGCATAGGTAGAACGGCCATCATGCCATTATAGCTGATGTTGTTAATGTGCCCTTCGTATTCTTCAGCTTGCACAGTTTTACCCGCCACGGTTTGAAAATTGAGGGGCATGTTGACAGCGATGCGTGGACTTTTACGTATTTCCCGTTGCGGCACTTCCAACTGCTTTGGTCGGCTTGTTGATAATAATTCATAAAGACGAACACTTTGGGAACGGCCTTTCACCAACACATCGTTGATGGTTCCAATGGTGACGAATTCTGCAGCGAGATTGTATGTGCTTTCGCTGAGCATGATTTGCCCACGCAAGCTATGGGCTTCAATGCGGGAGGTCAGGTTGACTTCGTTACCAATCACCGTGTATTCGCTATGCAGTTTGGAGCCGAGATTACCGGCTACCACCTTGCCCGTATTGAGGCCGATACCCATATAAATATTGGGTAGTCCCAGAGCTTTGTTGGTGGCGTTGACATCATTCATTGCTAGCTGCATTTCCACTGCGCAGGCGAGCGCTCTTTCAAGGTCGTCCTCATTGCTGGAGGGGGCGCCAAATAGAGCCATTACAGAGTCGCCCATAAATTTGTCAATGGTACCGCCGTAGTGAAGAATGATTTCACTCATCTTGTGAAAGTAGCGATTGAGAAGGTCGATTAACTCTTTGGCGGTATGCTTTTCTGACATCGCGCTAAAGCCGCGTAAATCGGCGAGTAAGATAGTGACTTGTTTTTGTTCTGATTTGTGGTTGTCGCCAGTAGCATCACTAATGAGTTCGTAAAACTCCTCGGCCAGGGCGCTTTCATCATGTGTTTTTTGCACGCTGTTTTTTTGGGTGTTAACAGGACGATTACGAAGAATGTGGAGCAGATTCTCAATTAGTATCTGTTTCTGGTTCTCTTGCATAAGTTGTTATCTGCTCTAACAAATATGTAGTATGCCCTGTAGTTTAATCTGCTGCCCTGAAATTTGAAACTACCCGCGAGCTTTAGCGCAATTGGACGTAGGCCACCCCGATAGTGGCAGGCTTAATGGCGTTTTTCTGTCGTTGGTTGGCAGACATTTTTTATACCGTCAAACGGCCATTCTTCAGGTGTTTTATTACTGGCTGCCATCGGCATTTGAAACAAATCGATAGCGACGGTCAATAAGAATGTTCACTCGATGGTTATTGATTGGCAGGAAAAGCCAGGGCCACAAAATTTCTGGTCACAAAAAAGGGGCTAGATTAGCTGGAAAACTATCGAGAGTGTTTGACAGAAACCAAGCAGGTTTGCAAAATGTAAACACCTTTACAGGGTTGTTTGCCGTACCCATTTAGGTCCCGCAAACTCAAATGACTAAATAAAAAAGGATGGATGCTACATGGCTACTCGTAAACCAGGTATTTCAGCGGACTCGCATATCGTCGAGCCGCCCAATACATATATTGATTTTATTGATCCTAAATTTCGCGATCGCGCGCCAACCGTTATCGATGGGCCAACCGGGGGTTCTATTTTCAATATTCCCGGTCTCGATGACATTATTCCACTGGCTTTGCTAGGTGCAGCAGGTGTGCCTGCGGCAGAGTTACCCAAGTATCGCGATGCCAAATTCGACCAGCTGCCTAATGCCGCATGGAACCCAAACTACCGCGCAGAAGTACAGGATCAGGATGGTGTTTGCGCAGAAGTTATTTATGCTTCTGTTGGTATGGTGATGTGCGGCCATCCCGATCTTGAGTACAAAGATGCTTGCATGCAGGCCTATAATCGTTGGCTGGAAACTTTCTGTGGCACTCAGCCCAATCGTCTCTTCGGCTTGGCACAATCTGCCGTGGTGTCAGTGGATTCTGCTATCGCTGATGTTAAGCGTGCAAAAGCCCAGGGCCATGTTGGTATGATGATGCCCGGTCGTCCCGGTTACGCTGATTATGATCACGCCGATTACGATGCTCTGTGGGAGTGTGCTGTTGATCTTGATATGCCTATGTGCTTCCACATCCTCACGTCTGATGACTGTGGTGTTAAAGAAGTACTGGCACCCAAGCGTGGTCATGCGGCTAATGGTTTCATGAACATTATTCGTGGTGTTCAAGACGTACTGGGTGTCTTTCTGTTTGGTGGCGTTTTTGAACGTCACCCCAAGCTGAAAATGGTGGTTGCTGAAGGCGATGCCGGCTGGATTCCTCACTACAAATACCGCGCAGATCACGCTATTGCTCGCCTGGGGCCTGCGACTGAATGTCAGTTGACACGTCCGCCAAGTGCATATATCGACCAGAATGTCTCCTTTACTTTTCAGGATGATGAAACGGCCTATCGCAATCAGGATGTCATCGACAGTGGTTGTTTGATGTGGGCCAACGACTATCCACACACTGACGCTTGCTGGCCTATTTCGCAGCAAATTCTCGATGAGCAAATGGGTCACCTGAGCATTGAGCAGCAAAATGCGTGTATTCACGACAACGTCAAGAAACTGTTTAACTTGAATGTGAACGTGTAATGTAAGTTAAATAAATGATGTGAAAAAACCCTGTGGCAGCTATCTGTCGCAGGGTTTTTTTTGACCTTCATTTACTGAGGCGCCACTATCAATAATTTAATGCGAGGTATAACAATGAATAATCGTTTCGCAGCGTTACACGGTCAACAAGCCGTAGAACCCTGTTTGCTTGCCGGTTGGCAATTCAGCCGGATCACTCCGCCCAGTGCTTTATTCGGCGCTAATGGGATACAGTTTGGCACCGATGGCAGGTTGTATGTTGCCCAGGCTATGGGGAGTCAGGTGACGGCCATCGACACCATGAGTGGTGAGTTAGAAGTGATTGCCCCCAATGGTGGATCGATTACCGGCCCCGATGATGTTGCCTTCGATTCACTTGGCAATATGTATGCTACCGAAGTGATGAGCGCCCAAGTGACTATGCGCAAACCCAATGGCGAGGTCACGGTCGTCGCCGATGAATTACCCTCAGCTAACGGCGTCACTGTCTTCAATGACCGTCTATTTATTGATGAGCATCGGCCCAAGGGCCGCTTGTTCGAGCTCTACCCTCACGATGACCGAGTGCCACGTTTAATTACCAAAGACCTCGATAGTCCTAATGCTCTGGCGGGCGGACCCGATGGTAAACTTTATTTTCCTTTGGTGCCGAAAGGTGAGGTCTGGCGTATAGACCCCGAAACTGGTGTACAGGAACAGGTGGCAACAGGATTATCGCATCCAACGGCTGTGAAATTCACGCCCTCGGGTGAGCTGTTATCGCCTCAAGCCGGCAATGGCGAAGTGGTAAAAATTGATATCGAAAACGGTGAGCAAACTATAGTCGCGAAGGTGCGCCCCGGTATCGATAACCTCGCGATTGATGCTCGCGGTAAACTCTACCTCTCTCACTTTGTCGATGGCGGCGTTGCCGAAGTGGCGATGGACGGTAGCAATGATGAGCATGTGTTTGTGGCACCCGGCTGGGTCGGCCCCTGGGGTATTGCCTGCGATATGGCTTCAGGTACTTTTTGTGTCGTCGACGGCCTTAGCCTGGTGATGCTGGCCCCCAACGGTGAGCGTAGTGTCGTTGGTAGTCCGCTGGATACTTCCGCACCGCGCTTTGTGCGGGCCATTGCTCCCGGCAAACCGGGTGAATTTTTAATGAGTACAGCTCGAGGTGATGTTTTACGCTACGACTTCGAGACGGAAAGGACAGACATACTGGTTGCCAAACAGGGGCAATTAAAAGGACTGTGTGCCGCAGAGGATGGCGCTGTGCTGGTGGTGCGGGAAAATACGCATTCAGTGCTTGCCATTACCGCTTCGGGTGAAATCAGCACCGTGGTCGAAGGCCTGAAAGCACCCAGTGATGTTTTGCAGTGGCAGGGTAAATGCTATGTCTCGGATAGTGGTGACGGGTGTGTACTAGAAATCAGTCCAACAGGTGAGGTATCAACAGTGCTAGGAGGTCTGCTTGATCCACGAGGTATAGCTGCCATCGGCAATACCCTTTATGTGCTGGATCGGGCTGGTCATTCCATTTGGGCGATTGAGCTTGGCAGTGAGAGTAAACCTGAGCAAATCGTGACGCATTTACCCATCGGCGCCATTTGCCCACTGGATTTCGCCGGTGGACTCTGCGTCGATGGGCAGGGTGGCCTATTGGTTGCGGCTGATGGTGAGGGCAGCGTTCTGCGTTTAAGTCGGGTTTAAACCACTGGCTTGACTAGGGGCTAGTAGAGCTAGTCTTTGTTTTGTCCAGCCCTGCATGGCAATAAAAGCGGGCTGCTAATCGCTGTATTTAGATGCCTTGATTACACTTCGCGTCCATCATCGCGCAACCAGACATACATAGCGGGTATTACCATGAGTGTCAGTAGGGTCGATGAGGCGAGACCAAACATCAGCGCTACACCCATGCCGTGAAGCATGGCGTCGGGCAAAATAAATGCGGCACCAGCAATGCCAGCCAGAGCGGTGAGAAAGATCGGTTTGGCGCGAATAGCCGCTGCTTCCAGTGCCGCCGTACGCATTGGCACCCCCTCACGGCTTTTCATATGGATAAATTCGATCAATAAGATCGAGTTGCGCACTACAATGCCTGACAGGGCAATCAGGCCAATGGTGGAGGGCATGGAGTAGGTGGCGTCCATGATCCAGTGGCCGAGAATGATACCCGAAAAACCCAGTGGCACAGGTAGCAGGACAACGAGCGGAGTTTTAAAACTGCTGAACTGACTGACGACAAGTATATAAATCCCGAGTATGGCGTAGTTAAAAGCGGAGCCGAGTTCGATAAAGGTCTCACGGGTGACATCCCATTCGCCCATCCACAGTAGACTGGGTTTACTCTCATCTTCAGGTTGCCCGAAGTAGCGAACATTGGGCTTCATTCCTTCCTGCCAATCCATGTCATTAATGATTTGCTCAACGTCATATAGGGCGTACATGGGAGCATCTTCATGTCTGCCGCGAATGCTGGCCGTTACGATATCAGCAAAACGCCCATCGCGGCGATAGATGGGATAGGAGGCAGGTTCGTTGCTAATGCTGACAACATCGCCTAGCTCTCTCGTTTCGCCGGTGATCGTGGGAATAGGCGTGGATAGCAGGCGTTCCCCTAAGGTGAGCGACTCTTTGGGCAGGTGTAGCACAATGGGAATGGGGTTGCGGCCATCACCACGGTGGGAGTAACCGAGGTCGACCCCTTGTAATAGAGCGGCAAGGGTGCTGTACACCACGCCTTCATCGACCTGGTGGAACTCGAGATTTTCCTGGTCAATGGCGATGCGCATGCGCAGCGTTGGATTGCCAAGAGAATTGTCTGTTTCAGCAAGGGCCGGCACTTGGTCAATGGCTTGCTGGATTTTACGCACGTTCTGGCGTCGTGTTTCGGCGTCGGGGCCATAGACTTCGGCCAGCACTATGTAAGGTGCTGGTGGCCCTGGGGGCGATTCAACTAACTCTACTGTGGTATTTTCGGGTAGTACTAAGGCTTTTAAGCGCTGCCTTATTTCCATGGCGATATCGTGGCTTTCTCGGTCCCGCTCCCAGGTGGATGACAGGCGAATGCGAATCTCGCCCAGTTCAGGGGAATTGCGCAGGTAATCTTGGCGCACTAGCCCGTAAAAGTTAAAGGGCCCGGCGATACCGGCGTAGAGTTGCATGTTTTGGATTTCTTCAATATCGCCAATTAAGTTAGCGGCTTCAACCAGCGTACGGTCTGTCGCCTCAAGTGTTGAACCCTCGGGTAGATCAAACTGTATTTGAATATCTTGTTTGTCGTCAAAAGGCATGATTTTGAATAGAACAAGTTTGTAATAAGGGAGTAAAAAAGTAAGCAAGGTAAAGCCGACAATGGCAAATACGGTGTATTTGGCCCGCTTGGGGGTGCTGATCATGCGACTTAGCGTGGCGCGAACAGCCTGGCCAAAAATACCGCCCTTGACTTCTCTTTCGTCCTCGAGCATTTCTGCGCTAGATTCGCGCCGTGCTTTGTCGGTCTCGTTAGCTTCGGGGTGCAGCTTGAGCATGGCCCAGGGCACAACACTAAAGGCAAGGAAGAGAGAGAAGATCATCGCTGCAATGGCAGCGATGGGAATCGGTTCGAGAAAGGGCGCTATAAAGCCGTGAATGAAGAGCATTGGCAGCATTGCCATCACCACAGTAAAGGTGGCGATAATCGTCGGATTGCCAACTTCGGAAACCCCGTCAATCGTTTTTTCTAACAAGCTGCGCTCGTCAAACATTTTCCAGTGCCGTGAGACATTTTCTATCACCACAATGGCGTCGTCTGCGAGAATCGCGATGGAGAAGATAATGCCGTACATGGTGAGTCGGTTGAGTGTGACATCCAGCACCCAACAGGTAAAAAAGGTCAGCAAGATAGTTGATGGTACGACCAGCAGTACCACTATGCCCTCTCTCCAGCCTAAAAACGCGCCCATAATAATGACGATGGCGGCGGTGGCAAGGATGAGATGGAGCATCATTTCGTTAGATTTGTGGCCCGCAGTTTCTCCGAAATCACGGGTGATTTCGACATTGATATCATCGGGAATCAAACCGCCACGCACCAGCTCAAGGCGCTTTAAGATGTCTTCGCTAATGGCCACGCCGTTGGCACCATTACGCTTGCCGATGGACAAGCTGACCGCTGGTAGACGCTCGTAGCTTTTGCCATCTGCGCTGACCGGTAGGAGCTGTGAGACACGATGCTCTCCCAGGCTGGCGTCGATAACAACCTTGGCAACATCGCGTAAATAGACAGGACGGCCATCGACTGTCGTGATGACTAACAGGCCAATCTCTGTGGTGTTATGCAGGGTTTGGCCGACAATTATCGGGGTGAGTTGGTTGTTATTACGCAGGCTGCCGGCGGAAAATGACGAGTTGGCATTACGAATTTTTTCGACTACCTGATTGAGCGTTATGCCATAGAGCGAGAGCAGTTCGGGATCGGGTTCGATGCGCAGTTCTTTGGGGTGGCCGCCAATAATATAGGTCAGGCCGACATCGTCGACCTTGATGATTTCGTGCTTCAGTTCTTCAGTAAGGTCGTAAAGAGTGTCGGCACTCCAGCGACCTTTATTGCCGGGTTTGGGTGACAGCGTCAGGACTACGACGGCGGCATCGTCGATGCTGCGGCCGATCACTAAGGGTGGCGGCAAATGAGCTGGCATACGATAGCGGTTGGCATCAATCGCATCGTTAACCCGAGCCACAGCAGTGTCGTCATCGAAGCCAGTATCGAAACGTACGGTAAGAGCGATGCCGTCATCGCGGGTCATGGAGTAGATGTGCTCGACATTGTCGATGCCCTTTAAAATATCTTCAAAGGGCTTGGTGACTAGCTCGGCGACATCTTCCGCCTTTAGACCGGGGGTAGTGATGAAAATATCAACGAAGGGTACGGTGATCTGGGGGTCTTCTTCCTGTGGCATACTGATGAGAGCCATGCCGCCGAGAATCACCGAAACAATCAGAATCACTGGCGTTAACGCCGACTGAATAAAGGACTGGGCAGTGCGCCCTGCGATACCCATGGACATAATTATTGCCCCGCGCTATTGGCGTGGGCTGCGTTTGGTGTCGGTCGCTGCACCAATGTGTCGCCGGTGTGTAGACCGGATAGCACTTCTATACCACCATCGAGTTTACTGCCGGGTTGAATGACGATTTCAGTACCGTCGCTGAGATAGACAAAACTTAAACCGTAGCGGCGGTGGATATAAGATTCGGGAATGACATAGGTCTGGCGCTGATCGGTGGAAACCCAAACTCGAACTCTCTCGCCAACAAAGAAATCACCGAGACCCTCGACGTTAACATCGGCCACCACACGACCATTGTCGAGCTCTGGGTAAACCTGTGACACGATGCCCTCGCGGCGTACTGATTGCGACGTCTCATCACTGACATCGAGCATGCCTCGCTCTGCCACCAAGACCGTGTCGCTTTTTTTGATAAAACGGGCATGACGCTCGGGCAGTAGCAGGCGCAAGATATAGCGATCAGCGGCGATTTCAGCAATCACTTCTCCGGGCATTACGACAGCGCCCTGAATGACGTTGACACTCAAAACTCGGCCAGACGCGGGTGCGAGTACATCGCCCTGCGACTGGGCTTCACGGACGACGGCCTGATCGAGTTTAAGTGCGGCTATATCGGCAGTGGCCACATCGACCTGGGTTTGTGCTTTGTCGAGCTCAGATTGACTAGCTTTACCGCTTTTTTGCAGGGTCGACACGCGCTGTAGGGTTGTTTTGGCGAGCTGTAACTGCGCTTGCAGCGAATGCAACTTTGACGCAAAAGCTGCTATTTGCAATTTTTGTTTAGCGTCGCGCACAAGGGCAAGTTTTTGCCCGGCTTCGACAATATCGCCTTCATCAACGAGCAGTTCGACCAGAGTGCCCCCGATACGGGCTCTACCCTGTGTGGTATCCATCGATTGTACCGAGGCAAAAACGGACTTTAGGTCATAAACAATTTGCTGCTTAACGGGATAGGAACTGGGTTCGGCGTTGACTCTGACGCCGGGACCTAGCAGCGTGAATATGATCATTGCATGTGCGGTGTAGCGAGTGTTTGCGGATAATCTCTTTAAAGTCAGTATCATTCCCTGGGATTCCCTTTCGGTGAGATTGATGGAGAGTCGTAATTTACTTTGTGTATTGTTATCAAAGGTACTGTGTGGTTTACAAAGCAGGGACTTTACGTAAAAGACTTCTCCTATAGGAGGGCATTAATTGCCTAGGAGGGTGCCGAATAAGACACAATTATAGCTTTGTAAAAATGATGGCTTAATAAGCTCGGTTTGGGTTACTCGAAGGTTTTTCTTGTCAGGTTTCTGTGCAATGTGCACTTATTTGCGGCGAATCGCGTCTGTTCTGACCGGGAAAATACCGCTCTCCCTATCCTTGAAAAAATGCTTAAGCGTTCTTTTCACTGAAGGGAAAGCGATGTCTTGCCAGGGTATTTGTTCTTCGTCAAAAAGCTGGACTTCGAGGGATTCAATGCCTGCTGAAAATTCGGGTTTTGCCAGTTCGCCACGGAAAAACACATAAACCTGATTGATGTGTGGAATGTCTATCATGCTGTAGAGTTCCAGCGAGTGCAGGTGAGCGTTGGCTTCTTCTACGCATTCGCGCATGGCACCTTCGAGCATGGTCTCACCATTCTCCATAAAGCCTGCTGGCAAGGTCCAATAGCCGTAGGCGGGCTCAATGGCACGGCGGCAAAGTAGTACCTGATCTTGAAAGACAGGGATACAGCCAGCAATAATGCAGGGGTTTTGGTAATGTATGGTTTCACAGCCATCACAAATGTGACGGTGACGATCATCCCCTTCGGGGATGCGGTGGGTGATATCCCCGCCGCAACTACTGCAGTATTTCAAGGTACTGGTTTATCCTAAATGGTTTATGGCAATGGGTTTCCCTGAGTATAACCTTGCCCGCACATGGGTTGGCAATTAAAGAGGCAGGTTTTAATCGTGTTGACGACATTTTCTGAGCAGCTCAATGCTTTGCCCCCCGAACCTTTGCAGCCAGAAGAAGGGGTACGAGAAGCTGCAGTGTTACTTGCCTTAACACGAGAAATCGATCCCAGACTGGTTTTTACCCAACGTGCCCAACATATGAAGAGCCACCCTGGGCAGGTAGCCTTTCCCGGCGGTAAGTGGGAGCCGGACGATAGTAGCCTATTGTTTACCGCCTTGCGCGAAAGCGAAGAGGAGGTTGCGTTGGCTCCCTCAGAAGTAGAGCTAATCGCTATGCTGCCCCAGCGACGCACGCGTCTGGGGGTGAAGGTGACGCCTTATCTGGGGTTTATTCGCCCTGACCTGCGGCTGCTGCCCGACCCGGCAGAGCTGGAGGCGATCTTTCACGTCCCACTGTCATACTTGCTGGAACCGCAACATTTAATTAAAAAACAGGTGAATGTGCTGGGCACCTGGTGCTGGATGCCCTGCTATCATTATGCAGGCTACACTATTTGGGGTTTTACGCTAACGGTGCTGGTAGATTTGCTCAATCGTGTATTTGATGTGGGTTTAAGTGCTGAAGTCGATCGATCTGATTTACCAACAGAAATACGCCAACAATTTCCGCACTTTCCTGAAAGTAAACCCTGAAAGTAAGTTCGAAGGTCGGGGTGGGGCCGATCAAACAAGTGATTAATAAAATAGGTGAATAGATGATTTATCAATACGAAGATCGGGTGCCGACATTGGGTAAAGATGTTTTTGTCGCTCCCAGTGCAGACGTTATTGGCTCAGTTAATTTGGGTGACCAAGCTAGTGTTTGGTTTGGCGCAGTGATTCGTGGCGATACCGATATTATTAATATCGGGGCTGGTACCAATGTGCAAGATACCGCTGTGATTCACACTGATCCTGGTATACAAGCCAATATTGGTAATAACATCACCATTGGTCATTGCGCCATGATTCACGGCTGCACTATTGGTGATAACTCGCTGATTGGTATTAATGCGGTGATTCTTAATGGTGCGGTGATTGGTGAAAATTGTTTAATTGGCGCAAATGCTCTGGTGCCCGAGGGCATGGTGATTCCCGATAATTCAATGGTGCTGGGTACACCCGCGAAGGTTGTGCGTCAGCTGGACGAAAAAACTATTGCCGTATTACAAAGTTCGGCGGCAACGTATATTGAAAAGGCGGCGAGCTTTCGTGCATCGCTCAAGCCTTTGAATATTGAATAGAGGCGGTTCGTGGATGTGACTGAAAAACCGCCGGGTGTAGACGGGAAGAGTGATGGCGAAGAGGCTCTAGTAGTGTCACCTTGTGTCGCCGTTTGCCTCCTTAATGGTGATGATATTTGTACAGGCTGTTACCGTAGCGGTGAGGAAATACGCGAGTGGACGTCATTAGATAACACTGAGCGACGCTCGGTGCTGAAAAAGGCTCATGAGCGGGGAAAAGTTGGTAACCCCTTCGCTTGAGCATGACTATTCTATCTAGATCTCTTCTTCCTGTGACGTTGTAACCTGCCAAACTTTTAGCTTGCTAATCATTTTTTCTGAAAGGGCGAGGACTTCTAGCCGGTAGGTGTCGATATTGAGGCTGACCCTGCCATCGGGGAAGCTTTCGATATGCTCGAGAGCGAGACCGTTTAAGGTTTTTGGTCCGTCCACCGGTAAATTCCAGTGTGTGGTTTTGTTGATATCGCGAATATTTGCAGCGCCGTCAATGATATAGCTGCCGTCATCTTGGCGGATAATCTCGTCTTCGCTTTCGAAAATGTTGGTTGTGAAGTCACCGACGATCTCTTCGAGGATGTCGTCGAGAGTCGCTAAGCCCTCAATTTCTCCGTATTCATCGACCACTAATCCGAGACGGTATTTGTTTTTCTGAAAGTTAATCAGCTGAATATGCAGAGGCGTTTCGGCGGGAATAAAATAGGTGGGGTTGGTGAAGCGCTTGATAGCCTCTTTGGTAAGTTCGCCTTCGCCGCCACGCAAAATACGACTCATCTTACGTATATGGAGGATGCCTACAATTTCATTAATGTCCCCCTCGTAGACGGGCAGGCGAGTGTGCTCGGTGTTGATAATGTTCTCGACCAGAGTATCAATATCATCACTCAAGTTGAGGCCGAAAATTTCATTGCGTGGCACCATAATATCGTTGACGCTGATTTTTTCCAGATCGAGAACACTAATCAACATGTCCTGATGACGGGATGAGAGGTTTTCTTCCTTACTCTCATCCACCACTGTACGTAGCTCTTCTTTGCTAAGACTGTCGTTAACTTTTGTCAAAGGATCGACACCCAGTAAGCGGACAAGGGCGTTAGATAGGTGATTGACTATCCAGACCAGTGGATAGGCAACTTTCAGCAAAGGCTTGAGAATATGGCTGGCCTTAAAAGCAACAGCTTCAGGGTGCAGGGCGGCGATGGTTTTTGGCGTGACCTCTGAAAAAATCAAAATGGCAAGGGTCAGGCCGAGCGTGGCGACAAAAATACCAATTTCGGGGCCAAAAAGACGAATACTTATGATGGAGGCAATAATAGAGGCGAGAATATTGACGGCGTTATTGCCGATCAAAATGATGCCAATCAGGCGGTCAGGGCGTTCAAGTAATTTTTGTGCACGCCGGGCTCCATGGCTTTTTTTAGCAAGATGTTTCAACCGGTAACGGTTGAGGGACATCATGCCAGTTTCGGAACCGGAGAAAAAAGCAGAAATCATTAGCAGGCCGGCCAGTACACTGGTAAGCAACCATATCGGGGCGTCGTTCAAAGAAGGACTAAACTCTCGTGGCTCAAGGGCCGCTCATGTTGAAGTAGTTTGCAGGGTATGGCAACTGGGTTTGATGACTGAATTTAGGCGAGAATAACTTCGAGGACAAATTTGGTGCCCCAGAAAGCGAGCATTAAAAGAATAAAGCCGCCGAGGGTCCATTGTGTTGCCGTTTTTCCGCGCCAACCCCAACGAAAATGGCCCCATAATAAAATCCCGTAAACTAACCAGGCAATAATAGAAAAAACCGTTTTGTGCACCAAATGCTGAGCAAAAAAATTGTCGACAAACAGAAGACCACTAGCCAGTGCCAAAGTGAGTAATGTAAAGCCAGTGATTATCAATCCAAATAGTAGGCTTTCCATGGTCTGTAGTGGTGGCAGTATGCGCATTAAAGCGTTGCTATGATGCTGGTGTAATTGGCGGTTTTGATAGGCGAGAAAAAGTGCTTCAAGGGCCGCGATACTCAATAGGCTGTAGGCAATAATTGACAGCAGTATGTGCAGACTTAAGCCCGTGGGTAAATTGGCGCGAGGAGGGCTTTGCCATAGGGGCAGTAAAGACAAGCCCAAAGCCAGAGCGCTGAAAGGGAAAAGCAATAAGAAGAGGTTATGAAAGGGTTGGCGGAAGCTCCCTACTACAACCATGAAATTGATGATCATGAATATCGCAACTGAAAGGGGAAGCAAACTGAAACTGGTGCCGGATTCAGTGAAAATTTGTTGCCAACTGGTGGCAAAGTGGGCGGCTAAAGCCAGAATGCTAAGTCCGGTTATGGCGCCTTTAGCGATGGATGCAGTGCTGCCAAAGGGCTGTAAACTGGCGCGAACTTGCAGACCGAAGGCGGTCAAGTAGCAGGCGATGGCTAGCGTGGCAGTAAATGGTACGGACATAAACAGCTGTTCGTGTTGATCAGATTTGTTGAGTTTGGCATAGAAATACAGTGGCGCAAAGTCTCTGGGTTACTCTCGCTTTCCCTGATCATTGTTCGTGGCTTGTTGGCCCTTAACTGGCACTAGATGGCTGCCGGTGTGGGTGTTGATCGGTTATACTTCGTGACTGAATTATCAAATTTCAGCGCCACAATTCAACGCAAAGCGGGAATAACCTTTTAAACCGGGATAAGAAGACCATGGCTTTATTCGAAAATCTTAGTGACCGCCTTTCACACAGTCTCAAAGCTATCTCTGGCAAATCGACACTGAGCGAAGAGAATATTAAGGACACCCTGCGCGAAGTACGTATGGCGCTCCTGGAGGCCGATGTGGCCCTGCCGGTGGTCAAAACCTTTATTGACCAAGTGCGCGATAGGGCGGTGGGTCAGGAAGTAAACAGCAGCCTTAACCCGGGTCAACAGTTTCTAAAAATTGTGCAAGAGCAACTCGAGCTGGTTATGGGTGCCAGTAACGAGAGCCTCGATCTCGCCGCTGCGCCGCCAGCTGTTATTTTGATGGCGGGTTTACAGGGGGCGGGTAAGACAACTTCTGTCGCGAAATTAGCCCGCTACCTGAGCGAGCGGGAAAAGAAAAAAGTCATGGTGGTCAGTGCTGATGTCTATCGCCCGGCGGCAATTAAACAGTTGGAGGTCTTGGCCGCAGAAGTGAATGCTGAGTTTTTCCCCAGTGCGACAGAGCAGAGTCCGGTCGACATTGTTAATGACGCGTTGGCTGCGGCACGCAAAAGTTTTACCGATGTCCTGATTGTCGATACCGCGGGTCGTCTGCATATCGATGAAACCTTGATGGATGAAATCAGGGATCTCCACACCGCTGTAAAACCCGTTGAAACACTATTCGTTATCGACGCCATGATTGGTCAGGATGCTGTGAATACGGCCAGCGCCTTCAATGATGCGCTGCCACTGACCGGGGTTATTTTGACCAAGGTTGATGGCGACGCCCGTGGCGGTGCGGCGCTATCTGTGCGCCAAGTCACCGGCAAGCCAATTAAATTCCTCGGCGTAGGTGAAAGAACCGATGCCCTCGAACCCTTCCATCCAGAGCGAGTGGCTTCGCGTATTCTCGGTATGGGCGACATGCTCTCTCTGATCGAAGAGGTGGAGCGTAAGGTCGATAAAAAGAAAGCCGATAAGCTCATTAAAAAGGTACAAAAAGGTAAGCGCTTTGACCTTAACGATTTGCGTGACCAGCTGCAGCAAATGCAAAACATGGGGGGGATGGGCGATTTACTTGAGAAGTTACCCGGTATGGGCAATATGGCACAAATGGCTGAACAGGCCAACCTCACGTCGCAGCTCGGCCGTATGTCGATTATTATTGACTCGATGACACTGGCTGAAAGAGCCAACCCCGATATTCTCAATGGCTCGCGCAAACGACGTATTACCCAAGGTTCCGGTACGAGTATTCAGGATCTTAATCGATTGCTCAAGCAGTACAAGCAAATGAGTAAGATGATGAAAAAAATGAAAGGTAAAGGGATGAATAAAATGATGCGCGGCATGGAGGGAATGATGTCACAAAGTGGCGCGCAGGGCGGTGGTATGCCACCCGGCGGCTTCCGCCGTTAATGGCTTTGAAATTGTTCCTAAAAGGTGGTTTGCTTTACGTGTGAATTAACGTAAAATACCGCGCCTTTGCGTAAGGCTGTGAGTGGCTTGGCTGTGCTTTTATTTTGGAGCGTTGTCTAGCTTTGTAAATTAAGCCCCGCGAATTGTACGACCGGATGGGTATTTGCCCCCGGTAGGCTTACCCCGGCACACACCCCGGTAAAAACAGGAAAATAGATTTCATGGTCACAATACGTCTGGCACGTGGTGGTTCAAAAAAACGTCCTTTCTATCATCTGACGGTTAGCGATAGCCGCCGTTCACGCGATGGCCGCTACATTGAGCGCGTTGGCTTCTTTAATCCTCTCGCCCGTGGGCAGGAAGAATCACTACGCATTGATCAAGAGCGCATTGATTACTGGGTAAGCAATGGCGCTACCTTGTCTGAACGCGTTGCTAGCTTGTTGAAAAAGGCAGCTAAAGCCGCTGCCTAAATTTCTGGGTCCCGTTAATTTGGGCTTGGTAAATAGGGTTTAGTGTCGGAATGAATAAGCCTGAAAAATATGCGGTGGTGGCTCGAATTACGGGAGCCCACGGTATTAAAGGTTGGGTCAAGGTGCACTCTTACACGCAGCCTACAGAGAATGTTTTTGACTACAAGCCTTGGCAAATTGAACTTGACGGCTGCAAGCAGGCGTTTGAAGCAGATAGCTTTCGTTCTCAAGGTAAAGGCATTGTTGCTCACTTGTGTGGTGTTGATAATCGCAATCAAGCTGAAGCCTTAAGTGGTCTCGATGTTTGTGTGTTGCGCGAGCAGTTTGATGTTCTTGAAGATGATGAGCACTACTGGTACGAACTCCAGGGTTTAAAGGTTTATAGTCTGGTTGAAGAGGTTCGTGTATTGCTCGGTGAAGTGTCAGGCTTTCTCGAAACCGGGGCCAATGACGTGCTTATGGTTAAAGGCTGTAGTCACAGTATTGATCAGAAAGAGAGATTGATTCCCTATGTGGATCAATTCCTGCTGAAGGTTGATACCGATGAGGGGGAAATCCTCGTTGACTGGGATCCAGAGTTTTAGCTTTATCGGCTTGCTGATAAATACAGGTAGTAATGTCAGGGCGACTGACGATCGACCGAGGTGTTATCGCTTGTGAAAATAGCACTGGTGACTTTGTTTCCTGAAATGTTTGAAGCTGTCACGGACTACGGTGTGACTGGGCGGGCGCTCAGTAAGGGATTGGTGGAGGTGGGTTTTTTTAACCCCCGTGATTACACCACCGACCGTCATCACAGTGTTGATGATAGGCCCTATGGTGGAGGGCCTGGTATGGTGATGACCCTGGAGCCCTTGCGTGAGTCCATCACCCGGGCTAGGGACTGGATACAAGGCTCCTGTAAAGTGGTGTATTTATCCCCGCAGGGGCAAGTACTCACACACCAAGCCGTTGTCGACTTTGCAGGGCGAAGAGAAAACCTGGTATTAATTGCCGGGCGCTACGAAGGCATTGATGAGCGATTACTGTCGCTAGAGGTCGACGAAGAATGGTCGATAGGTGACTATGTGCTCAGCGGTGGTGAGTTACCCGCGATGGTGCTGATGGATGCCCTACTCAGGCAATTACCGGGCGTACTGGGTCGCCAGGCATCGGCTGAGGAGGATTCATTTGTCGATGGTTTGCTCGATTGTGAGCACTACACGCGCCCCGAAGTTTATAAAGGCATGGCGGTTCCCGAGGTGCTACTCTCTGGTAATCATGAAAGAATACGGCGCTGGCGTTTGCAGCGCTCGTTGTTGAGAACACAATCGCGACGGCCGGAACTGTTGGCAGCGTTGCAGCTGACAGAAGAACAAGTGGCAATATTGGCCGAGTCTTCAAAAGAGCAAGTATGAAATAGGTGTTTAAGCCTGTTCATTGAGATAACGAATAGAAAGATTGAGTAAAAAATTGAGCAACAATTGCGGGCTTCACAGTCAGTTGTTGACGACATTAACCCGGCTGTGAAGCCGTACAGAAAGTTATCAGGAGTTGGTCATGAGCAAAAACAAAATTATTGCTGAACTTGAAGCGGAGCAAATGGGTCAGGAAATTCCCGCCTTTAGCCC
>JARGOV010000060.1 GCA_029212965.1 Porticoccaceae bacterium
TAACGTGTGGGGTTTTTCGAAAGAAAAACTCTTTTTATTATTTAATTTTCTGTAACCATTTATTCATTTTTTTCTATTATTTATTGGTGCCATTATTGTGTAGAAAAAAATTCGGGCTGGGCTATTCGCCCAGACTCTCGCGATAACCCGCATATTTAGGGTTGGCAATGGCGAGCTTGTTCTGCAGGCTGGTGCGTACATGGCTTATCACTGCCTTTCTTTGGTCATCCAGTTTGCCATTGCGAATACTGTCGCAGAGTTCAGCATTGAGATCGTCAAGTTGAGCAGCCTTATCGACCCCCTTCCCCTCGCGTCCCAACAAGTTTTGTAGCCCTTGTAATTCAGCGCTATCCGCTGTGTGACCCTGCGCCAATTCCCGTTGCACGATGCTGAGAATATTGGCGGCAACGCGACATTTATAAATACTGGCACCGCTGAGTTGTGGCAGTACATCTTGGCGCAGGAAAGCTTCGACGCCACCCAAGAGTTCTTCGGCACTGGCTCTATCTTGTGGCATAACTAGGCTTCCTCAATAAGTTTTAACAGGTCTATTTCGTTCTCACAGGCACGACGGCCAATGGCCATGTGTTCGAAAGAATCAATCAGTCCAGACAGGTGTTTGTAGGTCTGAAACATACAGATGATGCCCCACTTTAAGGTTCCCAGCACTTCCCAAAAATGTACAACTTTAGGATCGACCTTGCGGCCACCGGCATTTTCATAACCGGCAAAAAGGTCTTCGCGCAGGCCAAAGCCTCCTACGGGTTTATCGTGTTGGCCAAAACGCCAGGCGCGTACACAGAGCCAGCCGAGGTCTTCCATTCCATCGCCAACATGGCCCAACTCCCAGTCGAGCACAGCACGAATGCCCTCTGGGCCTACGACAAAATTGCCGTTGCGAAAGTCACCGTGCACCAGGCCCAAGGGTGTATTTTTAGGAATGTTTTGCTCTAGCCAACGAAAGGTCAACTCAAAGGCTGGGTGGTATTCGGGCCGCGCTACTTGGGTGTTATCGCGATAGAAAGCACTAATACCGTCGAGTAATTCCCGGTAATAAGCGATTAAAGGCTGCACCGGCATTTGCACCAAATGCTTTGGCAGCAATACAGGGTTTACCGCATGTAAACCCGCGAGAATTTCGCCACACTGGCGGGCCATGGTTTTACGCGCATCAGCATAGGCTTCATCCCGTAAAATGCGCGGCGCTAATACCTCGCCCTCTATTCTGTCCATCACATAGCAGCCACCGAGGGCGTGATCTTCGGGCAAGGCAAAATGTACTTTGGCGACCAGGCCACCCGCCTCATACACCGTGCGTTGCAGATCGGCCTCAGTTGTGCGATCGAGGGAGTAAGTAGTTTTACCTCCGCGCCAACCCTCTTCACCCGTATTACCGGTGTTGCCGGGATCGCGGCGCAAAATTAAGCCAGTACTGCTGCCATCTGCGCCCCGCCAATCGAAAGACCAGGTTTCACGGGAGGCTCCCCCCGACATTTTCTCGATATTTACAGCCTTCCCGGGTGGAAAATAGACCGCTGCCTCGTGCTCTAGCAAAACAGTCACTTCACTATCACTCAAACCCGGCGCTGTAGTGTCACCGCCCCTGGGCACTTGACTCATGAGACAATACCGTTGGGCTTGCCGTCGATAATTTGGTCAAGATACTCCGACAAGCCATAACCCACTTGGCCATTGCAGCGGTACTCTGTCATGCCCTCGGTAATGCGTGTCATCAACTCAATGCCGTCGTCGAGTGTGCGACGATTGCGCAGGGGAATTAAGGACATGACCCGGCCTTCAATACGGTATTCCTCGTAATCGGTTTTCGCCCAGGCCCTTAAGGTTTTCTGGTAATAGTTTTCGTCCCACTCTGTTTCAATGGTGGCTTCGCGAATTAAATCGTAGCGCCCCTCATTGAGCACCATGCCGCCGACCAATTTTGTGCCATCGCCCAAGGTTTTATTGAGGCACATAATCGCGAAATCTTCACTGAAGCTCATCGGCAGCCAACGATAGAATTGCACGTTTTGCCAGTAGCGCGGCCCCCAACTGTGGTCACGCAAACCGAGGCCGTCGATGGTGTAGGTCTTATCGCCGACCACGATTTTGCCAGTGCCGGCAATATGCTGCTCATAATGACCGAGATAAAACCCGGCATTGGGATTATTGTCCAGCGGTGAACCGTCGCTATTCACCGGCTCACCACCGTACATGGGCGACACCCCGCGATAACTCAATTCCACCGAACACGGTAATTTAGAGTTATTTTTAAAAGCTTTACTCGGCTCAATCATTTCATGGGGGTTTTGCATCAACAGCACCTCACCACTGTATTTGACCCGCAATTTTTTGTAGGGCTCATCGACAATAAATTCCATACCGCCGGCATTAAAAGCATCGTTATTATCAATTGTGGCGCGCTGAAACATAAAGGCGATAGAGCCGTCAGGCAGATAAATACAGGCCGTCATCTCCGCATTACCTTCATTGGCGCGATTGCCAATGCGGAACCAGCCACCGACTTTTCCCCTGGGGTCATAGACATTGAAATACATACTTTCATTGAAGTTGATTTCGCTACCCAGAGGGTGCATGTATTCGTCTTCGGGGTTGAGTTTTAAATAAGCGCCTTCGGGTAATTTCATTACAGTATTCCACTGTTATTATTATTTATTAATAAGTTTTAATTAAGTCTACATCGGGCAGGTTGTTCGCCACATCAAGGTAATCTTTTGCGACCTTCAATGTCTCGGCAACAATCGTCAATGGCTCGGACCAAATTTCCGGTAAATCTGCTTCACCGTCGAGGTCAGTCGCAAATGCCAGCTTTTCCAATGGTGGACAAAAGGCCGCCTCAACGCCTGGTTTGTTTCCCCGTGGGTCTATGCGATACCAGCCGTACTGTTTAAGGTAAACAGCAACTAAGCCGTGCAAACAAAAGGGGGGCAGGTCGTGATCAATCGTTAAGCGCTGATAGCACAGACCTGCAGGTATTGAGTTGGCACGCAACAGAGCCGCCAACAAATGACTTTTGGCGTAGCAATAACCGGTGCCCTGTTCAAGCACAGACGAAGCCCGACAAGTTACCGGATTCTGTTGACTATCCCAGCTGTGGCTTATTTTATCGCGCACAAAAATAAAACAAGCTTCGGCTATTGCCTCATCACCTTTGAGGTTAGCAGCGAGCATCATCGCCTGCGCAGACACGGCGGGGTGATGCCAATCAACAATATCGCAACTGTCTAAATATTTTTTCACAGCTTTATTTACTTTTGTTTTACTGGATTTTTAATGTGGCCTTTAAACAGTACGCTACGCGTAGCGACTACCCACAGCTGCTCCAGCGGGAAAGGCAGTACTTATCTCTGCCAACTCCGCTGCTGATAATTCAACATCGAGCGCACCAATATTACTGTCGAGATTTTTTATGCGGCGCGTACCGGGGATGGGCAATATTTGCTCGTCCTGAGCCAGCAACCAGGCCAATGCCAGTTGGGCGGGAGTACAGTTTTTATCGGCTGCCATTTGTTTAATTTTATCCGCCAGCTTCAAATTTTCTTCGATATTACCAGCCTGGAAGCGCGGATTTGATTTACGGAAATCCTTGTCGCTCATTTGCACTGTGTCGCTAATCGTTCCCGTTAGAAAACCTCGCCCCAATGGACTATACGGCACAAAAGCGATATTCAATTCTTTACACACGGGCAACACTTCAGCCTCGGGGTCACGGGTCC
>JARGOV010000061.1 GCA_029212965.1 Porticoccaceae bacterium
GCGCCTGTATTCATGTACCTCCACCGCCACCCAATCAAATTATCTTTGTTAACTATCCTAAAGGTTTAAAGCAAGACGCCTTGTATGATGCCTTTTGGCTTTCAGGAATTCTCCATACGACAGTTGTTGAAAATGAAACAGCAACCGCTGCTTATAGCCTAACACTGCAATCCGTTGAACCTTATACCGATGAAGCCTACTCTGATGACGAGTATACCGATGAAGATAACGTGGAATAGAAGTACCCTAGCTCGCCAAGATTCAACAACACTGCCGTTACACTGCGGTACAAGCCAACAACCGTTGATGTAATAAATTATCAGGCTGACCCGTGGCAATTATTTCGATACAGCTTTCCATGCAAGTATCCAAGGCAGTCTCTGTGAGAGCATCAGAGGTGAGGTTATAGCCAAACAAACCTTCATTGGTAATAAATACCGCTTTCATTCGCACAACCTGCAAATCTGCTAAAAAAGACCATAGCTTTTGCCGATTAAAAACAATATCGGATGTAAACCGCCAACCGATACTGTTAAAACCGCCCTCCTCATTCTCCGCCTGAATGAAGCCACTGGCAGGAATCGGCGCGGGTGAAACAGTTGAACGACTTTGTTTTTTGATGTGCTGGTGTTCGACGGGTAAGGGATAATTTGTGGCTGAGCCCTGTAATGCCGAAAGCGCAATCTCGCCATGCTGGGTAAAGCTAACTTGAGCGTGGGGCTGTCCAAACCGCTTCACGTAAGCCACTAAGCGCGCCCTATCATTGTCAGCCATTAAATCTAATTTATTGCCAATGACGGTGTCGGCAATCGCAATTTGCTGGTTAAAGGTGTTATTGCTGGTATAACGCTCGTCAGCTAAATTCCTGGCATCCACCAGGGTTAGCGTTTTCCCCAATGACAAAACTTCCTGATAGCGTGGCGCTGATAGCACTTGTAACACTTCTTTTGGATGCCCAAGCCCGGTAGGTTCAATCAGTAAACGTGCAGGTCGAGATTTTAACAACAACTGGTTTAGTGCCACCTGCATGGGTAAACCAGCCGCACAACACATGCAACCGCCTGGAACCTCGCGAATAAAGACCTCACCTGCATTGGCGTGTTGACCTTCAAACAAAGCCCCATCGACACCGATTTCGCCGAACTCATTAACCAGCACGGCCCAGCGCTCACCCTCTGATTTACTCTTGAGTAAATGTAAAATCGCCGATGTTTTCCCAACTCCCAAAAACCCCGTAATGATATTGGTGGGAACCCCATGGATGCGCAATTGTTCAGAGCTCATTAGCCAACTTTTTGTAGCCGTGAACTAAGGCGTGGTTAGCAGACACCACAGACTCTGAAAAAGCTGAATATTCAGGCAATACTTGTGAAATGCAATTCAGATCGAAACCAGGGCCAATATTGCTCATGGGCGGAACATGAAAATTTTTAGGTAAATCCAGACCATCTACAACACAATTGTGGCGAATAACACAACCGCGCCCAATGGATGTGCGAAAAACCACTGAATTAAAGCCGATAAATACATCATCTCCGACCTCACAAGGCCCGTGTACGATTGAGCGATGGGCAATAGATGTACGTTCGCCGATGATTACTGCCGCACCAGACCGAGAGTGAATCACCACCCCATCCTGTATGTTGGTGTCGCGCATAATAATGACAGGCTCCATTTCTCCAGCCTCATCAACTTCGTCAGCACGAATCACCGCATATGGCCCAACAAATACGTTGTCTTCAATGATCACTTTGCCACAAATAATAGCGGTGGGATCAATAAATGCTGTCGCTGAAAAATAGGCATATCGCCGCTTGGGTTTTTTCGTAACATACTTTTACCTCTTCATTGAATTGGCGAATATTGGCATTGGCGAAAGTGATGGCAATGCTTATGAAGTGCGGGCATCAACCAAGAGGCGCTACAATTACTTACCACAGCATTTTTTAAATTTACGCCCGTTGCCACACGGACAAGGATCATTGCGCCCCACTTTCGGTTCTGCGCGGGTTATTGGAGCGGCGGGAGGACAACAGGTTTCACGCTGGCAACAGGATTCGCTATTATTTGTGGCGGATTTATTTTGTTCAGTCATTGTGTCTTCTTCCTGTTACTTGCTATATTTTTGATCAATAACTACTGCATTGTGTGCATGAAGGCTTTCTTGATGCTCTACCTTGAACCAGTAGTCTTTGACCCATGCTGCTTGCTCTAGCATAGCTTTTAATTTTCTTGCCGAATCTTCGCAGAACATTAAATTATCAGCATTTAATCGAGCGAACTCCTGTTCATCACTACGCTTGACCATAGTTTGCACTGGCGTACCTAGCGTGTTTTCTATTTGCATAATCAGAGGAGGCAATGCAGGCCAAGCATGGTTACTTAGCGAAAGTTCTAAGTAAGCATAGGAACGCTGGCTATGTGGCATGGCAACGCTCGTTGTTTGTGCCCATGAAAGTAAGGCCTGTTTATCGATACGGGGGGCAGTAAAATCTTTGTCTATCGCCTTGGCCAATAATTGACGTGAGAGCGCCGCCGAACAAGGACAAGTGCTTGAATAAGGCACGGTAATTTTGAGCGCATAGTCGTAATGGCCATCGACAAGCTCACCATTGACTTCGATTGGATAGGTTTGAAAACCGACTTCGTTGCTAAGCAGAGACGACTTAGGCAGCAAGAAATCAAAGGTTAAATCAATCTTTGCACTTCGACTGATACCTACTTGCGAAGCAACCATGTCCTCCAGCAGCACGTCGAGCATATTTTTATTGCAAGCATTTGTGGCAAGCCGATTGAGGATGGCATGCAAACGTGACATATGAATGCCTTTCTCAGCAGCATCATCAAGGCTGACATAGACATTCGCCTTTGCACTGACCACCTGCTTATTGCCATCAGTCACATCAATGGAAATAGGTACAGCAATGTCTTCCATCCCCACCCATTGCAGAGAATAATTGGCTGTTTCTGTGCGATTCTTGGCAATATCGGGAAGTGTTTCAAGTGCTTGCATATTCGTTATACCTGAATAAAATAATTGAAGAATATTGTATTAAAAACATAAATTTTATCGCTTTAATAAATATCCACGATTTACAAAAATCATTTAACTACCAAGACATGCCAAGCATTCTCACGATGCCAACCATGAACAACAAAGTTGTAAAAAAATCACATCACCTACCGCCAGAAAACACGGATTACAGGTGGCCATTGCCGATAAAGAGCCAATCACCAAATGAAGTCCGCACAAAAAACTTCCGTGAAAAAACTCTGTGAGGACGAGGTACTCGAAACTGGGTTATACATTGAGTACCGGCCTAAGGGCTTGAAATGCTCACGCAATGACAACACTGCTACAGCATAAATAGCATTTTCATCTCATTAGGCGTGATCGCTATCGATCCACACCTGCTGAGCCTCACCATCGACTTGCAAATAAAAACACGTCGCCCGCCCGGTGTGACAGGCGGCCCCTTGCTGCACAACCTGGCAGAGAATGGCATCGCCGTCACAATCAAAAGTCATAGCGTAAAGTCTTTGGTTATGGCCACTTGTCTCGCCTTTAACCCATAGTTTTTGGCGAGTACGCGACCAAAACGTCATACGATTAGTCACCAATGTCTCGTGAAGCGCATCTTTATTCATCCAGGCAAACATCAGTACCATTAGCGTGTGCGCATCTTTATTCATCCAGGCAAACATCAGTACCATTAGCGTGTGCGCATCTTG
>JARGOV010000029.1 GCA_029212965.1 Porticoccaceae bacterium
AACATTTGCAAGCGGGGAAATTGCTACCGTGCAAGGAAGTTAATCCGTGAATAGAGCACATGCACAATAAAAAGGCATCATGCCAACAAGGCTTTACCTTAATCGAGGCGATGATCGTTATTGCGATTATCGCTATTGTATTGTCTCTTGCTGTCCCTTCCTTTAATGAATTTTTCGAAAAGAACCGTCTTAAGCGTGCTGCCGAAGAGGTTTATGGGCTTGTTACCAAGGCACGGGCTGAGTCTATTATTAGAGATTCCAATATGTCCATTGCTGTTAATACAGGCACTTGGTGTCTAGGTTATGCGGCTGCTCCAGGGTGTGACTGTACAGCTGGAGCTAATGCAGTAGGGGCGTGTTCGGTACCAATTGCTGGAACCAATGTCCTCCAAGTAGTCGATGGCTCTAACTTTGATGGAGTTGCTATAGCTAATGACTTTGCTGGTGGCACTACTTTTAATGCTGTAAAAGGAACGGCTAGTGCTGGCAGTGTTAGCTTGTCAGCCGGTGGTTGGGGGCTAGATATCGTAGTGAGTAATATGGGCAGAGTACTAATTTGCGCGCCAGTGGGTAGCACATCGACGATGGGGTATAGCGCATGTCCATAAGGGTAGTTGGTGCAAAAAGCAGGGGTTTAAGTCATGAGCGTGGCCTAAGCCTTGTAGAGCTTTTAATCGGACTGGCTGTAGGAAGTTTAATTGTCGCCGGTGCTCTTACTGTCTTCGCCAAAATTAGTTTCTCCGGCCTTGAAAATGTACGCATGGTGCGGCTGAACGAGCAACTGCGTAATACACTTGATGTGATGCACAGGGAAATTCAGCGGGCTGGTTATGTTGATGCATGGCAGCCCGGAGATGTGGTTTTTTCTGACCTAGACTTTGTCGCAATGGGTGCTTTTGGCACAATAACGCTAGGTGGCGCCTGTGCTGATAGTGATGGTGATGGAGCCGTTGAGTGTAGTTGCATCCTCTACAGCTATGATGAGGACCAGGACGGTGTTTTTGATGCTGCAACCGAGGTTTTCGGTTTTCGCTTTAACGGTGGTGCTGTAGAGCGCGATACCACTGCTGCAACCTGTGCAGCTGGGTCAGATATTACTGACGGTGAGGTAACAATCACAGCTCTGTCATTTGAGCTTGACCCAGGTTCCACTATTGCTGAAGTGGGCAATGGCAATGGTGACGGTACCTGTGAAAGTGGTGAAACCTGCTTGGCGCGGCGAAAAATTAACGTACTACTTGAAGGTGAGCTCACGGCGGATAGCGACTTTACGGTGCGTTTGCGGGATGAAATTAAGGTTAGAAATGACCACTATTACACAATGCCTTGAGTGTGCTTTTTCTTAAAAGGGCCGGAATGATGAAAATGGGTTTTAAACAAGGGAGCAAATATCAGCGCGGTGCGGCTGCTCTGGTCGTGACTTTGATATTAGTGGTTATCGCCAGTCTTAGTTCGCTGGTAGTGAATAAATCGGCTATTAATGAGCAGCAAAGAAGTGGTGTAAATCTGCGCAATAAGGAGGTTTATGCCGCAGCAAACAGTGCTCTGGACTATGCTGTTACCCAGATAGAAATTTGGTATACCGATGATGATGACTTGACACCAGATTGGACCAATACGAATGAGGCTGCGGAGAACGCCGATGCAGGTGAGACGGCTACTGCAATTTATGACCCCAATGGAGATGCTACTCCCGATACGATTGCTCAAGACATTGATATTTTTGGCTTGGCGGGTGCGGGAATTACTTACACTCTCCTCACTGATGAGGCTGCGGAGCCAGCCATTATTGAAATCAGTGTTACCGTTGCCGGGCAAGCAGAGACTCACGTTACTAAAACGCTTAGTACTAGAGTCGCACGCACTAAGCTAGGTACACCTTCTGCATTTGAAGGCCCGGCTTTGATTGTTGAAGATTGCATTGATCCGGGTGCGGTTACTGGTACTCCTGATATTCAAGCTTATGATATTGCTATTGCCACTATCACTAGCGATTCTGGCGATCCGAACTGTATTGACCCCGGCCACTTTTCCTTTTCTAACTCTAACGCTATAGCAGAGGAAATAGAATCGGATAGCCTCTTTGAAGCCATGTTTGGTACCGTCGACAACGACCAAGCTATTGAAGATATGGCGCAAAAATCGGCTGATGTCTATTTCATTACTGATACAAGTCCTTGGTCTGCGAACCTTGGTGACATTAATAACCCTGTGATTCTGTATTTCGATGACACCAGTGAATGCCCCTCGATCAACGGTGGTGCTATTATCTTTGGTTTAGTGTATTACGATACGCCCCCAGGGGGTTGCGCAAACCCGGGTACGGGCAACGCAAAAATCTTCGGCACAATGGCCTTCGAAGGTGACCTTAAGAAATTTAATTCAAATATTGAGATTACACAAACTGCTTTTGGTGGTGGTCCTGGTGACCCAATAACTGTGTCATATATTACGCCGTTACCGGGTTCATGGCGGGACTTTTAAGAGGAAGGCAAAAATGAATAAATCATCACGGCGTTTCGTAAGACAAGGCATGGGGCATGAAAAGGGCTTTACCCTACTTGAAGGACTCATTGCCTTTGTGATTTTGGCTGGTGGTTTACTGGCGGCTTTTCGTTTTCATTCGACCTCATTGGCGACTACAGCCGAGTCTAAAGTGCGGGCACAGGCGACCGCACTCGCCCAACAAAAAATTGAAGACCTGCGCAATTTTCAAACGCTGGATGAATTTGAAGCTCTTGTTGTCGATGGCAGTGGGCTTGGTGATTACGGTGCTGTTGACTACGCGGCGGCATTTGATCTCGATTGGGATAGGGATGAAGCCTTTGGCGATAACCCGCGAAAGGTTGATGTGACCGTCTCATGGGTCGATAGGGATGGTGTGGGCACGGACGGTAACGGTGCGCAATCGGTAATGCTGTCCTCCATTATCTGGGGTAATAATCCTCAGGATGATGCGGCGGGCATTGCACTGTCTTTGAAGCATGGTGGTAAGCCCGCAATTGACTACTATACAGATGGTAACGGTAACCCCATTACCCCTGGCGGCGGCGGTGATGGCGATACGGTGATAATTACAGAGGTCACGATTGAGGAGAACCCTGAAGGTGCAGATATAGATAACGATGGGATAGTCTCTTATAATATCGAATTTTTCGGCGATATTTCATTTACAGATGACGGCCTGGAAAGTGTTGGCATTAGTGGTGGGCAGGATACGAGTGCCAGTTGTGACATAGTGGAATATGATGCTGATACGGAAACTTACACAGTCATTGAGGGCGGAGTGGGTGGTTTTTTATATCGGTGTAACATAACTGGGGTGCCTGACGATACAACCTGGTCAGGCACGCTTAGCTACAACCCCGCTGGAAATGACGCTGTTTGTAGCCCCGGGCCTACCCTAGATATAGCCATAGATCAAGACACGACTTCTCTGTCATTAGCTGTAGTTGTTTTGACTAATAACGGTGCTTGTAACCAACTATAGTTGTGTTGCAGGGGGGTGTAGAATGCCGTGCAAATGTAGGATGTTTACTCAATCTTAATGGGCGCGGTCAAAGATTGGATTACAAAATTATGAGTGTGAAAAAATGATCGCTTCTCAAAGGACGGGCCAGACTTGTAGTACCCGCCCGAAAAAATCGTCCGGCTTTACGCTTATCGAAGTAATGATGGTGTTGGCTATTATCGCCATATTAGCGGCGGTTGCATTGCCGTCCTATTTCGACTCTATTCGCAAATCCCGCCGTGCTGATGCAATGGATGCCCTGCTTACCCTCCAGAACCAGCAGGAAAAATGGCGTGCTAACGATACTGATTATGGAACGTTGACAGAACTCACTGGTGCAGCTACTGCTACTTCCTTAGATGGTTATTACACCTTGACGGTTGGCGGGCTGAGTGCGGTGGCGTATACCTTGACCGCAACAGCTACTGGAGCACAGGCTTCGGATACTCATTGTGCAGCAATGACTTTAGCGGTGAGTGCAGGTAACCCTAGAGGATTGAAAGGCGGTACTAACGCGGACTGTTGGCGGAATTAGGAGATGGGTTTTCTTCTGAGCAAACCGAAGTGTAATACATAGAAAGAGCAGCGATGCTTAAAACGCAAGCCCGACAGCTATTAAGCTTGTCGGGCTTTTTGTGTCTGTCGCTTTAGGCAGGGCTGGCCTTGTTTATTCTTGTTCGGCTTTTTCTCGCTCTACTGAAATTAAGTAATCAGCGACTTTCAGCATGCCATTTTGACTACCAGCCATTTTGGCACTTAACCGATACTTTCCATTCACCACCATCTCTGGTGTGCCTTTGATACCGTAGCTGCGCTGGCGAGCATTCGCTTGTTTGGTGGCGCTGACGACGCCAAAAGAATCAAAAGTCTTATTAAACTTAGTGAGGTTGACGTCCTGGGCTTCAAATATTTTGCCGATAGCTGCTTTGCTGGCGAGCTTGTTGTTCTTAAGGTTCATGGCTTTAAAAATTGCCTGGTGTACCGGGTCTAACACCTTGAGTGCCTTGGCGGTGTAGTAAGCGCGAGCGTGCAACTCCATGTTTTTGTGCCAAATGGCAGGGCTGTGTACAAAATTAACGTCTTTAGGCAGTTGATTAGCCCAGGAGCTGACCATCGGCTCAAAGGTAAAGCAGTGGCTACAGCCATACCAAAAAACTTCCGTCACTTCGATTCGCTTAGGGTCGCTAGTGCGAACCGGTGTCTCGAGAACTTCGTAATGGGTGCCGGGCTTGTACTGCTTGCCTTGAGCCGTAGTTGTCCCGGCATTAATGATCAGGGGCAGTAGGCACAACATCACCAGGTGTTTGAGTCGATAAGTCATAGTGATAACTCTCAGTGTTGCAGTTAGTGTTGAGTAATTAATATTGTCTATTATTCAGGTTCTCGAGCAGGGTGCAAGCAGTGGAATGATACTGTGTTTGCACGGCTCTTTATTTCATTAGGGTGGTATAGCCAATAAAAAAGGCGACCAAGGCCGCCTTTTTTAGGGGTCGAGGGCAATGTCTTACTGATGAAGGCCTGCAATGTAGTTGGCGACAGCAATAATTTCTTGCTCGCTCATGTGGGCAGAAACACCGCGCATTACGCTGCCTTCGTCATTGTTGCGTCCTGTGGGGTCTTCAATGTCATGGGCAGCTGTGCGAAAAGCACGCAGTTGGCTGGCAATGTATTCGGCAGACTGCCCGCCGAGTGCGGGGTAGCCTGCCGGACTGTTGCCGTTACCAGCGGGTGAGTGGCAGCCAGTGCAGGCGGGAACACCTGTTTCAAGGTTGCCCGCTCGGTAGAGTTTTTCACCACGTTCGAGAATTTTGGCGTTATCTTTAGAGCCGTCAAGAGTGCGGGTTTGTGCGTTGTAGTACGCGGCAATATCGGCAATGTCTTGTTCAGAGAGTTCATCGAGCATTCCCGTCATCTCAACAATGTTGCGTTTGCCATTTTTGATGTCGTTGATTTGCTTGTTGAGGTATTTTTCACCCAGATCGGCTAGTTTGGGAAACGAGCCCATGCCAGGGTAGCTGTTGCCATTGGTACCATGACAGCCTGCGCAGGCCGCTGCTTTATTCTTACCCGCAGCAGCATCGCCTTGCGCGAAGGCCACTTGAGTGAATGAAAATGAGGCGGTGATTAGTATCAGTGCTTGCAAGCATGTTTTCATCTGATATTCCGTAGGCAGGTAGTTGGTAAAAATTGATGGCCATAGGCCGTCAAACTTAGCGCGGCATTATATACCAACCTGCTAGCTAAAATTAAGCGTTATACTGCGCGGCTATGAGTACTCCATTGAGCTTTACCCAGGCAGCCTTTTTACAAAGCGCCCCGACCTTAAACACATGTCCTGCCGACGCTGGTAGTGAAGTGGCTTTTGCTGGTCGCTCCAATGCTGGCAAGTCCAGTGCGATCAATACTTTGACTCGCCAGGGCAAGTTGGCGCGCATTAGTAAGACACCGGGCCGCACGCAGCTGATTAATCTGTTTTCACTGACGGACGATACGCGGCTGGTGGATTTACCGGGGTATGGCTACGCCAAGGTGCCAAAGGCGATGAAAACCCGCTGGGACCAAAATTTGGCGGAATATTTACAGGGTCGACAGTCGCTCAAAGGTTTAATTTTGCTGATGGATATTCGCCATCCTCTGCAAGAGTATGACTGGCAAATGCTTGCCTGGTCGGCGGATTGCGGTATGCCCGTTCATGTGTTGCTGACTAAGGCCGATAAGCTTAAAAAAGGCCCGGCAAAGAGTACTTTACTGCAGGTGCGCAAGATATTGCAGGAAGAAGGGATGGACGAGCTCACGTCGGTACAAATGTTTTCGGCCCTCAAACGCAGTGGTATCGAAGAATTAGAAGGTGTTTTGCGTACGTGGTTGACTGGGTCTTCGACCTAGGGCTGGGCCTCGAGGGTAGAAACACGGCAGTTAGAGAATAGTCTCAGGCAAAAAAAACCGGCGCAAAGCGCCGGTTGAAGTGTACAGATGGAGATACCAAGAGGGGGAAGATAGTCCACCTGTGATCTAAGCTAGGAGCTTGTCACTTGCAAAGAATAAGACCGAGCGGATATCTAAAAGTTCACAAAGGTATTAAATAAATTCGAAAGTTTCTTAGCAGGCGACTTTTCCCATAATTGGTCGATTAATGAGCTTCATCCCAGTTTTGGCCACTGCCAATATCGACAATTAACGGGATATCTAGTTTAGCGGCCGCTTCCATGCGTTGTTTAAGGCCCACACTCACTTCATCTAACTCATCATTTGGCACTTCGAGTACCAGTTCGTCGTGTACCTGCATAATGATCTTTGCCCCACTGTTTTCGCCTTGTTGCAGTAACCACTGGTCGACAGCGATCATCGCTTTTTTGATGATGTCAGCGGCGGTTCCCTGCATCGGCGCGTTAATGGCCGTGCGCTCTGCCGCTTGGCGTTGCATGCCATTGCGGGCATTGATCTGTGGCAGGTAGAGTCGGCGGCCGAACAGCGTTTCGACAAAACCTTTTTCGGCGGCACTGGACTTAATGGTTTCCATATAAGTTTTCACGCCGGGGTAGCGGTCGAAATAGAGGTCGATGTATTCCTGCGCCTGGTTGCGGCCAATATTCAACTGGCGTCCCAGCCCAAAGGCCGACATGCCGTAGATCAAACCAAAGTTGATGGCCTTGGCATTGCGCCGCTGGTCACTGGTGACGTCGTCGAGTTCAACGCCAAAGACTTCGGCGGCGGTGGCCTGGTGGACGTCGAGGCCGTGAGCGAAAGCGTCGAGCAAGCCTTTGTCACCGGATAGGTGGGCCATAATGCGCAGTTCAATTTGCGAGTAATCTGCTGCCACGAGTGTGCAGCCCTGGGGTGCAATAAAGGCCTGGCGAATGCGCCGGCCCTCTTCGCTACGCACTGGGATGTTTTGCAAGTTGGGATCGGAAGATGATAGTCGCCCCGTGGCGGTCACTGCCTGGTGATAAGAGGTGTGAATGCGCCCGGTGTCGGGGTCAATCATGGTGGGTAGTTTGTCGGTATAGGTGGACTTTAGCTTGCTGAGACTGCGGTGTTCGAGAATGAGTTTCGGCAGGGGATAGTCGAGGGCGAGTTCCGCCAGTACCGCTTCTGCGGTTGATGGTGCGCCTTTGGGGGTCTTTTTAACCACCGGTAAACCCAGCTCTGTGAAGAGAATTTCACCTAGCTGTTTCGGGGAGGACAGGTTAAAGGCTTTGCCCGCTGCGTCATGTGCCTGTAGTTCCAGTTCGGCTATGCGCTGGCCCAATTGTTGACTCTGTTCACTGAGTTGATGGGCGTCAATGAATGCGCCATTGCGCTCGATGCGCGACAGTACCGGCACCAGCGGAATTTCAATGTCTGTGAGCACCTTGGCCAGATTTGCTTCATCGCTTAGTCGTGGCCATAAATGTTGATGGAGGCGCAGGGTGATATCGGCATCTTCCGCGGCATAGGGGGTAGCCTCTTCAAGGGCTATTTGATTGAAGGTGAGCTGCCCTTTGCCCTTGCCAGCGACATCTTCAAAGTGGGTTGTACTCTCACCGAGGTGGGTCAGTGCCAGAGTATCCATATCGTGGCGCGAGCCGGTCGAGTTGAGTACATAAGACTCGAGCATGGTGTCGTAGGCAATGCCCCGCAGTGTAATATCGTAGCGGGCCAGCACACTCATGTCGTATTTTAGATTTTGCCCGACCTTGGTGAGCGCAGGGTTTTCCAGCAGGGGTTTGAGCTGGGCTAGCACCGTTGTGCGGTCGAGCTGCTTGGGCGCGCCGAGGTAGTCGTGGGCGAGCGGCAAGTAGGCCGCTTCGTGGGGGCTGAGGGCGAACGACACGCCGACTAATTGCGCCTGCATGTAGTTGAGGCTGGTGGTTTCGGTGTCGAAGGCAAAGAGTTCGGCTTGCGCTAAGCGTTGCAGCCAGAGGTCGAAATCATCCTGTGTCAAAATAGTGCTGTAGTGGTTTGCTGCTTTATTAGCCACTTCGGGGGCGACGTCACTGGTTTCTGTGTTTTGGCTGTCGAGTAACTCTTCTACCCAGCTTTTAAACTCAACGGCTTTAAACAGGCTGAGCAACTGGTCTGGATCTTCAGGCGTATTGGCAAGCTGGTCGGCAGAAATATCCAGCGGCACATCGAGTTTGATGGTGGCGAGCTGGCGTGATAAATAGCCCTGATCTTTATGCTCGGCCAACTTCTCCGGCATCTTTTTGGCGCCGCGAAATCCAAGGCTACGCACTTGTTCAAGGTCGCTATAGATAGCATCCATGTCGCCAATGCCCTGCAAAATGGCCAGTGCCGTTTTTTCGCCAACACCGGGAACACCGGGGATATTGTCGGCTTTGTCGCCGACCAGGGCGAGATAATCAATAATTAGCTCTGGTGGAACGCCAAATTTTTCTTCTACGCCTGCAGGGTCGAGCACGGTCGCCGTCATGGTGTTGACCAGCGTAATGTGCTCATTGACCAGCTGTGCCATATCTTTGTCGCCGGTGGAAATAATCACCGGCAGGGCAAGTTCGGTGGCCTGCTGTGCCAGTGTACCGATCACATCGTCAGCTTCCACTCCGGGAATGATTAACAGTGGCAAGCCCATGGCGGCAACGATGTCGTGAATGGGTTGAATTTGCTCGCGCAATTCATCGGGCATGGGTGGGCGGTGGGATTTGTATTCGGCGTAAAGCTCGTCGCGAAAGGTTTTGCCTTTGGCATCGAAAACCACGGCTATAGGGCTATCAGGGTAGTCTTTTTGTAGGCGTCGTAGCATCGAGGTAACACCCTTTACTGCGCCGGTTGACTGCCCCTTGGAGTTGGTCAATGGCGGCAGAGCGTGAAAGGCGCGGTATAAGTAGGATGAGCCGTCGACAAGGACGAGCGGCGGTTTGGCAGGGGCTATAGTCGTGTTCATGAGATAGATTTTATTGCTGGCAATGGCTGAGGCGGGCTAGGATACACTATCTTTATTGGGCGGCATTTGTATCGCCTGAATTTTTGATCTTGCTGACGGGAGGAACAATGGCTGTCTTTACTCGTGTTGATCCCGTCGAGTTGCAAGCGCTGTTAACCCGCCTCGGTCTCGGACGTTTACTGTCCACAGCAGAGGTTGCGGATGGGGTGGAAAACTCGACCTATTTTATTGAGGTGGCCGCGGCGTCGACTGCTGAGCCAGCCTCGCGGTTTGTCTTGACCTTGCTTGAAGCGGACAACCCTCAGCAGGCGGAGTTTTCGACGGCCCTGGCCTTGGGTTTACAACGGGCAGGTCTGGCCGTTGCAAACCTGCTCACCGATGCCTCGGGCGTGGCCATTCACCGTCTGTCACAAAAGCCGGCATTAATTAGTCAGCGCATCGATGGCGCTCACCCCAAACAAGTCACGCCGGCTCACTGTCGAGCGATTGGGGGGTTCCTCGGTGCCATGCACTCGTTGGGTGGAGGTTTTCCCCTGCGCCATCACAACTTGCAGGGTTTGCCCTGGGCGAATGTGACACTCGAAACGCTGTTGCGAGAATTGCCGGCTAATGCGCAATTGTCAGTGGGTGATGAAGTGCTATTGCAAGAGCAAATAGCGCGCTATCGAAAGCTCTGTGAGCAAGATACCGAGCTGCCCGTGGGACCCATCCACGCGGATCTATTTCGGGATAACACCTTGTTTGTTGGCGAAGAGCTCAAGGCAGTGATAGATTTTAACAGTGCGTGTACCGACTATCTGATGCTCGATGTGGCGATTGCGGTGAATGATTGGGCTTGTGATTCCCACGGTGAGCTCAACCCGGCCCTAGTTAAACCCTTACTTGATGCCTATCAGCAGCGGCGCCCGTTTGCTCAAGCAGAGCGCCAAAATTGGCAGGATATGCTGTGCTTTGCCGCGGCGTTGTTTTGGATGTCACGTCTGGCGACACGGCATTTGGAGGCTGCTGATTTAACCCGGCGTGAAGATAAAGACCCGAACGAATACCGTGAGAAACTACGGCATCGTTTAATCGGTGTTGTCGCCATTCCCGCCGTGAATGCTTGAAATTAGTTATTTGGGCTTGGCCATGACTGGCGCAGATGACAAGCAGGCCTTGAGCTTTTCCCCGATACCCTCAATCAGGCGAATATAGGCTTTGTTATCGAGGGTGATGTCGGCGCCCAGCGGATCAATCACCGTCTTTTGTGCCGCCAGTTTGTCGGCGATATGTTCAACTCTACCGTGGTTGTGCCGGGGCTCGGCAATAATGCAGCTTACTGTATTTTCACTTAATAATTGATGAAAAGCGTGGGCGCCACTACTGAGGCCTGTGCTCGTTTTCAGCGCACCCGACTGTTGTAGACCGAAGGCTTGAGCAAAGTGCCCGAAGGCATCGTGATCAACAATAAAGTTCACTTTTCGCAGGGGGGCTAATTGCGCGGCGGTAGCGGCAGTGGCATCGGTGAGTTGTCGATTAAAAAGCTGCTGGGCGGCGAGTATGTGCTCGCGTTGGTCGGGGTGGTGTGCGGCTAGCCAATTGCTCACTTCGGTGGCGATCACACGACCATTGTTCGGGTTCATCCATATGTGCGGATCACTATTGTCGGCCTTACCGTCGGGGGTGGGGCTGAGCCACTGGATGTCGGGTAACGCTGCGGCCGTGATGACTTTTTCGGGACGCAGGGCGGTGACACTTTTGCTGAGAAAACCCTCGAGTTCTGGCCCCACCCAAAGTAATAGATCGGCCTCGGCAAGTAGAGCTCGGTCCGAAATACGCAGTGAATAGTGATGGGGAACTTCGCTGTCGGGCAATAACTGCTTAACCTCGACGCTGTCGCCGGCAACGGCTTCAACCAGCATGGTCATTGGGCGAATGGTGGTGACTACGAGGGGCTTGGCCCAGGCTTGTGTGGCAATAAGAAAGAGAACTGATAGTAGGAGTGATCGTTTCAAGGCAGTAGTTTCATCACTGTGATGTTATAGCGTTGGCGCTTGGTCGTGATAATATTACAGTATTTGTGCAAGGTTGTGACAAAATGCAGAGTAATTCTACCACTGCCTATCAGCAGCATGATCACCATCGCTGTTTAAAAGCAGCATTGGCGCAGGCGAGACAGCGCTGTGCTGAGCGCAAGGCGCGCCTCACTCCCATCCGTGAGTCAGTATTGCATCTGCTGTGGCAAAGTCATCGCCCGCTGGGCGCCTATAAAATTATTGAACAATTATCGGCGGCTAGTGGAAAGCGAGTATTGCCGCCAACGGTGTATCGCGCCCTCGATTTTCTTCTGGAGCTAGGCTTGATTCACCGGTTGGCGACTCTGAACGCCTATATTGGTTGTCCCTTCCCCGATAGCGTGCACAGCGATTATTTCTTGCTCTGCCGTGAGTGTGGCAGTGTCGCCGAATGCAGTGCTGAAAACGTCAATGACGCTATTGTCGCCACGGCTGAGGAAGCGGGTTTTTTGGTGGAGAAACAAACTGTTGAGATCCTCGGTTTGTGTACACCTTGCCAGGAAAAAACCCGAAAATGAACAATCCAGCGGTGCTAAGACAACCGGCAGACGCATCAATGACGGCGCTGATTGAGCTGCAGGGGATTGGTAAGTCCTTTGCCACTAGGCCCGTATTACAGGCCGTTAACTTGAATTTGCTACCCGGGCGTATCGTTACACTCATTGGCCCTAACGGTGCCGGTAAAACTACCTTGGTGAAAATTGTCCTCGGCCTACTGCAGCCTGATTGCGGCCGTGTGCAGCGCTCGGCGCAGCTGCAGATAGGTTATATGCCGCAAAAGCTTTACATAGACCCAACATTACCGCTACAAGTGGAGCGCTTTTTACAGTTTGCCAATGCTGACACCGTCGAGTGCTTGGCGGCGCTGGAGCGTGTGGGTATTGCCCATCTCATGAAACAGCCCGTTAGTGGTCTCTCTGGCGGTGAAATGCAGCGCATGTTGTTAGCGCGGGCACTGTTGCGTAAACCCAATCTATTGGTGCTCGATGAGCCGGTTCAAGGCGTGGATGTGACTGGGCAGGAGGCGCTTTATCAATTGATTGGCGAGTTGCGTGATGAACTTAACTGCGGGATATTAATGGTCTCTCACGACCTGCATCTGGTCATGGCCGCCACCGATGAGGTGGTTTGTTTGAACCAACATGTTTGCTGTCATGGGACGCCGCAACAGGTGTCGGTTGATCCCGCCTTTGTCGCGCTGTTTGGCGCTAAAACAGCTTTGTATACCCACGACCACGATCATGAGCACGACCTACACAGCGGGGTTGTTCATGGACCTAGGAGTGCACCCTGTCAACAGGACTCACTGCGCAATGGTTTTCCTGACAAGGGTTCTACTCACGGGGGTGTCGTCTCCTCTGCTTTACAGGGGAAAAACCAGGCTGATGTATGACTTTCTCTATCTGGCGTTGTTAGCAGGGCTCGGTGTCGCCATTGTTGCCGGGCCAATGGGCTCGTTGGTGGTGTGGCAGCGCATGGCCTATTTTGGTGAAACTCTGGCCCATGGTGCGCTGTTGGGCATCGCCCTGGGTATGTGGTTGGCATGGAGCAGCTCGCTGGCGGTGATTGTGGTCTGTCTGTTAATCGCAGCTTTGCTGATTACCTTTGAGAGCCAGCAAATGCTGGCGACGGATACGGTGCTGGGTATTTTGTCCCATAGCTCACTGGCCCTCGGCCTGATTGCGTTAACCCTGATACCCGGTGTCCGCACGGATATGGAGGCCCTGCTGTTTGGCGATATTCTCACCGTGACGGTTGCCGAAGTTACGCTGGTGTGGCTGATGGCTGGTGGCGTGCTCGCCGCTCTGTGGCGGCTGTGGCCAATGCTATTGTCGATTACGGTGCACGAAGACTTGGCGCGGGTAGAAGGCGTACCCGTTGAGCGGCTGAAAATAGTATTAAAGTTATTGCTGGCGCTAGTGGTGGCGATATCGATGAAGGTCGTGGGTGTGTTGCTGATTACGGCATTGTTGATCATTCCCGCCGCGACCGCGCGCCACTTCGCTAAAACTCCAGAGCAAATGGCGAGCTTGGCCAGTGTTGTGGCGATGTTGGCTGTCTGTGCCGGTTTGGCGGCGTCATGGTGGGTAAATACTCCCGTGGGCCCCTCCATCGTCGTCAGTGCCAGTGTGTTTTTTGTGGTGGTGTTTCTTGGTCGCGGCCGTCAGGTTTAGTGGAAGTCGAAAGTATCGTCTGTTATGTAGCTGGCGGTGCAATTTTTACCGTGCTGTTTAGCTTCGTATAAGGCAAGGTCTGACTGTCTGATGAGCTCGTCGATACTGATAGGGTGGGCATTGGGTTTGTAGGTCGTCGTACCGATGCTGAGTGTTAAAGATACTACCTTGTTGTTAGCAGTGATGGGGCTTTCTTTGAGAATTGCGTGGAGCTTTGCAGAAAAATGCTGGACACCTTTTGTGTCAGTGTCTGGCAACAACGCGATAATTTCATCTCCGCCGTAGCGACCAATGAGATCGCTTTCTCTTTTTATTGTATTAATATATTGGCCGATTCGGTGTAATACATTGTCACCGATCTGGTGCCCGTATTTGTCGTTAATAGCTTTAAAATCATCAAGGTCGATAAAAAGCATTGAAACTGGCACCTGTTTCCGTTCCGCATAACTGAGAAAATTAGCAGTCTGGGAAAGAATGGCGCGCCGGGACATGAGCCCAGTAACTGGGTCATAGGCTGCTAGCACTCTATTGGTATTTTCGAGCTCAAAAACGCGAAATAGCAGATTGAAAAAGGGGCTTGCTACCAGAGGCGTAATAATAGTTGGGACGATGATAGCCACTGTTGTGTTTGACGGTGGTACTTCAATGCCAATGATGGCGTAGACAATATTGGTTAGGGCAAGAGAGGCGATGACACTGACCAGAGTTACTAAAGTGATGGTTAATACGAGGCCAAGCTTTTCAATGATTTTTCTCATGAGCGGTAATATCAGTATCGAGTGAGGGTCAGTTCCTGCATTCTTTTCTCCTTGTTTGAATGACTGCCACTAGTTGATCGATTGCATGACCTTCCTGGCAGCATCTAGTGTTTGTTCAATATCTTGTTCGGAGAGCGCTGCGGATATAAAACCCGCCTCATAGGCTGCCGGTGCCAGATAGACTCCTTCTGCCAACATACCATGAAAAAACTGATTAAAGCGTTCAGTATTGCAGGCCATCACTTGCTGGTAGTTACTGACGCTGCTCTCGTCGGTAAAAAACACACCAAACATGGTGCCGATGTTATTGCTGGTAAAGGGAATGCCCGCTGCCGCTGCTGCGGCTCTCAAACCTGTCACTAATTGTTCGGTTTTAGTGAATAGGGGGGGGTAAAAGCCCTCTTCATTGAGTAGTTCGAGGGTGCTGAGGCCGGCAGCCATGGCGACCGGATTGCCCGAGAGGGTGCCGGCTTGATACACCGGCCCGAGGGGGGCGATTTGCTCCATGATGGCGCGCTTGCCACCAAAGGCGCCGACGGGCATGCCGCCGCCGATAACTTTGCCCAGTGCAATCAAATCGGCATCAATGTCGTAGTGGCCAATAGCGCCTTGTGGGCCAACGCGAAAGCCGGTCATCACTTCGTCAATAATTAGCACGCTACCGTGGCGTGTGCACTGACTGCGCAGGGTCTGTAGAAAACCGGGCAAGGGTGGAATGCAGCTCATATTGCCTGCTACCGGCTCGACGATGAGAGCCGCCACCTGATCGCCAATCTCGGCAAAGGCCGCCTCCACCGCTGCGCAATCGTTATAAGGCAGAGTAATGGTGTGATCGGCCAGTGCAGCGGGCACACCGGGTGAACTGGGTATGCCAAGTGTCAGTGCGCCGGAACCGGCTTTCACTAGCAGCGAGTCGGAGTGGCCGTGGTAGCAACCCTCGAATTTTATAATTTTGTCGCGACCAGTGAAGCCCCGCGCCAGGCGGATGGCGCTCATCGTTGCCTCGGTGCCGGAGTTAACCATGCGCACCATGTCGAGCCCGGGTATGTGGTCGCAGAGCTTATCGGCGAGCTGAGTTTCCAGCTCGGTGGGTGCGCCAAAACTCAGCCCTTTGTCGAGCTGCTGTCGAATACTGTCCAAAACGGCCGGGTGGCCGTGGCCAAGAATCATCGGCCCCCAGGATTGCACATAATCGATATAGCGTTTGTTCTCGGCGTCGTAGAGATAAGCACCCTTGGCGTGATCGAAAAAAATTGGGCTGCCACCAACGGCTTTAAAGGCGCGCACGGGTGAATTAACACCGCCAGGGATATGGCGTTGAGCGTCGATAAATAACTGTTCTGAACGATTCATAAAAGGCCGTTTGTGGATTTCTGGTTAAATTTAGGAATGAGTCTATGGCTGTGTGGTGCTTGGGGTCTGCCCCGCTAATATAGGTGTGCATTATGAGCTGTTGAGCCCCTTGATTAAAGCGGGCTTGTGGCTTCATGCATTCGCGGTTGTTCAGGTTATTTGTCTTGCTCAACATGAGCGGCCCATGCGCGATTGATAATACGCCAGGCGACAACGGCCGAGAGCACGTTGCCCAAGGCAAAACCGTAGAACAGGCCATTAATGTCGTAGAGCTGGCCGCCAATGTAAGCGATGGGAATGTTGAGCAGTAATAAACGGATGAGAGCAGTCAACAATGCGGTTTTGGGTTGTTTAAGCGCGTTGAGCGAAACCATCACCAGTATGGTGATTGCGTGTGCACCATAGCTGGCGGGTATTATCCACAGGTAATGACTGATGATGTCGACTACCTCGGGATTGGCGCTAAACGCGGAGCCGATAGATCGGCTGTAGATGGCGACTATCACCCATACGGCGAGTTGAAAAACAATGCTGAAACGAATCGCGCCGTACAGTGCCACACGTGCTCGCTCAGGCTTGCCAGCACCGATGTTCTGACCAATAAACATCGGCAGGGTCGAGGATAAAGCAAAGGCAACTAGCAGGCAGAGGGACTCGATCCGGGTGCTGACCCCAAAGCCTGCGACGGCAGTAGTGCCGAAGCGGGCGACCATGGCAGTGAGGATGGCCGCCGCTAGGGGGGTCATTAAGTTAGCAAAAATAGCGGGGATACCTATGGAGAGAAGTTTCGCCCAACTGACGCGTAGCGCCTGAAGTGTGTTTCTGCTAGTAAGGATCAACTGCTCCTGAACACCCAGAATATGCTGAGATATCAGAAAGGTGATAATCCAGGCGATGGAGGTCGCCAGCGCTGCTCCACCAATGCCCAGCCCCGGCAGTGGTCCAAAGCCGAAAATAAGTAGGGGATCGAGGCCAGCGTTAAGAGTGGCGAGCAGGGCCAGCAAAAAAGCCGACTTTCCAGGGCAGCCGATGGCACGAAGAACAGTATTGCCAGTCAGCGTCAGTAGTAAGAGGGGAATTACGGGTATCCACAGCGCCATAAAGCGCAAGGCCTCATCGAGCACCTCGCCACTGGCGCCCAGTAAACGAAGCAGCCCCGCCACGCCGAAATAAAGACAAAGTAATAAACCGATGCCAATCAGGGTGATCAGTAGGCGGCCGTCAGTGATTTGCCGTGCGGCACGATCAAAGCGGTCTTCACCCAGATAGCGTGATACGAGCACTGATGTCGCCATACCCAGGCCAAGGCCAATGCTGTTGACCCCATGGGCAACCGGCAATACAAAACCCAATGCTGCCAGTGGGGCTGTGCCCAACTGACCGACAAAGTAGGCATCGATAATGCCTACCGCCATTAGCGCAATAATGCCGCCAATCATTGGCAGGGTAAGACGCAAGAGTGTACGGCCGATGGGCTCGTTAACAATGGCCTGGGTGCGTTGGCTGGCTTTAGTTTTCAGCGGTTGGTTAGCTATCGTCTTCAACGGGAGTATCAAGGCATTTTTTTAGACTGAACTAGACATATTACCTGTATTCTTATCGTTCTGGCTTAGTGTGTGTGGAATTTCGTCTGCGGGTAGGGGGCGGCTAAATAAATAACCCTGATAGCTATGGCAGGTTTGCTGTCGAAGGAAAGCGAGTTGCGCCTGTGTTTCGACCCCTTCGGCAATGATTTGTAAGTCGAGGCTTTGAGCGAGGCTAATAATAGCTTTACAAATAGCACCATCTTCGATGTTGGATGCGGCATCGCGTACAAAGGTTTGGTCAATTTTCAGAATATCGATGGGGAAATTCTTTAAATAGCTGAGTGATGAATAGCCCGTGCCGAAGTCATCCACCGAAAGCTTAATACCCAGGGCTTTTAAGGCTCTCATCACGGTAATGCTTTGTTCGGTGTCGTTAGTTAGCACCCCTTCGGTGATTTCAATTTCTATCAGTTCGCTCTCAATGGCGTGAGTACTCAGGGTTTGTTGAACACAGGGTAACAGTAAGGGAGAGTGCAGGTGATGACCGGAGATGTTTACAGCGACGGGTAAAGCAGGTAAACCCTGTTGCCGCCATTCGGCCAGTTGGCGGCACACTTCGTTAAGTACCCACTCGCCAATTTCGATGACCAGGTTGTCCTCATCAATAATGGGAATAAAATCTCCCGGGGGGATAAGCCCATATTCTGGGTGCTGCCAGCGCAGTAGAGCTTCAAAGCCAATGATTTTGTTGGTATAGCAGTCGGCCTTGGGCTGGTAGTGCAGGAAAAACTGGTTTTTGGTAATGGCGTCGGGTAGGGCGACTTCTAATTTGAAGCGCTGGCGCACGGTTTGTTCCATGTCGTCGGTGAACAGGCGGAAAGTGTTGCGGCCGCTTTGTTTGGCCTTGTACATGGCGAGATCGGCATGCTGCAATAAGTTGTCGGCGTCGATTTGGCCATTTTCTGACAAAGCGATACCGATGCTGCTTAACACTGTTAGCTGTTGTTCTCCGAGGTCAACGGGGCGGCGCATAATCTGCAATATATCCTTTGCCTTGGCGACACCTGACTTACTGCTGATGGCACCAGACATGACGACAACAAATTCGTCGCCACCCCAACGCGCGACGAGATCGACATCCCGAGTTACGGTGCTCAAGCGCTTAGCAATCTCACACAGCAACGCATCCCCGGTTTTATGTCCCATCGTGTCGTTGATTTTTTTAAACTGATCGAGATCAAGAAACAGTAAAACCACGCTGCCAGCTGTTTGCTGGTGAAAACGAAGGCGCTTTTCCAGGTTCGTCATAAAGTAGGTGCGGTTGTATAGGCCGGTCAATGGATCGTTATAAGCGAGTGACTTGAGTCGGTTTTGCAATTTTATTTGCTGGGTAATGTCGCGTATATGCAGGGCGTATTCAGAATGACGGCTAATCTTGTCAGTGGTTTTAGTGATCACTACTTCGGCGGGAAACAGCTCTTTGTCGAGGCGTTGTAATCGAGTAATGTTACGCCGCTTGAGTATCAGGCCTTCACTGGCGCTAAAACCGTGAGCGAGGCTTTGCAGGGCCGTTTTTCTTTCGCCATCAGACATAAACAATTCAAAAAAGTTAACACTGAGTACTTGTTTTGCACCAATACCAAAACACTTTTCAGCAGAGGGATTAAAGGCAAGTATCTCCCCTCTGTCGTTGATAGTGATAATACTGTCCATGGCGGCATCGAGAATAGCCCCCTTGTAATATTCGCTATTTTTGAAGGCGGCGAAGGATTCATCCCGCTGCTGTATTTCCTGGTTAACACGGTCGATAACGCGGTTGTATTGCTGGGCAATTTGGCCGACTTCGGTGAAAGGTTCCACGGGCACAGGGCTGGAGAAATTGGGAAATTGTTGTTGCTGGCCCATTGATGTGAGCAGGTCGAAGACTTCGGTACTCACCTGGTGTTCAGCAATGTTGAGGCCGCTGCGCTCAGCTTCCTCGCTGACCCGCAGTGGGTAATAGCGATTAATAATGGAGAACAACGCAAAGGCTGTAAAAAAGCTAAAAAGTCCGATAACACCGATGCCGAGCAGTTGTGATTGCAGTTGCCCAAAAGTGGATAAGCCGCTTTTTAATACCTCGGGATTGCCAAAAATAGCTACCGCCAGAGTGCCCCAAATACCGGCGAACAAGTGAACGGGAACAACGCCAATGGCATCGTCAATTTTTAGGTTTTCCAGCCAGTACTCTCCTAACAAGGCAATGACACCACCGGTAAAACCAATAATAGCGGCATTAGCAACGCTGACAGCATGGCAGCTGGCGGTAATGGCAACCAGTCCGGCAAGGGTGCCGTTGATGATGTTTGAAACATCAACATAACCATCTATTTTATACTTCAGTGCAGTGGCTCCAAGGCCACCTAAAAAAGAGGCGATCCAGGTGTTGAGTAAAATGGCCGGTACGGCATCATTCCATGCCAGTGTGCTGCCACCATTGAAGCCGAACCAGCCAAACCAAATCAGCATGGCACCGAGCACAGCCATGGGCAAATTACTGCCGGGGATGCGTTGGGAGCCGTGCGCGTAGCGGCCAAAGCGTGGGCCGATCACGATCAGCGCGGCCAGTGCTACCCAGCCACCGACAGAGTGCACCACCGTTGAACCTGCAAAATCGACGAAGCCTAGCAACTCAAGCCAACCCGTTGGTGTGCCGGAAATAGCTCCCCCCCAGGTCCAGTGTCCGACGAGGGGGTAGATAAGCAGGGCAATGATGGCGGTGCAAATCAGATAGCCGAAATAATTCATACGTTCGGCAACAGCTCCGGAAACGAGTGTTGCAGCGGTGCCGCAGAACATCATTTGGAAAAGAAAAATGGCAATGAGCTGTGGGTTGGTTTGCTCCCCAAAGAAGAAGTAGCTGCTGCCAAACCAGCCACCAATGCTATCACCAAACATAATCGCGAACCCTGCTACCCAGAAAAGCGTACCAGAAACGATGAAGTCGCTGATGTTCTTGGCGGCAACATTGATGCTGTTTTTGCTTCTCACCAGGCCGCTTTCGAGGCATAGAAAGCCTGCCTGCATAACAAAAACGAGTATGGCGGCTATGGCGATCCAGAGTGTATCGACCATTTTAAATTATAACCGTCTTGGTTCTGGCGCAGATATCCATATCATGTCCTTGATGTTGAGGGCGACGCTGATTTTTGAAGGCGCGATCAATAGGGCTTAACGACGACCAGCATTACAATTCCAATTAAGAGTAGCACTGGGGCTTCATTAAACCAGCGATAAAAAAGGTGACTATGGGTGTTGAGTCCAGCCTGAAACTGGCGCATCAGTTGTCGACAGATGAAGTGATAGGCAATTAGCAAAGCCACGAGCAAGAGCTTCGTTTTAAACCAGCCCTGGGTAAGGTAGTGCTCAGTAGCGAAACTGGCTAGCCAAATACCAAACACCAGAGTGGCGATCATGGAGGGGGTGGCGATGCCACGATATAACTTGCGCTCCATGATTTTAAAGCGCTCGTCGCTAATCGTATCATCGGCCGTGGCGTGGTAGACGAATAAGCGAGGTAAATAAAATAGCGCGGCAAACCAACAAACGACGCTAATAATATGCAGTGCTTCGACCCACTCGCGAGACATGGTGTTGGACTCTCTCATTGTAGTGCTGGTGTAAGTAGCTAGCAGTTTACCGTTTATAGGGGGTTACTGATAATAATTGTCGATTTGGTCTCGGGTAATGATACCTGCAACCGGTGAACTTGCTGTCGTGTGGGGCTGGGTAACATGTAGGGCAAAGCCATTTTTCTCGCGGATTAGCATCAGTGCTTCCTGTAGTGTGGAACGCTGATGAATGGGGTGTAGACGCCAGCGTTCGCCGGGTATTTCCAGCAGGTCAATAGCCTTATGCTGACTTTCGTCAGCCAGCATCGTTTGTATGTGGTGGGCGAGGTCGCTAGGGCGAAGGATGAAGCGCTCGTCATCTTTTTCAATGACGATCCACTCAGGGTGTTGATTGAGCAGTATTTCAGCTTGCTCGAAGGAAAGAAGGGGGGTGTGGGCGATGAAATTTCGAGTCATCAGACTCGTCACTCCTGCTCGGCTCAAACTTTGGAAAACGGGAGAAGTGTACCGTTCGGGGTTTCTGCCAATGAGAAATAGGCCTGGTAAACGACTGGTTAAGCGAGCGGTGATAGTGGCAACAACAATAACCAGCATCGCTGGCAACAAAATGGCTGAATTATAGGTTAGCTCTAACAGTGCCATTAACGCAGCGAGAGGGGCATTGAGTACCCCGGCCATCATTGCACCCATGCCGATAGTGGCGTAAAAACCACTGCTAGCGGAGTTTTCGGGGCTGAGGTTGGTGCCGACAATACCCATAGCACCACCCAGGCAGGCGCCGATCACCAGCGTTGGGCCAATGCTGCCGCCGGGGACGCCAAGGGCAATGGTAACCGTAGATAGAAGCAGCTTGGTCACGGCAATAGTTAACAGCAGGGTAACACTGAGATCACCGAGCATGGCCGCTTCAACGGTATCATAGCCGACGCCCATAACCTGAGGTACGAAGGCGGCGGCGAGGCTAGTGAGAATACCTGCCGTGAGTAAGCGAGTGGTCAGCGAGAGTGTTTTTAAGTCCTGGATGTACTTATGCAGTTTTAGAACGACGCTACTGGCAAGGCCAACAATAATGCCGCAAAAGATCAAAAAGGGCAGCTCAAGCATGCTGCCCATGGCCAGTGTCGGGATAGAGAAGGCAGGGGCATCGCCAAAGCAGACTCGGCTGATGAGTGCGCCGGAAACAGAGGAAAGGATGATAGGGATAAACCCCGTCACCGTGTATTCCATTAAGACCACTTCCATGGCAAAAATAACCCCCGCCAGGGGGGTGTTGAAGGAGGCAGCAATGGCTGCAGCAACGCCACAGCCGACCATAATACGCAGGCTATTGTTGGGCAGACCGAGCTTTTGCCCGAGTAGGCTAGAGCAGGTTGCGCCAAGGTGTACAGCGGGTCCTTCGCGACCCACTGAATGGCCGGACACGGCGGCGAGTGCGCCTGCGATAAACTGAACGATAGCGTTGCTTGCAGGCAAGTGGGCCTGATGCTGTTGATAGCGCTCGATAACATGGCCCACACCACACTGGCGCTGGGCTTTGGAGCGTCTACGCATCACCACAACTAGTAGAATAGTTCCCGCTAAAGGGAGTAGCAGTCGTGCTTCAAGAGTTAGTGATTCGAAGCCCTCGCTTTGCTGAGTAGGCAGGAAAAGCTCAAGGGGCCATTCAATGGCAAGCCGAAAAGCAACCGCGATAAGGCCGGTGACAATACCGCTAACAATACCGAGTAAGGCCAGTTGCGGCAGAGCGTCAACATGGGCCAGCCGGTGGCGAAATTGTGTGAATAAAGTATCGGGGCGCCATTGTCGCGGGTTTGATGGGCTTTTGTTAGCTTGAGGCATAATTATTGGGTTAACGGTGTGATTGGTGAGGATAGCACGCGTGCCGGTTGCGGTATGATGGCAGGTTCTCAGGGTTTAACGATGAGGTAGGTGGGCGTGATAAAGGCAAGTATTGTAGGTGGAACGGGTTATACCGGTGTGGAGTTGTTGCGCTTGTTGGCCATGCATCCGGAGGTGGAGGTTGCGTCCATCACTTCGCGCAGTGAAAGTGGCATGCCAGTTGCTGACCTTTTTCCGAGTCTGCGCGGCCAATATGACTTGCGTTTTAGTGAGCCTGACCCGGATCAATTAGCTGAGGCCGATGTGGTTTTTTTTGCTACGCCTCACGGTGTGGCTCAGGCGATGGTGCCCGAGATTATTAAACGTGGTGCGCGTGTTGTCGATTTGTCGGCCGACTTCCGTATAAAGGATCAGCAGCTTTGGGAAAAATGGTACAACCAGAGCCATGCCTGCCCGGAGCTAATCGCCGAAGCGGTTTACGGTTTGCCGGAAGTCAATCGTGCGGCGATAGGAGAAGCTCGCTTGATTGCTTGCCCAGGTTGCTATCCAACGAGTGTGCAGCTGGGTTTTCTGCCGCTGCTTGAAAACGGTTTGGTGGCGGTTAATGATTTAATTGCGAACTCAGCGTCGGGTGTCAGTGGTGCCGGTCGACAGGCCAAAATTGACAATTTACACAGCGAAGTTAGCGACAGTTTTAAGGCTTACGCGGCTGGTGGTCATCGTCATTTGCCGGAAATTGTTCAAGGTCTGGAATCTTTTGCGAGCCTGCCTGTGGGTTTAACCTTTGTGCCGCATTTATTGCCGATAGTGAGGGGCATTCATTCAACGCTCTACGCCACCCTGCTCGACACCAGTGTCGATTTACAGACGTTGTTTGAAAAGCGCTATGCCGCTGAGCCCTTTGTCGATGTGATGCCTGCGGGCACCCATCCGCAAACTCGCAGTGTGCGGGGCTCAAATGTGTGCCGCATTAGTGTGCTTAGGCCGCAAGGTGGTGACAAGGTCGTTGTTATGTCAGCGATTGATAACCTGGTTAAAGGGGCTTCTGGGCAGGCGGTGCAAAACATGAACATTATGTTTGATTTGCCAGAAACCTCTGGTCTGGAAGCCCCGCCCTTACTGCCTTAAACGGATTTGAGAGAGTACATTTCTTCTGTTGGTAAATGTCTTAATGGCGGAGTGACGGCATTGAATCAGTTTTTAGACCACTTGCGGGATAACATTATCGGCCTGATGATTTTACTGGTTCTTGCTTTGATGGTGGGAGCTGGTGGGGGCTATCTGTTGGGCAGAGAGCATTTTGGGGAGGCGGCACTTGCCCAGCGTAAATTGCAGATGGATTTTAAGGATCAGGCGGTGCGTCTGGACGAGCAAGAAAGTCAGCAGTTAGCGTTGCAGGTGGGGGCCGAAGTTGATCGTCAGGCGCTGGAAAAAATGCGGAGAACGGTTGTTGTACTCGACCGTAAAATGTCAGCTTATCAAGAGGAGCTTGACCTATACCGCAACCTGGTTAAAAGCGATCAGTTAGAAAAAGGCCTGCAAATATCTAATTTTCTGATCCGGTCGACAGAAATTCCAGGTGTTTATCGTTACCGTTTCGCGCTGCGAAAGACGGAAGGTTTGTCAAAAATGACGAAAGTAAGCTTTTCTGTTAGTTGGGAAGGCGTGTCAGCAGGTAAAGTAGTAGAGTATTCGCTGGCACAATTAGACCCGGATGTGGAATCGGTACCGATAAGCATTCGTATTAAATACTTTCAGTTAGTCGAAGGGGTGATTCATTTGCCTGCCAGCTTTGAACCCGAGTCAGTTCGCGCAACAATTTGGCCCTCGGCCAAGAAAGCTCACAGCAACGAGTTGTTTTTGTCGTGGGATCTTGCCAGAGGGCGGTCAGACTCTAGTAGAGGTGAGTAATGCGCAGGGATAAAAAAACCAGAAGAGGGACGGCGACACCAACCTTGATCGCCAAAGGCACATGTATTGTTGGTGAGGTTCATTTTAGCGGAAGTTTGGAGATAGAAGGTCAGGTAAAGGGTAACATTGAAGCTGCCGGTGATGACCCCAATGCCTGTGTGCGAGTACGTGATACGGGAGCTGTTATTGGGCAGGTGAAAGCGCCCGTAGTTATTGTTAGTGGTAGTGTTGAGGGTGATATATATGCCACAAAGCAGGTTGAACTTGCCTCTCTGGCTGTCGTCAAAGGTGATATCCACTACGCCTTGTTGGAAATAGAAAAAGGGGCCCAAGTGAATGGAGGCTTTGTGCAAGAAGAAGAGAGCGTCGCTGCATCGCTATCTAAAGCTGGAAGTGTGGCGGCGGAAGACCATCTTGACGTCGTAGGTCATAAAGGGGTACAGCAAGCTTAGGCGTTGCTATTTGCGTTTTTGCCCCCATACTATGGGGGATAGATTCCATGGCTAAGCCTTAGAAGGCAGAGAAGATTACGGAGCATAGATGACAGTAGCAGAGACATTTATTCCCAGTGCCCTGAATGTGACTAATAGCGCAGTGAATAAAGTGAAAACCCTGGTTGAAGAAGAAGGTAATCCCGACCTCAAATTGCGTGTTTATGTGACTGGTGGAGGTTGTTCGGGCTTTCAATATGGTTTTACTTTTGATGAGGCGGTCGCTGAAGATGACACCCGGGTCGAGCGCGAGGGTGCCACTGTGTTAATCGATTCATTGAGCTTTCAGTATCTCGCGGGTGCTGAGCTCGATTATTCAGAGGGGCTCGAAGGCTCTAGGTTTGTGGTCAATAATCCCAACGCTGCGACCACCTGTGGTTGTGGTGCGTCCTTTTCGATTTAAACGTATTTGCGGTTGCCGCTTGCGGTCGGTAGGTGTTATACCAGTCTGGTTTAGCCGTTTTGTGCCACTGTTATTTGTCTTGACGCTCTGCCATGTGGCTACATTCGCTGGCGGCAGCGATAGGATACGTGCTGACTCTCCTCTGGAGGTCGTATCTGGTTATCTGGTTCGTATTGATGAGAATAAGGCTGAGGATGTCGAGGCAGCACTGCTGCGTGTCGAGACTTTTTACCAGCAAGACTTGCTATTTCTATCACAACCGCCACCGATTGCTCTCGTATTACATGGCCCTGAAGTAGAAATATTTCTCCGAGAAAACTACAGACGCTACAAAAATATCGTTGATCTTGCTGCCCGACTAAGTGCTTTCGAGTTGATTGATATTAAAATTTGTCGCACTCGTTTGCGCTTTCTTAAGCAAGATGAAATGAGCCTTTTCCCGTTTGTCGGCACTGTATCCTTTGGTCCCGATGAAATAGAGCGTTTGACCAATGAAGAGGGTTATCTCCGTTTTTAGTTGAATGGTGGGTCTATATAGCTTGGGTAAATCCCACCCAGAACGGTCAATCTTTCCGCCCCTGTTACAGCGGGCAAGTTGCCAGGCAGCCCTGCCAATGTTTGCCTCGCAAGCCAGGCAAATGCTGCAGCCTCTACCCATTCGGGTGAAATGCCCAGCGTGGCGGTACTGGCGACATTTACGGGGGCTAGTAAATCCTCTAGAAGGGCCATAAGTGCTGTATTTAATGCGCCACCGCCACAGATGAAAATCTCGTCAACCTCTCCGGGCAGAATTTTTAGCGCGTCGGCGATGGTTTCAGCGGTGAAGGCGAGCAATGTCGCCTGTACGCACCCGGGTGAGAGATGACTGAATAAATTCAGTACTTGATTCAGCCACTGTCGGTTAAATTCTTCTCGCCCTGTGCTTTTTGGCGCAGGGCGGTGTAAAAAAGGATGGGTTTTGAGTTGTTCAAGTAACTGTGGATCGCTTGTGTGCCGGCTTGCCCACTGGCCGCAGTCATCATAGTGTCTGTTTTTGTGTTGTTTTATCCAGTCGTCGAGTAGTCGGTTGCCGGGGCCAGTGTCGAAGCCTAGTGCGTTGCCTTCTGCGGGCAGAAAGGTGAGGTTGCTGATTCCTCCAATATTAATGACAGCTCGGTTGTAAATTTTGCTGTGAAAAACGGCCTGGTGAAAGGCCGGTACCAACGGCGCGGCTTGCCCACCGAGGGCCATATCCCTGCGCCTGAAGTCGGCGACGGTAGTGATGCCGGTGCGTGAGGCAATGATATTGGGGTCTGCTATTTGTAGAGTGAAGGGATGGAGTGTTTCGTTGCTTGGGGGGCGATGACGCACCGTTTGACCGTGGCTACCCACCGCCGATATGTCGCTGGCGGTCAATCCTTCTTGTTTTAAAAGAGTTGTTACGGCTTGAGCAAAACAAACGCCTAATTGCTGGTCTGCGCTGCCGAGGGCGTCAATATTGTCGCTGCCGGGTAAAAATAAAGGTTTGATCGCTTGCTTTAGGTGCTTGGGGATTGGGTGGCTGTAAGTGGCAATTAGCTTTATGTTGTTCTGCTTGAATTCGATGATGGCGCTGTCTATGCCATCCAAGCTCGTGCCAGACATCAGACCTATGTAGAGCTCGCGTCGGGGGTTATTCATTTAAAGAGAAAGTTAATCCTGGGGCTTAGCTTGGGCAATCAATATGCCGCTGTGTTGGCTAAGCTGGCTGAGCAGAGGCACAGTTTGAGTAAGGAATTCGTCGTGTTGGTGTTTGGCAATCGTTTTGGCGTCGGGTAGCTTCACTGTCCTTGGGTTGCGATGCACTCCATTCACCAGAAATTCATAGTGCAAGTGAGGGCCGGTAGCGTAACCGGTTGAGCCAACAGTGCCAATGGTTTTGCCCTGACTGATATGTTTGCCTTTATGGGTGAGACGTTTGTTGAGATGCAGGTATTTGGTAATGTATTTCCCGCCGTGTTGAATAAACACATAATTGCCGTTTGCCTTACTGTAGCCGCTAGCGATAACCTTGCCATCACCGGCAGCATAGACAGGCGTGCCGCGGGGGGCTGCATAATCGACACCGCGATGAGCCTTGATGCGCTTGTGCAGGGGGTGTTTGCGGCGCAAGCTGAAGTTAGAGCTGATACGGGTGAAGTCCAGTGGCGCGCGTAAGAAAGCCTTGCGCATGGGTTTGCCATCGGGGGTGTAATAATTAATGGAGCCATCGTTCTCAATAAAACGAACGGCGCTGAAGGTTCTACCTTGGTTGGTGAACGTTGCCGCAAGTATATCCCCGCTGCCAACTAATTCGCCGTTAAGGAATTTTTCGTCGTAGAGGACGCTGAATTTATCGCCTTTGCGAATATCAAGAGCGAAATCAATATCCCAGCCAAAGATACTGGCGAGTTCCATGATTTTGGCTTGGCTTAGGCCGGCGTTGTTGGCGTCAAGTGATAGAGAGTTATTAATGATGGCTGTCTTGTAGATCGGGATAAGGTCAGGCTGGAGGATGACCTTTTTACCTTCAAAGCCATTTCCGCCGCGCTCGTAAAGATAATGCTCGAGACTGGAGCGTGTATATTTGACCTGAACCAGTTTGCCTTCGTTATTTAGACAGATGGCAATGCGCTCGCCAGGCCGCAGGCGCTGCAGTGGTTTTTGTTCACTGCTTGCATTGGCTACGGTGTAGACATCACTCGCTGTGAGGCCAAGACGCTTGAAAATGGTGGTTAAATTGTCGCCGGAAGTTATCGTCGTTTCTTTCCAATTCAAAGGCTGCGGTTGTAACGCGGTGCTATCGGGATGGGCCGCGATATCTGATAAAGAGTTGACTGCTTGGTGTGGGGTTTGTGCATCTGCTGGCAAATCGATTGCAATAACATTGCGTTTTGCCTGAACATTTTTCGAGGGCAAAAAAGAAGTGATGCCAACTAAGCAAAACGCCACGACGGTTGCCGCAGCGATATGCTTTTTGGGGAGTTTTGATGCCACTGATGGCTTTTGTTTTTGGCTGGCTTGCATGAACTTGGGTATTCCGCTGGAACTGTCGAGGCTAAGATTGTGATTTATAACAAAATACAGCTTTAACTTAAAGTTTTGTCTGATAAATATGTGCTGTGGGTGGCATTTGTTTTTGATGGGCTATCCTGTATCGTTCGGCTCCTTTTAGTATATGAGGCTTGTTAAAATCATGGCGAAAGTGGATCAAGGTTTAATTGCCGATTTGCAGAGTCGGGGCCTGGTTGCGCAGGTGACAGGAGAGGAGGCGTTCGTTGAGCATCTTGCCGAGCAGCGTGTGCTTTATTGTGGATTTGATCCCACTGCAGACAGTCTTCATATAGGTAGTTTGGTGCCGCTGCTTGCGTTGCGGCGTTTTCAGTTGGCGGGGCATAAACCTGTTGCGTTAGTTGGGGGTGCGACAGGCTTGATTGGTGATCCCAGTTTTAAAGCTCAAGAGCGACAGTTAAATACACCGGATGTCGTCGCCAGTTGGAGCGAGCGTCTGCGCCAACAGGTTTCTCGCTTTGTGGATTTTGATAATGGCTCATGTTCCGCTGAAGTGGCAAACAATCTCGACTGGATGAGAGGCATGCCGGTGCTCGATTTTCTTAGAGATGTAGGCAAGCATTTCGCTGTTAATGCAATGGTTCATAAGGAATCGGTTAAAACACGTATCGAGCGTGAAGGCGAAGGCATTTCCTACACTGAGTTTTCTTACATGCTACTGCAGTCTTATGACTTTGCGCAGTTGTACAAGCGCTTTGGTTGCACATTGCAAATTGGCGGTTCTGACCAGTGGGGTAATATCACGGGTGGTATAGATTTGGTGCGGCGAATGCACCGTGCGAGCGCCTTTGGTTTAACTCTGCCGTTGATAACAAAATCAGACGGAAGTAAGTTTGGAAAGACTGAGTCGGGGACCGTGTGGCTCGACCCGGCAAAAACATCGCCCTATGCTTTTTATCAGTTTTGGGTAAATGTGGCAGATCTCGATGTATATCGATTCTTGCGTTATTTCACTTTTCTCCCGCTAAGTGAGCTGCTTGAAATTGAGCGTGCTGATGAGTTGGCTCAGGGTAAAAAATCTGCTCAGGCTATATTGGCGCGTGAAGTAACTTGCCTAGTGCATGGTGTTGAGGGTGTTGAAGCAGCAGAGCGGATATCAGCCGCTCTGTTTAGTGGCTCTCTAGATACGCTTAGTGAGGATGATATGGAGCAGCTGGCGCTCGATGGTATGCCTTCAAGTGATGTTGATGCGGAAAGCCTGACCTTGATCGACGCTTTGGTAGATTCGGGTCTGGCCTTGACGCCAAGGGGTGAAGTAACGCAGGGCCAGGCGCGCAAGTTTATACGTGATGGAGCGGTTCGTGTTAATGGTAAGCAGCAAAAAGAAGAGGTTCTAAAGTTAAATCGGTCTGATGCGTACTATGGCCGCTACCATTTATTACGACGAGGTAAAAAGCATTTTCATTTATTGCGTTGGTTGTAGAAATATTGTTGCGCAGGTT
>JARGOV010000030.1 GCA_029212965.1 Porticoccaceae bacterium
CGGGCGACGACAATGAGTAGGTCGGCGATATGTCCATCAAGCACATAGCTTTTTTCACCATTCAGTAAATAGTTGTCGGCAGCGGGTGTGGCGCTTAATTGAGTGTTGGAGGGCAGCCAGTCCTGGTTTGTTTCGCTCAAGGCGAGGGTGGCCAGTGTTTGGCCCGAGGCGATGCCGGGCAGTAATGCGAGTTTTTGCGCTTCTGTTCCAGCGTGGATAATAGTGGTCGCAGCGAGTGCGGTGGCGGAAAAATAGGGCGCGCAAAACAAAGCGCGGCCCATTTCTTCCAGCACAATACACAGTTCAACAAAACCAAAGCCCTGCCCTCCGTAGGCCTCGGGAATATGAATGCCGGGCAGACCGAGTTCTTCGCTAAGTTGCTGCCACACAGCGGGATCGTAGCCCTGCTCGCTGTCCATGAGTTTGCGGACTTCAGTGCGTGGCGATTTATCATCTATAAAACGGCGTACGATTGAGCGGAATTCTTCCTGTTCATCGCTAAAGGTAAAGGCCATAAATTTATCTCAACATTGTTTCGATAAAAGCAGTAAACGGAATTATTTTTTTCGATTTACTGCTTTATTTGCCAGGTTTTCCCGGTCAAAAGTTTAATTTTAAGCAGTACCGGCAACGGCATTGTTTGCCAATAAACGATCAATTTCAGCCTGACCGTAACCATTATCGAGTAAGACTTTTTCTGTGTCAGCACCTAATAGTGGCGGTGGCCCCTGAATTTCTTGAACAGTGCGACTAAAGCGCGGTGAGGGTGCGGGCTGCATCCAACCATCGCGTTCAACGAAGGTTTTGCGGTGTACGTTATGGGGGTGGCTAGGTGCTTCGGCCATTGATAATACCGGGGCAAAACAAATGTCGGTACCATCCATAATGTCACACCACTCATCACGGGTTTTGTTTTTGAAGCGCGCTGCCATTATTTCTTTACAGCGTGGCCAGTTCTTCTTATTAAATTGCTGTTTGAATAAAGGGTCTTCAGCATCAAAGCCACCCAGCTCCATTAATTGGGCATAGAATTGGGGTTCTATAGATCCAATCGAAATATATTCACCATCGGCACACTCGTAGGCGTCGTAGAAGGGTGCGCCGCCGTCGGCAAAGTTACTGCCGCGATCATCTTGCCAAATACCCTGGGCGCGAAAACCGTAAATACCTGCCATGAGGGTCGCTGCGCCGTCGACCATGGCGGCATCGATGACCTGACCCTTGCCCGAGGTTTTCGTTTCAATAATGCCACACAGTACGCCGCCAAAGAGTAGCGAGGCACCACCGCCGTTGTCACCGACCAAGTTGAGAGGGGGGACTGGCTTGCCGCCTTTATTGCCAATGGCAGAGAGGGCTCCGGTAATTGCAATGTAGTTAATATCGTGCCCGGCGGTTTGGGCCATTGGCCCTTCCTGGCCCCAGCCGGTCATGCGGCCATAAACAATGTGTGGGCAGCGTGCGAGAACTTCATCGGGGCCGAGTCCCAAGCGCTCGGTAACACCGGGGCGGAAGCCTTCAATTAGGGCATCGGCGCTTTCCAGCAAGCGATAAATGACGTCAATGCCCGCTGGGTCTTTAAGATTGACGCGAATGGATTTGCGACCGCGACCAAGAATGTCATTGGGACGATCGATAGTAATACTACTGGTGTGGCCACCCGCACGGTCGATGCGGATAACTTCAGCTCCCATGTCTGACAGCATCATGCCGCAGAGTGGTACCGGGCCGATGCCCGCAAGTTCAATGATTTTTATCCCTTTTAATGGGCCCATGGGAGGTACTCCTTTATATTTATTGGCCCGAGTATGGCGTGCAGTAAGTAGTTTGTCAGCAGTAATTGATGACTACAGTGAATGTTTAATTAATGGTGCTGTCAGTAAAGGATGAAGTTTTTGCGGTACGCAATAATTCTTTTGTACACTGCTAACGGGGTCGATAAAAGATAAGTGATAGGCGAGTAATTGTAGATCTTCTCTTTTTTGATCGCCCTCTTCAGCGCATTTTCTTTTAGTACAATCTTGTTTAACAGAACCATAGAGACGATCACCAATTATGGGGTAACCGGCGTTGCTCAGGTGGCGACGTATCTGATGCTTGCGCCCGGTTTCAATATCGATTTCTACTAAAGAGCTGTTTAGTTGTGCATTATAGTTGATTAACTGGACATGACTGCGGGCTTCCCGGCCTTCAATGGCTTCGTTAATTGATTGTTGTTCCACGGGAAATTGACCATTGACTCTTGCTCGGTAGCGTTTATGGATTTTTCGCTCAGCAAAAAGTGCGGAGAGTTTGGCGGCACTGCTTTTTTTATGGGCGAGAAGAATTAAACCCATAGCTGCCCTATCGAGTCGGTGCACAGTAAAAGTGGTGCGGTCAAGGTGGCGTTCAACCCAACGTCCGACCGTGCAGTGGTCGCCCCATTTTGTCCCCTGGCTATACATCCCATGAGGCTTGTGCCACACGCTATAGTCGCCTTCATCAGCGATCAGCAGCGGAACAGGCGGCACAGCAGACTGTATCGTAAGGTCGTAATAAAGGTGAAGCTCGTCACCGCTTTGTAGCGAGTGCTTGGCACGGCGTAAACGACGGGTATTGCCACTGTGAGTCAACCATACGGCACCATTTTGCATCGTTTGTTTAATATTTTTTTTTGACAGGGCACTGGCCGTTGCTAACACGCCTATAGCAGATTGGCCGCTATCAGTAATGGATAGGTGTAGCTCAAATTGATCGGGGGCTGGATTCATGTTTGATGGGCCGAGATTACAGTGTTGGTGGCGGGATATTTAGCCGGGGTATTTTAACGGTAAAGAGAATACCGAATTTGTATGTTTTGTTAACAGCCGTTACTTTTCTATACCCTGTATTGTCTGCTACGGTGCAATGTATAGCTGATACTTATTAATTAAAGGACACAACAATGAGCTGGCAAGTCAAATTGTTAAATTTTACCTCACGCATTATCGTTAAGCCTTTTATCAAAAGGTCAGCTCGAGGGAGTAAACCTGGTCAACAGCAGGCAACGATCGACAAATTGCGACTCTGGGTAGCCAGAATGGATAAATTTATAACACGAAAACATAGCTCTCCCGTGCCGGTGGAGCTAATCGACGGGCAACCCTCTTATTTGTGGATCAATAATACCCCGGATGTTAGCCGCACCATTCTTTATTTGCATGGTGGTGGCATGATTATTCATGTGCCGGGTATGTACAAAAAATGGGCACAGCGTTTTGGTCCTGCAGTGAATGCACGAGTATTGTTAGTTGATTACCGTCTGGCCCCTGAGCATCCATACCCCGCACCAAATGATGATTGTTTTGCTGCTTATGAATGGTTAGTAAAAGAACAAGGCATGAGCCCCGATAATATTGTTATCGCGGGCGATTCAGCGGGAGGCTACCTCACCTTGGCCACGCTATTGCGTATAGGGCAGTCTGAATTGGCCAACCCGGCTTGTGCTATTGCTTTATCACCACTTGCCGATTTTTCCTTTGGTAGCTCGTCACTATTTAGCAATGAAAGGGCAGATCCACTATTAAGTAATCAGCTTATTCCTTTAGCAAGGGATATGGTGCTTGGTGATCATTTGTGTACTGATCCCATGGTTTCACCCGTTTACGCTGACTTAAGCGGTTTTCCACCCTTGCAAGTTCACGTTAGTAGTAATGAAATTTTACGCGATGATGGCGTTCGTATCGTCGATCGAGTGAGGAGACAAGGCGGGACTAGTGAGCTTTGCGAATGGTATAAAACCACCCATGTTCATCCGATAATGGATGGTTTACCCGAAAGTGTCCTCGCACTACAAAAAATGCAGATCTTTATAGAGCGTCATTGCTAAGGCCTTGGCTTTTATCAAAACTGGATGAAATATTTATTGATAGGCTTCTCGCAGTGTCTGTAAGTGTGCCTGGTAGGGTGGATCAAGATAAGGCAGTAACAGTGATAGGACCTGATAAATACCTTGGTTAAAATGGTAAGAGGAAATATTGGCTTCACTGATACCTGATAAATGCTTTTTAAAGTGTATCCACTGGGTACATATCAACAACATATTGAGACTGATGTCAGCGATCACCTCTCGAGAGTTGATTAGTAACGTTCCCGATTCAGTTAGTGCTGTGAGTAGTCGAACTAAGGTTTGGTAAAGTGCCGCCAGTAGCTGTTGAAATTTTTTGGTGAGGGAAGGGCATTTTGACGTAATGTGGTCAGTGTCCTGATAAATAAATCGGTATTCGAGTGCTAACTCAAAATTGAGGTGCAAGAAAAACCAGATATCTTCGATACTTAAGGGTTCTGTAAAGGTTTGTTGCACTAAGGGTTGCAGTGCTTCCTCGTAGTTTTTGAATAGCTGTTCTATCAATTGTTCTTTGTTGGGGTAGTGGTAGTAGAGGTTGCCGGGACTGATTTCAAGTTCTAAGGCGATGTGATTGGTTGAGGCATTAGGAGTGCCATTTTGATTGAATAGAGCCAGGGCGGTATCTAATATTCGCTGTTTGGTGCCTGCTCTTGCCAAAATCTTTCTCCGTCAAGCGTAGAATCTGCAAAGTTAGTTTTTTTACTCTAAATAAAGTTGCTATCTTGTTTTCCAAGGTTAGAACCGCGGAAGCATTGGAATAGGGTTGCGTGTGTATTCTGACTAATGTTAATCAATTAATACATAGGAAGGAAGATATTATGGCTACTTCAAAAACACTATCCCACGAGAAAGTACGTAAAATTCTTGACAAAAATGATGAGCTTCTCGGTAAGACCGTTGATAAAAGTCAGGAGTTGACCGAGAAGGTTCTGGATCGAAATCGAGATATTTGGCTTGCTGGTCTCGGTGCTTTTTCCAAAGCGCGTGACGAGAGCAGTGAGGTATTTAATAAATTGATTGAAAGTGGTGAAAAGTTTGAGGATAAGTATAAGCAGATGGTCGATGAGAGTAGCGAATCGGCGATTAAAAAGGTAACTAACCTTTTTGAAAAAATCCCCAACCCATCAGAAAAAATCGAAGATATATTTGATTCTCGTGTAGCCAGAGCCTTAAAACGCATGGGTATTATGCCAGCAATCAATGCCTTGCAAACACTGTCTGAGCGGGTGGATGATTTAAATTCTTTAATAGAAGAGTATGTGGATACGACTCCTGAAAAGAAGGCAAAGAAGCCCGTTGTAAAAAAAACGGCTACCAAAAAGACACCTGTAAAGAAAGCAGCGGCAAAAAAACCAGTAGCCAAAAAAGCAGCCACTCGTAAACCCGCTGTAAAGAAAAAAGTAGTGGTAAAAAGAGCAGTAGCGACTGAGCAAGGATCTCTGCCGATAGAAAAGACAAAGACGGTTTCTAATTCCGTTGAGCTCGATAAGCATTTGAAAAGCTAGGTATTTAAGTAGAAAAAGATCAACGGTTTGCCGTTGGTCTTTTTCCCTTTTAAAAGTGTTGCTAAACCTTAGGCTCTGCTCTCTTCCTGAGAAGGCAGTAAAGCTGACAGGCTGGGGGCTTTTGCCCCTACACCTCCAGAGTTATAATTTATCGCCCTCACATTTTTTTGTTATCTGCTGAGGGAGCGCTGCACTGATAGTTACTATATTTCTTGTCTGCGGTATATCTACGTTTCAGATTTAGCGGGGGTGGCACTCTGATTATTTGTTGTCACTATTGTGGGATTGTCCACCGAGTCCACGGGTATTTTCTTTTTGGGTGTCGGTTTAGGTTTAGGTGTGGTCGTTCTGGGTGCGGCAGTTTTAGTCCTTGAGTTTTTTGCTACTTTAGTTTTTCGGGCTTTAGGTTTTACCGTGCTGGTTTTAGTTCTCTCTTTTACCTCAGTATCTTCACCACTTAACGCTATTGTCAATTTTTTGAGAGAGGTTTTGTTGAGAGGCTCATATCTATCGGTTTTAGGGTTAAACCAGAAAGATTTGCCTTTTTGCAGGGCAGCCGCTGGGATACCTTCTGTTTGTAAAATAGATTTCTTGACTTGTTGACCAAGTGTCATGGGTAAACTATCGACAATGCGTACCACAACGGGACGGCTTTTAGCGTCTAGCTCTTGATCCACGATATCGCTAAGTTCTTGAATGTTAAATTTGGCTTTAGATCTTAGTTTTAGCGCTACGCTTGGTATTTCGTACTCATAGCCATCAATACTCAGCCCATAGGCCGCGGCAGTGCTGATGCAGTCAAGTTGCCAAACCGCATTTTCAATGGCGAGTGTCGGTAGCCAGTCGTCTTTAAGCCGAATGAGGTTGCTGGCCCTGTCAATAAAACGATATTGGCACTCATCATCAATGGTAAATAAGTCGCCAGATACTTGCCAGATATCTCCTTTTTCAAATGCGTTGTAGATAAGCTGCTCGCCGTGATGCTCAGTGCCGTTTTCAGTTTTACTCAACAGCATACCAATTGAACCATCGGGTACGGGACATAGATAACCGGCAGCATCGAGGAAGGGGCGGTTTTTTTCGTAGTCCCAGTACACGAGAGCAACTTCATTACTACCTGGGATAGCCTGGAAAACAGGGCCAGGCTTTTGGCTAGATATATTGGCTAGATAAGTATTACTGCCTCTGGTGACAAATATTTCCATGACTTTGACCGACGGGAAACGTGTGGTCACTCTTTTTGAGAGTGGTTCAGGCATTCCAACTCCTGCGAAGAGGCGAATTGAGTGTCCCATTTCGAGTTTGTCAACGGGAGCGTCGACCAATTCACGTAGCATATAACCTGAGTAAAAAACTACGCGAGCGCCATAACTACGGGCTTCTTTCCAGAAAGTTGGTGCATCAAACTTTCTGGCTACGGCCACCCGCGCGCCGGCAACTAGAGAGGCACTGAAGGAAACGAGCAGGCCTGTAGGGTTGTGCAGAGGGAGCCAGCAGTAGGCGGTGTCTGACCTTAGCAGTGCTGCAGAGGAAGCTGTACCCAGGGCTGATAAAGCCCAGCGCTGATTGGTAATGCTGTAAGACTGAGTTTCATTGTCGCGTTTGGAGAACATTATAAAGGCGATATCTCTCGCCTTCCCCGGTGAGGGCTGATACCAATCAGGCAAAGTGACACAGTCGGGATTGATTGCTTCAAGGTCAACTACTTTGTCAGGTAATTCTCTTGTTGACCGACCAAAGCCCCCGAGAATATATACTTGGCCATGAAAGTTTTCTACAGCTGCTGGCGCATTTTCTGGGTCGGCAATGAGATATTGAACCTTTCCCAATTTAAGTTCAGTGGCAAGCTGGTTTTTATTGCGCATAGTACGTAATAACACAGCTACGGCACCGAGCCGATTAACGGCTATAAGTGTTGCTAGGGAGGAGGGACGTGCATGCATGATAATGCCCACGTGGTCCCCCACGCGTACGCCGATGGAAATCAGCCCGCGAACGATGTTATCAACACGCTTACTGGCATCAGCGTAAGTGTGAGCTCGACCGTCATAGAGAAAAAGAGTGTCTTTTGGCGCTTTTTCCACCTGTTCTTCAAGGGCCAATGCGAGACCGACTTTACTGTCACTATTGAGTTTTTTAAGACGCGTAAATTGCGAGAGGTGAGTGCCAAAATTAGCACTAATTGCCTGTACAGAATCTTTGGTGATACCCAGTAGATCTCCAGCAGTTGTAAATGCACCTTTGCCTATTCCGAACGCAGCTTTTGCCATGGCAGTAGGTATTGCACTGTTTTTGCTGTTGTCAGCGTTTTCAGTGTCAACATAGTTACCTAAAGTGTAAATAGAATCGGGTTGTTTAGCCTTACCTTCACGCCATTGCACCCAGTGGGCGATAGTTGGCCAGGTGTTTTTCATGGCGCCAGAGCCGACGACAATCCCCATATGGCCCCCCTTGACAGGTAATTCGAATAATTCTGCATTGGGTACCGCGTCAGCCACTCCGCGTACCGAGCCAGCACGTGCAATTTCGTCATTACTGCCTATGACGACGAGAATAGGGCAGGTGATTTCAGTGAGGGAAATTACCCGATTCTCAATAATACAGCCGCCGGAAACAAGTCGGTTACCCAACAATAGTTGTTGTAAAAATTCGTTTAAAGCGGGGCCAGGCCAGGCGACAAAACCTTCGCCACCAAGAAAACTCCTGCCTTCTTCAGTTTGCAAAAGTGCATCTCGGTCATGTAGAGAGCCTAAAAAAGAAACCCAGCGCTTTATCTCTTTGCTGGGGCTCATGAGTTTAAATAAATTTTTTGTCGCCCAGGCAGGTATAACCGTCGGTGTTAGTTGTTTCGGGATTGCTTTGCCGACGGTCTCAAAAAACTTGGTAGTGACTTCATCGGGAACGCCCGGTAAAAAATTTTTATAAATATTGACGGGGGAGCCAAAAGTAAATATTGATGCTATGTTTTTCGAGTTGCGATAGGCGGTTGCGAGGTAACAAAAAATACCGCCCTGCGAATAACCGCCCAGGTGAATTGGTAGTTGTTTTTTTCCGTACACGAAGTCGATAGCGTCGTTCACTGCGAGGATGTGGTCACTGAAATCCCTATCTAGACCACCTTCCAGATGCTCAGGGGAGCCGAAATCGACAACCCAGACCGAGTAACCTTGTTCGGTTAAATAGGTTACGGCACTGTTTTCAGGGGATATGTCATAAACATCGGCAGAAATCATTAACGGCGGTACCAGAATTATGGGTATCCGTTGGGTTTTCGAGGTTTTAATTTCGTAACAGCGTAAGCGGTAATTTGCACTTTCGTGGGCAACGTAATAAATGGTGCCCGTTCTTGCCTGTAAGCGCCCAAAACGCGCGATGACAGACGCATTCTTGACTGCAGCACTCAATCGAGAAGGTGTGCTTAAAAGCGGAAGGTGCTTTTTATTATCTTTCATAATATCTTCTTCCATTATGTCGTTTCCTAATTGTTAGCGACTATGAACATAATTAAGGTGTAACTGGTTTGACTACTATGGGCTTCCGTATTATGAATCCTGCTATGGCACCTTTTTTGTGCCTTTAAGAGGAATAGGCTGTTCGAATCCAATTCTTTGAGTCTACAAATATTTCGTGATGCGCGCTTACTCTTTATTTGAAATTTATGCCGAGACTGGTTTCCTCACTCGTTGTTTTTTATTACCCGCCAAGGGGGTTAAATCAGTAAAAGACTCATCAAGGGCCGCGTCAATAAAGTGGTTAACCCTTTTCTCCCAGGGAAAGGTGATGTGGTTACCGTGATACCACTCAATTTTAGGCTGCCCCCAATGTTCCCATAGGTCTATCGGGTCTTCCGGGCGAGCCAGTCTATCGAGTAAGCCAGCGTAGATATAACGCCTTTTTGCCGATACTTTTGGCTTTAAGGCGGTGGGAGAAATGACCTTGGTCATTCTTTCGATGTCATCCCATGGCATGCCAATATTATCCATAAAATATAAGAGGTTGCGCTGTCCGAGTCGTCTTGCTGCACGAACCAGGTTGACGGCAGGTACGCCAGCAATAGCGCAGGCAAGGCCATCCTGTAAGCCGGATAACAAAGCGGTGGTATAGCCCCCTAGGGAAATACCGTGAACGCCAACTTCTGGCGCCCCCTGTGCTTTTTTTAGCCAGCTAATGATGCGTCTCAATTCGAACATAGCCTGGGCTTCGGTGTGGATTAAATTGACGTAGCCCGGTGCCAGCACGCCATCGCCACTGGTTGGCCCTATTTTTCGCGGGCCATGCAGGGGTAGCACGTATTGTAGAATATTGAGGCCTTTGTTCTCGTGTAGAGCTTTAGCATGGAAGAAAGGCAAGTCCATATATGGCACGCCCATACGATAACCATGAATGTTAATTAACCAGGGTCTTGGCGGTCCCGAGTGACGAAGCACCCAGCAGTGGCTTGTATGATTGGGCGTATAGCCCAGCCAGCGATGGCGGCCAGCTTCGCCCATATGGGGAACATAGCCACTATCAAATGTCATGTGTTCGTAATCGATACCAAGAGAGGTTTCTTTCTTAAACTGTACTTTTTTTAATTCAGGAGGCGCCTGATGATAGCTCCTAGGGTTTTCCAGCCAGCCTTTGTCCTCAAAGAATCCCAGTGCATCTTTCATTTCGTCAGCACAGCGCTGGCGGAAGCCTGGCGTGGGTAAGCGTAAGCGCGAGGCCATACCAAGTCCGACCATTAAGGCTTCATCGATCCCTACCATGGCCACAGAGCTCAGTGATATCTTGGGTTTTGGGATTTCATCGGGTAGGTCAAGGAATTCGTTAATGGTCGTGGAGCCAGGAATCCATTTAGGAACTTTCTTTGAGGGTAATTCCCTAGGTTTTGGTAAGTAGGAGGATAATTTCATCACTTTGGTTCCTTTAATTAATATCAACATCTTGACATAGTTCTGTTGGGTTTAGAACGCAAGTAAAGAAATAAGTCAACTCCTAGGTTTTCATCGCTTGGCACTATTCAATTTGGTGTCTAATTATCAACGCCATAAATCAACGAAATGGTGTAGCGGCCTTGTACCTGTGCCAACGTTGAGGCCTTTAGCGCCTATTAAAGCAATCGATAAATAGTTTTTAGCTTTTATAATGGCGTCGATTATATCATTGTTACCCGCCAGATTGGCGGCAATCGCTGCAGAAAGCGTACACCCGGTGCCGTGCGTATGTGGGATGTCGATGCGCCTACTGCAAAACCAATGACTGCTTGCCGCCTTGTCAACTAGCACATCGGGGCTTTCACTGCCGGGTAGATGCCCTCCCTTTAAGAGCACAGGGCATTGGCCTAGCGTCTGTAATTGTGCAGCCATGACGAGCATATCTTGTCGTGAGTTAGGCGGCTTTGTGCCGAGCAGACAGACGCCCTCATCTAAATTGGGAGTGTAGAGCCTGGCAATGGGTAGAAGCTCGTGAACCAATGTTTCCACTGCGTCAGGGTTGAGCAGGCGGTGGCCGCTGGAGGACAGCATGACCGGATCGACGACAATATTGCTGGCGCGGTAGTGTTTTAGCCGCGCTGCGACGCGGCGAATAATATTGGCGTTGGCGAGCATGCCGATTTTTACCGCTGCGGGCTGAATATCGTCGAAGAGACAGTCAATTTGCGCCTCGACAAAACCCGGGTCGGGGCAGTGAATGGCTTTGACGCCACGGGTATTTTGCGCGGTGAGGGCACTGATAACAGCCATACCATAAACACCGTTAGCCGCGAAGGTTTTTAAATCGGCCTGAATACCGGCACCGCCGCTGGGGTCTGAACCGCCGATGCTTAAGACATTTTTTATCGGACTTGTGCCGTTTGCGTCAATTGTGCCTCTGTCTCCTGTTTTCTGGTTCACGTTCAATCTTGCTCCAGGCTTAAAATAGCCAGGTTGGGATAGTGCTGGTCGGCCAGAATTTGCGCCGCGCTACTAGCGCGACGACCACTCATACAGCACAGCACGACTCTTTGCTCGCGGGGTATCTCCGCAAGGCGTTGATGAATGTCTGCTAGAGGAATGTGCGTGGCGTAGGGCAGTGGCGGTGCCTGTAATTCATCAGCATTGCGCACGTCGATGAGGCTGTCGTGGGGGCTTAGCTCTTTGCTGTTTAAAACGGCAATGGGGGTGGCTGTTTCAGGTTCGGGTGCATTGGAAAAATCAATACTGGAAAAGTGTTGGTGCCAAAGGTCGACATTTAATAGCTTTGCGGGGCCGGGTTCGGTGAGCAGTTGTTTAATGGCGGTCTGGGCCTGTAGGACACCGAGTACGGCAACGACGGGGCCGAGCACGCCGTCGCGGGCACAGGATAAACCCTGGTCAGGGGGGCAGGGAAACAGTGCCCGGTAGCTGGGTGCATGCTGGCAAAAAACGCCCATATAGCCTTTCATGCCCGCCGCCGAGGCAGAGATGAGTGGCTTGTTTAAGAGCTGACAGGTATCGCTGAGTAAATACGTGGTGATGAAATTATCGGCGGCGTCGATGACACAATCGCAGTCTTCCAGTAGGGCTTGGCAATTGCTGGAGATCAGCCGCTCGTTAATGGCTTCAACCACAACCTCACTATTTAATGCCGCCATTTTTCGGGCGGCCACAGTCACTTTGTACTGCCCTTCATCGGCTTCACTAAACAACACTTGACGATGCAGGTTGTGAATAGCCACACGGTCTTTATCGACCAGGCGTATATGGCCGATGCCGGCACCTACCAGGTAGGTGAGAGCGGGCACGCCGAGACCACCGGCACCGATGATAACAATGCGCGCGGCGGCGAGTTTGGCCTGCCCAGCGCTGCCAACGTCGGGCAGGGCGAGTTGTCGGGCATAGCGATTTTCACTCATAAAAATACCTTGTTATTCAGCGGCTTGTGGTGAGAGCCCTGACTTTAATTAACCGCTTGATTTAACGGCTTCATTTATTGGTTTTATTCCCGTGCTTTATTCCCGTATTTTTTCATATGATTTATTGCACAGCTGTGGCAAGCCACTCTTGCAGCCGTTGTTCGGGGTCTTGGTGCCAAAGCACATCGGTGACTACGGCAATGGTATCCGCTCCTGCACAATAGGCTCCCGCGGCGCGTTCGACACTCATGCCCCCGATGGCAACTAACGGGGTATCGCCGATTAATTGGCGCCAGCGTGCCAGTTTTTCTAAACCCTGGGGTGCCCAGGGCATTTTTTTTAATTGGGTGGCGTACACGGGGCCAAGGGCGATGTAGTCGGGTTTAAGACTTAATGCATAGGCCAGCTCTTTACCGTCGTGGGTACTCACGCCCAGCTTAAGGCCCGCGCGGCGAATTTCTGTCAGGTCGGCACTGGCGAGATCTTCCTGGCCGAGGTGAATAAAGTCACACCCCAGGTCCAGGGCGAGCTGCCAGTGATCATTAATGATCAGTTGGCAGTCATAGGCGGCGCAGAGCACTTTGGCCTTGCTAATTTCAGCAGCCAATGTTGAGGCGGGCAAATCTTTAATACGCAATTGCACCAGTTTTAAACCGAGGGGTAAAAAGCGTTCCAGCCACTGACTGTTATCGACAATTAAATAAAATTTGTGCAGCCAGTTGGCGGTGGGCTTTACTGGCAGAGTTTGCGAGTGAGGCATTTTATGCTCCCCCTGTGCCATGCCAAAAAGGGCTGCCCAGAACGGGCGTTGAGGGGCAGGCCATATCGCGGGCTTCAATGGCTCCGGCGTTAAAAGCGGTGTGCCCCGCTTCGATCGCCTGGGCAAAGGCACTGGCCATGGTCACGGGGTCACCGGCTTTGGCGACGGCGGTGTTGAGCAAGATGGCGTCGTAACCCAGCTCCATCGCCTGAGCCGCCTGCGAGGGCAAGCCAATACCGGCATCGACAATCAGTGTGGTGTCGGGGAAATGCGCCCGTAATGCCTTGAGGGCAAAGGGGTTGTTCAAGCCGCGACCACTGCCAATGGGCGAACCCCAGGGCATTAAAACTTCGCAACCGGCAGCGAGCAGTTTATCGGCCACCACCAAGTCGTCCGTCGTATAGGGAAAAACCTGAAAGCCTTCGGCACAGAGAATACGTGCTGCTTCCACCAGGCCGAAAACGTCAGGCTGCAAGGTGTCGTCTTCGCCAATCACTTCGAGCTTCAGCCAGGGTGTGGCAAATAACTCCCGAGCCATATGGGCGGTATTCACCGCTTCTTTGACGGTTTTACAACCGGCGGTATTGGGTAGCAGGCGCGCGCCGGATTGTTGAATTAGAGACCAAAACTGCTGCCCCGCACTCTCTTTACCAGTGTCTTTATCCACGCCTTTACCTGCTTCGCGGCGCAGAGAGACGGTGACGATATCCGCCCCACTGGCGGCAATGGCGTCGAGCAAAATTGCTGGCGATGGGTACTGGGCGCTACCAATTAAAAAGCGTGAAGTAAATTCACTGCCATACAAATTTAGCGCTTCGTTGGGGACCGCTTTCTCGGGAGTCATCAGCCGCCCTCCATGGGGGCCAGTATTTCGATGGCACAGCCTTCGTGTAAGGGGGTTTGCGCCCGTGCGCTGCGCGCAACGAACAGACCGTCAATAGCCGTGGCAACCTTGTCGGCCTCGTGGCCGAGGGCGGCAACCAAAGCCGCGAGATCATTGTGTTCAGTGTCGAGGCTTGCGCCGTTAAGGTGTATTTTCATTCATTACCTCTGAGGGAATAATGCCGTCAAGGGCGAACTCGACGCAGCGTCGCGCCATGGCGGGGGCGGCGAGAAAGCCGTGGCGATACATGCCATTGACCGCCAGAGTTTTCCCTCGACGGCGTAATTGCGGCAGGTTGTCGGTGAAGGCTGGGCGGGCCTCTACGCCAATTTCGAGTATCTCGGCCTCACCAAAGGCCGGGTGCAGGGCATAGGCTGCCGACAGGAGTTCGAGCACTGAACGCACACTGGCACGATGTCGCTCGGTGCTCTCTATCATGGTTGCGCCAATCATAAAGAGGCTTTTTTCACGGGGCACAATGTAGAGCGGAATGCGCGGGTGTAAAAGGCGTACTGGGCGAGAGAGTTTTATTTCGTCACTGTGGATATGTAGCATTTCACCTTTAACACCGCGCAGTTCGGGCAGTACATGCTGTGCGCCGAGGCCTCGACAGTCGATGATCCAGTCGGCTGCACTGCTGTACTGATTGCTCGGTCCGTCGTCAATGTGGCGCTGAGTAAAGGTCACCCCGTGCTTTTTTAAAGTGTCAATTAAGTGGCTAAGCGTCTGGCGGGGATCGAGGTGGGCCTCGTCGGCAAAAAAAAGAGCGCGGCTAAAGCGCTCGCCGAGATCGGGCTCAAGTTGATGTATCTCTTCGCCCTCGACCCGGTGCCAGCCCTCAGTATTTCGCGCGAAATTATTGAGCAGGGGTTGGTCGCGAGAAGTGGCCACCACCAGAGTACCGGCTTTGGTGTAGGCGGGGGCGACAGTTTGCCAGAAGGTCATGCTTTCAGCAGCTAATGTGGCAATTAGCGGTTCAGCGCTTTCGCCCTCGCAGCCCGGTGCCAGCATGCCGCCCGCCCACCAAGAGCAGCACGTGCTATCGAGGGCGTCACTGGCGGCAATAATATTGACTTCGCAGTCGCGTTCGACAAAGGCATGGGCGCAACACAGGCCGCTCACGCCGCTGCCGATAATTTCAATCTTCATTGTCGCTGTGTGCTTTAACCAATATTCTCAATATAAATTTCGCTGCCCTGGTCTTTAAATTCGCTGGATTTTTCATCCATACCCTGAGCCACGTAATCGCGGACATCTTGGGTGATTTTCATGGAGCAAAATTTGGGGCCGCACATGGAGCAAAAGTGAGCGACCTTGGCAGAGTCTTTGGGGAGTGTTTCATCGTGATAGTCGCGGGCGGTACCGGGGTCGAGACCCAGGTTGAATTGGTCCTCCCAGCGGAAATCAAAGCGCGCTTTTGACAACAAATCATCGCGATGACGGGCATGGGGGTGACCCTTGGCGACATCCGCTGCGTGGGCGGCAATTTTATAGGCGATCAAGCCTTGTTTTACATCGTCGCGATTGGGCAGGCCGAGGTGTTCTTTGGGGGTGACATAGCAGAGCATGGCGCAACCGAACCAGCCTATCATGGCAGCGCCAATCCCACTGGTGATGTGGTCGTGACCGGGGGCGATGTCGGTGGTCAATGGGCCCAGGGTGTAGAAAGGAGCCTCGTCACAGTGCTCGAGTTGCAGATCCATGTTTTCTTGAATCATGTGCATGGGCACATGACCGGGGCCTTCAATCATGGTTTGAACATCGTGGCGCCAGGCAATTTTGGTGAGCTCGCCGAGGGTTTTTAATTCCGCAAACTGAGCCTCGTCATTGGCGTCGGCAAGTGAGCCGGGGCGCAGGCCGTCACCCAGCGAAAAGCTCACATCGTAGGCCTTCATGATTTCGCAGATGTCTTCAAAGTGGGTATAGAGAAAGTTTTCCTGGTGATGGGCGATACACCATTTGGCCATAATGGAGCCACCACGGGAGACAATGCCCGTGAGACGATTCACCGTCATGGGTACATAGCGCAGTAGTACACCGGCGTGAATGGTGAAGTAATCGACGCCCTGTTCAGCCTGCTCAATAAGCGTATCGCGAAAGACCTCCCAGTTGAGATCCTCGGCGACGCCGCCCACTTTTTCCAGCGCCTGATAAATCGGTACGGTGCCGATGGGAACGGGCGAGTTGCGTAGGATGTGGTCGCGGGTGGAGTGAATGTGCTTGCCAGTCGAGAGATCCATCACCGTGTCGCCGCCCCAGCGGATCGACCACACCAGTTTTTCGACCTCTTCGTCGATGCCAGAGCTGAGTGCCGAGTTGCCGATATTGGCATTAACCTTGACCAGAAAATTGCGGCCAATAATCATCGGCTCCAATTCAGGGTGATTGATGTTGGCGGGAATAATCGCCCGCCCGGCAGCGACTTCGCTGCGTACAAGTTCCGCCGTGACGGTATCTGTAAAACCCGCGCCCATGCTGTTGCCCTTGAGACGTGCGACGCGCTCGGGGGTATTAAATTCATTGGCCAGTGCACCGCGCAGTTCGTTCTCTCGAATTGCGATGTACTCCATTTCCTCAGTGATGATGCCCTTTCTCGCGTAGTGGAGCTGGGTCACATTGGCGCCGCTCATGGCACGTCGAGGGGTGCGTTGCAGCTCGGGGTTGTAGTAGCGCGTCGACTGGCCGGCATCGCTAACGCCGTTGTCGGCGGGCTTTGTTTCTCGTCCTGTGTAACTTTCGCTATCGCCGCGACGCTCGATCCACGATGAGCGCACATCGGGCAGACCACGGTGAATATTCACATCTACATCAACATCGGTATAGGGGCCGGAGGTGTCGTAAAGATGAACCTGCTCGCCCGTGGTCAGTGTGACCTGGCGCATCGGTACCTGCACATCGGCAAAATTCTCGGACGCGGTAAAAATCTTTTTACTGGCTGGCAGTGGATCTTGAGTAATGTTTTGTCGCTGGCTTGTCGCAGGCTGAGTGGTGGTTTCTGGGTTTTGCGTTTGCGCTGACATATTGACTCCGTGGCTTATTTTGGAAGGGCCGGGCGGAGAGCTGCATAAGGCAGGGTATTTTTAATGGTGCTATAGAAAATAACACTAATGATGGCACTAAAAACATTGCTCTTTCCTACGCCGGTACTAGACGGTTCAGGTTCAACGGGTTCGCTACGCAGTATTGATTCAAAAGTATGAAGTCAAAAGCTAGTAGCATCTCAGCCTTATTTTTTAAGGCTCCCCGAGAGTTATTGCAAAATATAACAGTGTCACAGGCATTGTGAAACGATTATTTTATTTAAATAATAACTTTTTTAGCGCTTTTATTTTGAGGGTTTTACCGTGAGGTTTTTACTTGAAGTATTTACGTAAGATACTCACTTGAGTCATTAGTGTGACAAGTGACAAGTGACAAGTGACATTGATAACGATAGCGTCGTGTCAGCTGGGGTGTCAGGTTAAGCCATTAACTCGACGCTATCGCCGGCCTTGACCATGCCTTCAACCACCACGGCGGCATAAATGCCTGCGTTGCGCTCGTGGTGTTGAGTGACCTGGCGCAAGATTTGCGGTGTGGCCTCGCCGGTGTCGGGATCGTAGGTAATCATTGCGCAGCGCGGATCGCGTTCGACAATGGTGATCACCACTTTATCACCGAGCTTTAAATGACGACCGACTAGGTTGTCTTCGCCAAAGCCCTCACCACTGTTTAAATCGAGATAAATATTGGCGCGAAAGCGTCGATTATCAATGTCTATGCCAGTTTCTTTGGCCAGCTGCTGACCCGTTTGTAAAGAGATTAATGACAGGGGGCGGCAGTCAGTCATGGCGCGTTGGGAGTGGGTGAGCGACACTTCGTGACCTGCACCGGCGCTCGCCTCGAGTTTCTTTGCGAGGGCGGGGTCGTCGATGGCATAGACCTCACCGTTGGGTGTGACAACATCCATCGCCAGTTCATGGGCGCTGCTAAACACGGGCGTAATACCGACACTCATGGCTTCGGCCTCAGCCCAGTTGACGGGTTGCTCGGCTTTTTCGGGCTGGCGAAAGCGGGGTGTGCAAAGCAACATGTCCTGGGTGTCGCGGCCAGTGAGGTAGGGGAAAAAATCCGGCCCTGCACTGGTTTTAAAGGCGTAAAGCCTATCCCCATAAATGCCAGCGTAGCCAATAAAGGCCTGTTCAATGGACTGTCCGCGCATGCTTTTTACTGGGTAGCGCCAGAGGGTGTCAACACTACCGATAATGTTATTTTGACTCATGGTATGAATACCCCGATTGCTTAAAGGACGCGGCTGTATAGCTAAGACTTTTTATCGGGCAGAACATCGGCGACCACTTCCCAGGATTTCCATTCAGGGTCAGGGGTTTCTCTACCCTCGACAGGCACGTAAATAGATTGTTCATCACTCGTTGCCGGGTGGATATAACGCGGGCAATTAATAAAAGTATTCGTCACAGTAACTCTGACGATTAGTTGTGCTTCGTGATAGCTGTTCATCAATTCATCATCGGCGCTGACGCTGGCCACCCCGTGCAGGCGCAAACGATGGGGGTTTTCAAAGTCGATAAACAACAGACCGACATTAGGGCTGGCTGCCATGTTGCCAGCGCTGAGGAACATGCCGTTGCCATCGTAGAGGGGGAAGGCAATGGTTTTACTATCGATCACGCGAACAAAACCCGTTTCTCCGCCTTTGTATGACACCGTTGGCTGGCCATCGGGATCGACAGTGCTGATGAAAAACATATTGCGCGAGGTGATAAATTCTCGCTCTTCGTCACCAATTTCTGACTGAATAATGAGTTCATTAATACGATCTGCCAGTGGCCGGGTGCCGAAGGCATCCTGCAGTTCGCGGTTGCCGGGATGATAAATATCGCTCATAGCGCCCTCTCGTTATTATTGTGAAATGTCGGCTGTGTCGCATGCTTGGGAGTAGGGTCGTTGACTTTACAATGTAGGTCAAGCCCCTCTATGCCTTGATAAAGAGGGCACGAACCAGCTGCGTGTAATAATGCTTGTTCTATAGACTGTAAACCATAAAATACCGTTTCTTTAAATCCTACCTTCTTCTTTCTCACATTCCCTATTTCACGTAGGTAAGGTATAGCGGCTGACTATAGTGCAAGACACAACAGATCATTACGATGTCATTATTTTAGGAGGCGGTGCTGCGGGCTTACTGTGTGCGGCAACGGCTGCTGCACGGGGTCGCCGCGTATTGGTGTTGGAGAAAGCCAATAAAGTCGGCAAGAAAATATTAATGTCTGGAGGTGGACGCTGTAATTTTACGAACTACAGTATCGAGCCAGAGAACTATATTTCCAATAACCCCCACTTTTGCAAATCGGCCTTAAGCCGTTATACCCAATGGGACTTTATTGCATTGGTCGAGCGCTACGGCGTTGCCTTTGAAGAGCGCAAGCACGGCCAATTATTTTGTCAGCATTCGGCAAAAGACATTTTGGCCATGTTGCTAAGTGAATGTGAACAAGCGGGTGTAGATATTAAAACACGCTGTTGCGTGACTGCTGTTAAGGCCTTGAAAATAGACGCCTCCATTGCTGTGGAGTGTAGAGACCTTAACTATCAGCTTGATATTGACGGACAAAGCCAGAGTTTGTACTGCCAGTCACTGGTCGTGGCCAGCGGGGCGCTGTCTATTCCAACTTTGGGCGGTAGCGGCATTGGCTACGATATCGCTCGCCAGTTTGGCCTGCCCGTTACCGAGTGTCGAGCGGGTTTAGTGCCCTTTATGTTCAGCGATTTCATGAAGCCGATTTGTGAGCGGCTTTCTGGTCTGGCACTGGAGGTTTCTGTAAGTGCCGGGGGGCAGTCCTTTACAGAAAACCTACTGTTCACCCATCGCGGACTGAGTGGTCCGGTGATATTGCAAATTTCCAATTACTGGCAACCCGGCGATGCCATCAATATCAATCTGCTGCCTGAGCTTGATGCCTCTCAGTGGTTGTTGGCTGCGAAGCAGAGGCAGGGCAAGAGCCGCTTGAGTACACTGCTTAATAAGCACTTGGCGAAAGCCTTAGTGAATGAACTACAGGCCCTGTGGTGGCCGCAGCTGGCCACTAGTCCGCTGGCAGAATTTAGTGATAAGTACTTAAAGAGCATCGGCCAACAGTTCAATAGCTGGTGTTTGAAACCCTCTGCCAGCGAGGGTTATCGCACGGCGGAGGTCACATTGGGTGGCGTGGATACCCAGAGTATTCGCTCCAAAACGATGGAGGCGAAACAACAACCTGGTCTTTACTTTATTGGTGAGGTGCTGGATGTGAGTGGTCACCTGGGGGGCTATAATTTTCAGTGGGCCTGGTCGTCCGGTTATAGTGCGGGATTATGTGTTTAATCGGGTGCTAAAATGACGCGTTTGCGTGTTGATCTAACGCTATTTCACGATCGTTTTATTCAATGGATGAGAGCCGGGACAGTCCAGTTATGCAGCTGAAGGAAAATGCGGGAAGAGTCGCCCTAATAACGGGTTCCACCTCGGGCATAGGATTGGCAATTGCCAGACAATTGGCGAAAGATGGATTTAGCATTGTGTTTCACTCTAAATCCTCTGTTGAGGCCGGGCAACAATTGGCAGGAGATCACCCCGGCTCAAGGTATGTACAAGCCGATTTGGAGAGGCAAGAAGACATCAAGTGCTTAGTGACGGAGGTGCTTTCTCAGTACGGTCGTTTAGATGTGTTAGTGAATAATGCGGGCATTAATGCCGTGATTCCCCATGATGCTCTAAAAGAGGCCAATGCAGACATTTGGCGACAACTCTATGAAGTGAACGTTATTGCACCATGGACACTGATTGCCGAGGCCGAAAGGGCTTTAGCTGAAGCGTCAAGCCCTCAACGGACGAGTTGTGTTGTCAATATTAGTTCCCATGCTGGGGTTCGTCCCAAGGGGGCATCCATTCCTTATGCAGCCAGTAAGGCGGCTTTAAACCATATGACTAAGTTACTGGCGAAGAGTCTTGCGCCCGCTATTCGCGTCAATGCTATTGCCCCAGGCTTGGTGGCAACGCCGATGACGGCGAGCTGGAGCGATGCGCACACACTTTGGCGAGAATGTTCGCCAATGGGCAGGGGTGCACAGCCCGAAGAAATTGCAGAGCTCGCCGCTTTACTGGTGTCGAGCACGTATATTACCGGTGAAATTGTCATAGCCGATGGAGGCCTCAATCTAACCTGAGCCTCAAGACGACTCGCCAGAGCGAGTCAGTAACGAATTTATTTATTCACCAATTGTTGCACCGATAATTATGCTACGACTCTCAGACATTAAATTGCCCCTTGACCATAGTGAGGCTGACTTATATTTAGCCGCTGCGAATCATTTGAGGCTTGTCGAGCAAGACTTACTTGCATTGACTGTGATTAAACGCAGCTATGATGCTCGCAAAAAAAATAATATCTTACTGATTTATCAACTTGATGTTGAACTCGGCGAAGTGGCTGAGAAAAAAGTACTGCAAACATTTTCGTCCCAGTCCTCGGTGCGCAAAGCACCCGATACACGTTATCAGTTTGTTACCCAGGCTCAAGCTGATTTCCCCCTACCGAGTCAACAGCGGCCGATTATTATTGGTTTTGGCCCCTGCGGTCTTCTGGCGGCTTTGCTCTTAGCTCAGATGGGTTTAAAACCGATTGTGCTGGAACGGGGTGAAGAGGTACGCCAACGTACGAAAGATACCTGGGGTTTGTGGCGTAAGGGTAAGCTGAATACCGAATCAAATGTGCAATTTGGTGAGGGAGGCGCGGGGACCTTTTCTGACGGCAAGCTCTATAGTCAGGTCAAAGACAAGCGCCATTTTGGCCGCAAAGTGTTAGAAGAATTTGTTAAAGCGGGTGCGCCACAGGAAATCCTCTTCCTCAGTAAGCCTCATATTGGCACCTTTAAACTGGTAAAGATGGTGGAAACCATGCGCGGTGAAATACTTCGCCTCGGTGGAGAGATTCGTTTTGGTGCCAAAGTTGAAACACTTCATCGTCAGCCCGGTGGTGTTGATGTTGAGGAAGACGGCACTGGGCACGGACATGTCACAGCGGTGACCTTGAATAATGGTGAGACCCTGCACAGCCGGCACGTTGTGCTCGCCCCAGGTCACAGTGCGAGAGACAGTTTTGAAATGTTGCTGGCCCAGGGCGTTTATATTGAAGCCAAACCCTTTTCCATTGGTTTTCGTATTGAGCATCCTCAGTCGGTCATTGATAAGGCGCGCTTCGGTGAGCAGGCGGGCCACCCCATTCTCGGTGCCGCGGATTACAAACTGGTGCACCACTGCGCAAATGGCCGTAGTGTCTACAGCTTTTGCATGTGCCCCGGCGGCACTGTGGTGGCGGCGACCTCCGAAGAGGGGCGGGTGGTGACTAATGGCATGTCACAATATTCACGTAACGAGCGCAATGCCAATGCCGCGATCGTGGTCGGCATTACACCGGAGCAAGATTATCCGGGAGATGTCCTAGCCGGTATTGATTTACAACGCGACCTCGAAAGCCTGGCCTATCAACTGGGCGGTGAAAATTACTGTGCGCCCGCGCAATTGGTGGGTGATTTTTTAAACAATAAAGCCTCGACTCAATTGGGTAGTGTGCAGCCTTCTTATCAACCGGGGGTGAGTCTTGGTGATTTATCACAAGCCCTGCCAGATTTTGCCGTGGCCGCCATCCGAGAGGCGATCCCGGCCTTTGATAAAAAAATTAAGGGCTTTGCCATGGCCGATGCCCTGTTAACCGGGGTTGAAACCCGTACCTCATCGCCCATTTGTATTCGTCGCGGTAAAGATTTTCAAAGTATTAATACGGCGGGTTTATACCCGGCGGGTGAAGGTGCTGGATACGCGGGGGGCATTCTTTCTGCAGGTATTGATGGGATTAAAGTTGCTGAGGCTCTCGCTCTTGACCTACTAAAAGATACGGCGTTTACGGCGCTGTCTCCCAAGGGTTAATTGTCTCACTTCAAACTTGATACAGGGCTTTTTCAAGCGCTATCGTTTTTTCAAATTGGGGTGCTATTAAGACAGGCGTGATACGAAGGTTCTCTTTACGTTAATGCTAATGACTGGTGAGAACTCGCTTCTTAAGTCGTGGGTGTTAACGCTGTACAACCCGAAATATCCCTGCATAATTTATTGACTAATTTTCAGGAGGGACCCCCATGTTAAAGTATTTTTACATTGTAAGCACAGTCTACATTCTTGCTCTAATCTCCCCTGTAACAATGGCGCAGGATGTTGCTGGGGTTGTCGAACACCCGATGATTAAACGCTATCCGGGTCAGGTCATTGCCTGGCAACACATCGAGAATTACCAACCTTACAAAGTAGCTGTTGGGCCGGTAACAGGTTACCGCCATATCACAGATTGGGTCGAGACCGAAGGTCGTGTGACGCGCACGTTCTACAAATATGGGGGCGAAGAGCGGACTTATTCCGAGATTTATAAAAATTATCTCGATGCGCTTCGGGCAGAGAATTTCGACATTCTGGGTGAGGGCATGTTTGTCGATCGTAAAGGTACTGCTATTGGTTCTGGGCAATGGATAACAGTGACTTTTCGCGCGAATCCGACGAACAAGCCCGGTGAAGTAGGAACGATGTTCTCGGGGACCTCTTCATCGGGTGGTGCTGGTGCCATTGTCGCTAAAAAAGAGCGGGCAGCGGGCACTGCCTATGTCATCGTCTATGTTGAGCAACATTCTAAAAACTATGTCGGTACCTTGATTGATATTGTTGAAGTTGAGGCTGCTGAAACAGGATTAGTCGTCATAGACGCAGAAGCTATGGGCGCTGATATTGAAGAATACGGCCGTGTTGTGTTGGACGGTATTATGTTCGATTTTGATAAAGCTACGCTGAAAGCCGAGTCAAAGGCCGCGCTCATTGAGATAGCTAAATACATAAATAATCATCCTGGCGAGAATTTTTATGTTGTCGGGCACACTGATTCGAAGGGAACCCTCGCCTACAATAGTAAGCTGTCTTCTGATCGAGCCTTGGCCGTTGCTGAGACTCTGAAAAAAGACTATGGCATAGCCTCTGATCGGCTAGATCCCCATGGCGTTGGACCGCTTGTGCCAGTGTTTTCAAATGGCAGTGACGCTGGCCGGGACAAAAATAGGCGGGTTGAACTCGTTCAAAAATAAGGTTGATAGGTGCGTCGCTAAAAAATCTTGAGGGGTTTTTCCACCGCCGGGAACTGAGGTTTTAATTTGCTACACACTTTTTTCAGCGATTACCAGTAAGGGACATCGAGACCATAGCAGCAGTTCCAATTAGGTTTTTGTTCAGAGGTCGAAAGAGTTGTTGCTGGTTGTCAATTGGGCGCGCTCGTTTATCTGTTCGGTAAACTCCACTAGAGAACAGCGGGTTTGCTAAGAATACAACTTAACGATTGTGGCCGCTGCGTTCAACTGACCAAATATTTTTATTGCTGGCGCTTTGTGGCCAGTCGGTTTTAAGATAAAGGGTTTCGACTTTTGTGCGTGCCCAGGGTGTCTTGCGAAGAAATTTTAAGCTGGAGCTAATACTGGGGTCGTTGGTAAAACACTTAATAGTGATGCGCTGCCCCAGTTCTTGCCAGCCGTAGTGTTCGACCAGTGTTGTGAGTATCTCTTTTAGGGTAATACCGTGGAGGGGGTCTTGATTCATGGTTTTATTGGTTTGGCTCAATTTTATCTTCAGCTTTTGATTCGGCTTTTTTAACACGAATTTTGTTGCCGGCAATGACTTTCGCGTTGAGTTGTTTCATCGCTGCTTTGCCATTGCCGGGTTTGGGCATTTCAACAAAGCCAAAGCCTTTAGACAGTCCGCTTTCACCGTCCATTACCAGGGAGCAAGATTGCACCAGCCCGAAGGGTTCGAACAGTGCCTGTAGCTCGGCTTCAGTAATACTGCGGGGGAGATTGCGAACCAATAATTTCATGGGCGACCAGTATCAATTGCATGCTGTTACAAAGGCTGGGCATTATATAGTGTTCGCCTCATGCACGCAGTGATATTACTTTGAGAAAATATTTGCTGGCGTGATTATCAATAATTGAGCAGGCTGTAGCCACCGTCGTAGATGAGTTTAAGACCGATCAGCATCAGGAAAAAATAGCAAATTTGATAGACCAGCTGCTCGCTGATTTTATGCAGTAAAAAATAGCCGAGACGAACCCCGATTGGCGCTAGGGGAATTAGCACTGCTGAGGTGAGTATATTGGTGTAGTCAAACTGGCCGAGCCAAGTGTAGGGGATGAGTTTAACGACATTGACGACGCCAAAGAAGAGAGCAAAAGTGCCCATTAATTCAACTTTATCTAAACGTTGGGGCAAGAGATAAATACTCATTGGCGGTCCACCAGCGTGAATGCCAAAACTAGTGAATCCAGCGATGGTGCCCCAAAAGCCACCGGCGATTTTACCGGCTTCAGTTTTAGTTTTAAGCTGAGGTCGCAGCCAGTAATTAAGGCAGAAAATTACGCAAATAAAACCAATTAACAGGCGTATGGCCGCTTCTGGCAAATAATGGAAGGTAAAAGCGCCAGCGATAATACCGAGCATGGCGCCGGGTAGTGTGCGCTTAATATTTTCTTGGCTCCATTGGCCGCGAAAGCTCCAGATAGCGGCGCCATCCATAACAATTAATAACGGCAATAAAATAGCTGCGGCCTGTACTGGAGGTACGGATAGAGACATCAGGGGTACGGAGATCATTGCTATGCCACCACCGAAGCCTCCTTTGGCCATGGCGAAGATGAGCACAGCAGGAATGGCACAAAGGTAAAAGAAGGGGTCGGTGATCATGATTTACCGCTAAAAAGCAGGACGAAGGTGAGATGTCATTCTAGCCGCCCGGTCAGTAAATATCGATGGTATTGGGGTAGCGAATGTCGTGTTCTGCTGTCATTGTTATTAATTACTGGGTGTTCTCAAGCTTACCAAGCATTTGCAATGCATGGTCTCTCTCGGCGGAAACAGGCTGACGGGTAATAGTTTTTCAGTTTCGGAAATAAATTGAAATTACTGACTGTTAAACTAGGTTAGGGGCGATGAGCGGGGAATGGCAGGGAGCTGGTGGGTCTTCGGCGCTTGTGCGAAAATTGCACTTTACTTGCTTGTTAGTAGCTTGAATGATTGATCTTACGAGAGGATAAGTATCACTGATGTCAGCACCCGAAGCCACTTTACGCCATAGAACGATCGCTATTCCCGAATCACGCCAGCAGGACGTGTTGGCAGACTTATTGGTGCGTCGCGGCGCGACTGTACTACGCTGCCCTCTCGTTGCCATTAAAGATAGCCCCGATGCAGAAGCTGTAGAGCAATGGATGACAGCCATGATAGCGGGTAAGTTTGACGACTTTATTATTCTTACCGGTGAGGGTATGCGCCGTCTTGAAGGCTTCGCCGAGCGCTTTGGTTGTCAGCAGGACTGGCACCGTGCATTGTCAGCGGTGCGTAAAATCGTTCGCGGCCCGAAGCCGGTTCGAGAATTGCGCAAACTAAAAATGCATGCTGATTTGGCGGGAGCTGCGCCGACAACCGATGGTATTATTGAATCTTTACGCGATACTGACTTGGTTGGGCGCCACGTCGCCGTACAGCTCTATGGCAGTGACCCCAACGAAAAGCTGATTCATTTTTTGCAGAATAAAGGCGCAGTGGTGAGTACCGTGGCACCCTATATTTATGCCTCTGAGTTAGAGCAAGAACAGGTGGTGGCATTAATTCACCAGCTTGCAGAAGGGGCTGTCGACGCGATACTTTTTACCAGTCAGCCGCAGTATAAACACCTGCTCAATGTGGCAAAAAAGACAGGCCTTGAAATGTTCTTAAAGGCAGGTTTAGAGGTCACCATAGTTGGCGCTATTGGCCCTGTCATGTCCGATTACTTGAAACAAGAAGGTGTGAGGGTCGACTTTATGCCCGAGAACAATTTTTTTATGAAGCCTCTTGTGACGGCACTCGGTACATTATTAGCCACGCAATAAAACCGTGGGTGGTTTGACATTTGCACACGATAAGCCACTGATAAACCACTGCAGGGAAAGGGGCGAAATAAAAAAATAGGCAATACGTTTTTATTTTCCCAGTAGGCTTCTTCCAAGCTGGCCACGTATAAAAATACAACAAATTTTTAAGAGGATGTTCCGTGCGTGTAGATGATCTTATTCAACAGATAAAAAACCGGCCTAATACGGTTGAGTTCGACCAAGTGATGGCGGTGATTGATGCCTGTTACAACTATACAGAAAGTGCATTCAGCAATGGTATTGGGGATGACCGGATTGATAATGCGGTGGGTGAGAATGCTGGTTCCTGCCGAATTTTTAGCTTCGCAAAAATCAACGGCCTCAACCCATCGGAAACACTGGTGTGTTTTGGCAAGTATTTTCGTGAGGATGTCATCGGTCATCCTGACGGTAACGACCATGCCAATATTCGGACTTTTATGCGTCATGGCTGGCAGGGTATACGTTTTGATCAGTTGGCTTTAGTCGCAAAATAAAGTCAGTTTTAGTTGAGAAAAATAGAGACTACCAGCGTTTTTTCTTATTTTAACAACGTTCAATGAATGATCACATTCTAGTGAAAATGCTGAGTAGCCAGCATACGGTGTTTCGTTGAGATGAACGAAGTAAGGTTGACTTGTAGCGCGATTAATTATTGGAAGTTATTGATCTTTGGCTGCATTACAACCTTTCTGTATTTAAGCTCGCGGCTTCTGTGCTGGGAAAGACCTCCGTCGTAGAACTACCTCTAAAGATTGATATCTTAAGAAATGAGTTATTCTCTACTAGCCAGTCGTTATTGAAATCACGGTAAATATTACTGAGATAAATCTGAGGTGGGGTTACGGCTTAAATTGCTTTAACGAAAAATCATGGGCCTCGCCCCGCTTTTTAATAAACTAATAATATGCTTGCTAATGACCTGTGGCTTATCGTGTTGGGCTTTTCTACCGGGTAAGAGCTTTCGGCCTTCTTCGCTTTGAAAATGGTAAAGTACTAGACCGATAATAGATATTGAGAGCATTTGCCGGTCGTAACGGGGACTAAAGCTTTCGACAATTTCGCGCGTGGTTAAAAATAAATCAGAAAAAACATCTTTTACCAGATTCTGCATGCGGTCGGGGTTATTATCGAGTAGTACTGACTGCAACAGTTTTTGGAAATTGTTATCTTTGTTGAGAGTTTTGACAAACCAGTTGATAAACTTTTCCAAATTGGCAATGGCTTCATCAGGATTGTTAATGAAATCTTTGGCAGCGTTAGTTTTTCTCGAATGCGTACATTACTGACTTCAAATACAAGGCTTCCTTGTCTTTGAAGTGGTAATACAGTGCCGCAGGGGTGAGTTCGCTCTTACTGGCTACGTCGCGCATAGATACTCCGTCGAAACCGGCTTTAGCAAATAAAGGTATAGCTAAATCGAGAATATTTTCTCGGGACTTGCGTGAATGGTTGGATATGCGGCTCTTGTAGAAATGGGCTTTAACGAACGTCCAATTAATTTTAAGCTTCATGCCAATTTCAAGCAAGTCGGCTTGTATTGTTATCGAGTCTTGCTGAAGTGTTGGTCTTAAAAGTTAAAGCCAGCGCCTAACGTTCGATTGATAGTCTTTATAACTGGTTTTAAAACAATCACTGAGGTGTTTTTCTTCAGGCAAAATAACGTAATACTGCAGAAGTGCAATATTGAGGGGTAGCAAAATTACTAGCCACAGGTTAAGGCTGGAAAAAAACATTGCGAGTAAAAGTAAGTTGAAGCCAAGATAAATGGGGTTGCGAGAACAAGAAAAAGGCCCGCTGGTCACCAGGGTGGCGGCAGCCTTGTGTGGCAGTAAGGTGGTTTTGTTAGATCTCAACGCACTGATAGCCCAGGCGATAAGCAACAGCGCGCTGACTAATAGTGCCACTGCAACTTTATCGCTAAAGGAAGACTCGGCGGTTAGTAATGACGGTGGGGTAAGCGGCAGGTATTTGTTGAGAAAATAGCTACCACCAACACAGATTAGGGGGAAAATCGCCGGCGGCAAGGGCATTTCTGCTCCGTCTATAGGCTTGGGTGATGGGTCTGTCATGGCGTGTCCTGTTTTCTGGCAGCTACGGGCGGCTGTTTAAAGTCGCTTAATTTTGTACGCTGTGCGTCTCAGGTTCTAGGTTGACGGCGAGTCGGCTGATTAAACTACTGACGGCCACTTCAACGGTGAGGATTCTCGGTCCCAGTGATACAGCAGCAAAACCAAGCTCGGTAAACTTTTCTATTTCATAGGGAATGAATCCACCTTCGGGGCCAATTGCTAGAGTCACTGCTTCCTGGGTTTGCGAGGGTATGCCTGCGTTCGCACTAGGGTGGGCCACTAGTCGCGTTGAATTCCCCGCAATAGTGTTTAGCTCGTCCTCTGCAAAGGGTTTGAAATAAGGATGGAGATGAACTTCTGGCAGTTTCGTGTCAATAGCTTGTTCAAGGCCTAGGATGAGCTGTTCATGGATTTTTTCAGCTGACAGAAAGGGGCTTTGCCAGTAACTTTTTTCTACGCGCCAGCTGCCAATTAAATGGATGCTCTTGATGCCCAGAATAGTGGTTGCTTGCAAAATACGGCGCAGCATTTTTGGTCGAGGCAGAGCGAGTATTAAGTTGAGGGCGAGTGAAGGTGGCGCTGTACCACTGAGTTCAACACGTAGTTCGGCAACATCACTGTCTATGGTCATAATTTCAGCACTGCCAATTCCGCCATTAATCAAACCGGCCTTTAAAGTATCCCCTGGCTTGGTGTTAATGACCTTATTTAAATGTTGTAGGCGTCGATCTCGTATTTGCACACGATCGCTGCTAATAAAGTCATCGGGCAGAAGGAGTAGGAGGTTCATTGGGTTGCGTAATAGCCCGGTCAGTATATTGCGTCATCTGTGGTTTAAATGGTAATTGGC
>JARGOV010000031.1:0-1978 GCA_029212965.1 Porticoccaceae bacterium
TCTATTCACGGATTAACTTCCTTGCACGGTAGCAATTTCCCCGCTTGCAAATGTTGATAGTGTTCGCAAGTCGTTCACATTAAGGTGAAGGGGAAAGTAGCTAGAGGAATTGGATTATATCGCTGACCGGCAAGCTGCAGCGCCCCACCCATCACAGCAAGGAACCTTTTGTCTATGATTATTTAGTATCTGGGGATGAACGGGGTAAACTGCAGTACCAGCGGCTTTTAGGTAGACAACCGGCACTATCACTTAGCTTGGTAGTTTTGTGAACTGGTGCACCCACACCAAGTCATCGTCATTCCAGGTCATACCCTCGTGCATGCTGAGGATCACCTGTTTATAGACTTCAAGAGTCGGATAACCTTCTGCGCGGGCATCGGCATCGCACATGTCACCTATTCGCTGACGCTCCAAAGCAGCCACTTCAAACACATCGCCTTCCAGCTCGAACGTTTCGCCGGGGTAAGCGTAAACACCATCGCGGCGCTGTTGGGTTTTTTGACCGGCTCTCGCGGCGGCAACTAATTTTGGGTGGCGTACAAGACTGCCAATTTCACAGGTTTTTTCAGGATAATCACTCATAGTTAAGTCTTTTACTCCTAGGGGTTAAATTAAAGCTTGTCGATTTATTCACGTCGGCTACCGGTCGAGACTGCAGGCAATAATATTGCCTTGGATTATCACTCGCTCTCCGCCAGTAGCATACCCGGGGCCGGCTATGGAGACGTCCCAGCGAGCATTCACGTATAGCACCTACACAACTGCGGGTGACGATGGCATTTTCGCTTACTTCGAATGTAGTTTCACTAGCCACGAGCTCACTTGTGTAGCAGCGTTAAATCCAAGTCAACCCTGATCGATACGCGAAGCTCACCAACTGAGCAACTTAGTGCCAGCTCAATATGTACCACTTCATGACTAACGGCATGATTTTAAGCGTACAAAACACACTGCTCTGAGCTTAATAAGGTCATACATTGTTAATACGCAGCCGCGTACCGCTATTCGATGGCGGCTCAGGGTTTTGGCTAACGACGGAGACATTATACCCACCCCTATGCAAGGGGACTGGCGACCAGTAAAATTGCCGCCTTTTTATGTACGCCGCTGGATCGCCAGCGGGGAACTCTTTTAAAGCTCTCTATCAAGGAACAGCCATGACCGCCGCAGCCCCAAAACCCGCCGTTAAACCGGCAAACCCGAATTTTTCTTCTGGGCCTTGCAGCAAGCGACCTGGCTACAATGTTAACGCTCTCGATATTTCAACCCTGGGGCGCTCGCACCGCTCGGCCATCGGTAAAAAGGCGCTGGCCCGCGCCTGCGCTGACACTGCCGAATTGCTCGGCCTGCCCGAGGGTTACCGCGTTGGTGTGGTGCCAGCCTCCGATACCGGCGCTGTTGAAATGGCCCTGTGGTCACTGCTCGGCGCCAAACCCGTCGATATTTTCGCCTGGGAATCTTTTGGCGAAGGCTGGGTCGGCGACATTACTAACCAGCTCAAGCTCAACAACGTCACCACTCACCGCGCTGACTACGGATTGCTACCCGACCTGTCTCTCGCCAACCCCGATCACGACACAGTCTTCACCTGGAACGGCACAACATCGGGGGTTAAGGTTGTCGATGGCGAGTGGATCTGCGATGAGCGCAGTGGCCTGACCATTTGCGATGCCACCTCTGCCGTTTTCGCGATGCCCCTGCCTTGGCATAAACTGGATGTCATCACCTTTAGCTGGCAGAAAGTACTCGGCGGCGAAGGCGCTCACGGCATGTTGATACTGAGCCCCCGCGCTGTCGAGCGTCTCGAAACCTATACCCCAGCCTGGCCCCTGCCGAAAATTTTCCGCATGACCAAAAAGGGCAAATTGAACGAAGGAATATTCAGAGGCGAGACCATCAACACTCCCTCTATGCTCTGTGTGGCCGATTATCTCGATGCCCTCGATTGGGTACGCGCCATTGGCGGCGTCGAGGC
>JARGOV010000031.1:2078-5041 GCA_029212965.1 Porticoccaceae bacterium
ATGCCCTGGTTAAGCTGGGCTTACGAACAAGTCAAACAAGCCTAATTGCTATTCAGTACAACGCGCTAAAACAGCGCAACAGCCTTGCTTAAGGCCCACATTAAAGGAAAACCCATGTACAAAGTTCGCACCTACAATCAAATATCCAGTAAGGGGCTCGACCGTTTTCCCCGCGACAGCTATGAAATCGCCAGTGAATTCGCCCAACCCGATGCCTTTATGCTGCGTAGCCACAAGCTCCACGGCGAAGAAATCCCGAACAGCTTAGTGGCCGTCGCCCGTGCTGGTGCCGGTGTTAACAATATTCCTGTCGCCGATTATTCCGCCCAGGGCGTGGTGGTGTTCAACACCCCCGGCGCCAATGCCAATGCTGTCAAAGAGCTCGTCGCCGCGAGTTTACTACTGGGTTCGCGAGATATTATTGGCGGCATTAATTACGCCCAGTCACTGACCTCGATGACGGATGCTGGCGAGATGTCCAAACTGCTGGAAAAAGAGAAAAAACGTTTTGCCGGCAACGAATTACAGGGCAAGACCCTTGGTGTCGTCGGCCTCGGCGCCATCGGTGCCAATGTCGCCAATATGGCGTTAGAGCTGGGCATGGAAGTCATTGGTTATGACCCGGCTATTTCTGTCGAAGCCGCCTGGCAGCTGTCGAGCAATATCGGCAAAATGGACAACCTGCAAAGCCTACTCGCCCGCGCTGACTACGTCACCCTACACGTTCCCGCCATCGACGCGACCCGGCATATGATCAATGCCGAAACCCTGCGCTGCTTTAAGCCCGACGCCAAACTGCTCAACTTTGCCCGTGAAGAGATCGTCGACACCGCTGCCCTCGTAGCCGCACTCGAAAACAAACAGCTTGGCGGCTATATTGCTGACTTCCCCACGCCCGATCTACTGGGTAGAGACGATGTGATACTAACCCCCCATATTGGCGCCAGCACCCAAGAGGCGGAAGAGAACTGCGCCATTATGGCCGCCGACCAGCTAATGGAGTTTCTCGAAAACGGCAACATTAAAAACTCTGTCAATTTCCCGCCTACAGCGATGGCGAGAAGTGCTGGCTATCGCATCACCTTCAGCAACAATAATGTGCCGAAGGTGCTCGGCAACGTGCTGAGTATTCTCGCCGACAGCGACAATAACGTGATCGACCTGGTCAACAAGAGCCGCAACGATATCGCCTACAACATTATTGACGTTGAGCAGCAACCCAGTGCAGAAATCATCGCCGCCATTGCTGCGGTAGACGGAGTGATACGACTACGCGTATTAAACTGAGTCCATCTTTGACTGGTGCTTTGTAGCTTAAAGCCCTTCTTCCCCCGCCTCTGCCTTGAGGCGGGCAAGCTCCTGTTCTACTGCCTGCAGGGCATCACCCACCCAGGCATCCTCTTCTTTGATCAAGGTGTGCAGCGCTTTTATCTGTTTTTCCAGCTCGCCCTGTTTAAAAACACCGGCAATGCCAAGTAACTGGTGTGTAATTTCACGCAGTAGCCCGATATCACGTTCCTGATAGGCTTTCACTGCGCTGGCCAATAACTTTTCAACTTCCTGAAAAAATTGCGCCAAAGGTATGCGCTGTGTGGCAACCGCTTGCAAAGGCATTCGGCATGGCTGCCTATTGAGCAATGTCAAAATTAACTCTATAAGGCGCGTATTGTCGAAGGGTTTGTGCATCATTTTATTCCGCCCGGACAAGCTATCCAAACGATCTTCATGCTGTAGCACATCGGCCGTCAGCACCACAGCAGGCGTAGCTGTGTTAAGGCCACCTGAAGCTCTTATTTCAACAAGAGCATCAATGCCGTTGAGCTCTGGCATATGCACATCGAACACCAACAGGTCAAATGCACTTTGTTCACAAAGCACTAAAGCCTCTCGCCCATTATCAACAGCCTGTAGTTCACACCCTGCCTTTTCCAAAAGCGTTGACAGCAGCAAACGACTAAAATCATTGTCCTCTGCAACCAGTACTTTGACATTCTTCAAAGGGATCGCATCACCCGAGCCAATCGGGGAGCCGTGCTTGAGTGTGTTATAAATCGTAAAAAATTCGGTCGTCGCCCAGGGTTTGACCAGGTAAGTGATATCAAGGCCCTCGATACCGCTAATATTGAACGCCGCCTTGGCACGCAACCCCCTCAGCGGCAAAAAGACAAAAATGGGCACATGGGTAAACTCTCGCAATCGTACTAGCATGTCACTCAGGGAATGCTCAAACCCATCAATCGGCAAGTTAATCACAATGGCTTCGATATCCCGCATCACAAGATCTTTAACCAGCACCTCAAAGTCACCATACAATCGTAAATCACTGGTCATCCGTTGTATGGCATGCCCCAGGGACTGACGAGAAACAGCTAACGGGTCAAACACGGCAATACTTGCAGACAACTGTCCGATCTGCCGATGCCCCACTTGCAGCGTCAAAGAGGCGCTTACTCGCACGGTAGTACCAACGCCCTCTTCACTGTGTAAAGTGATTTCTCCTCCCATGAGGGCAACCAGTGTTTGCACAATGGATAGGCCCAGACCGGTGCCCCCAAAGCGACGAGTAATGGTGGTATCGGCCTGGGTGAATGCTTCAAATACATTTTCTTGTTGCAGGGCTGACATGCCTATGCCTGTATCCTCAACCTCCAGCACCAACGTGACCTGGCTATCTACCACTCCTCCATTCGTCAAACGCACTAGAATATGGCCGCGGTCGGTAAATTTAATAGCATTGGCCACAAGATTTGACACCACCTGGCGCAAGCGCTGCGAATCACCGTAGAGAAAAAGCGGTAATTCGGGGTCGACATCGATAATGACTTCGATGTTTTTTTCATAAGCCGACGGCCCCAGTAAGCGAACGGGACTTTCAACACAAGCGACGATTTCAAGAGGCTGAATATCCAATTCCATGGCACCCGACTGTAGCCGCGCGTGCTCGAGAATATCGTTGATCAGCA
>JARGOV010000031.1:5141-9227 GCA_029212965.1 Porticoccaceae bacterium
TCACGCGCCGTTCCAGGCCTCTCTGATTATCCGCAATGGAGCGAGCCATATAGTTGATGCCCCGACCCAAGGCCGCTAACTCATTAACCCCTGTAGCCTCGACCTGAGCCTCTAGATCGCCACTCTCAATCGCCTCAACGGTGGCCTTCAGTGAAGTAATCGGCGCCAGCATACCGCGACTCAAAATAAGCGATAGAAAGAAAACAAGAACCAACAAGCCGACGGCTGTACCCCCATTACGGAGCAAGATCGCCTGGCGTTCAGCCTCTACTGCCGACATATCAACGACAACAATAACCCAGCCGGTAATGGCTGCCGTTTCGGACTGCGGCGATTGCTTATCACCGTAATCTTCTATTTCGACACCTGAAATGACAACGGGTCTTTCGATGTATAGCCGTCCTCCGATTGCCCGGGGGTCGCGACCTATGCTTTCGGGGAGCAAGTCCGGCCAGGGAGCCTGTCCAGCAAAAGAAGAAACCAGCACTTCGCGATTAAAATTTAAAAAAATCACCGCCTCGATTTGCGCCAGCTCTGACATTGACGTCGCAAGTGTATAAAGTAATTCCTCATCACCTGAATACAGGGCAAAATCTGAAGTCGCGGCCAGATAAGTTGCCACGGCAACTCCGGCATCTTGATATTCGCGCTGGACATCAAATCGCTCATCGGAAAGCACACTCGTCGTCAGCAACACGGCCAGTAAAATTAAAGGCAGCGATGTTAGGAGCAATAATCGGCCATACAAGGTTTGGGAAAAAAACCGCCACAAACGTCGCATTACCGATAGGACTCGAGCAGTGCTTGAAATTCTCGATAGAGAGTCTCGAGTTCGGGCGCCCGAATATTCAAGGCTCTAGCCACCTCCCGGTTAATCGCCAGGGTGTAGTATTTGGGATAGTTGGTACCCCATAATTGATCTACAGACGGCTCGTCCTGCTCCTGGGCTAGCAACTTCATCATCAACTCGGCCCCATGGCGACCTATGTTTTCCGGGCTGGAATACACTGCACCAAGGGCACCAGCTTTAGCATAAGATTGAGAAAAGCCGATTACCGAAACTTTTTGACGAAAGCTCAAATAAAGCAACCATTTAGCAACACTTTTGTTGAATACGGCACGATCCGCAACGGCGATAAACAAATCACTTTTTTGTACTAGAGGGCTCAGCACCCCAATCGGATTATCGGCACTATCCATATCGGCATAGAACAATTCCATACCTCGGCGTTGCACAGCCCTCAGTAAATGGGTCCTCTTGCCCACAGAAATCGGACCAAACACGGCACCGACCTGCCCGGCATTTGGGACAAGTAAATGGCCGAGAGTGAGGGCGCGCTGCAAAGGCTGATCAATGACGACTGCCGCCCGCCGTCCCAAACCGGGCAGGCGTTTATGCAGCTCATCCCAGGCAGCCACTGGCATCAGCAAACTAAGAATGTCAGCTTTGGGAAAGCGTTTTAGGGCGAATTCACTGGCGCGGGAACCAATGGCAACCACCATGCTGCCAGCGGCCACTTGCAAACTCTGATCAAGGCCGGAGGCCAGTATGCGAGGCCCATTTGGCTGCTCGGCCAGAGCTTTTTCAAACACCCGTGACACCTGCTGATAATAGGGCTGCTCACCTGACAACAAGAGATACACTGACCGACGATCTGCGCTTGCGAACAAAGTAAAGACAGAAAGCACGATACCCGTAAGGATTCGTGCCAATAAATTGACTTTATGCTCTTGATTACATCCTTGTTTCATACTTTTTCATCAACAACCGACTCGATCTATCCCTAGCCACATTGACGATGCTCTGCGATAGTCTTCAGTGAAATCCATTTTCTTCATTGCCATTACCGTCTCAATCAACCCCAATCAAGGCAAGCTAAGTTCGAGCTTGATATAAAAGCGGGTTTCAAACACATTGTTACGACTGTACTCGGAATAGTCACCTCCCAAGTTTTGAGCAATTATCTGTATCTTTGACGGCGAACCCACAAGACTGAAGTTATAACTTAACTGGGCATCAAAGCGCGTAAACTCGTCTATATGATTACCCCCCTGCCATTCAACCGCACTTTGATAATAGCTCATTACACTACCATTAAGGCGCTGCGTAAATTGATACGCCAACAACAAGCCACCACTATGCCGTGGTCGCGACCTGTTAAAATCACTGTGCTGCAGTGTTGGCTCAAACTGCTTGACGTCATCACTTTCCAAATCCAGATAGCTATAGTGCAAACGCAGCAAACTACCCGACAATGGGCGGTAGGAGAGTTGCAGCTCAGCACCCATAGTCTCCCACTCTCCAGTATTGGCTATAACTTTGATACGCTCATCAACTAGAGCAATCGGCAAAACAATATCTTCCTCAAAAGCATGAATTCCATCGCGCCCCTCCTCCCTGAAAAAACGCATGTCGAGCTCAACATTAGCGCCAGGAAAACTACCGATATAAGCCAATTCTGCGTGATCGACCCGTTCTTCACCCAGCCCCTCACCGGAGCGAATCACCGCGTTATAAGCTAGCCCACCCAGCTCTAAAAACTGATTCATATTTCTCTCTGAAATCGACGGGGAACGCTCACTGCGCCCCACCACCAAAAGCAAAGTATGATTAGGTATAAATTGGTAATTGGCAGCCAGGCGAGGTGAAACCAAAGTACCGACTTTGCTGTCTTCGACCATCAGCCCAAAATTAAACACCCAGTCAGGACCCAGCAGCCATTCGTTATGACTGAATAGGCGAAATGATTCCTCACTAATTTCATCGTCGTGATGGAATAAAAAATCACTTGTCACCGACTCCCAGCGCCCTCCCAAACCCCATACCGACTGAAAACCATCCCAACGCGCAAAGCGCTGTTCCAGCTCGAGGTCAAAACGCTCGGAAGCCAAACTACCCAAACCCAATGAAAAGGGCTGGTCGGGAATCCCCAACAAAATAGGGACCAGAAGTGGGGAAACATCAAACGCCTCAGAGATCAGGCCAAAATCATCCCGGCTCCCGACCCTCAAGCTGTTATGGTAGGCTCGAACCTTCCATTCATTACCACTGGCTTGAGAGTGCACCCAGGTTAACGATTGGTAATTTGAGTCGTAATCGGTGGACAAATACTCATTCGGGTGATCGGCATCACCCAAACCCTCGGTGTTATCTACAAGGCCAAAACTGATATCAAAGCTATCAAACAAGGAAGGAGTTAAGGTCCCACGAAAGGCCAGCTGATAAAGTTCGCGCCCATCGTCGAGCGGGCCTTCGTTCGCCACACTGGGAAAACCATTATTGTGCTGGTAACCAAGACTAAGTCTGTAATGCAGTTCACCCAACTTATTATTATGGCGCAAGGTAGCATTACGAGTGGAGCGGGCACCGCTAGTATAAGTCAGCGCTGTGCCACTATCTTGCACAGGTGTGCGAGTGACTATATTGACCGCCCCCAGTAGAGCGTTTGAGCCCTGAGAGGGCGTACTCGGCCCGCGGACAACTTCAATATGATCAATATCTTCAAAGTTAACGCCCAAGGCACCCCAAACTACAGCAGAAAACACTGGCTCGTACACTGATCGCCCATCAACCATCACTTCCAGACGATTGGGGAAGTCCTTGCCAAAGGCATGGGAAGAAATGCCATAGCGGTTACCATTGACTGAATAGGACTGAAAACCTGGCACCAGACGGAAAATATCTGCCCAAGTTTGTGCACCCGAAGCATCGAGCAAAGCGCGATCGATGATAGTAACACTGGCCGGCGCACGACTGAGAGGCTGTTCAAAACGACTGACGACATTAACCATAGGAATATCGCCCAGCACATCAATTTCACTAACCGTTACCGCAAAAACATCCAACGTCAGTAAAGCACCGACCGAAGACGACAGAATACAATAAGGTTTTAACAACACCCGCATCGGCAATAACCTGAAATCAATGAGGTAGATTGGATCGGCACTTTAGACCAAGCCCTCGCTACCACCAATTTAAACCAAGCACTACTTAACCGCCAATGCTCGTCAACCAACAACTGCTCTTATTTATAACACATATACGCACTAATTCTTATGCGCGAGACTTTTTCTCGTGACTCTCTC
>JARGOV010000031.1:9327-29305 GCA_029212965.1 Porticoccaceae bacterium
TCTCGTGACTCTCTCCTCCTAGCGAAGCCTCAAAACCCCCAGCTTCATTACTGCGAACGAAAAATTGATTTATAAATAGCCACTGCTGATATATTCTCCATCGCCTTAAATAAGAGTGTTCTATGAGCGAAATATATTTTGTCCGCCACGGCCAGGCCTCGCTAGGTGCCAAAGACTACGACCAGCTATCGGAACTCGGCCAACAGCAGGCCGTCTGGCTGGGCGAGCATTACCGTCAGCGTAATTTACAATTTGACCGCGTCATTACCGGCGATATGCGTCGCCACAAACAAACGCTAGCAGGTATTGAAGAAGGCCTGGGGCAACGCTTTGAAGCAAGTATCGAGCCCGGCTTTAATGAATTTCACTTCCGCCCGATTATGGCGATGTACGCCCGCCGCGCAGACCCCAGCGCTGAAGTGCCACGCACCGCACGCCAATTTTTCGGCATTTTGCGCGGGACTATGCGCGCCTGGATTGATGGCGAGCTGGACGCAGAAATTGCCCAGCACGATGCCAAGCAAGGTGGCAAAACTGAAACCTGGCTCGACTTTAACCAGCGAGTCAGCCGCGCGCTCGTCGATGCCAGTCAAGGCCCCCGCGGCGAACGAGTGCTTATCGTTTCCTCCGGCGGCCCCAAGGCACTGGCAATGAAAAGCGTAATGGGGCTCTCCGACGATGCCGCCATCGAATTAATGATGCAAATCCGCAACACATCAACCACCCGTTTTAACTACAATTCTCAACGTATCTCATTGGCCGCTTTCAACCTGCTACCTCACCTTGAGGAAGGCGACAGACACCACAGCATTACCATCGTCTAAATACAACGCCATGAGAAAGAAACTAAACACCCACCTTGAATACAACACTAAACGATACATTTAGCAAAGAGGTAACACCCCATGAACTTCCAACACTCCCCCAAAGCTCTCGCACTGCAAGATTTACTCTTGAAGTTCATGGAGGAAGAAGTCTATCCGGTCGAGAAAGCTTTTAAAGAATACATGCACAGCGTCGATAATCCCTGGGCAACACCGCCGATCATGGAAGACTTAAAAAAGAAAGCCAAGGCCGTTGGCCTTTGGAACCTCTTCCTGCCCCCCCACGATGCCGACGATGAAAACGGCCTGAGCAATGTCGACTACGCCCCTCTGGCCGAAATCATGGGGCGTGTGCCCTGGGCACCTCTGGTCTTCAACTGCAACGCGCCTGACACTGGCAATATGGAAGTGTTCGTTAAATACGGCACCGAGGCCCAAAAAGAAAAGTGGTTAACGCCCTTGCTGAACGGTGAAATCCGCTCCTCTTTTGCCATGACCGAGCCCGACTCCGCCTGTTCAGACGCTACCAACGTCGCCTGCTCCATCGTTCGCGATGGAGACGAATATGTCATCAACGGTAAGAAATGGTTTATTACCGGCATCATGCACGAAGCCTGTAAAATCATGATCGTGATGGGTAAAACCGACCCCGTCAACCCCAATCGACACGTTCAACAATCCCAAATTCTCGTGCCTAAGGACACCCCTGGCGTCACCATCGTGCGTCCACTGACCACGCTGGGTTACCTCGGTGCACCTTTGGGTGAAGCGGAAATTCACTTTAACGATGTTCGCGTGCCGGTTGAAAACATTCTCCTTGGGGAAGGTCGCGGCTTTGAAATCGCTCAGGGTCGCCTTGGCCCAGGCCGCATCCACCATTGCATGCGCCTTATAGGCTGCGCGCAACGCGCGCTGGAACTCATGTGCGCCCGCTCGGAGTCACGCAGCACCTTTGGCAAAAAACTCAGCGAGCACCAGTCGGTGCGTGAAGATATTGCCCAGTCTTACTGCGACATTGAGCAGGCGCGCCTGCTGACCATGATGGCCGCTGACAAAATTGACCGCGAAGGTGCCAAAGAAGCCAAAGACCTGATCGCCGCGATTAAAATTGTCACCCCAGCGATGACAGCCCGCGTTGTTGACCGCGCCATTCAAGTACACGGCGCCGGTGGTTTGACCGAGGACTTCTTCCTAGCTGAGGCCTATAACTATGCGCGTCAGATTCGTTTCGCCGATGGCCCCGACCAAGTGCACATGATGCAACTGGGCCGCTCACTGGCCAGGCAGTACGCTTAAACAACTCAACTAGACTGAATGCAATCTTTGTGGGCACCCCTGTCCGCGAAGGCTGCAAGTCAGCCGCCTTTACAAACTACAAATTCAAGGCCCATAACGACAAGGTCAAATCAAGATGACGACAGTAACTGACAGCCTGCCTATAGCCACCCTTGGCGCCTATCTGGCAGACAATATTGCCAACTTTGGCAAACTTCTCGAGGCTGAGAAATTCTCCGGTGGACAGTCAAACCCCACCTACATGCTCACCACCGACCATAAAAAGTACGTCCTGCGTCGCAAGCCCGCAGGCGAATTACTGCCCTCGGCCCACGCTGTCGACCGCGAATTTCGCGTGATGTCAGCATTGGCTGGCAGCGGCGTGCCGGTACCGACCATGCACACCCTCTGTGACGATGATGCGATTATTGGCAGCATGTTCTATGTGATGGATTTTATCGACGGTGACATTTTCTGGGACGCACAGCTGACCGAGGTCGACAAAGGCCTGCGCGGGCCCATGTACGCCAAGATGAACGAAGTGCTGGCCGCTCTGCACCGTGTCGATATTGCCAAAGCAGGTCTCGAAAGCTTCGGCCGCCCCGGTAATTATTTCGAGCGCCAGCTGAGTCGTTGGACCAAACAGTATCGCGGTGCCGAGACTGAAACCATTGACGCCATGGAAAAACTCATGGCCTGGCTACCCGCCAACATGCCCGAAGACGATGGTCAGGTTAGCTTGATTCACGGCGACTACCGCCTCGACAACATGATTTTCGCCTCTGGTAAGGCCGAAGTTCTAGCGGTGCTCGATTGGGAGCTATCAACCCTCGGCCACCCATACTCCGATATCGCCTACCAGTGCATGCAACTGCGTATGCCCGCCGACCCTTCTCTGGGCAACCTCGCCGGGCTCAACGGTGTCGACCGCGCAAAGCTAGGCATTCCCAGCGAAGAAGAGTATGTCGCCGCCTACTGCAAGCACATGGGGATTAGTGAAATCCCCAACTGGACCTTCTATCTGGCTTTCAGCTTTTTCCGTTTTGCGGCCATTTTGCAGGGCATTATGAAACGCTATCTCGACGGCACGGCCTCCAATGAAGAGGCACTGGCCTACGGCAAAATGGCCGGCCCCATGGCCGAAATCGCTATCGCTTATCTAGCCGAACAGGGCCAGCTATAAGCAAGCAGCACCATCAACTATTTTTTATCGAGGACACTATGAAAGCACTCGTCTGTGAACACTACGGCAAGGTCGACGACTTGGTTTACCGCGATATGCCCAACCCCACGGCTGGTTCCGGCCAGGTATTGGTCAATATTGAAGCCATTGGCGTCAATTTCCCCGACGGCTTGCTGGTCGAAGGTAAATACCAGGCCAAACCGGCAACGCCCTTTATGCCCGGTGGCGAGTTTGCTGGTACCATCGCAGCCCTTGGTGAAGGCGTTAAAAATTTTGCCGTTGGTGACAAAGTTTTTGGCTGGCACACGAGCTACGGCGCCTACGCCGAACAGGTCGCCGTCGCCGAGGAAGACATCTTCAAAATGACGCCGTCCATGTCCTTTGAGCAAGGGGCAGCGTTACTATGCGCCACCTCCACCTCTCACCACGCACTCAAACAGCGAGGACAGCTCAAACCTGGCGAAACGCTAGTGGTACTCGGTGCCGCTGGCGGTGCCGGCCTGGCCGCTGTACAAATTGGCAAAGCCATGGGCGCCAAAGTGATCGCCGTTTGCTCGACCGATGAAAAGATCGCTTTCGCTCAATCTCAGGGTGCCGACGAGGGCATTAACTACACCAAAGAAGATCTGAAAAGTGCCATTAAAGAACGTACTGATGGCCGCGGTGCCGACGTGGTTTACGACGCCGTGGGAGGTGACGCCTTTGACGCTTGCTCGCGCTCTATGGCCTGGAACGGCCGCCTGCTAATTGTCGGCTTTGCTTCTGGGCGCATTCCCACCCTGCCAGTCAATTTGACTTTGGTGAAAGGCTATTCAGTGGTTGGTGTCTTTTGGGGTACCTTTACCAAGAAGCAACCCGAAGACCACGCTGCCAATATGGTCGAACTACTGCAATGGTTTGAAGCCGGTAAAGTCGTTCCCGTCATCGATGAAACCTTTGCCTTAAGTGACGGTGTTAAAGCCATTCAATATGTCACTGGCCGCAACGTAAAAGGCAAAGTGGTTATTAAGCCCTGAACCTGACCACCAATAAAAATTAAGGAAGCGCCATGAAAGCTCTAGTTTGTGAAGCCTATGGTGAGGTCGACGACCTCAATTACCGTGAAATGGAAGACCCTGTACCCGGTCCCGATGACATTCTTGTCGCTGTCAAAGGTATTGGTGTTAACTTTCCCGACGGCCTGCTGGTTGAGGGCAAGTATCAATTCCAGCCCGAGTGCCCTTTTGCACCCGGCTCCGAAATTTGCGGCGATGTTATCGGCCTCGGTAGTAATGTCAGCAACTGGGCCATTGGCGACCGACTGATTAGCCTGACGCCTAATTTTGGCGCCTATGCCGAAAAAATCGTTTTGCCTGCCGCCATACCCACACCCCTGCCCGACTTTATGCCCCATGATCTCGGCGCTGCATTACTCGGCGCCACCGGCACGGCCCACCACGCACTACGTCAACGAGGCCAACTCAAAGCCGGTGAAACGCTGGTCGTACTCGGTGCTGCTGGCGGTACTGGTACTGCCGCTGTACAAATTGGCAAAGCCATTGGCGCCAAAGTCATCGCCGTTTGTTCCAGCGATGAAAAACTTGCTTTTGCGAAGGAACAGGGTGCCGATATCGGCATCAATTATGCTAAAGAAGATCTTAAAGCCGCTATAAAAAAACACACCGATGGTCGCGGTGCCGACGTGGTTTACGATGTCGTCGGCGGCGATGCCTTCGATATTTGCTCCCGCGCCATGGCCTGGAATGGGCGCTTACTGATTGTCGGCTTCGCCTCCGGCCGTATTCCCGAACTGCCTGTCAACTTAACGCTGGTGAAAGGTTATTCCGTAGTCGGAGTTTTCTGGGGACAATTTAGCCAGAATGAACCCGAAGTTCACGCTGCCAATATGCGCGAACTTTTTGCCTGGGTTAAAGACGGCAAAGTCACTCCCGTTATCGATAGCATTTATCCTCTGTCAAAAGGCATTGACGCGATTAAATATGTCACCGGCCGCCATGTCATGGGCAAGGTTATTATTAAACCCGATGAGGAAATATCGTGAGCAGCTCACTCAATGCACAGGCCTTTGATTTATCCGGCTTTCAATTAGAGGGAAAGGTCGCCCTTATTACCGGCGCGTCCAGCGGCTTTGGTAACCACTTCGCGCGCGTTCTCGCTGCGGCCGGTGCCAAAGTGGTGGTTGGCGCACGTCGGGAAGACAAATTACAAACACTGGTTAAAGAAATCCAAACCAGTGGTGGCGAAGCGCTGGCCGTGGCGATGGATGTCACACAGATCGATAGCGTCGCCGCCGCCTTTGATACCGCCGAACAAGCCTTCGGCACGGTCAATGTGCTGATAAATAACGCCGGTGTTGCCGTGCCAAAAATGGTGCACAAAACCAGCGAAGCCGATTGGGACTTTGTCGTCGATACCAATCTAAAAGGTGCCTGGATAGTTGCTGCCGAAGCCGCCCGCCGCATGGTTAGCGCGGGCAGTGGCGGCGCCATCGTCAATATCTCCTCGGTACTGGGCCTGGCCACCAGCCTCGGCCACGGTGTTTACTCCGCCTCTAAAGCCGGGGTTATTCAGCTCACCAAACATATGGCACTGGAGCTGGCCGATAAAAATATTCGCGTTAACGCCATCTGCCCGGGTTATTTTAAAACCGAAATGAACGGCGAGTACTTTGACAGCGAAGCCGGCAAAAAATACATTGCTTTAACGCCTGCCAAGCGTCTGGGTGAAATGAACGAAATGAATGCGCCACTCTTATTATTAGCCAGTGATGCGAGCTCCTTTATCAACGGTGTCGCCCTGCCCATAGACGGCGGTCATCTGTTAATGTCGATCTAAGCCCAACAAAATTTAATTAACCCGTTTGCAGGAAAATAAAATGGCTACAAATTTATTCGATTTAACGGGCAGAATCGCCCTGGTAACCGGCGCTAGCCGAGGCATCGGTGAAGCCATCGCCAAACTGTTCGCCGAACAGGGCGCCCACGTTATTGTCTCCAGCCGTCGTATAGAAGGCTGTCAAAAAGTCGTCGATGAAATTACTGCCGCTGGCGGCAGTGCCGAAGCATTCCCCTGTCACATTGGCGACATGGCGCAAATCGACGCTATTTTCGAGCATATTGCCAGCACCCATGGGCGACTCGAAATTCTTGTCAACAACGCAGCGGCCAACCCTTACTTCGGCCACGTAGTCGATACCGATCCAGCCTCTTTCCAGAAAACTGTCGACGTGAATATTCGCGGCTATTTTTATATGTCCACCGCCGCCTGCAAGTTGATGCGCCAACAGGGTTCGGGCGCCATCGTTAACACCTCCTCTATCAATGCCCTGTCACCGGGGCCACAGCAGGGCATTTACTCCATTTCCAAAGCGGCAATTGTCAGTATGACCAAGACCTTCGCCATCGAGTGTGGCCCGGACAATATCCGCGTCAACGCCCTGCTACCCGGACTAACCAAGACCAAGTTTGCCGGCGCCTTGTTCACCCACGAGGACATTCACAAACAACTGATGGAAAAAATCCCCATGGGTCGCCACGCTGAACCCGAAGAAATGGCCGGCGCCGTGCTCTACCTGGTTTCAGATGCAGGCAGCTATACAACCGGCACTTGCACCATTGTCGATGGCGGCATGAGTCTTTAAACAACCCTGTTTGCTAGCAGCAAAGCGGACTAAATTCGGAGATAAACGATGCACACGAGCTACGATTTTAGTGATCAAATAGTGCTTATCACTGGAGCTGCCAGTGGTTTTGGTGCACTGGCGGCCCAGCGCTTCGCCCAAGCTGGCGCCAAACTCGCCCTCGGTGATATTAACGCCGAAGCCGTGCAGGTCGTTGCCGATAAGATCAAAGCCCAGGGTGGTGAAGCCACGGCCATGGTCTGTGACGTCAGCAACAACGAGCAAGTGAAGGCCTTCGTCAGCGCCTGCGTCGAACACTACGGCCAACTCGACATAGGTATTAACAACGCCGGTATTTCTCACCCGAAAAAACGTCTCCACCAGCTCGATGAAGACCATTGGGACCAAACCAACGGCGTCAATCAAAAGGGTGTTTTCCTCTGTATGAAATACGAACTCACGCAGATGGTCGAGCAAGGGTCTGGGGTTATTCTCAACGTCGCCTCGGCAGCGGGTTTAATGGGTTCACCCTTTTTAAGCCTTTACGCCTCGGGTAAGCACGGCGTGGTGGGGCTGACCAAGTCAGCCGCCCTCGAGTACGGCAAAATGAATATTCGCGTCAATGCCATTTGCCCCGCTTTTGCCAAAACGCCCTTGGTCGAAAACAGCCTCAAAGCGGCGGGCGGTAAAAGCCGTGAAAACCTCATGGCCGGCAACCCCATGAAACGACTTGGCGAGGTCGAAGAAATCGTTCAAGCCATGCTTTGGGCCTGCTCAAAAGACAATAGTTTTATGAACGGCGCCATCGTACCCCTCGATGGCGGACTCGCCGCTAGCTAGTACACAGGGAATTTTATGTCTATCGAAGATACACGCAGAGAATACGATTACGGCCACCTCAGCCGAGAATCATTGCTCGATTGCCCCTTCGAACAGTTCCAGCTGTGGCTCGATCAGGCTTGTCAGTCCCCCATTAAAGACCCCACGGCAATGACCGTTGCCACCGTTAATGCCGACAACAAACCCTGGCATCGAGCTGTGCTTCTCAAGGGTGTAGATAAGCGAGGCCTGGTTTTCTACACCAACTTGGGCAGCCGCAAGGCCCACGACATCGCTGGCAACCCCCACGCGAGCCTACATTTTCCTTGGTTTTTCCTCGATCGGCAGGTGAGTATTGGTGGCCGTGTCGAAAAGGTCAGCCGCAAAGAAGTACTGAGTTATTTTCTCAGCCGCCCCAAAGACAGCCAGCTGGCGGCATGGGCCTCAAAGCAAAGCTCGCGATTGGCCTCGCGCCAAGCCCTTGAAAGCCAGTTTATGGCAATGAAAGAAAAGTTCGCCCACGGAGAAATACCGACACCGGATTTTTGGGGTGGCTTTCGCGTAGTGCCCGAGGAATTTCAGTTTTGGCAGGGTGGGGAGAATCGGCTGCATGATCGCTATCAGTACAGTCTCAACGAAGATAAAAGCTGGGTCATCACACAACTAGCACCTTAAGTGAAACCAAGATATGCGACTAATCGTTATCTTAATTCGTGTCGTGCTAGTATTTCTAGCGTTAATTATGGCTTCTATTCTACTAATACAACCTTTTGAATTTCAGTTCATCACTATCTCAGTGCTGGGCCTCGGACTCATTGGTAGTATCTGGCAGACAACTTTTCATTTACAACAAAAAACGTCCACTGCACTCTACATACCTAAAATAGGAATGTTTCTCGGATCAACAATAGTAATTGCAGGCCTACTCGGCCTTACTAACTCTTTTTTTGACACAGTAAATCCCACCTCGACACAAACTTCTTTCGGGATTTTCGATTCTATAAAGGCTGTTATTGGCGGAACATTCATGTTTCTTGTGGCTAAAAAATACACCGTAGGACATACCTCTAACAATGACCTTAAATAACCAACGGGCAAACATCACTAGACTGCACCTTATCCGCCACGGCGAAACCAACTGGAATGCCGAGGGCCGTATTCAGGGTCAATGCGAATCCGTACTCAGTGAGCTCGGCCAGCAACAAGCTGTTGAGTTGCAAAAGAAGCTCGCTGCTACCAATTTTGACCGAGTTTTCTCTAGCTCCAGCACCCGGGCGCAGCAGACCGCAGCCCTCGCGCTTAGCCACTGTGAACAACCGGTGAACTTGCAGGATGATTTACGTGAAATTATGCTTGGCCCTTGGGAGGGGCATCTCTACGCCGATATTGAAAAAGTGGAACCACAAGCCGTTTTTGCCTTCCGTAATACGCCCCATGTTTTCAACGTGGAGGGTGCGGAAACTTTCCATGTTTTGCAACGCCGCGCACTCAATGCTGTTGAAACTATCCTCAACGATTGCTCAGGGATGGAGGTCGCACTTGTCAGTCACGGCGTGTGGATTAAGTCGGTGCTCTCTCACTACGAGGGCCGTCCACTGAGCCGTTTTTGGGAGCCACCACGCATGCACAACTGCTGTCACAGTATTATTGAGGTCAGTGAAGATAGTGGCGAGCCGCGCATTATCAGATATGCCGATCTCGACGAAGGCTTTTAGACACACAGGCACTTAAATAGAACCCAAATTAACGAACAATAATAAAAAGCAGGCTGCAAATATGAAACCAGAACTCCCCGCGCACGACAGAACCTATCAAAACCATCACCTTGACAGCACCCGCTGGGACAATTTTAAGGTGCGCGATGACGACATTCTCGTTTGCACCTCAATGAAGAGCGGCACGACCTGGATGCAGCGCATCGTTTCACTGCTGTTATTTCAGGACAATCCCCCTGCCGAGTCGTTTCACGACATGTCGATCTGGCTCGATATGCGCCTCAGCCCACTGGATGAAACCCTTGAAACCATAGAAGCGCAAACCCACCGCCGCTTTCTAAAAACTCACTCACCGCTCAATGCCCTGCCCTATTATCCCGAGATGAAATACCTCGTTATTGGCCGCGATGTGCGCGATGTTTTTATGTCGCTATGGAATCATACGTCTAATTATACCGAGGGCTTTATTGACGCACTGAATAATACCCCCGGTCGAGTCGGTGATGAATTCCCACCGCTGTATGACGATATTCACGACTTGTGGCACGACTGGATTAACAAAGGGAACTTTGAGTGGGAGAAGGATGGTTACCCCTTTTGGTCACACCTAACGTTTATCCAGTCCTGGTGGAATTATCGCCACTTACCGAATATTTATCTGGTGCACTTTAACGACTTACTCACTGACCTCGAAGGTGAAATGCGCAAAGTCGCCGAATTTCTCAACATCGCGGTCGATGAAACCCTATGGCCCAGCTTGGTCGAACAAGCCACTTTCGACAGCATGAAAAACAATGCCGTTGAATTGTTACCTGGTGTCGATAAAATTTTTGCCGGCGGCGCCAAAGCCTTTGTCAATAAAGGCACCAACGGCCGCTGGCGCGATGTACTGAACACTAACGAATTGCAAGAATGTGAAACTGCTATCAAACGCACCTTGAGTCCCGATTGCGCCCGTTGGCTGGAAGAGGGTGGTGCCGACAAGTTACAGTCTCATCAATAACGTCAACAAAGAAACAGGAATTTGCCCATGAGCACACCCCTTGAAGTCAATTTGATCCGCCGTATCGCCATGGGCGACACTTTACGCCGCCGCGCCGCCAGCCACGGACAGAACGAAGCCCTGATAGAATTTATTGACGGCAAGCGTATTGCCACCGACTTCAACACCCTCAATCAACGCGTCAACCAGGCGGTTCACGGTCTGCGTGCTAAAGGTATAAAGCAGGGAGATCGCATCGCTATTCTCGGCGCTAATACCAGCCAAATGCTGACCGCCCTGCTCAGCTGTTTTAAGGGCGGCTTTGTCGCGGTGCCGGTTAACTATGTACAGAACCCTAGCGATGTGAAATACAACATCGAGCACTCTGGCGCTGCCGCTGTGTTTGCCGATGAAAACCTCCACCCTCTCGCCGCCGAAGCTACTAGCAATATCGACCGAGAGTTCCTGCTCGTTAACTTATCAGGTAAAACAAGCGAGGCCTTCCTCGACTTCGAAGCCCTGTTTGATGGCCAAACGAAAGCCGAAATTGAAGATATTATTATCGAGGATGACGATATCGCTCAAATTATGTACACCAGTGGCACCACTGCTCGCCCCAAGGGGGTCATGCTGTCGCACAAAAGTATTTATATCGCCACACTGAATACCGTTATCAGCCTTGGTGCCAATAAAGACAGTACGGCCCATCCCGCGGTATTACCGCTATTCCACATTACCGCCGAACTCTTTGCCCTGGTGTCTTTGCATCTCGGCGCAAAAGTAGTACTGCAAAATGGTTTTAATCCAGCCACGGTATTGGCATTAATTGAGTCGGAAAAGCTCGAGTTCGCCATTTTGTTGCCCTTAATGTGGAAAGCGATGCTCGGCTGCCCCACGCTTGAGGATCACGACTATTCCAGTATGCAGATTGGCATGTACGGCATGGCACCCATGGATGCCCCGACACTGGACCAGCTAAACCACACCTTTGGCTGCCCTTTTTTGACGGGCTCCGGACAAACAGAGATCACCGGGGTGGCAACCATCATGGACACTCACTGGGTGGGCCAGAAAGAAGGCAACATATGGGGTGACGGCTCCATTACCAGCGACCAGGCGGTGATGGATGATCAGGGCAATTTTCTGCCACCCGGTGAAATTGGCGAAGTGGTGTGGCGCTGCCCTCAGGTCATGCTCGGTTACTATCGTAACGAAGAGGCCACTGAAGAGGCCCAGGCCTTTGGCTGGCATCACTCGGGCGATATTGGCTATATCGACAGCGATGGGCAATTCTGCTTTGTCGACCGTAAAAAAGATATCGTTAAATCAGGGGGTGAAAATGTTTCATCGGTCAAAGTTGAGAGCTGTATCCTCGCCTGCGAGGGCGTAGCTAATGTCGGTGTTATCGGCCTGCCCCACGAACACTGGGGCGAAGCGGTTACGGCTGTAATCAGCCGCAAACCTGACGCCCGACTCGATGAGCAGTCGATTATTGATCACTGTAAAACTGAGCTCGGCGGCTTTGAAACACCAAAGCGCGTGATTATCCTCGAGGAATTACCGATGACAGCGACGGGCAAGGTAAAAAAACATCTGTTGCGCAAGGACTATGCAGATTTATTTGCAGGGGCGAGCTAACGCCGCCAGAACATCGGCGTGAATAACACTAACAGCGTAAAGATTTCTAACCGGCCCAACAGCATGCCACCGCACAGTATTACCTTGGCAAAGCCATTGATATCACCGTAATTGGCCGCTACGTCACCCAGGCCAGGGCCCAGGTTATTGAGCGAAGCAGTGGTCGCCGACCAAGCGGTGATGTAGTCGAGGCCCGATGCCATCAACAACAACACAATGCCGTAAAACACGGCCAGATACACCCCAAAAAAAGCCCAGATGGAGTTGGTGACACGCTCCGGCACAATGCGTCCATTGACCTTTATGGGGATAACGGCACTGGGATGGATCAACTTTTGAATTTCACCCAGGCCCTGCTTAGCCATAATCATCATCCGGCCAACTTTTATGCCCCCACCAGTCGACCCTGCACAAGCCCCAAAAAATGATAGAAAAATAAGGAAAAAGGGCACGAAACTCGGCCACGCGCTGAAGTTATCCGTAGCAAAGCCAGTCGTGGTCATAATCGACACCAACTGAAAAATACCATGGTTCACACTTTCAGCGCCACCGTAGGTACCGCTGTAATACAGATAGGCACAAACGATCAATACCCCTCCCAGCAGCATCGCCATATACAAGCGCGCCTCAGAGTCAAGATAGTAAGGCCGTAAACTCTTGCGATGCCAAGCCATAAAATGCAGACCGAAATTCAGCCCCGATAAGATCATAAAAAACACACAGACACTGTTAATTAAAGCACTATCGAAAAAGCCAATACTCGTGTCATGGGTGGAAAACCCGCCAATCGCGACCGTTGAGAAACTGTGGCCAATAGCGTCAAACGGCTCCATCCCCGCCAACCAGTAGGCGAGTGCACAGACCATGGTGAGTACCACATAAATCAAAAACAGCATCTTGGCCGTCTCTGTGATACGAGGAGTGAGCTTGCTATCTTTGACCGGCCCTGGGGTTTCAGTACGATACAGCTGCATACCACCAATACCTAACATCGGCATAATCGCTACTGCAATCACAACGATACCGATACCCCCCAGCCACTGCAGCTGTTGGCGGTAGTAAAGAACAGAGCGCGGCAGCTCATCCAGCCCACTGATCACCGTTGCCCCGGTGGTGGTCAAACCTGAAACAGACTCAAACACCGCATCGATAGGTGATAGGGCCGGTTCAATCAGGGCCAAGGGCAGTGCCCCGCCTAAACCGAGCATGCTCCAGAAAAGCACCGTTACCAAAAAACCATCGCGGATGCGCAGCTCGCCAGTACTGCGACTATTGGGTAACCACACCATCATGCCAATGGAAAAAATAATGGCGAAGGCGAGAAAAAAGGCCTCGGTAGTGTGCTCCTGATACATCGCCGCCACTATGATCGGCACTAAGAGTGTGAGGCTGAAGATCATCAGCAACAAACCCAAAATACGCGCAATAATCGAGTAGTGCATTAAGTTAGGCCAACATTGAGGCTGAAGTTGAGAAAAATGGACATTATCTGAAGGCTGCCCTAAAAGAAGGTAAATCCGACCTGGAAGAGCTTTTCAATATCCCGTGTATGGCGTTTATCGATCATAAACACAATAACGTGATCCTCTGACTCTATCACCGTATTGTGGTGAGTGATGACCACCTCGCCGCGGCGCACCAGCGCAGGAATGGTAGAGCCAGCAGGCAGGGTTAGGTCTTCAATCGCCTTGCCTACCACTTTCGAGCTTTTGGCATCACCATGGGCGATAATTTCCAATGCCTCGGCCGCACCACGTCGCAACGAATGTGCGTTAACCGTGTCGCCACGACGGACATGACTGAGTAGCGAGCTGGTGGTGGCTTGCTGCGGTGACACTGCAATATCAATTTCACTACCCTGCATTAATTCAGCGTAAACCGGATTGGTGATGAGAGTCATCACTTTGCGAGCACCTAGGCGCTTGGCCAGTAATGAGGCCATAATATTGACCTCATCATCATTGGTGACCGCAATAAAAACATCTGTTTTATCAATATTTTCCTCGAGTAATAACTCCCGGTCGGCCGCCTGGCCATTTAACACCACAGATTTATCCAACGCTTCGGCTAAATACTCGGCCCGCGACAGGTGGTATTCAATCACCTTGACGTTGTAGTTACCCTCCAGCGCCTTGGCCAGACGAAAACCGATATTCCCCCCTCCGGCAATAATCAATCGTCGGTAAGGCTTTTCCGTGTGCCTTAAATAACTCATGACTTTAAGAATATTGACACGAGCGGCGACGAAGAAGACCTCATCGCCCTCTGCGATCACCGTGTCGCCCTTAGGTACAATCGAACGATCATGACGAAAAATTGCCGCTGCCCGGGCGTCCACTCCGGGCATTTCCTCGCGAATAGCGCTAAGTTGAGAGCCCACCATTGGGCCTCCAGCAATAGCCCGTATTGCCATTAGCTGCACTGCGCCATCGGCAAAATCGAGTACCTGCAAAGCACCGGGGTGTTCGACTAACTTGCCAATATAATCGGTAACCACCTGCTCCGGCGTAATCAGCACGTCGACCGGCACATGGGCGTCGTTAAACAATTTTTCGCGGTATGTCTTACTGATATAGCCTCTGGCCCGTACGCGAGCAATTTTTTTAGGCGTGCGGTACAACGAAAAAGCGATTTGGCAGGCCAGCATATTGACCTCGTCGCTGCTGGTCACCGCGACCAACATGTCAGCATCTTCAATACCGGCAGACTCAAGCACATCGGGGTGAGACCCCAAGCCCGGCACGGTACGTATATCGAGCCGGTCCTGCAACTCTCTAAGCCGCTGCTCATCGGGGTCGATCAGAGAAATATCATTCGCCTCACTGGCCAGATTCTCCGCCAGTGTGCCGCCAACCTGGCCCGCGCCAACAATCACAATTTTCATGGTTTCAGGTCGCCTGCTCGTTTCATTTTAGCGTTTCATAATTTATTTCTTATGCGCCTGTCCTTAGACATTAACTTTTAGATAACAAAGCATAATAAAAACCATCATGACCACCCATGGTTGGTAACAGTTGACGCCCCACGGGTGTTTGCATGCCCACTTCTGCCGCAATAGGAATCACCTCGGCATCACTCTGGCGGACGATAAAACCAGTGATACTAGCATCGTTTTCCTCGGGTAGAACGGAGCAGGTTGCGTAGAGCAGTTTACCCCCAGATTTAAGCAGTGGCCACAGGGCGTCAAGTAATTCTGCCTGCAACTGGGCAAGGTGAGTAATATCGTCAGGTTTGCGCAGTAATTTGATGTCCGGGTGACGTCGAATAACCCCGGTAGCAGAACAGGGAGCATCAAGTAAAATACGGTCAAACAATTGACCATCCCACCACTGATCTGTCGCGGCGGCATCGGCTGCCACCAGCGTAGCTTTTACATTCAGGCGCTCAAAATTCTCTTTGACGCGCTCTAAGCGTGACTCATCAATATCCAGCGCTACCAGCGCATCTAGTTTTGGCTCACACTCAAGAATATGACAGGTTTTACCGCCGGGGGCGCAGCAGGCATCAAGCACTCGCTGCCCTGGCTCCAGTTGTAGTAATCGCGCAGCAAGCTGAGCGGCTTCATCTTGCACGCTGAGCTGACCCTCGGCAAAACCGGGGAGAGCTTCAACGCCCCTAGCCTTCAATAATTGCACACCATCAGCACTCACAGTAGTCGCCTTGGCTTCAATACCAGCCGCTTGCAGAGTAGCAAGGTAATTCGCCCGACTCTGACGCTGTTGATTAACCCGCAGCGTCATTGGCCCGGAATGATTATTGGCTGCAAAAACAGTAACCGAATCCTGTGGCCAGGCTTGCTCAATGCGCTTATAGAGCCACTTGGGGTGGGCGTGCAAATAAACACCGTTGCCAGCCAATTGCGCGTTAAGGCTATCGCGCTCGCGAATAAAACGACGCAGCACACCATTGACCAAGCCCTTAGCCCAGGATTTTTTCATTTTTTTAATGGCGGCGACCGTTTCATTGACAGCAGCGTGATCGGGAATGCGTGTCTCCATGATTTGGTAAAGCGCACACGCTAGCAACACATGAATATCTTGGTCTTTCGTACGGAAGGGCTTTTCCAGTAGCTCTTTGAGCAAAGTGTTTAAACGTGGATACCAACGTAGGGTGCCGTAGCAAAGGTCTTGCAGCAGCGGTCTATCCCGCTCAATCACTTGTGTCAACAACTCGGGCAGACACTGGTTGAGAGATACGCCATCGCGGGTCACTGCCAACAGCACTTTGACAGCGGCAACTCTAACTTGCAACACTGCTACCCTGTGGCGAGCCCAGTTGAATACCTGCGGCGAATAATTGCGCCTGACTATTCAATACCGCTTGCACCGGCAAGCGCTTTTTACCGGGCAGCTGTATTTCACTCAACACTAATGCACCTTGCCCACAGGCTACCCAAATGCCACGGCTATCACACTTTAAAATGGTGCCCACAGCCACTTGATGTGTATACGACGCTTCCAGCTCTGCAGCCCAAACCCTCAATCGAGCATCACCCAAGGTTGTAAAAGCGACCGGGAAAGGATTGAAGGCGCGAATTTTTAGGTCGAGTACAGTTGCGGCACACGACCAGTCGAGCAGTGCTTCTTCTTTACTGATTTTAGGGGCGTAATTGCTTAAAGCTTCATCCTGGACTTCACCAATCAAACTATTGTCTGCCAAACCATCGAGAGCCTTGAGCAAAGTATCGCAACCAATGCCCGCTAGCTTATCGTGCAAACTACCACCGCTATCGTCTAAATCAATATCGCACTCAGCTTTAAGCAGCATTGGCCCAGTATCAAGCCCTGCTTCCATCTGCATAATCGTGACACCGGTTTTAGCATCACCCGCCTCCAGGGCCCGATGTATAGGCGCCGCACCCCGCCAGCGTGGCAGTAAAGAGGCGTGCACATTAATACACCCCAAACGCGGCGTATCGAGCACCCTCTGAGGTAAAATCAACCCGTAGGCTACCACTACCATCAGGTCGGCCCCAAAGGCTTGAAGTTGCTGTTGGTCGTCTGTGTTTTTTAAAGAAACTGGCTGTATCACAGGCAGACCGTATTGCTCAGCAAGCTGTTTCACGGGGCTGGGCTTCAGTTTTTTACCCCTCCCCGCCGGACGATCAGGCTGGGTATAGACCGCTACCACGGTATGCTTAGTCTGCTTGAGTAAAGCGGCTAAATGGCAGGCCGCAAAATCGGGCGTACCCGCAAAAATAATCTTCAAGGTAGAACCTCAGTAGACGGCACTTAGCGAACCAACAGGGTTAAGCCCCCGAAAGTGTGAGTATCCAAAAATATTAGGCCATTTGCCGGTGCAGCTTTTCCAGCTTTTTGCGAATTCGCTGCCGTTTCAATGCTGACAGATAATCTACGAATAATTTGCCATTAAGGTGGTCAAGTTCGTGCTGAATACACACCGCCAACAAGCCGTCTGGTTCCAGCTCAAAAGCTTCACCCCTCTCATTGAGCGCTCGCAGGCGAATGCAGTCTGGACGCGATACGGTTTCATAGAAACCTGGCACCGACAAGCAACCCTCGTCGTGTTCGAGCTCGCTATCGCCAATAAACTCAACCTCGGGATTGATAAGAACCAACGGGCTATCTCTTTCCTCAGAGACATCCATTACCACCACCCGCTCATGTTCGTTAATTTGTGTCGCGGCAAGACCAATGCCTTTGGCATCGTACATAGTCTCAAACATGTCATCGAGTAAGTGGCGAATACGCGCATCAACCTTAGCTACCGGAGCTGCGGTAGTACGTAGGCGAGGGTCTGGAAATTCAAGAATTGTTCGAATAGTCATAGCTTTGTGATGGAATTCTAGCAAAAGAGTATAAACGGCTGTTAACATCTGGGCTGTTGCAATAATTACAACATTGAACTCCCCGATGCTGACAGTATACACCATCGGCATTCAGCCTAAGGATGAGCCTTATATGAAAAGCCCTTTAAAGACAGTCGCGCTGTTACTAGTCAGCGCTTGGGTTCTGGCAGCGGCAGCTATTGCGCAAGCGCCGTTTAACGACGACGTTCCCGATAAGTACATCGTCGTAAAGGGCGATACCCTCTGGGATATTTCTGACCACTTTCTCGCCGAACCCTGGCTTTGGCCCGAAATATGGCACGTCAACCCGCAAATTCAAAACCCTCATTTAATCTACCCCGACGATATCATTAGCCTTATTTACATCGATGGCAAGCCTCGTCTCACGTTGACACGTAGTAGAGACATCAAACTCAGTCCACAAATTCGCGAGGTCAGCGAGCGTCAGGCTATATCGACACTACCTCTAGATCTCATCAATAGCTTCCTATCACGCAATCGAGTAGTAGAACCCGGTGCCCTTGAATCCGCACCCTACATTCTCGCAGGTCAGAACAAACGCCTACTCACCGGCAACAATGACGATTTTTATGCCCGTGGTGACTTCTCTGGCGCAGACGAAAGCTACGGTGTTTACCGCAATGGCGGGCCGTTTATCGACCCGAAAACCAACGAAATACTGGGTATCCGTGCCAAAGATATCGGCGCTGGGACTATAAAAGCGATTGATAACGACATCGCCACACTCATAACCACACGCAGTATTGAAGAACTACGTGTTAACGATAGACTGCTAAAACTCGAGCAGCGCAAAATTGCTGCCAATTTTTACCCTAGCAGCCCACCGGAAAATATTGAGGGTATTATTATATCTATTGAAGATGCTGTTAACACCGGTGGCATGCTTGATGTAATAGGGATTAACCTTGGCGAGCGGGACGGCATAGAAATAGGCAATATGCTCTCCATCCTAAAAGCCGGTGCCGTTGTCTCCGACCGCGTACAAGGAGGCATGGTCACGCTGCCCCCTGAAAAGGCAGGGCTGTTGATGGTATTCCGCACCTTTGAAAAAATGAGCTTTGCTCTTATTCTCTCTGCTGAGCTACCTATTTCAATTAATGACTTTGTGCGCAATCCGTAATAACAGTGAACGCAAAAAAATTGGCTTAACTTGAAGGCAAGTCGCCTTCATTAACATTTTTCAACACCTGCCCAAGGATGGGACCTATGATCACCGAGCGCGGATGCGCCCTGATATTGCAAACACTCCCTGGCATCGGTGCCGTTGCACTCAGCAAACTCCACCAACAATTTGGCTCTTTTACAAAAGCGTTACATGCCCCAGCCAGTTCAGTTGCTGCAAACTATCGTAAAGGGCTAAACGCCTTTCGGGCCAGGCCCGACGATTTCAAAACACAGGCAGACAATATTCTCGAGTCTTGCGCAGCAGACACTATCGCGATTGTTTTGATATCTTCACCCGATTACCCTGCTCTACTGCGAGAAATAGACACTCCGCCCGCTCTACTTTTTGTCAAAGGGGACATCAGCGCTCTACACCTACCACAAATTGCCATCGTCGGTAGCCGGCATCACTCCACTGCCGGACAACAAAATGCTCTTGCATTTGCTCGCCATCTCGCAGGTAGCGGTTTTACGATTACCAGCGGTCTGGCCCTGGGTATTGACGGTGCCGCTCACCAAGGCGCATTGGAAACCGGCAGTACTATTGCAGTACTCGGAACTGGCCCTGATATTATTTACCCTCGTCGCCATCAAGCCTTATACGCAGATATTATTGCCAAAGGCGGCGCTATCGTTTCTGAATTTCCTCCCGGCGCACCGCCCCGCGCGGGCAACTTTCCCCAGCGCAACCGCATTATCAGTGGCCTCAGCCTTGGTGTATTGGTTGTCGAAGCGGCATTGAAAAGTGGCTCTCTGATTACCGCCCGCTTTGCCATGGAACAAGGACGGGAAGTGTTTACCATACCTGGCTCCATCCATAACCCCAGCGCCAAAGGTTGCCATCAACTGATTCGTCAAGGCGCAATACTGGTTGAAACAGCCGATGACATTATTAGCGAACTCGGCGGCCTGCTTGCTTATAAAGCACA
>JARGOV010000032.1:0-2667 GCA_029212965.1 Porticoccaceae bacterium
ATAGTCACAAGGCGGTGCAACAAAGGCAACTTTTGGCGTGTGCTGGCGGGCGGCGGCTTCTTCGACGTCTTTGATTAAACCCATGCGAATCGCGCCGTGGGCGCGGATGGTTTCAAAGCGCGTCAGCGCAGCGGGGTCACCATTAATGGCTTCCTGCAATTCAGCGCCGGTGTAACCAATTTCGTCGGCGTTCAAAAAAATGGTGGGAATGCCGGCATTAATCATGGTGGCTTTAAAGGTGCCGATGCCCGGCACGTCCAGCTCGTCAACGACATTGCCGGTGGGGAACATCGCGCCGTCGCCGTCGGCGGGGTCGATAAAATCAACCTGTACTTCAGCGGCTGGAAAGGTAACGCCGTCGAGTTCAAAATCGCCAGTTTCCTGCACTTTTCCGGCTGTCATCGGCACATGAGCGACGATGGTTTTTTCGATATTGGCCTGCCAAATGCGGATCACAGCTATACCGTCGGCGGGAACACGCGCCGCATCAACCAGACCATTACTGATGGCAAAGGCACCGACTGCGGCGGTAAGGTTGCCGCAGTTGCCGCTCCAGTCGACAAAGGCTTTGTCGATGGCAACTTGACCAAAGAGGTAGTCAACGTCGTGATCGGCTTTTTCACTTTTCGCGAGAATCACCGTTTTACTGGTGCTGGATGTCGCGCCGCCCATGCCGTCAGTCTGCTTGCCGTAGGGGTCCGGGCTGCCAATAACACGCAGCAACAAGGCATCGCGTGCAGCGCCGGCAACCTGTGCCGCTTCTGGCAGGTCTAGCAAGCTAAAAAATACACCTTTGCTGGTACCGCCGCGCATATAGGTAGCAGGGACTTTAATTTGGGGAGCATGTGCCATGGATTTTTTCCTAACTGTTAAGAGGGCTAGAATCTAAGGGGCTAGAATCGATTAAGAGGGTTTGAACCGGTGTCACACCCATGCTGAGGACTTCAACAAAGGTGTGACAGGCTTTGTGCGAAGGCGCTAGCTGGCCGCTGAAGACTCTAAAAAATCTTGAGCAAAGCGCTGCAATACACCACCGGCATCGTACACCAACACTTCTTCGGCAGTATCCAAGCGACAGATCACCGGCACATCGACACTTTCTCCATTGGTACGGTTAATACGCAAAGTTAGCTCTGCCCGGGGGCTGGCTTTACCAATCACATCAAAGGTTTCGGTGCCGTCAATAGCGTAAGTTTTACGATTTTCACCCGCTTTAAACTGCAGTGGCATGACACCCATGCCCACCAAGTTGGTGCGGTGAATACGTTCAAAGCCCTCGGCGACAATCGCTTCAACACCGGCCAGACGTACACCTTTGGCCGCCCAGTCGCGTGAAGAACCCTGACCGTAGTCGGCACCGGCAACAATAATCAGCGGCTGCTTGCGCTCCATATAGGTTTCAATGGCTTCCCACATACGGCTGACTTTGCCTTCAGGCTCAATACGCGTTAGCGAGCCCTGCTTGGTTTCGCCATTTTCCTGCACCATTTCGTTAAACAGTTTGGGGTTGGCAAAGGTCGCGCGCTGGGCCGTTAAGTGGTCACCACGGTGGGTGGCGTAGGAGTTAAAGTCTTCCTCTGGCAGGCCCATTTTGTGCAAATAAGCACCAGCCGCACTATCGAGTTGAATCGCATTCGATGGGGACAAGTGATCAGTTGTAATGTTGTCACCCAGCACGGCCAAGGGACGCATGCCTTTCATAGTGCGCTCACCCGCAAGTGCGCCTTCCCAGTAGGGAGGGCGACGAATGTAAGTGGTCTGCGGTCGCCAGTCGTAAAGGGGGCTGATCTTCTCACCAATGTCTTCGGTAAGATCGAACATGGGAATGTAGATATCACGAAACTGCTGGGGTTTGACGCTCGTCCCGACAATTGCGTCGATCTCTTCATCGCTTGGCCAAATATCTTTCAGGGTAATGTCGTTACCGTTTTGGTCTTGGCCCAAGGCATCTTTTTCAATATCGAAGCGAATAGTACCGGCAATAGCATAGGCAACCACCAGTGGTGGCGAGGCCAAGAATGCCTGCTTGGCATGGGGATGAATACGACCATCGAAGTTGCGATTGCCTGACAACACGGCGGTTGCATACAAATCCCGATCAATAATTTCCTGTTGGATCACTGGGTCGAGTGCACCACTCATGCCGTTACAGGTGGTACAGGCAAAACCGACAATGCCAAAACCCAGTTGCTCGAGTTCAGGCAGCAGATCAGCTTCTTCCATATAGGACTGAACCACTTTTGAACCCGGTGCAAAAGAGGTTTTCACCCAGGGCTTGCGGGTTAACCCTAATTTGTTGGCGTTGCGGGCAATCAAACCTGCGGCAATAACATTGCGTGGGTTGCTGGTATTGGTACAGCTGGTGATGGCGGCGATAATCACTGCGCCATCGGGCATTAAGCCCTCTTCATTTTCAACCACACCGGAGATGCCACGGGCGGCCAGCTCTGAGGTTGGTACACGGGCATGGGGGTTGGACGGGCCAGCAATAGTCCGCACGACGCTCGACAAATCAAAGCTCAATACGCGCGGGTATTCAGCACTTTTCAGGCTGTCAGCCCAGAGGCCCGTTTGCTTGGCGTAGGTTTCAACCAGCTTCACTTGCTCGGCGTCGCGCCCGGTAAGGGTCAAGTAGTCAATGGTCTGCTGGTCGATGTAGAACATCGC
>JARGOV010000032.1:2767-25399 GCA_029212965.1 Porticoccaceae bacterium
CCACCGACACCCAGGGCGATAACACCCAGGGCATCGACGTGGGGAGTATGGCTGTCGGTACCCACCAGCGTATCGGGAAAGGCCACGCCATCGCGAGATTGAATCACCGGTGACATTTTCTCCAGATTGATCTGGTGCATGATGCCGTTGCCGGGTTGAATCACGTCGACATTTTTGAAGGCTTTTTTGGTCCAGTTAATAAAGTGGAAACGGTCATCGTTGCGGCGGTCTTCAATGGCGCGGTTTTTGGCAAAGGCGTCTTTATCAAAACCGGGCGCTTCAACAGCGAGTGAGTGGTCAACGATCAACTGGGTTGGCACTACGGGGTTGACCTCAGCGGGGTCGCCCCCTTTGTCGGCAATAGCATCACGCAGGCCGGCGAGATCAACCAGTGCGGTTTGGCCGAGAATGTCATGGCACACCACCCGCGCCGGGTACCAGGGAAAGTCGAGATCTTGCTTGCCTTCAATGATTTGCTTCAGGGAATCGGTGAGCACTTCTGGCTCACAGCGACGCACTAGGTTTTCAGCATAAACCCGCGAGACATAGGGCAGCTTGGCATAGGCGCCAGGCTCAATAGCATCGACAGCTTCTTGGGTATCGAAAAAATCGAGCTGGGTGCCAGGTAGGGATTTACGGTATTGGGTATTCATAATCTCATGCTCTTTATCAAACAAATCACACAAGGTATGATCTGTAACTTATTGAAATGAAAAAGGAGCCCCGCATATACGGCACTCCTTTTCGATAGACGATCAAGCAGCAGAGCCGTGTAGTTAGCGCTCGGTGATCGCCGGTACAGGGCGCATATCCGGCCCTGTGTACTCGGCACTGGGGCGAATAATACGGTTGTCGGCGCGCTGCTCAAAGACGTGAGCGGCCCAGCCGGTGAGGCGAGACATCACAAAAATCGGGGTAAACAATTTAGTGGGAATGCCCATAAAGTGGTAGGCCGAGGCATGGAAGAAATCAGCATTACAGAACAGCTTCTTCTCGCGCCACATGACTTCTTCACAACGAACAGATACCGGATAAAGAACAGTGTCACCAACATCTTTACCGAGTTTCTCAGCCCACTCTTTGATGATGGCATTGCGGGGATCGGAGTCGGCATAAATGGCGTGTCCAAAGCCCATGATTTTATCTTTGCGCGCCAACATACCCATCATTTCTTCTTCAGCGTTTTCGGGGCTGGTGAAGCCTTCGATCATATCCATGGCCGCTTCGTTGGCACCACCGTGTAGTGGGCCACGCAGACTGCCAATGGCTGCTGTCACGCAAGAGTGCAGATCAGACAGGGTTGAGGCACAAACCCGAGCGGTGAACGTCGAGGCGTTAAACTCGTGCTCGGCGTAGAGAATCAGTGAAACATTCATCACGCGCTCGTGCAGCTCATTGGGTTTCTCACCGCGCAGCATGTGCAAGAAGTGTCCGCCGATGGACTCATCGTCGGTCTCAGTCTCAATTTTCACACCGTCGTGACTAAAACGGTACCAGTAGCAAATAATCGATGGGAAGGCCGCCAGTAGTCGATCTGTCGCTGCTTCTTGCTGGGCGAAGTCAGTTTCAGTTTCGAGATTGCCCAAAAAAGAACAGCCGGTGCGCAGCACGTCCATGGGGTGCGCTTCAGCGGGGATGCGCTCCAGCACATCTTTCAAGGCCTGGGGCAACCCGCGCAGACCTCTCAGCGTTGTGCGGTAGGCGTCGAGCTCTGTTTGCGTGGGCAGTGCGCCCTTTAAAATCAGGTGGGCGACTTCTTCAAATACGCAGGTTTCAGCCAAATCTTTAACATCGTAGCCCCGATACGTTAGGCCAGAACCTTCTTTACCAACGGTTGATAGTGCTGTTTTACCGGCCACCTGGCCGCGTAGGCCTGCGCCTGAAAGTACTTTAGTTGCCATGCTCTATTTCCTCTACTATTAATCAGTGCGAGTTGTTCTCGGACTCAATTTAATTGCCAAAAATTATGATAAAACACACTATAAAAGTGCTTTAACTATTTGTTTTAAAAAATTATTTATCTATTTATTTTTGCCTTGGGCAAATAAGCTATCCAGCTTTTGCTCATATTCGTGGTAGCCGAGGTAGTCGTACAACTCCATGCGCGTCTGCATGGTATCGACGACGGCCTTTTGATCGCCCTCTTCCAGAATACTGGTGTAAACACGCTCCGCCGCCTTGTTCATAGCACGGAAAGCAGACAGCGGGTAGAGCACCATATCGACACCCCACTCACCCAGTTCAGCCTTATTGTACAGCGGAGTTTGTCCAAACTCCGTAATATTTGCCAGCAGGGGAACATCTATCGCAGCACTGAAGGCTCGATAGTGTTCCTCTTCATTCACTGCCTCAGCAAAGATACCATCAGCGCCCGCTTCAACGCAGGCCTGAGCGCGTTCAATAGCACTCTCGAGCCCTTCCTGGGCAAAGGCATCGGTACGCGCCATGATGAAAAAGCTCTCATCGGTGCGGGCATCGACGGCGGCTTTTACACGATCAACCATTTCCTCCTGACTGACGATCTCTTTGTTGGGGCGATGGCCACAGCGCTTTTGCGCAATTTGATCTTCAATATGCACAGCTGCAGCACCGGCACGAATCATGTCTTTCACGGTACGGGTAATGTTAAACGCCCCACCCCAGCCGGTGTCAATATCGACCAACAGCGGCACTTCAACCGCGGCGGTGATACGGCGAACATCTTCGAGTACATCGTTAAGACTGGTCATACCCAAATCGGGCAGGCCGTAGGAGGCATTGGCAACACCACCGCCAGACAGGTAAATGGCTTTGTGGCCAATCTGCTCGGCCATCATCGCGCAGTAGGGGTTGATAGTGCCGAGAATTTGTAGGGGTTTATTTTCGACCAGCGCTTTGCGAAAGCGAGCACCGGGGGTTAATGATGTAGCCATTTTTCACCTCTCATTGTCGTACGTTGTCTTTATTTTGCCGTTAACCTGAAACTTATTTAACTGTGTATTGATTGAGTGACTGGACGTTTAACACTAGACACGATGTTATGGGGCGTGAAGTGACAAACCAAGTTCATCGCCCATTTGCCGCTCGACGTTTATTCGCGATGCTCGTATGTGCCTGCGCATCAGCATCTCAGCCATTTCACCATCGCGATCGATAATGGCCTGAACAATGTGCCTATGTTCACTAAAGGCATCGCTGGCCCGAGGGCTGAGCATGCCAAATTGATAGCGATACATTCTCACCTTGGCATAGAGCTCATCGCAGAGCAGGCGAATTAACTCACGGTTAGCGCTGCCCTTGACCAGACGATAGTGAAAATCGAGATCACCTTCTTTCTGGTAGTAGGCTCTACCCTCTTGTAGCTCACTATTTTCCATGTGCTCTTCTAGCAGCTGCTGTAGCTCGCTAATTTCAGCCGCACTCATATTCTGTGCGGCGAGACGACAAGCCATGCCTTCCAAAGCTTCTCGCACATGGTATATCTCCAGTAGACCATCCACGCTAAGTTCAATAACCCGAGCACCGGCATTGGCCTTGCGCGATACCAAACAAGCAGAGACCAAACGCGCCAAAGCCTCACGTACCGTGCTGCGTCCAACGTTGTATTGACGACTCAGCTCTGCTTCATTGATCTTGCTACCCGCCGGTATCTGACCACAAATAATATCGCCCCGCAGGCGATGAAATAATGTATCGACGGCTGTAGAGGCACTGGAGGGAACTATAGTGCTGTTCAATCGTTTATATCCCCGGTCAACGAGCTACTGTTGTCTGACAAAAAAGAATTTATACCAATAAACATGCCAATAATCAATCATGATCGTCTGACAATAACCCGATCTTTGATCCAATTGCCCATTGGAAAGAACGTTCGTACAGAGCACAACCGAGTGCACAAATAAGCCCCAACCTTATGGTTTGAGCCAAAAAAAATCGGCATAATGCCAACGCTTTTTAACCGAGTCCCTCAATCCAGTGTAATGCCCAGAAAATTGTTCCGCCGGCTGATACCCGTCAAGTTGAACCCTAAGCCCAACTCGCTCGTCGCACGCTGGTTTGGTCCGATTCTGAACGACCCCCATCTACTGCATTTAAATCGCCACTCAGTTTCTACCGCTTTTTTCATCGGCTTATTCTGTGCTTTTTTACCTGTCCCGGGGCAAACCTTTGTAGTCACCGCACTGGCGTTGGTGTTTCGCTGTAACTTGCCAATAGCTGTAGTATTAATCTGGATAAGCAACCCATTGACCATTCCGCCGATGATTCTTGGCCTGCATAAGCTAGGGCAATGGATGATTGGCCATGATGCAACCGCCAGCGCTACTCAGCTAAACTGGCAATGGCTTAGCGACAATTTCGACAATATTTATCTGCCTTTGCTCCTCGCTGGTGTTACCTGTGGCCTCATTATTGGCGGGATAGGTTATTTAACTGTGCGCATTTTATGGCGCTGGAAAGTGATAAAAAGCTGGGAAGAAAGAAAACGAAAACGACTGCTGCGCTCATAAATCTTACCAATATAAAAAGCCACAAACCAAACACACCTTTTCTATAAACACTTATTCGTAACGTAAGATCCGGGCCGGTTGCAATCGAGCGGCGCGCCAAGCCGGATACAACGCGGCGAAAAAATTAAGTGCCAGCGCTACTATGGCCACCAGAATGACATCAGAGCTGCGCAGGTCAGAAGGAATATAATCGATAGGATAAATATCAATACTGAGGAACTGCCGCCCTATTAAACCCTCGACAACAGTAACCATATCAACCACAAAATAGCTGCCGAGCACCCCGAGAAAAACACCCAGTGCAGTTCCAGCAACGCCTATCATCGCGCCCTGAACCAGAAAAATGGTCAGTACCGCAGCGTTAGTTGCGCCCAAGGTTTTTAACACAGCAATATCACCACGCTTTTCGACAACTGTCATCACCAACATTGAAACGATATTAAAGACAGCTATAGCAATCACCAGGAAAACCAGTAGGCCGACGAGCTTACGCGACATTTGAATTGCTTGATAAAGGTTACCGTGAGTTTGCAGCCAATCGGTAAAACGGAAATTTTCAGGAAGTTGTCGCAACAACTGATAGGCAATTTGTCGAGCATTAAAAACATCATCAACCTTAATTCGTAGACCGCCAACACGCCCTTCAAGACCAGACAGCGCACTGGCTGTTTGCAAGTTCACCAATGCCACGCGAGAATCGACAGTCGTGTGAGTTTGGTAAATACCAGCCAGCTGAAACACACGTACTCTAGGCAAAGCTTGGCGACCTTCGGTAACCTGCCCCGGAATAATGAGCGTTATACTATCGTCAATTTTTACACCCAGTTTTTCAACCAATGGCAGAGGCAGTAAAATTTCATAGTCATTTAGGTTTGAATAGGCAGCAGAGGCTTCCCCCACAGTATAACCTTCACCCAAGCCTTCGCCCGTAGTGCCCAGTAGCTGGACAGCCTGGGTGCTACCGCGAAAATTCAACATACCATCTAACCGGGAAAAAGGTCTAACCTCACTGACCTGCGGAGCCTGCACAAGCTTCTCTGCCAGAGCCGACCAATCACTAACGCCCCCCGGTGTAAAAAGTTGAATATGGGGCACTACCCCTAAGACTCTTGTACGCATCTCCTTATCAAAGCCGTTCATTACCGAGAGCACGATAATCATCAAAGCGACACCAAGTACCAGCCCGCTAATAGCCAATAGAGCGATGAATGAGACCAGTGGCTTATTAGCGCCACTGCCGGAAGAACCGGCGCTGAAGAAGCGTCGGCCTACAAAAATGGGATAACTGCGCATTAAGCCTTACTCTCGCGCAATTCACCCTTCTCCAATACCAGCAGGCGATCCATCTGGGTAGCAATGTCAATATCATGGGTCACAATAACAAAGCTAATCGATAGCTCAGCGTTCAGCTCAAGTAGCAGTTGCAAGACTGTTTGTGCGGTGTCAGCATCGAGGTTCCCCGTTGGTTCATCCATCAAAACACAAGAGGGCTCAGAGACTAGAGCACGAGCAATGGCTACCCTTTGACGTTCACCACCAGACAGTGTCGAGGGTTTATGCTTAAGACGTCCACCCAGCCCCACACGTTCAAGTATTGCTCGAGCGCGCCGCTGCGCTTCACGGCGTTTTACACCACCTATCAACAGTGGCATAGCCACATTTTCGAGGGCTGTAAACTCTCCCAACAAGTGGTGGAACTGATAAACAAAGCCCAGCTGCTGATTACGCCACGTGGCAGATGCCGACGCGCTCATGGTCGCAAAGCTCTGACCACTGACGATGACCTCACCACTACTCACTGCATCCAAACCACCAAGCATATTGAGCAAGGTCGATTTACCCGAACCTGAGGCACCAATAATTGCTAGTTTTTCACCGGCGTTAATACTCAAATTAATATCCGATAACACGGTGAGTAAACTGCCGCCTTCCTCATAGGATTTGCAAAGTGCCCGACAATCGATGACGGGTAAATGACTGCTATTTCCATCGTTAGGATTGCTCATCAGCTCTCCAGTTACTCATAACGCAAGGCTTCAGCCGGAGGCACTTTACCCGCACGCCAAGCCGGATAGAGGGTCGCCAGCACGCTTAGCACAATGCCCAGTGATGCGACGACAATGACATCGCGCCACTGCAAATGCGAGGGCAGAGCAGTAATGAAATATAGCTCAGGGTCAAACATTTGGGTATCCATCAGTCGTTCAAAAAAAGCCACTACCGCACCAATATTCGGCGCCAGCAGGCAACCGGCAACAACACCAAAAAACACGCCTAGAAGACCGGTCAGACCACCTTGAATTCTAAAAATTTCCGCTATAGTTGCCGGCATCATGCCGAGACTCCGTAGCACCGCAATATCCTTGCGTTTTTCATTGACCATAAGCACTAGGCTGGCAACAATATTAAACGCGGCAACTCCAATAATCACCGACAACAGCAGGCCGACCACTGTTTTTTCCGTGCGTATAGCCTGAAATAACTGTGCCATGGCTTGCTGCCAGGACTCTAGTTGATAGCCCTGTGCGTCTGCCGTTTCTCTAATAAATGGCAGGGCAGACATTTCAAAAGGATCATCAAAAAATAATCGCAAGCCACTAACTTTATGCCCCATGCGCAACAAACGACCGAGATCTTTGATATGCATAAAGGCAACGCCGCTATCAATTTGTGCGCCAACCTGGAAAACCCCGGCCACAGTCACTCGTTTGACACGTGGAAAGGCACCCAGCGGGGTAACGGATAATTCGGGCAAAGTGAGCAAAAGACTGTCACCCACACGCACGTCAAGGCTCCGCGCCAATAGCGAACCCAAAACCACTCCATAGCCATCGGCTTGCAGTTTGGCGATCTGGGTTGTTAACGTACTGTGAAGTGGACCCTCAATACCATATGGCGAATTCCTAGCATTGGGCAACACGCCTTGCACGCTCACGCCTTGAAAGTGTGACGCAGAGGTGAGCATAGCCTGCCCTTCGATAAAAGGCAGAGCCGCTGACAAACCCGGGCGCTGTACAACGCTAGCTAAACTCTGCCAATCTTCAATGCCCTGAGGTGCATTGATTGTGGCGTGGGGTATCACTTCCAGTAAACGGGACTTAATTTCTCGGTCAAAACCGTTCATCACCGACAGCACAAGAATTAACGCCATCACTCCAAGACACATGGCCAGAAAAGAAAATACAGAGACGAACGAGCCAAAACCATCCGATCGGCTACTAGTAATGTAGCGTAGGCCGATAAAAACTGGCAGATGGGACATCATCACAAAAAAAGGCAGAGTACATTAAATGGCAGCAATTGGTGCCAAAATTGCTGACGGGATTGCACCGACAGCGGATTAATGAAAGCACAAGTTAGTATCAGACAACAAAACCTTGATTGATTCGGCATATCAACACCACAACCTTGTACTTTCAAACTTCAGACTGTCTATAATCTTGGTCTTCAAGTAATTTTATACCGCCCAAACTGGGAGCAATTTATGGGAAAGCTATTCGCTATTATTCTTACCACTGCCATTATCCCGCAAATGTCTTTTGCCGAGGTTATCAAGGTGCCCGTCGGCTCCCAGGCTGCCGATAAGCAGCACCTTGAACATCCAAGAAATGGCCAAAGCCGGGCCAGTGTAGAAGCTAAGTTCGGGGCACCCCAGGCAATCACTGAAGCCGTGGGCGAACCACCTATTTCATCATGGCAGTATCGCGATTACATCGTCTATTTTGAGTACGATCATGTATTGCATAGCGTACTCAGGCACACAGCCCAAAACCTCGATAAAATAGAAGAATAAATTTCTCTGATTTATCTACCGGGCCTTTTGGTAGCGTCGTAGCTCAGCTCGGTAGCTAAGTCAACTGACTGGGACGCCACCCGCTCCTGTTCTTCATCGCACTTCTTCATATCGCCACCACAAATATCGCAACTACGGTCCAGGCCCAAGGCTGCGATGCCCCCGCATGTACCTTTTATAGGTTTATTCGAAAATATAACACCCAGTGACATTCCAGCAATTAGCAGTAATAAAAAGAAAAAAGCAAAAGCAAATTCGAACATTATTCTGCTCCCTTAATATAAGGCTTAAAGGCTTCACTGTGACTCGCCTGAAAACCCTCATCTGTTTTGACCAATAGGTAGACAGGAATATCCCGCTGCGCTGCTAGTTCCAAGGTTTTTTCTGTACCCATCACCATAAACGCCGTCGCGAGAGCATCTGCTACCCCGGCAGTATCCGCCAATACTGTCACCGAAGCGAGATTGTGAGTGACAGGCTGACCCGTACGGGGATCTATAGTGTGTGAATACCGTACACCATCTCGCTCAAAATAATTACGGTAGTCGCCAGACGTCGCAACGCCACTATTGGTGACAGCTATAACCTGTTCAACGCCACCATGCAGTAAGTTCGGTACTTCTATAGCAATACGCCAAGGCAAACCTTTTCGGTTGTGGCCCGCCACTTGTAATTCACCACCCACTTCGACCAAAAAATTGCTAAAACCCTGAGTACGGAGCAAGGTGGCAACTCGCTGAGCCGCATAACCTTTGGCGATAGCCGATAAATCCAGATCAATTGCAGCCAACTTGGAAACTTTGTTGTTACTGGCTAAACGTAATTGCCCAAGATTGACCTTAGGCAATAAGGCATTGATTTCAAGTTCAGAAGGTACTTTGTCACCTGTGTCTTGAGGGCCAAAACCCCAAAGGTCAACTAAGGGGCCAACAGTAGGATCGAATGCTCCAAGGGTCAAGGCATGGATATGCTGGGCGCCTTGCAAGACCTGCCAAAGATCAGTACTAACACTTAACTCTTCACCAACGGCAATTCGATTTAGGTTATTGAGTTCAGAATCCGGTTTATAGGTACTCATTGACTGGTCGAGACGAGTCAATAATTGTTGTACGGCATATTCAATGCCATCGGGAAAACGCCCAGCATCGGTGACCACCGTAATGTGATAGGTGGTGCCCATGGTCTGGCCGGTAAAAGACAGGGCAATATCTTTATGTGTGCATCCCGCAACAATGAAGAAACTAACCAGTAGAAACAAAAACGAGGCCAATAATGGCCTCGTTCTAGCACGATAGTTCACCGCATTAACCGCCGAAGTCATCAAGGAAAATATTGTCATCCTCGACACCTAGGCTGTGCAGTAACTGGATCACTGCAGCATTCATCATGGGTGGTCCACACATGTAATATTCACAATCTTCGGGAGCTTCATGCTCTTTGAGGTACTCCTCAAACAGTACGTTGTGAATAAAGCCAGTCAAGCCATCCCAATTATCTTCAGGCTGGGGCTCAGAAAGAGCAATGTGCCATTCAAAATTATCATTCTCTTTGGCCAGCATGTCGTACTCATCCTGGTAGAACATCTCGCGCAAACTACGAGCGCCGTACCAAAAGCTAATTTTGCGTGTACTGTTCAAACGCTTAAGCTGGTCAAAGATGTGCGAGCGCATGGGCGCCATGCCTGCACCACCACCAATGAAGACCATTTCTTTGTCAGTATCAGTAGCGAAGAATTCACCAAACGGCCCATACACAGTTATCGTATCGCCAGGCTTTAGGCTGAAGACATAGGAGGACATTTGCCCAGGTGGTAATCCCTGAGTCCGCGGTGGTGGCGCAGCTACACGGATATTGAATTTAACAATACCTTTTTCTTCAGGGTAATTAGCCATGGAATAGGCGCGAATTACCGGTTCATCAACCTTTGACTCGAGATCAAAAAAGTTAAAATGATTCCAGTCACCCCGGTATTCTTCTTCGATATCAAAATCGCTAAACTTAATATGATGGGGGGGTGCTTCAAGCTGCACATAACCACCGGCGCGAAAGTCGACACTTTCACCTTCTGGTAAACGCAGCGTTAGCTCCTTAATAAAGGTCGCCACATTAGGATTTGACTCAACGACACATTCCCATTGTTTCACGCCGAAGACTTCTTCGGGCACAACAATTTTCATATCTTGTTTAACAGGTACTTGGCAAGATAAACGCCAGCCCTCAGCCGCCTCACGGCGCGTAAAGTGAGCCTCTTCAGTAGGCAAGATTGAACCACCACCCTCAGACACAATACATTTACACTGCGCACAACTGCCACCACCACCACAGGCAGAGGCCAAAAACAGATCATTCGCCGCCAAGGTTTGCAACAGTTTATCGCCAGCAGGTGAGGTAACTGTTTTCTCACCGTTAATTTCAATCGTCACATCGCCACTGTTTACTAGACGAGACCGAGCAGCCAGAATGAAAGTAACCAGCCCCAGCACGATGCCGGTAAACATCACGACGCCAAGAATGATGGTTATATTTTCCATATTCATAAATTCTCTACCTCGCCTTACAGGTTCATACCGCCGAAGGACATAAAGCCCAGGGACATCAAGCCAACAATCATAAATGCACCGCCTAGACCGCGCAGACCATGAGGCATATCGCTATATTTGAGCTTTTCACGAATACCTGCTAAAGCAACAATGGCCAGGGCCCAACCAACACCAGCGCCAATGCCATAAACAACGCTTTCACCAAGGTGGTAATCACGTTCAACCATAAACAGCGAGGCTCCCAGGATAGCGCAATTAACAGTAATCAACGGCAGGAAAACACCGAGAGTGTTGTACAGCGCCGGCATGAAGCGGTCGAGAACCATTTCAAGAATTTGCACGATGGCCGCAATGACGCCGATGTAACTCAATAGACCGAGAAAGCTCAGATCTACAGTCTTCATACTCTCGATACCCGTCCAGCTCAGAGCACCTTCAGACAATAGGTATGTATAAAGTAGATTGTTTACAGGAACGGTAATCGTCAACACAGCCACTACCGCAATACCCAAACCAATAGCCGCCTCAATTTTCTTCGAAATGGCTAATAAGGTACACATGCCCAGGAAAAAGCTCAGCGCCATATTCTCGATAAAAACAGAGCGAATAAATAAACTCAGATATTCAGCCATTACACCACCTCCGCTCGAGTATTCGGTGCCAACTCAAAATCGGGGGCCTCTACTTGATCCGTCTTGAAGGTACGCAAGATCCAGATAAAGCCGCCAATCAGGAAGAAAGCACTGGGCGGCAACAGCAGCAGACCATTGGGCACATACCAACCACCCGTGCTAACCACTGGCAGTATCTCAATACCCAGCAAAGAACCAGAGCCGAAGAGTTCACGTATCACTGCGAGAACAATCAAGATCACGCTGTAGCCAAGACCATTACCAACGCCGTCGAGAAAGCTCGCCACTGGTGGATTCTTCATGGCATACGCTTCAGCCCGACCCATGACGATACAGTTAGTAATAATTAGGCCAACAAATACCGATAGTTGCTTACTGACATCATAAGCCACAGCTTTAAGCACCTGGTCGACTACAATTACTAGCGAAGCAATGATCGTCATTTGCACAATAATGCGGATATTACCGGGAATAAAATTGCGCACCAAGGAAACAAAGAAGTTCGAAAATGCTGTGACTGTCGTCAGCGCCAAACACATCACCAGAGACACCGACAGCTGTGAAGTCACCGCCAGTGCCGAACAAATACCGAGAATCTGCAGTGCAATTGGATTGTTTTCGACAACCGGCTTAAACAGAATATCTTTCGTTTTTTCCGCCATGATTACGCCTCCCCTTCTTTAAGTTTGGTCAGAAACGGTGCGAAGCCATTCTCACCCAACCAGAACTGTATTAACTGACTAACACCGCGGCTGGTCAAGGTCGCTCCTGACAAGCCATCAATCTGATATTCACTGCCAGCACGGTTGCTATCAACCGGTCCTTTAATCACCCTCAAGGCAGTTTTACCTTCATCATCAAAGACTTTTTTGCCTTCCCACTTGGCCTTCCAGAGTGGGTTATCCACTTCCCCACCCAGGCCCGGTGTTTCAGCGTGCTCGTAAAAGCCCAGCCCGGCAACAGTGTTTAAATCACCTTCCAGAGCGATAAAACCATAGAGAGTCGACCATAGACCGTAACCTTTAATTGGCAAAATCACCTTCTCGATGCCACCAGAATTTTCGACGATGTAAACGGTAGCAACATTCGCACGGCGTGAGATTTTTGCTAGATCTTCACTCGCACTCAGCTCTTCAGACAGAGCAGGGTCTTTACTGGCTTTACGCTGGTCGTAATTTTCTAGATCGACTGAATCGGTAAATTGACCCGAATCGAGATCAACAGCCCGCACCGAAATACCTTCGAACAGGCTATCAACGCTCGCGCCTTCCTTCAACAAACCCGCCGCGGAGAGAATATTAGTTTTTCGGTCGAGGTCCTTGTTAGCCTGTTGCATTGGGCGCAACAAAACAGCTGAAGACGCAACAACAATCGAACACACCACACAAAGAATCAATGCAACGCTGAGCGTGCCACCAACAGTATCTTTATTAAGCACGGGCGAGCCTCCGTTTCACATTAGCTTGAACCACGAAATGATCAATCAACGGTGCAAATAGGTTGGCGAACAAAATGGCCAACATCATACCTTCAGGGAAGGCAGGATTAGTTACCCTTATCAGCACCACCATGACGCCGATCAAACCGCCGAACCACATCTTCCCGGCATTAGTCATAGAAGCTGACACGGGATCAGTTGCCATAAACACCATGCCAAATGCAAAGCCACCCACCACCAAATGCCAATGCCAAGGCATAGCAAACATAGGGTTGTCTGAATCAATCATGTTAAAGAGGGTCGATACTGCAATCATACCAAGCATTACGCCCAGCATTATTCGCCATGAAGCAATGCGAGCAACTAACAGTAACGCTCCGCCGATAAGAATTGCCAGGGTGGACACTTCACCCACAGAACCTGGTATGCGACCGATGAAAGCATCCATCCAGGTCATCTGAGTTTGCAAAGCGGCCATGCCATCACTGGCGATAACAGATAGTGCCGTTGCTCCAGTATAGCCATCGACCGCAGTCCACACCGCGTCACCCGACATCGCTGCGGGATAGGCGAAGAAAACAAAGGCTCGTCCCGTCAATGCTGGGTTGAGGAAGTTCTTGCCAGTACCACCAAAGATTTCCTTACCGATCACCACACCGAAACTAATACCCAGTGCAACCATCCACAAGGGCAAGTCGGGTGGACAAATCAGAGCGAAGAGTATGGAGGTTACGAAGAAGCCTTCGTTAATTTCGTGGCCACGAACAATGGAAAAGAGCACCTCCCAGAAGCCACCAACAATAAAGGTCACCATATAAATAGGCACAAAGAACACCGCGCCGTAGATAAAACAATCCCAAATACTGGCCGGATCGTAACCTGCAAACATGCTGATCAACACCCCGTGCCAACCGGCGACTTCACCGCCGCCCATAGCGGCCATAGCAGTATTGGCCTGAAAGCCCAGATTATACATGCCGTAAAACATGGCAGGAAAAGCAGCCAACCAGACGGTAATCATCACCCGCTTCAGGTCTATGCCATCGCGTACGTGCGAACCTGTTTTGGTAACACTGGAGGGCGAATAAAAAATTGTGTCGGCCGCCTCATAGAGGGCGTACCACTTTTCGTATTTACCGCCTTTATGAAAGTGCGGTTCAACTGAATCTAGAATTTTTCTCAAACCCATAGCCTAACCCTCCTTCTCAATGCGCGCCAAATTGTCACGCAAAATGGGGCCGTATTCATATTTACCCACACAAACGTAGGTACACAGTGCCAGATCTTCTTCATCGAGTTCAAGACAACCTAACTTTTGGGCCATTTCAGTATCGCCAACCACTAATGCGCGCAGTAGTTGCGTCGGTAAAATATCGAGCGGCATAATGTTTTCGTAGTTACCAATAGGCACCATCGCTCGCTCGCTGCCATTTGTACTGGCATTCATATTGAACAATTTTCCTTTAGATAAACTGGAAAGATAAATCGGCAGTGATGAATGGAGATTCGGACCCGGTGACATATATTTCATAAAGACACGTTCACCGCCTTCTTCTAGGACTGACACCTGATTGTGAAAGCGCCCCAGAAAAGCCAGTGAACCCGAGGCTTTATTTCCCGACAAAACGGAACCGGAGACCACGCGGTTTTCGCCCTCTTTACAGGCACCCGCCAACACTTCGTCGAGGTTGGCGCCGAGGCGTGTACGCATGAGCCTGGGTTCTTTCACCTGAGGGCCCGCCACAGCAACAATACGCTCCACTGGCAAACGGCCTGTCGTGAATAACTGTCCAAAAGCAACCACGTCCTGATAACCGATAGTCCAGACTTGTTTTGAATTACCGACTGGGTCAACAAAGTGTACGTGCGTGCCCGCAAGACCTGCAGGGTGAGGACCAGAAAACTCATGCTGTGTAACGCCAACAGCTGTAGGAATCGTCGCTCCCGGTGCTGTACAAAGGTTAACGGCACCTTCAGTCAAACGCGTTAGCAGTGTTAGGCCATTGCTAAAATCTTCTTCCTGACCGGCCAGAATCTGTGCCGGATCAGCCGCTAAAGGATTGGTATCTATAGCGGTGACAAAAATCGAATTTGGAACTGCATCAACCGCAGGGGCCTTGGAATAGGGTCGCGTGCGCAACGCTGTCCATAAACCTGATGCCAATAAATTATCGACAACCTTAGCCCGATCTAAAGATGCTAACTCGTTGGCCTGAAAGCTGGCAAAGGACTCAGCCTCATCACCGTCGAGCTCGACAACAACAGACAGCAGCACTCTACGCTCACCACGGTTAATGGCCTTCACCACACCTGCACCGGGAGAGGTGTATTGCACACCGGGAATTTTCTTATCGCTAAACAGAGCCTGGCCCAACTTCACCCGCTCACCTTCACGCACCAGCATAGTTGGCTTCATGCCCATATAATCTGGGCCCAGCAATGCCACACTACTGACACCAGGGGCATCATGAATGGTTTGTTGTGGCGCACCAGTAATTGGCAGGTCTAATCCTCTACGGATCTTGATCATAGAAAGCGCTCTCACAGTTAACATAATATGTTGCCCCGCACAGACACAGCACCTGCTCTACAAGCTTGAAAGCAAGCACCATATATCAAGGGGACATACCGGCTAGCAGACGAAAAACCTGTCGCTAGCCGGGACAATCGGGCGGAAATTATAAAGAGGTCAGCGTCTATTTACCAGAGCGATAGCGACAAGCCGACGCGGCGGCGCCAACTCTTATAAATTAATCTGCCGATGGAAACATGGGCCAGCGCACGCCTGCCATCTGTTCCAGACAACGCAACACCTGACAGCTGTAGCCAAATTCATTGTCGTACCAGCAATACAGCACGCAGTTATCCCCATCAACAATTGTCGCCTGAGAGTCAAAAATACACGCGTGGCGGTCACCCACGAAGTCAGTCGATACCGCCTCACTGGAAATTGTGTAACCTATTTGTTGCTGCAACGGCGAAAACAATGCACTGCGACGCATAAATTCATTCAGCTCTTCACGATTAGTCTCACGACCCAAACGCAAATTAAGAATTGCCATCGACACATTGGGCGTTGGCACGCGGATCGCGTTGCCCGTCAGCTTTCCTGCAAGTTGGGGAATGGCCTTCGCCACGGCCTTAGCCGCACCGGTTTCAGTCAGCACCATATTCAAAGCGGCACTACGCCCACGTCGCGCACCGGAGTGATAATTATCGATCAGATTTTGGTCGTTGGTGTAAGCATGGACAGTCTCGACATGACCTCGCTCAACACCGTATTCATCAAGCAGTGCGCGCAGCACAGGAACAATAGCATTAGTCGTGCAGGAAGCTGCTGAAACAATCGTGCTGTTTGTGTTTATTTCGTTATCGTTAACACCATAAACAATATTCGGAATATCGCCCTTACCCGGTGCGGTCAACATCACTTTACTCACACCTTTACACTCAAGGTGCTGCCCGAGGCCCTTCTCATCACGCCAGACACCAGTATTGTCGATTACGATGGCATTGTTGATGCCGTAATCGCTGTAATCTACCTCACTCGGCGAGTTGGCATAAATCACCTGGATCTCATTGCCATTGCAAATCAGTTTATTTTCTTCCTCAATGACGCGAATCGTGCCTTTAAAAGACCCATGCACTGAGTCTCGGCGCAATAAACTAGCCCGAGTTTCTAGGTCGTTATCGCTCTTCCCTTTGCGCACCACAATAGCCCGCAGACGCAGTAAATCACCACCGCCGGCTTTTTCAATCAACAAACGCGCAACTAAGCGGCCAATACGACCAAAACCATACAGCACCACATCCTGTGGCTCAGGCAAAGGCTTTTGGTTTTTCGCGATCAAGGCACTCATTTCATCGAGCAGGAAAGCCTTGGGATCACGTCCCTCGCCTTTCTCCTGATACGTCACAGTCAGCTTACCGATATCGATATGAGCTGGCCCAATACCCATTTCTACCAGCGCAGCAATCATCGGAAAGGTTTCAAATTCCGACAATTCATTCTGTTCGATCTGCCGCACAAAACGGTGCGCCTTCATGAGGTCGGTGACTGACAAGTTCACCATATTGCGTCCATACATATACAGCGAAACATTATTCTCACGGTAGAGCTTGCCGATCAAAGGGATCATTGCCTCTGCCAGTGCTTCGCGCTCTTTCCAGTCTTTGAAGAAGTCAGTCGGTTGCGGTCGATTCACGTTGTATTACCTGCTTTTCGAGAGTTGCTAGGGAAGGGTGGGGATAAGTATCGCCGTTGAGCAATTAGGCTACAGCCATGCTGCCACTTATAAAACAGCTATGCAGTCACTTATAAAAATAGCGCCGCTATTATCGTGATTCACCCCCGCAAGTGCAACGGGCCGCAGCACGAAAATGAGTAAAGGGGCAAGAATTTATACGCTTAGTGGACTCAAACCGTTATTTTGCGAGTCATCTCCCAAAGCACAGTGCACAACACAACCCTTGCCTTGCCCGGCAACGCCTTTAAACCAACTGAAGTCACACCACCCTGGCTACCAATTCTTTCACGCCATAACATGACGCACTGCAGCAGCCCCGGTACAATACCCTGCTCTATTTCCAACCCACTTTTACTAACCCACTTTTCATGACGCATCTTCGAATTATTGCCAATGCCTCACTCTAAATTCACCACCCCCGCTGCCAACAAGTCCGGTGACCGTCGTTATTGGGGCCAGCTTTATGGTGCCGCCAAGTCCCTGGCCATTATGTCGGCAGCCAACAAACACCACGGTTTAACACTGGTGCTGACTGAGTCGGCCAAAGCCGCTGCCGCATTGGAGCAAGAGCTGCAATTTTTCAGCGTTGACGAACAACTGCCTGTGCTCCACCTGCCCGACTGGGAGACCCTGCCCTACGATTTATTTTCACCCCACCAGGATATTATTTCCGAACGCTTGCAAACGCTGCATTTGCTACCCGAAATAAAACGCGGCGTCCTCGTCGTGCCGGTCGCCACTGCCATGCACCGCTTACCTCCAGCCAGTTATGTCGCCGGCAACAGCTTTGTTTACAGCGTTGGCGAAAAGCTTGACATAGACGCCCTGCGTCAACAATTTCAGCGCGCTGGCTATCACTGCGTCGACACGGTTTATGAGCACGGTGAATACGCCGTACGCGGCGCTCTGATTGATGTTTTCCCCATGGGTTCAAAGCACCCTTTTCGCATCGACCTCTTTGATGACGAGATTGAGACCCTGCGCAGTTTCGATGCCGAAAGCCAGCTAACACTGGAAAAAACCGACAGCATCTCCCTACTACCGGCTAAAGAGTTTCCGCAAACAGCGGCTGGCACCAAGCGCTTTCTCGACAACTGGCACCTGCAATTTGATGCCGACCCTCGCGAGTGCACTCTCTATCAAAGTATTCGCAGTGGCAACACACCCAGCGGCATCGAATATTACTTACCCCTGTTTTTCGAACATACCGCCACGTTATTTGAACACCTACCCGCTAACACACTGTTATTTGCCGATAGCGAAATTAACGCTGCCGCCAGCAGTTTTTGGCATGAAGCTACCGGCCGCTACCAATCCTATGGTGTGGATCCAACGCGACCCCTGCTCAAGCCTGTTCAACTGTTTATGCCTGTTGAAGAGCTGTTCAGCGCCATCGGTAAGCTGCCTCGCACTGATATTCAATACCAGAGTCTTGCCACCGCCAGCGCTAATTACAATTTCGCAACGCAACTTTTGCCCGACCTCAGCATCGATAGTAAGTCCAATCAACCCCTCGAAAAACTCGATAACTTCTTACTCGAAACCGAGGCTAGAACCTTGTTTTGCGCAGAATCCCCGGGGCGCCGCGAGGTCCTGTTAGAGCTACTTGACGCCATCGGCGTAACACCACAGACCGTCGATTCATGGCAAGCTTTTTGCGATAACGAAGCATCAATTTGCATCACCGTTTACCCTCTCGAGCGCGGCCTGCAACTCGACTCCCCGGCGGTTAATTTAATTAGCGAAAGTGAATTATTTGGCCAGCAAATTCTCCAGCGCCGTCGCCGCTCCCGGCAGAAAGAAGGTGCCGAGCAGGTTGTTAAAAACCTTACCGAACTGCAAATTGGTGCTCCCGTCGTCCACATTGACCACGGCGTTGGCCGCTATGCTGGCTTGACCACTATGGAGATGGACAACGAGCCTTTGGAGTTTCTCGAGTTACACTACGCGGATGAGGCCAAGCTCTATGTACCCGTAGCCAATCTCCACTTAATCAGCCGCTACAGCGGCGGCGACCCCGACACTGCCCCGCTCCATATATTGGGCAGTGAGCGCTGGCAAAAAGCGAAAGAGAAAGCGGCCAAACAAATTCGCGACACCGCCGCCGAACTATTGAACATTTACGCCCGCCGTGAAGCCCGCGAAGGTTTTCGCTACAAGATGTCGACCGACGACTACCGTACTTTCTCCGCTGAATTCCCCTTTGAGGAAACGCCTGATCAGCTCGATGCCATCGAAGCCGTGCGCGCCGATATGACCGGCGATCAGCCCATGGACAGACTGATTTGTGGCGATGTTGGCTTTGGCAAAACCGAAGTTGCTATGCGCGCTGCTTTTATCGCCGTCAGCAATAACAAACAAATCGTCGTATTGGTGCCCACCACCCTGCTCGCCCAGCAGCACTACGACAACTTTAATGACCGCTTTGCCAACTGGCCGGTGAATATAGAGGTGATTTCTCGTTTTAAAACGGCTAAAGAACACGAAGCCGTTTTCGAAAAAGCGGCCGCAGGCGACATCGACATTTTGATTGGCACCCACAAATTATTAAACAGCAAGATCAAATACCGTGATCTCGGCCTACTCGTTATCGACGAAGAGCATCGCTTCGGGGTGAATCAAAAAGAAAAGCTGAAGTCGATGCGCAGTGAGGTCGATATCCTCACCCTCACCGCCACGCCCATACCCCGCACCTTGAACATGGCCATGGGCGGCATTCGCGATTTATCCATTATCGCCACGCCACCGGCCCGACGCTTGTCCGTCAAAACCTTTGTTCACCAGAACGAAAGCCGTGTGGTACGCGAGGCCATACTGCGCGAGGTGCTGCGTGGCGGCCAGGTTTACTTCCTGCACAACGAGGTGAAAAGCATAGAGCGCACGGCCAGTCAATTGCAGGCGATGCTGCCTGAGGCACGCATCGATATTGCCCACGGGCAAATGCGCGAACGCGACCTTGAAAAAGTCATGGCCGACTTTTATCACCAGCGCTGCAATATTTTGGTGTGTACCACAATTATTGAAACTGGCATCGACGTGCCCAGCGCCAACACGATTATTATTAACCGAGCCGACAAACTGGGGCTTGCACAACTCCACCAGTTGCGGGGCCGGGTTGGACGCTCCCACCACCAGGCCTACGCTTATTTACTGACGCCCCACCCCAAACAAATGAGCAGCGATGCACATAAACGACTCGAGGCCATTAGCGCAGCCGACCAGCTGGGCTCCGGCTTTACCCTTGCCACGCACGACCTCGAAATACGCGGCGCCGGAGAACTACTCGGCGACGGCCAGAGCGGGCATATTCACAGCATTGGCTTTTCGCTATATATGGATTTACTCGAACGCGCCGTACACGCCATTCGCGATGGTAAAACGCCCGATATCGACAACGCCCTCAACCCCGTTGTCGATATCAACTTGAATATTCCGGCACTCATCCCCGACGATTATCTGCCCGACATTCACACTCGACTGATTCTTTATAAGCGGATTGGCAGCACCGAAAATGCAGCACAGTTACGCGAGCTACAAGTTGAAATGATCGACCGCTTCGGCCTTTTGCCCGACCCGGTGAAAAATCTTTTTCGCGTTACCAGCTTGCGCCACCGTGCCCAGCGACTGGGGATCGTCAAATTACAAGCCGGCGCCAGTGGCGGGACGGTTGAATTCGGCAAAGAAACCGCTATCGAGCCGATCACCATCGTTGAGCTAGTGCAACAGCAAAGCGATATCTTTCGCTTACAAGGTGCGACACAATTACGTTATAACGCCGATATGCACGGTGCTGAAGAGCGCCTGCAATACTGTGAAGAATTACTCGAGTTACTCGCTCCCCAACAAAAGCAGGTTGCTTAATGAATCTACTGACAACATTACTAGCCTCATTAGCACTGTCGTTATTCATATTAGTCGCAGGCCCCGGCCACGCTAGCGAAAGTTCGGCAAACACCCAACCGGTGGAAAAATGGTACAAGGTCGAAGTTATTATTTTCAGCCAACGGGATGTCTTCGCTGATGAACTGCCATCGCGCAATATCACCATGAGCTACCCCACAAACCTGATTGATCTTGCGGACAACACCGCTGGTTTTAGCGCCCTGCCCGATAACCAACGAGAACTTGGTCCAGATGCTTACTCATTAAACCGCACTGGCGTTTACCAGGTAGTCTTCCATAAGGCCTGGCAACAACCGGGGCTAGCACCCGCGACTGCCCCCTGGATCGACATCGATATTGCCAAAGACAATACGGCTATTAATGGTAGCCTGCGTGTTTACTTGTCTAGCTACCTGCATATGGAAAGCAATATTTGGCAGGTGAATTACGCAATAAACATGGGAGCAAAAAATCCCCAACGAGTCGATAACACAGCCTTAACGACGCAGGGCTCATTGCAGAATCAATCCGGTACAAACCTTTCTCAATCGGCACCAGCACTTTGGCCGCAACCACCAATCTCACCAGTAGCTCTTTCAAAGATAAGCACTGAAGAACAAGTCATCCATAGTGTCCCAAACCTTACACAAAGAAACATTGATGAGATCAATCTTCTCAAACAAGAAAGCCGCATTAAACTCAACAAGCTCCATTATTTCGATCACCCGAAAATGGGTTTATTATTCAAAGTAACTCGCAGCAAAGCACCCGCTATTAAATAACCTGAAATAAATACCACACCGCAATAACACCACTCTACTCAACACAACCATGAGGACTACCATGGAAGCAAGGATCGAAAAATTGTTGTACGCAGCTCGCTGGGTACTGGCGCCTTTATATCTTGGGCTCAGCTTGGCCCTGATGTTATTGACTATTAAGTTTTTTCAAGAAGCGCTGCACTTCTTCCCTCTAATATTGAGCACCACCGAGTCAGACCTGGTACTCGTTATTCTATCGTTGGTTGATCTGTCCCTGGTAGGTGGATTAGTGGTTATGGTGATGCTCAGCGGTTACGAAAATTTTGTCTCGCGCATTGATATCGATGATGGTGATGAAAAGTTATCCTGGCTGGGCAAACTCGACGCAGGCTCACTGAAACAAAAAGTGGCAGCCTCAATTATCGCTATCTCTTCCATTCATTTACTGCAAAAATTTATGAATGCAGAGAAAGTAGAAAATGACAAACTCATGTGGTATGTCATCATTCATCTCACCTTTGTTATCTCAGCAATTGGCATGGCCTGGGTTGATAGAATGAACAAAAGGTAAAATAACGGGTCATATTAGGGCCTGGTCAATATACGGCGAAACTCAAAGAGCACGTTTATAAAACAGCTCCTTTAATAGGGTGAGAAATAACTTTATCAGTAAAGCACCACCAAACATTTTGTCGCCAGAGCAAAGTTGGCTCAACTACGTTTACTCTCTTTTGTCATCATCAAGTCATAGCATTTGCTAATAATGTATTGCCTTTTACCTGCAACATGCAAAACCGAAAACGTGATACAGGCTCTGACTTTAAAGTTTCACACGTTTTAAAATACCCTGAA
>JARGOV010000032.1:25499-27623 GCA_029212965.1 Porticoccaceae bacterium
CTGAAATAAGGCATTACTTTTCATAGACTGGAAAATAGAAAATTAGGTTTTTATGTTTAAATATTTACGTTCTTTGCCAAATTCACTCGGCAGAATCAATACGCCCTTACATGATTTGTTCAAGCTTTTGCCAAAGTTCCTAGCGCTAATGCTTTTATTGCTTACTAATATCGCCTACGCAGCAACTCAAGTGCCATTAGGCGAAAAGGAAGGGCGGGATATTAAAACGAAAGAGCTTGATTCAATAGTTCAAAATATTTCCGCTACTGCCCCCCCTAAAGTAAGTGGCGAAAAAAATGATAGCGCCACGCCGGTGGCTCCGAGTGTCGATTTGAAGGAGATCGCACCTGCTCCTGTCCCAACACCAGAACTTATGCCACCATCGCCACCGCAAAGCGAACAACCGGGCAGCACCACCAGCACAAAAGACGAGCCTGCTATACCTAAGACCAAAGCTGTAGCGCAAGCGCCGTTTGTTTTTTTAGGCTCAATCGTCCCCCCAGCCACAGCTACTCGCCTGGCATGGTCGCCAAAGGTAACCATTGCCGGACTCACCACACCCACGCCAGTGTTAGTCATCAACGGTAAAAATCCTGGCGACACACTGTGTATGACCGCAGCTATCCATGGCGATGAACTTAATGGTGTAGAAATCATTCGGCGAGTAATGTACGACATCGATCCCAAAAAATTGACTGGCAAAATCATTGGGGTACCCATCGTCAATATTAAAGGTTTTCAACGCGGCTCTCGCTACCTCTCAGATCGACGCGACCTTAACCGCAATTTTCCAGGCGACGCTAAGGGCAGCTTGGCTGCACGTATCGCACACTCTTTGTTTAATGAGGTAATAGCACATTGTGATGCTTTGATCGATTTACATACTGGCTCACTTAGACGCACCAACCTTTTGCAGGTACGCGCCGATATGAGTAATCCAGATGTTATGAAATTTACAGAGGGCTTCGACGAGACTGTCGTTGTTCACAGCCCCGGTGAGCCGGGCATGCTGCGCCAGGCAGCGGTAGACGCTGGAATCGTTGCGATTACTTTGGAGGCAGGCGAATCTTTGCGCTTGCAAGAAAAGCAGGTCAAGCTTGCAGTTAAAAGTATTAACAGTCTTTTACAGCGTGAAAATATGTATTCGCGCATGTTTTCATGGGGCACCCCGGAACCTACTTATTACCGGTCCCAATGGATTCGTGCCAATAAGGGCGGCATCCTCTTTAGCCATATCGGCTTAGGTGATTTCATTAAAAAAGGTGGAGCACTGGGTACCGTGACAGATCCAATCACCAATGAAAGTTCTGAAATTACGTCACCGATAGCTGGACGTGTTATTGGCATGGCTGTTAACCAGGTCGTCATGCCGGGGTTTGCAGCATATCACCTGGGCATTGAAACACCCGAAAATTGCCTGGCAACAACTGATGACAACGAGTCAACAGTACCCGAGTCAGAATCAGTCAAGCTTCAGACAATACCCACCGGGGAGTGCGCAAGAAAATAACTACTCAAAATCACTCTTCTCGAAGTAACGACGCTATACGCCACGCGTTGCAACTATCAGTAATTAACCCCCGGTGACGGGTGGGAAAAAAGCCACTTCATCGCCCGTTTTTAAAAGACAGTCATCATCGGCAATGACTTGATTGACGGCGACCAGCACCTCTTGCTCGGCAAACATTAACTGCCAACGTCCGCCTCTTGCAGCGAGTTGCTGTTTTAGCTGCTCAACGCTGGTCGCTTGAGGTAACTCAAAATCCAGCGACTCCAGATCAAGCATTTCGCGGAGTTGGGCAAAAAAAAGTATCTTAATCACCCGGGTTCTCCGCCAATACTCTCATCGCTACGCTGCCAGGGGCCGGTCTTACCGCCCTCTTTGGTTAAAACGCGAATACCATCGATGGTCATACCGGGGTCGACGGCTTTACACATATCAAACAATGTGAGTGCGGCAACAGATACAGCGGTAAGCGCCTCCATTTCAACACCTGTTTTACCGTCTAGCTTGCACATCGCCTCAATGCGAATAGCGTTATTTTCAAGCTGTATTTCGAAATCGACCTGCACTTTAGAAAGCAACAAGGTGTGACAAAGAGGGATTAACTCCGGGCAACGCTT
>JARGOV010000032.1:27723-29192 GCA_029212965.1 Porticoccaceae bacterium
AGGCTATCGACCAAGTATTGACCCGAGGTATCGGTGTCTTCATTGCGACTATCGGATACCGTTAATACGGCGATGGTTAGGGGCTTGAAGTCATCTGCGTAATTTTTTGCCATCACTTAATCTCCTTCTACTACTGTTTATTGACTAACCACCCAGCATGGCCAAATGACTGGTGCCACCGGTATAACCATCCTGTAAATAGTGGCTCACTTTCTTGTCATTTAATTGTGCTTGCATATAGGCAATTAATTCATCTTTCTGATCTTCGCGTTGTAGCAAGTTACGCAGCTCAATACCTTTGTCAGAAAATAGGCAGAGATGTAGCTTACCAGTGGCGCTTATACGCAGGCGATTACAGCTGGCGCAAAAGTCCTTGCTGTAGGGCATGATCAGGCCAATACGGCCCTTATAATCGGGGTGATAAAACTCTTCAGCGGGGCCGGCATCTTTGCTGCGCAGAGCTTGCTCCCAACCCTCGCTCAGCAGGCGTTCTTTAATCGACTCACCCGAAATATGGTTGCGCTGGTAAAAATCCTCATTATCACCAGTCTGCATCAATTCAATAAAACGCAAGGTAAGGGGTTTATGTTTTACCCAATTGAGAAACTGGTCAATTTGATTGCCGTTATAGCCACGCATCATCACTGCGTTGACTTTGATAGAAGTCAGACCCAGCTCGGCGGCGCGATCGAGACCATCCAGTAATTCCTGCAAACGATGATGGCCAGTAATGGCCTGAAAAATTGAAGGGTCGAGGCTATCAATACTTAAATTTAAGCCATCGAGACCGGCGTCAACCCAGCTTTCAACACGCTCCGGCAATTTATAGCCATTGGTGGTGATTACCACTTTTTCAATACCCGGCGTTTGCTTCACAGCGCGAATAATCTCAGGCAGGTCGCTACGCACCGAGGGCTCACCCCCGGTAATACGAATCTTACGGGTGCCCGCCTGGGCAAAAGCAGCGGCGATATTGCGAATTTCGTCGAGGCGCAGAAAGCCCCCGCCCGAGCGACCGCTATCGCCTTGATAGCCATCGGGCAGACAGTAATTGCAGCTAAAGTTGCAAACGTCAGTGACAGACAGGCGCAAATAACGGAACTCGCGCCCGAAGTAGTCTTGTAACATATCAAACACCTTTCCAATGTCGGGAGGATAGAAGGTTTCCCCGCTATCCCTCTGAATCGTCTGCCAGCCAACACGAATCGCATTGAGCAAAGTCAGCATTCACGGCGCCGGGTTCATACCCACCAACGAGTTAAAACTGTTGATGATGTTTAGACCCCCGGAGCTCGGAGTTTGTTAGAGATAATCTCTCTTCAGGCTAGTACCTGAACGCTGAGTTTAGCACAGTGTGGTGATGGAAAAATGTCAGGTAGCGGAGAGGAATACGGGGATAACGAAATGGCACAGAAAAGACAACGGCCTTGCAAGATCTGTACAAAGACCGCTTTTGGAAATATCAAGAG
>JARGOV010000033.1 GCA_029212965.1 Porticoccaceae bacterium
CTCATTACCCTTTACTTGTAAATACGCAATTTCATTAAGCTCGAAGCTTGGATCTGCTACTTGACAGGGAAACACACCGGCTACCAACTAAATCTCCAAAGCTGATATGCCCGCATTTGCAACTTGCACATCCTCCTGAGAACTTGCGCCGCTTACGCCTACAGCACCAACAAGCTGTCCACCCACCATAATTGGAACCCCGCCTTCGAGGGGCACGATGTCAGGGATCGACGTAATTGCAGGTCGCGTTTTGGCCAGCTCATCAAATACCTGAGTCGGTCGTTTAAAAGCTGCTGCAGTGCGAGCCTTACCAATGGCAACACCGATACTACCCGTTGGTGCACCGTCGAGGCGCTGCAAGTAAACTAAATGTCCGCCGTCATCGACTACCACGATAACCACATTCCATTTATTACCCACAGCCTCTAACTCTGCCGCCGCCGCTATTTTCTTTGCTCCGCTCAAACCGATTACCCGCTTACTTGTCAGCTCTGCCTGGCTGTACAAAGACAGCAAACTGGAAACAATAAATACCAGTATTAATCGCAACTTTATTTGTGAAAACATGATTATTCCTCTTGAGGTAGGTCTTATAATTTGGATCATTATTCTGGTTAAGAAATGTTGGTTAAAGAAGGCTGATTAAATATTCGTTACTTAACTTTATTTTCTTAACTATAGCTGCATAATTAACGTATAGCTAAATACCCTTTTTACTACTTATTCTCAACGATTACTCACCGCACGTTTACTCATCCGGTAAGGCATCTCAAATCTCATTGGCTACTGGGGCTTTACCTTCGCTGGGTGCTCTATACAGTCAGTCTTAAGCTTTTAATTTTCGCCCCGCCTATGGATCAAGCTGTTTTCGGTTAAAATAAAAGTCCTCTGGGGACCAGGTTCAACCTGACTCGGATACATTATGATGCTTTATGGAATTCTGCCATAATCGATTGTAAAGACATTTCGGAGTTTGAAAAAAACCATGAAAAACACGCGATTTTATAAGCTGTTATCGCTGATTATTACTTCAACGCTAGCCATTGGAAGTTTGGCTACTGTCAATTTGGCGACAGCTGAGGAGACCCCGCTGGCCGTGTTAGTCCCCGGTAGTGGAACCTATAGCCGCCCAATCTCTACCGAATCAACACAGGCACAGGCATTTTTTGACCAGGGTTTGCGACTGGCTTGGAGCTTCTATTTCCCTGAATCCATCGCCTCTTATCAGCAAGCTGCCCGCCTGGACCCTAAAAGCCCAATGCCTTATTTTGGGATTGCGCATGCCGCTGGGCCAAATCCCAATAGCCGTTACCAACAGTTGCCTGATGACCCACAGGGTGCTGGGCTTGCCGCTATACTCAAAGCCCGAGAACTGGCAAATAATGGAACGCCCCGCGAACGTGACCTTATTAACGCCTTGTTTATTCTGTACAACAAAGACACAATTTCCGACAGCACGGAACGTGATTTCGCTTTTCTCAAAGCCATGCGCGAACTCCACGATAAATACCCAGACGACCCCGACATAGCCACCTTGTTCGGTGAGGCTTATATGAATACGACACGCTGGGATTATTGGGAGGCAGATGGTTCGGCAAAATCAGGCACTGCCGAGGCTAAAGCTGCCTTTGAAGCTGCGATGGCAGCAGAACATGACCACCCTGGCGCCAATCATTTGTATATTCATTTGATGGAAGGCTCTACCCAACCTGAACTCGCACTGCCCTCGGCGCAAAAACTTGAAGCTATAGCACCCATTGCTGGACATATGGTGCACATGCCTGGGCATATTTATCTACGAGTAGGTGAATATGAAAAGGCGGCGCGAACTAATGTCCGCTCTCAAATAGTTGACCAGCAATTTGCGGAAATTTGGGGCGATACCCACTTTCCCCTCATCGGTACCTATTCGCTTTCCCATAAAATTCACAAACCTCATGCACTCGACTTTGTCCGCTTCGCCAATATTTTGCAGGGGAACTATGCGGCTTCGTCAAAAGCTGCCCGGCAAAGTGCCGAGAGCGTAGGCACTGATCTTGCGATGATCAATCGTGGCCAAAAACACATTTTCCAAAGCTGGATGGTGGAGAAAATATTCGGCAAATGGGATCTTATTCTGTCTGCTAAAGAAACTCATAGAGAAACTCCCTTTCTAAATGGCATGTGGAGCTACGTTAAAGGCAGTGCGCTGGTGGCCAGGGGTAAATTTGCTGAAGCCGAAACCGAACTAGACAATCTGCGTCAGCAAATTGACAAAGATGGTGTTAATGATACCGGTGTCGAGCCGACACCGGCTGCCCATCTGCTCACCTTGGCGGCCAATGGCCTATTGGGAGAGCTACGCGAAGCGCAGGGTGATCTCGACGGTGCAGTCACTGCCTTTACCACTGCCGTTCAACTGGAAGACAGTAACAACTATTTCGAACCCCCAGACTGGCCACAGTCTATGCGTCTGTATCTGGGTGCCGCTTTGCTGGCTAAGGGGCGAGCAGAGGAAGCGGAGGCTGTTTATCGCAAAGATCTTGAGTGGAATCAGCAGTCCGGTTGGGCAACTTTTGGGCTATACCAGGCCGTAGAGGCCCAGGGCCGAACAGAAGACGCTAAACTCATCGAGCGACGGTTTCAAGCCTATTGGCGTAATGCTGATACCCAGCTAAAACGCTCCCACTTGTAATGTTTTACAAAAAACACAAAATCAGCTGCGCCTACTGTGCTATTTGTATGAGTTTAATTCGCAATTTTTAAACTGCCGCTGTCTGTATGGCGGCAGCTATTCCCGGTGCAATGGTGTCCTTAATTGCTGGCGTTGAAGCTCGCGACACCCTGTGTCTTGTGCTAAGGGTCGCGTCAATACCTGCCGGCACATAAACGCCAGTGCTTTTAAGGCAGTGCAGTATGTGGAGGGTGCTATATACCGATCAATGGTGAGTTGATATCAATACCTCGACCTTATCAACTAATCCGCCCAAAAAATTAGCTTTCGATAAAACCAGGGTGATTCAAAAAGTCACTCGGCGAGTGGCAATCTAAACCCTACTGGTTTTTAGGGAATGACGGCTAAATCTGCATAGTTATAGAGTCTACTTATTGTGGCGAGCACCAGTCTTGGAGTGAGAAATCCATTAGTGATTTTATATAATCTGCGTATCTATTGATAATATGTACGCTTAAATGTGCTGATAACATCCGATTGGCATGAAAGTTGTGGTAAACAGGTTGGGTGATGGTTGTTTAGACTATGTCGTGTTGATGCCTAAAACCGCACAGATAACACAGTGTGATGAGAAAGGTAGGGCAAAAGATTTGACGTGATATCTTTCAGTTAATTGTTTCATTCAACTATTGTCTTAAAGTTATATTAGCGGCTTCTTATTTCGAGCTGTGCAGCTATGATGGTAATTTTTTTAAATACACTGAAAATAATTCACACGTGAATAAATTATAATGATTGAACGGAGAAACCTATGATTACAGGTATGCCACGCATAGCCATTGCTGTTTATGATTATCCCGCTGTTGTCAGCTTGTTTAGAGACAAATTCGGTATGCCAGTTATTGATTTATCAAAAAGTAGCATCTCTGAATATGGTGCCGCATTGGGTATGTGTGTACCCGAGGGTGGAAGTAATATCGAATTAATGTCTCCTGTTGACCCGAACACACCTCTGAGTAAAAGCTTACAAGGGTTTCTTGATCGCCGGGGCCAGGGTTTATTTGCCTTAATGCTCGAAGCTCCTGTGCCCGATGATGAAGCGGAGGTGCTGGCACAGCGTGGTCTCAAGGTCTTGCCTTTGATGCCCGGTTCCTTTGGCCGAGATGTGCACCCAAGTTCGACACATGGGGTGTTGATCCGGGTTTATCCGGTGAATTCCTTTTCGACTCAGTATAAAGGCAGTGTTGACGAGCAGGGTGGCCCATGCGTGTCAGGTATTAGCCGTGTCATTATCGCCGTGGACGATATTGATCACGCCGTCGAGGTTTACGGGTCTCAGTTTGATATGGCAATGGATGCCACGAAACTCGATACCGAGAGGGGTGTCCGTACAGCGATTTGTCGCCCGGCAATGGGTGGTGTCATAGAGTTGGTGGCTGTCGACGATCCCACAATGCCATTCGCTAATGCTATCGCCGAGTTTTTGCGAAACAATCGAGAGGGCATGTACGCATTGGTGTTGCAGACGAGTGATCTACCAGCGACGCAGAAAATGCTTGCGGAGCGAGGGCTTGAAGTGAGTGTTGCTGCCGATTCCCCGCATGTCCTGGAAACGGATCAACAGACAACATTTGGTGCTTTAATCCGAATTGAGGCGGAGTAGTTGCTGAGGCCGTTGTCTGGGCAGGTTTTATTATTTCTTAGCGTTCTTAAACGCCATATAAAATAGGCTAGAGTTGTAGTATACGGCTCTATTTTCTAATTATTATTGGCTATAAAACGGAGTTTTTATAGCCATAAATCACACTGTTTTTCTCGCGTTAGCCGGGGCTATCCGTTGGGTGTAATTTTTCTTTTTTATCCATGTTTATTGCTTTTACAGTGGGTTTACTTGTGTGTTTTTTCATATATAGTGAATACAGCCTGAAAACACTTCTTTTCTGGTGACTGGTGTTGCAAACCTTTCTTTACTTGCTTTATTGCTAGTCATTAATGAAATTTGCGTTTAACGGCTAAGGACAGCCATGTAACGGCTTTAATAAACAGTTTTTACTCTTTAGGAGTAAAGCTCAAAAAGGTTTTAGAATATGTCTAGTGCAACTGGTACGGTAAAATGGTTTAACGCTGACAAAGGTTACGGTTTTATCGAGCAAGAAAACGGCCCTGATGTTTTTGTTCATTTCCGCTCCATTGTCGGTGAAGGGTTTAAATCACTTAATGAAGGTCAGCGTGTTGAGTTTGATGTCACTCAGGGTCAGAAGGGTCCTCAAGCGGAGAATGTAACGCCGCTGTAGTTTTTCACAGACGTTGTCAAAAGTTCTAGCAAGAGATCTGTCATAAGGATTGACACACTATTCGGGTCAGGCTGCCTCAGCTGATCCGAATGTCATATCAATTTGCAGAGCTGTTGTTGTTTTTAAAGTACTCCCCCAATAGACGGTATTCACTGTCTCGAGGGCTTTTCGCGCGCCATAAAAGCCCAATTTCACGCCAGACACCTCTCTCAGAAAACTCTTTTGTCGAGACGTTTTTTGTGCCCGACAGTATGCCCTCGTTAATTGCCATTGCCGGTAGTAGTGAAACACCTACGCCATTGGCGACCATCGGTACGATGGTATGCAGGCTTGTCGCTTCAAAGGCGAGAGATAGCTGACTACTTTGTAATTTGCAGGCTTCTAGCGCATGGTCGCGCAGGCAATGGCCATGTTCCAACAAGAGGATATCCTGACCTTGAAGGTCACGGGTTTTAAGTTGTTTTACGTCTCCAATCGGGTGGCCAGCGGGATAGGCCAGCACGAAAGGGTCGTTAAACAAGTGGTAGCTAGTGGTATTGTTAACCGGATAGGGCAGAGCCATTAGGAGTAGGTCTAGCTCTCCCTGCAACAGTAAATTGGCCAGATTTTCCGACAAATCCTCACGAATCAGTAATTGTAGTTCAGGAAAATCTTGATGGAGGGTAGGCAGAACTCTGGGCAAAATGAACGGCGCTATTGTTGGGATAATGCCAATGCGAACCGGGTTGCTGAGAGGTGTTTGAGCCCTCACGGCATCCTCTTTTAACGCCTCGATATCACTAAGAATATGTTGCGAACGAGCAACAATTTTTTGTCCAATGTCGGTAATTAATACTTGCTTATTACTACGTTCTAGAAGGGCCGCACCGAGTGCCTGTTCAAGTTCATTGATGCCTGCACTGAGAGTAGACTGGGTGACAAAACAGGCTTTTGCCGCCTTGCCAAAGTGTAGGCTTTGGGCGACTGCGCAGAGGTAGCGAAGTTGTTTTAATGTGGGTTGTGATGCCATTGGAAAAACCGATTGGTTACTATCAAAAAATTCATTTTACCGATTGTAGGTTAGGTAGATATTGTGCCGCAAGTTCATTAAAGAGCTGGTATGCTGGTAGAGCTACACTAAGAGCTTTATCTCTGAATAACAACTGAAAGGAGAATGTTTATGTCACTCAAAGACACGCAAACTGAACAGAATTTAAAAGACGCCTTTGCCGGTGAATCCCAGGCTAATCGTCGCTACTTGTACTTCGCCGCAAAAGCTGATGTTGAAGGCTACAATGACGTTGCAACGGTATTTCGTTCTACCGCTGAAGGTGAAACTGGACACGCTCACGGCCACCTTGAATATCTCGAAGAGACGGGTGATCCTGCTACTGGTTTACCTATCGGCTCTACTTCAGACAACCTGAAGGCTGCTGTTGCGGGTGAGACTCACGAGTACACTGATATGTACCCCGGTATGACCAAAACTGCTCGTGAAGAAGGCTTTGATGAGATTGCCGACTGGTTTGAGACTCTGGGCAAAGCGGAGCGCAGCCATGCCAACCGTTTCCAGAAAGCTTTGGATAACCTAGACGACTAAGGTCAAACTTAAGACTAGTTTAGAGTTTCTGCGCCAGCAGCTTTTATTAGCTGATCGATTACAGGGCTTTGGTGAGAAACCAAGGCCCTGTATTTTTAGTGCAGAGATATAAGAGATATGCAGTAATATTGGGCTGCAATGTTTCTATGCTATTTGTTGTGACTTTATAGGGGGGAAGAAAATGCGAGAAGGTAGTCTCGAAGCACCAACAAGACATCCGATCGACTGGCAGTCAGAGTCATTTTGGGATAAGCAAGATCTCGAAGCAGAGCTCGAGCGCGTCTACGATATTTGCCACGGCTGCCGTCGCTGCGTGAGCTTATGTGATTCTTTCCCAACCCTGTTCGATTTGGTTGACGAGTCCGATACTCTTGAAGTCGATGGCGTTGATAAGGGCGATTACAACAAAGTGGTCGATCAATGCTTTATGTGTGATATGTGCTACATGAGCAAGTGTCCCTATGTGCCGCCCCACGAATGGAATATTGACTTCCCTCATTTGATGCTACGTGCTAAAGCTAATAAATTCAAAGAAGAAGGGGCTTCTTTCCGTGACAAAACATTAACGAATACTGACACCGTAGGTAAACTCGCGACCATCCCTCTGGTTGATATAACGGTTAACGCACTCAATAGCAATCAGCTGTTTAGAAAGGCTTTTCAGGCGGCGATGGGTGTGCACAAGGATGCACCGGTCCCGCGCTATCACAGTAAAACGTTGCGTAAGTCGGTAAAAAAACTTGGCGACACTATTACCCCCAAAGCCGTTGGTGAGACTACGGGAAAAGTAGCTTTGTATGCCACCTGTTACGGTAACTACAACAGCCCAGAGCTGGGTGAAGATTTTTATCGTGTTTTTCAGCACAATAATATCCACATTGAGTTGGTGCCAAAAGAGCAGTGCTGTGGCATGCCGAAACTTGAACTCGGCGATCTCGATGCAGTTGCTCGGGCTAAAGAGGCCAATATCCCGGTCTTGGCCAAGCTGGTCGACGAAGGTTTCGACCTGATTGCCCCGGTGCCTTCCTGCGTGTTGATGTATAAGCAGGAGTTACCGTTAATGTTCCCCGATGATGCTGACGTACAAAAGGTGAAAGATGCTTTTTATGACCCTTTTGAATATCTCCATTTACGGCATAAAAAGGGAGAATTCAATACCGAGTTTACCCGAAGTCTCGATAATATTAGTTATCACGTGGCCTGCCACCTGCGGGTGCAAAATATCGGCATGAAAACTCGCGATATCCTTGCCTTGGTACCCGATACCACAGTTCATCCCCAGCAGCGTTGCTCCGGTCATGACGGGACCTATGCGGTCAAAGAAGAAACTTACGATAAAGCGGTAAAAATTGCTCGCCCGGTAGTACGTAAAGTTAACACGCTGAAATCAGAGCACTTATCCAGCGACTGCCCCATGGCGGCGACACATATTGCAGATTTGGCCGAAACCGGTGAAAAACCCGAACACCCAATGACATTGTTACGCATGGCTTACGGTATTTAGGAGTAGACAGTGAAGAAGTTAAGCAGACAAGATTTATGGTCGCTGGAAGAGTATTCCGAGCGCCGGGCTCAGTTTCGCAATGAGGTGATGGCCCACAAGAAGAATCGTCAGGTGGCCTTGGGAGATCATGCTAGGCTTTATTTTGAAGACGCAATAACTATTCGCTATCAAATCCAAGAAATGTTGCGTATAGAAAAAATCTTTGAAGCATCTGCGATTCAAGAAGAACTGGACGCTTATAATCCGCTGATTGGTGACGGTAACAACTGGAAGGCCACATTCATGCTCGAATATGCTGATCCAGCTGAGCGTGCAGCAGCGCTGACTCGGTTGTTGGGTATAGAAGATAAAGTTTGGGTGCAAGTGGGAGACTTTGAGAAAGTGTATGCCATTGCCGATGAAGATATGGATAGGGAGAATGACATTAAAACTTCTGCCGTCCATTTTATGCGATTTGAGCTGAGTGTAGCTATGATTGTTGAGCTAAAGGCAGGTGCAACATTGCAGATGGGTATTGATCACGTCAACTACCCTTTGTCTGCTGTCACGGTAACGCCCCAAGTTAGTCAGTCTTTAATCGCTGAGCTTGACGATGTTTCAATTAACTAAATAACGCCTCTCCCAAGCCCCTCCACGAAAGGGCCTTGGGACTTTTCCTTCTAGGTCACTCTTTTTATTTGAGTGTTGGATTCGCAACATGTCACTGGCACTACCCTTTGCTATATGACGTGTCATAAATACGTGCATAGTCATAATTTTTTTATCTATAGTTTTATCATTCCATTTGCGGTAATCCCCCAGTTGCTCAACTACACTTAAAGAGCATGGTTTAGTTTTCTAGCTCAAAACGATGAAAGGGGACGGCAAATGGATCGGTATTTTTTTATTAGTGGTGACCTAGATGATATGGACAGGGTCGAAAAGGAGCTTGAAAATGCGGGTGTAACCACTGCGCAGATACATGTTCTCAGCAAAGATGATGACGCTTTGGCACGTTGTGACCTGCATGAAGTACATGCTTTTATGAAGACTGACGTTGTTCGTTCAGGTTTACGGGGTGCCATTATTGGCGTTGTTGCCGCAATCTCAGTATTGGTTTTTGCGTACTATTCCTCGGCAACTGAAAGTATTGGTTGGTTACCTTTTGTATTCTTGTCGATTGTGGTTTTAGGCTTTTGTACCTGGGAGGGTGGTTTCTTTGGTTTTCAGGTACCTAACGCCCAGTTCAAGCAGTTTGAAGAAGTGCTGGCCCAGGGTTGGCATGTGTTTTTTGTTGATGTTAATAAACAGCAATTACCTGTGTTACAAGAGGTGACTGGGCGTCATCGTGGTTTAAAGCCTGCAGGTGTTGGTAACTCTTCTCCTCATTGGATTATTGGCTGGCAAAATCAATTCCACAAGTTTATGCATTGGGCGCCTTGAAGAATAAAATAACAATACCTACAATAAATTTAAAAGGGTGGCTATCAGCCACCCTTTTAAATTTATTGTCTTAATGTTATCAGGTTCTCAAACGTCAACACCTTCTCTTGCTATTGTCTAATGGTAATGTTTTCCATTTAAAGTGTTTATGAATGGATGGCACTGCGTAATTTTACTAGCATCAATTGTGTGCGATAAAAGAGGTACAGTACATTATGAGTATGGATGACCCCAAACCTGTACTCACAACAGATGACGTTGAGCTTGGTGATTATGACTTCTCAATAGGCGCTATATTAAGCGAGTCATGGAAAAGAACTAACGGCTTAAAAGGTGCTTTTTGGGCAGCTGGCGCTATTGCTGTGTTCGCAATACTAGGCCTTAGTATCTTTGTCGGTGGTGGCATGAGTGTAGTTGTTGGAAACGCTGATAGCATAGCTGGAGTCTTATCATCAGTTTTGTTGCAGCTTGTGATTATGGCGGTAATGTACCCCTACGCAGCTGGGGTTATGATGTTGGGCATAGACCGCTCTGTTGATTTACCTGTTTCTTATAAGAGTGTGTTTGGCTATTTCCCCTATACGTTACCGCTACTGGCTGTTGCGGTTTTAATGTCGGTTTTAATCACCATCGGCTTTTTACTACTTCTTGTCCCTGGTATTTATTTGTCATTGGCCTATATCTTTGCTGTGCCATTGGTAGTGGAGAAAAATCTCGGTATTTGGGAAGCGATGGAAACCTCTCGTAGAAAGGTTTCCAGGCATTGGTTTAAATTATTTTTTCTATTTTTGATAATGGGCATTATTCTATTCATAAGTGCTCTTCCTTTTGGTCTTGGCCTTATTTGGACGTATCCGATGACGGTTGCTATGGTGGGTGTTTTATATCGTGATATTTTTGGTGTCGAAAAAGCCGAGACTTCTCTTCAGCCGTAATAGCAGTCGCTTAACTAGAACTCAATCAGTGGTCTGGTAAAACCGAGTAGTGTATTGACAATGGTTTCTGATACTGGCTTTTCTCTGTGTTTTGAGATTGATAATAAACAACACCGAGATTTGCGATAGTAAGTGATTACGATGTCAGCGAGATTAAAGGCTCCGTTCTATTAAAAATATTGTTCTAAAGAGTACAGTAACCGGCTTCATTTGGTTGATGTTCCTGCATTCAGTACGAAGGGTGAGGCCTTTACATTCTTGAGTATTAGAACACATGTAAACCTGATGCAGGTTAATTCTGTCAATCGATACTACAGTGTGGATTTTTGTTTATCGCTAACTAGCACCATCAACCTTCTCTTTTCATTGCTGTATATTATTGCCGTGAATTTGGCTTCAAACAGGATGGTGAACTCGGTGCTATTGAGGCTGAGTTGCCGGCAGTCTTTGTGATGCCCACGATGACAATCTGGCTGCTCCGTGTTAGATTGCCTTGCGGCAAAATAGGCCGATTGAATGAATTTAAAACTGATATTGAGGATAGTTTATGGGACGGGTTCAGGACAAAGTTTGTTTGGTAACAGGGGGCGCGGCTGGCATGGGTCGTGAGCATGTTTTATTGTTGGCAGAAGAAGGTGCCAAGATTGTTTTGACTGATCTCAATGAAGAGGCAGGACAGGCGACGGCTGATGAAGTTAAAGCAATGGGTGGTGAAGCCCTTTTTGTTAAGCATGATGTCGCCTCTGAAGATGATTGGTTGATGGTTATAGGCGCTGCTGTTGAAGCTTTCGGAAAGGTTGATGTCTTAGTCAACAATGCCGGTGTTCTTGCTCTCAAGAGCATCCAGGAAACCACGGCTGCCGATTGGGATTTTGTCAATAACATCAACACTAAAGGTTCCTTTTTTGGTGTGAAATATGTCCTATCCGCAATGGAAAAGGCCGGTGGTGGCTCCATTATTAACATTTCATCGATTTATGGCATTGCCGGTGCGCCTAATGCTTCCGCTTACCAAGCGTCAAAAGGTGCGGTACGTACCTTTTCTAAATCAGCTGCGGTTGAATACGCGCCCTACAATATCCGTGTTAATTCGGTTCATCCTGGGGTGATTGCTACCGCAATGACAGCGGAAATAACTGCTGATCCTGCAGCGACCGATGCATTGCTAGGTGGCGCAATAATTCGTCGTCCAGCAGAGCCTAAGGAAGTTTCATGGGGCGTGTTGTTTCTGGCGAGCGACGAATCCTCTTATATGACGGGTTCTGAGTTGGTTATTGATGGCGGATATACGGCAACTTAAATAGAGTTATCAAGTTCGATAGTGCCTCAGTTTTTCTGATGTACTATCGGCGGACCCTTTTTTATGGTTTTTACAATAGCTGAGAAGACATTGTTTCAAGTGTCTCAGCTTCTGGCTCTATCGTTTAGTGTAATAGAGGTAGAATGATGGCTCATCTCACCAGGTAATGATGGCTTCGCAAAGATGAGTGCAAAAAAAAGTCAGTTTATGTCAATGGCCACGCTGAAAGTCGTTGTCGCCTTTTTTGTTTATTTAAAAGATAGATATAGGCGCGATGGCTGTCAGGAAAGTGCAGCGGCACTGACCTATATGACCCTTTTTGCCGTTGTTCCTTTGATGACGATGATGTACAGCATGTTCGCCATTATTCCAGCTTTTCAGGGTTTTGGTGCTCAGGTAGAACAGTTAATATTTGAAAATTTGGTGCCTGCTACTGGTGTTGAGGTGCAGGATTACCTTCGCGAATTTTCCATTCAGGCACGTCAGTTAAGTGCCCTTGGTGGTTTTATTCTTATTGTTACTTCCTATCTGATGCTGTCGAATATTGAAAAAACGTTTAATCGTATTTGGCAAACGGCCGGTGGTAGACGGGGCTTGAGTAGTTTTCTTCTTTATTGGGGTGTGCTGAGTTTTGGCCCTTTGCTGATCGGCATTGGTTTACTAATGCACACTTACTTACTGTCGTTTCAGTTGTTAGTAGACGAGTTCGATAAGTTTCAATTGAGTGCGGCTCTGTTTCAGTACTTGCCCTGGCTTATGACTTGGGCTGGCTTTACCCTCTTATTCGTCGCTATGCCAAATTGTCGTGTTACTTTTCGCTATGCGCTGTGGGGTGGTTTATTAACGACGCTATTTTTCCAAATTGCCAAAGGGCTATTTGGCTTACTAGTGGTAAATTCGAATTACCATACCATTTATGGTGCATTTGCCATGGTGCCGATGTTTTTACTGTGGGTTTATTTGTGTTGGGTGATCGTATTAGCTGGTGCTGAGTTAATACGATCACTGGAAACGTTTAATCAGACCTATCGCTCCTGTTACTTTCCAGATTTGATTGCGGTGCTAATTGTTTGTGCCAAATGTTTAGACTTCCAGCGACGTGGTAAGGCTATTGCAGATAGGGATATGCTTAAAGCTGGGCTAGATGGCCAACAGTGGACTCGTTTACGTTTGCTATTACTAGAGAATAAAGTTCTAGTTGTCACAGCTAACAATCACTATGTATTGATGCGTGACCCAGCTGAAATCACCGTATTGGAAATTAACCATTTATTAGACGATGGCCTTTTTAGTACCCCTTCTGCGCATGGTCGTAAGGTATTGGCCCAGTATCCCTGGTCCTCTCGCTTGGTATCAGCCCTCGATGTTGTTGGGGCTCAGGCCAAAAATCAATTTTCCATAACATTACAGGATTTATTTGATGCTCAAGACGCTGAGCAGATTAGCACCGATACGGCGATTTAAAACTAAAACACCATTTGTGTTGATAGGCCTGCTATTTCTTAACGGCTGTGGGGTCGAAGAGTCGCGGTATGATTTGCTTAACGGTGGTTCTATCAGTTTCGCGGAGTTGCGTAATAAAGTTGTGTTGATCAATTACTGGGCAGAATGGTGCCGTCCTTGCCGTGTAGAAATTCCTGAATTAAATCACTTTGCTCAGGAGTACCCGAATAGGGTACGTGTTCTATCTGTTAATTTTGACGGTGTGAAGGGAGAATTGTTGTTTCGTCAAGTGCAGGCATTGGGTATTGAATTCGACACTTTGTTGCAAGACCCAAGGAATGATTTAGGCGTGCCAGAGAGCGGAGGTTTGCCGGAAACGATTGTCCTAAGTGGTGGAAAGGTGCGGGAGGTGTTGCTGGGACCACAAACACGGCAAAGCCTTGAGGCTATTTTGAGTGCGCATGTTTTATAATGGCCTTATGTTGACACCAGAATTTTACTCAACTTAAGCTATATTCATTACAACTTTACGGTATATAACAACTTCTTTTATCAATAGGCTTTGATTATTCATGACACCAACCAGCGTAAAATTTCATAAGGGAGCAGGTAGCCTTGAATTGGTTTACAGCGATGCTAGTTGTTTTACTTTAAGCGGAGAGTTCCTACGTGTGCACTCACCGAGTGCGGAAGTGCGGGGTCATGGCCCCGGCGAAGAAATTTTGCAGCACGGCAAAAAAGAGGTAAAAATTGCTTCTCTCGAAGCTGCCGGACACTACGCACTATTGATTCATTTTGATGATGACCATAATACAGGCATCTATAGCTGGAGTTATTTGAAAGAACTTTGTGATAATCAGGCTGAATATTGGGACAAGTATTTAAAGTTGTTAAACGAAGCTGGTTTGAGTAGAGACCCCGAAGAACAGGCGTTAAAGTTTTTTAACCCTAGTTAGTCTTCCTCGTTAAAGCTGTAATCCATCTGTGAACTAGGGGCTTGAATATAATGGCCCTGAATATATTCGATACCATTTTGCCAAAGTGTGGGTATTAATGTGGGGCTTTCAATGAAGGGGGCAATGCAATGTTGCTCCATTTCTTTGAGCAGAATAATCATTTGCAGGGTTTCTTCTTCCTCTTCCCCACCGGCCTTGATTTTCTGGATAAGCTGTCGATCGATTTTAACGAAGTTTACAGCTAGTTTATCCAGCACTAATAACGGGTTACTCGAGAGACCAAAATGGGTCAGTGCAACCTTGCAGCCAATAGATTTTAATTGAGCAATCAGTGTCTTACTTTGTTCGATGTAACGTCCAGCATCGTTTTCTCTTAGCTGTAATGTAATCGCGGCCGGTGGAGTGTTACTTGTTTTTAAAGCCAGCTTTAACCAAGGGCTAAATTTTTCGTCTTGAATAGTGGCAGCACTGAGATTGATGAAGAGGCAGGTCTGGGGTGATGTGTTGTGTTTATCCGCAAGCTTTTTAATGGTTTCGAGAATAACCCAGCGATCTATTTCAGTGGCAATAGGGCTTTCAAAGACTTTGCTAATGAAATCTGAGGGAATATTTTTAGGGTACTCTTCAATTTTTGGCCGCATTAACGTTTCGTAAAATTCAGCGCCCTCATCATTGAGCCCAACAATAGGCTGAAAAGCAATGCCGATAAGCCTTTTCTCTAGAAGTTGGCGGCCAAATAAAGTAATTTTTTCCTCCGAATCAACATTAAAGTCGGTTTGACCCAAGTCATTCATCAGATAAACTTTTCCTCCACTTAGGGCAGAGTTTGGGTCGGCATCGTCCAGTGTTTTCAGACAATCTCTTATACATACCTGTGCCGAGGACGTGTTTTTCGTGATAGGGCCGAGACTAGCGCTAATCGACAGAAGAATACTTTGGCTACCGACTTGGAAAGTATGTTTGGCGACCCGTTGGCACAAGTTTTCAGCAAATGCCTTACCTTCTTCCAGAGTGGTATTCGCGATCACAAAGTTGATCACCCCCCGTCTGTCTCGACTGACGTTTACATCCTTATTACTCTGTTCAACAACAAATCCTGCCAGTGTTTCTAGTATTTGGTCCGCATTACTTTCGCTGGTATTACTGCGGGTTTGAGTATCTTGGTCAGTTTGTACACATAGAATGATGCTGTTGTGTCCATCGCTCAGTCGTGCAGAGTGAATAGCCTGTTCGATGTTGTCGATTGTCGACTGAGGGTTAACGGTGAAGCTGTTTTGTTGCGGCTTGGTTGTTTCGGCAGTTAGTTTTTGTTTGTTCTGGGCAGAGGCAGAATTAGATACAGCGGTGTCATGCTTAATTTGGAATTGTAGCGCTGGCTCACCCTGGTATTCGATTTGACAAATGCTTACCGGGATATCGATGCTCTGTCCATCGGCAGTGACACAGCTAAGATCGATAGCAACACTGCTGATTTCTGTGTTGGCATCGAGGGGCATAAGAAAGGGCCTGGTCTTTTCCTGAGAGCTGGAGTTAATAGTATCTATCACTGGCGCCATCAACAAATCGTCAGGATCGCAGTAGCCCATAAGTTGGCTAAAAGGCTCGTTGGTGTAGATATAAGTGCCATCCTGTACAAGGGCGATGGCATTCTTTGACGAATCCATCAGTTCTTCGCAACGTGCCTCGGCTGCGTTATAGCGCTCTTGCCAGTTGAGCTGTACGCGGCGTTGTTCAAGCTGCCCAAGGGTGTTTGATGTTGCGAGGAGAAAATACTGGTCTTCGTCTACGGGGATGACATAGGAGGCCCCCATACGAATACCTTCAACGGTATCGACAATGTCACTGTTAGTACTGATTAAGATTGTCGGTATGTCTAAACTTTGACTGCGAATGCTCGCCATCAGTTTTTTGGCTGGTAGATTTGTCGCTTGAAGCTGCCCAATGGCTAAATCCCAGCAGCGGCTTTGCAAGAGTGGTGCTAGCTCTTCAACGGAGTTAACCGCCTGGGCATCGACTCGATAGGAGGCGCCTTCAAGTAAGCTGATTAAACGACTGGCGTCATCGCTATTATCGTGAGCGATGAGTAGATTCAAAGTTCCTTCTTTTGCCATAGCCGGTCTTCTTTAGCTCCAGAGTGGTGGTAAGAATTGCACTATTGCAGTTGCTATTCTTATTACTTTTATCAGCGACATTATACGGGGCAATGCCCGGGCCTTGTAGCTTAAGTAGTTCACATTCTGTTTGCTATGTAACAAAGTGAGAACAGAAATACCTGTAAACATGTCGATGTATCGATTTTACAGGCCTGATATCGATTTTTGGGAGTTTAAAGCGTGTTTGTCGGCGGCAAAGATAATGCCGATTTACTGTGCGCGCCCGCTTGTTCGTAGACAAAGCGCGGCACTAGATAACCGGGTAGTAGCGCCAATAACTCTTGCTGGAGCTGCAGAATTTTCTCATCATCGATATCGTAGTGTGCTGCACCGGCCACCTGGTCAAGACGATGGATGTAGTAGGGAAGGATGCCTATTTCAAAGAGTTTTTCAGAGAGTTGGGCTAATATCTGTGTCGAGTCATTAACGTGTTTGAGTAAAACTGCTTGATTGAGTAATTCAATACCATGGCGCTTTAGGCTGAGTGCTGTCTCTTCGACACTGAGGTCAATTTCATTGGGGTGATTAATGTGCCATACCATGATGATCTTTAAGCGTGTCGCTGTTAGCCAGTGTATACAGCTTTTGTTGATGCGTGAGGGTATCACTAGGGGCAGGCGAGTGTGGATACGCAGGCGCTTTATGTGGGGGATGGCCGCAATTTTCTCTGTTATCCACAGTAAAAAGTTATCGTTGGCCGCGAGTGGGTCGCCGCCACTGTAAATTACTTCACTAATGCTCTTGTCGTTTGCTAGGTAATCCAAGGCAGTCTGCCATTCACCCTTGCCGAGTGTGTTGTCTTCATAGGGAAAATGGCGTCGAAAACAATAGCGGCAATGAATGGCGCAAGCCGGACTGATGATTAATAAAGCACGGCCATGATATTTGTGAACGACACCCGCAACCGGATTGGCGTCTTCTTCGCCCAAAGGATCATGGCTAAAACCGGCTACCGAAAGCATTTCTGCCCCAAGGGGCAATACCTGTCTCAGCAAGGGGTCGTTGATGTCGCCTTTGCGCATACGCTGCACGTAGGGCAGAGGGGCGCGAATAGACCAAGCTTGTTGGGCGACGTCACTGCTGTCTAATTGTGTTGGGTCAATGTTTAGTCGTTTTAATAATTCAGCAGGATCGCGAATGGCTACGGCGAGCTGCTCCTGCCAACAAGGCTGGTGCGCATCGGGGCTAGTGTGGGGTATGATGTCGGCCGTCAAAATGGTCCCTGAATAAAGTAAAGAGGTAACAATGGCTAACTATTCTACCAATGAATTTCGCTCCGGTCTTAAAGTCATGCTCGATGGCGATCCTTGTTCAATTATTGAAAATGAATTTGTAAAGCCAGGCAAAGGCCAAGCCTTTAGTCGCGTGCGCTTGAAGAACCTAAAAACAGGGCGCGTATGGGATCGTACTTTTAAGTCGGGGGAAAGTCTCGAAGGGGCCGATGTCAGCGAACAAAACATGCAGTACCTCTACAATGATGGTGAATACTGGCATTTTATGGAGCCTGAGACTTTCGAGCAGCACCAGGCCGATAAAACCTCTGTGGGTGATACCGCCCTGTGGTTGCGCGAGCAGGATACCTGCATAGTCACTTTGTACAACGGCTCTCCGCTGGCCGTGGCGGCGGCTAACCATGTCGATTTAGAAATTACTCAAACCGACCCTGGCCTCAAAGGTGATACGGCCCAGGGCGGGACGAAACCGGCCACGTTAAGTACCGGCGCCGTGATTAAAGTACCGCTGTTTTTGAATGAAGGTGAAGTAGTCAGTGTCGATACTCGCACAGGGGAATACCTCAATCGCGCAAAAAAATAAGTGCTCACTTGGGCCAGCCCAACTTTAAATGGCTAAAATCTACACCGTGGTTATTTGATCGTAGAAATGATTCCTAAGGGGCTTTAACTGTGTCTGACAATGTCAATACAGGCATTCAGTGGCGCCCCACAGCGTCAAATGATGCGCTGATTAAAAGAGCGCGTCTGCTGGCGCAAGTGCGCGAGTTTTTCGCCTTGCGTCGCGTACTTGAAGTTGATCTGCCTGTACTCGGTGAGCACACAGTCAGCGACCCTCATCTCGACAGTTTGTCTACCGAGGGTTCGCAACACTATTTACAGACCTCTCCCGAATACTATATGAAACGCCTGCTGGCATCGGGCAGTGGGCCAATTTACTCTCTCGGTAAAGCCTTTCGTGCCAATGACAGAGGGCGTCAACACAATCCCGAATTTACCCTGTTAGAGTGGTATCGCCCCGGCTGGGATGAAAGTCAGTTGATGGCAGAGGTCGCAGATCTTCTGCTGGATGTGGGCCGCACACCTAACGCTGTGGCTCAACGTGTTACCTACCGGGACATTTTTCTTGCCACGGTCAATCTTGACCCCCATCGGGCAAGCTTGGCGCAATTAGTGCAGTTGGCGAGTGATATTGCCCAACGAAATATGCGTGGTGAAAGTCGCGCCACTTGTTTGGATTTGATTTTTAGTTTTGAAATAGAGGCCCGCTTGCCTCCTGGGGTTGTATTCGTACACGATTACCCTGAATGCCTGTGCGCTCTTGCGCAACTCGGCGTCGATGACCAAGGTGAGACGGTGGCGCGGCGCTTTGAAGTGTTTCTCAACCGCACAGAATTGGCCAACGGTTATTTTGAACTGCTCGATGCCAGTGAACAGCGCCAACGCTTTAGTGAAGATAATCGACAGCGAAAAATTATGGGTAAAGACAACATTGAGCCGGATGAAAAGCTATTGGCTGCACTCGATGCTGGCCTGCCGTCTTGCGCTGGCGTGGCGCTGGGTGTCGATCGCCTGTTAATGCATCTTGTTGGCGCCCAGCATATCGACGAGGTGATTGCTTTTTCTAGCTGATTGCTTTTTTGTTGAGTGCAAGGCTTTGACGTTGCTGACGTTTAAAAGGGCTCTCGGTATAGCACTTAAAAAGCAGATTAAAATTGCCACCTCAGTGGCTTATGTCTGTTTTAGTTACTCATCACCAGTGCATCCATCAAGCCCGTGATCCATTTTTTCTGCCGGGTCATCATCATTCGTTGAACCGACTATTTTTGCCGGTACACCGGCAACGATGGAGTGTGGCGGCACGTCTTTGAGCACTACACTGGCGGCAGCAATTTTTGAACCCTCGCCAATTTCTATATTGCCGAGTACTTTGGCACCGGGGCCAATGAGCACGCCGCGCCGGACTTTGGGATGACGATCACCCGATTCTTTGCCAGTCCCCCCTAGCGTGACCGATTGCAATATAGAGACGCAGTCTTCAACCACGGCTGTTTCACCTATGACTAGGCCTGTCGCATGGTCAAACATAATCCCTTTGCCAATTTTTGCCGCTGGATGAATGTCTACGCCGAGGACGACTGATATGCGATTTTGCAGCACCAAGGCCAAGGGGCGGCGCTGGTTGTGCCATAGCCAATGCGCGACGCGATAGGCCGTGAGCGCATGAAAACCTTTGTAATACAAGAAGGGTGTGGAGAAATCGTGGCTGGCGGAGTCTCTTTCGTAAATGGCAATGATATCGCAGCGTGCGTTATCGATAATTGTTGGATCACTATTGAAGGCATCGTCAAAAACTTCTCGCACCAACAAGGCTGGCGTGATGTCACTGTGTAGCTTGTTGGCGAGATGAAAACTCAGGGCGGCAGCCAGATCATGATGATTTAAAATGGTGGCGTGTAAAAACCCGGCGAGAACAGGTTCGTGGCGAGCGGTGACAGAGACCTCGTTTACCAGTTGTTGCCAAAGGCTTTCGTTGCTGTGAGCGTCGCAGGGGTTGGCAAGTGATTGCTTTTCGGGTGTTGTCATCATTAGGCCGTTATGGTGATCGTCTTGTCATTATCCGAATCCTGAGTCTAATTATCCAGTGGTGTCCGGGCAAGCAGCCATATTTCAACTGATTTTGCCCCGGCTTTGAGTAAAGTTTGGCTCAATGTCTGTACCGTGCTGCCCGTAGTGAGGACATCGTCGACCAGGACAACACGCGCACCCTGTAAAACCTTTCCTGCCCGACCTACAGCAAATGTATTGCGTGGTAGCCGCTGGCGCTCTTTTTTTGACAAGTGGTGCTGGGCTGGTGTGTTGATGACACGTTTTACTGCCCGTTGGCAGTGTTTAATCTTTAGTTCTCGAGATAGTTCGCGTGTGATAACTTCGCTTTGATTAAAACCACGTAAAAAGCGCTTTTTCCAGTGTAGAGGAACAGGAATGAGTAGGTCGGGCAATGTGCATTTGCCATTGTCGAACTGCTCTCTGATATGCCTTGTGAGAAGTTGCGAAAGCACTTTGCCAGCAGCAAGCTGTCCGCCAAACTTAAAGCGCTGTAATAATAGATCAACAGGGTATTGATAGAGCAAGGGTGTTTGCACCGTGCTAAAGGCCGGGCGTTTATTGTGGCAGCGACCGCAAATACCCACGGTTTTAAGGGGGGTGGCACAAATATCGCAATGCAGGCCTAGACGGGGGATGCTCTCCTCACAAGCGCGACAGAGGTCCATGTCTTGCCCGGCAGACAAACCACAAAGCAGGCAGGCGCCGGATAACAACTGATAATTGGCTTGGGTGAAAAGGCGCTTTAGGCTATGCCTGTGTGTATGACAGGTGTGCATTTTCACTATGCCGTGGAGGGCTTTTTTTCTTGTTGGCATTTAAAAATCCTTTTTTGTGCCTCTCACCAAATCACGAGCGATTTATTCTTAAGAGACTGCAATTACCTGAGAGAGGGCAATGGCGAGTATTATTTTTTCGTCCTCTCGTCTGCAGTAGTTCTTCACAGGTCTTATCATGAGTGTAGTATAGAATTTATTTTGGCTAACAACGGCCTGCAAAACCACAGTGAGAGTTTTGCCTGTTATTTATATTAGTAGCGAGTAGTGGTAGTCGCGGGCACGGTGACAGTGCAGAATTGCTAACTGATAGTGAGGGCAGCCTCTCTGCGGCATAATTCGTTATACTTATTTCTTTTCGTTTATTTATTAATCACATGAATATCCGCCGTATTGATTTAAATTTACTGGTTTATCTGGATGTCCTCCTCCATGAGCGCAATGTCACTAAGGCTGCGGCACAATTGGGTATTACCCAGCCGGCGATGAGTAATGGCTTACGGCGTTTGCGCGATTTATTTGATGACCCCCTGTTGATTCGCACCAGTGATGGCATGAGCCCTAGCCAGCGCGCACTGGAGCTACAACCCCAAGTACGCGATATTCTCGCCAACATTGATCGTGCAGTACAGCCCCAGAAAGATTTTGACGCTCTCACTGCGCAGCGGGTATTTCGCATCATGGCCAGCGACTATGCCGAATCGACCTTAATTGCCCCCTTGCTTAGTGAACTGTCCCGGTTGGCGCCGGGTATTACGCTCGATATTCTGACGCCTAGCGATGTGCGCCTGCAAGATGTGGAACAGGGCCGGGTCGATATGTTGCTAAATCGTTTTGACGAAATGCCCCAGTCTTTCCATCAACTCATTATGTGGGAGGATGACTTTTCTTGTTTATTAAGTGTCAATAACCCTTTGTTAAACGAATTTAGTCTCGATAACTACCTGCTGGGCCGTCATGTATGGGTTAGTAAAACGGGCATGGGGGCCAGTGTCGGTATGAACCCGCGAGATGCTCAGCGCGTGGGTCGGGTTGACGAAGCGCTCAAACACATCGGCAAGACGCGCCGTATAGCCGTGTTTACGCGTCACTATCAGGTGGCAGCGCAGCTTGCACAGCAGCCAGACTTGATTGTTACTATCCCCACGCGTTTGGCTCGCTTACAGTTAAGTAACGAGTGTGTTGCTTTGCGGCCTCCTCCTTTCAAAATCCCAAGTTTTGAATTAAAGATGGCCTGGAGCCCGTTGTTACAGCACAACTCAGATCATCAATGGATACGCCGTTTGCTGGCTGATATTGCCCGTCGAGAGGGTTAGCTCTAAGCTCATGTAAATTTAGTGAAATGCTTACGGTGAATACCGAGAATAAAAGCGATAAATTAGATAAATCACCCGCCTACGTAATAGAATAAACGCCCAACGCTACAGTAGAGAACAAAGCCCATGAACGAACGAATCCAGATCGGCGGCTTACAGGTCGCCAGCCAACTTTACCAGCTTGTCAATGAACAGGTTATTCCGGGCACGGGAGTCGATAGCGACAAATTCTGGGCGGATTTTGAATCTATTCTCAATGATCTGGGGCCACGTAACAGGGAGTTGTTGGCGATACGTGAAAGCTTTCAAACACAAATTGATCAGTGGCACGAGGCGCGGGAGGGGCAATCCCATGATGCCTCTGCTTATCGTCAGTTTTTACAGGATATCGGTTATCTGGTTCCGCAGGGTGAACGCTTTGCAATTACTACCGAAAATGTTGATGCCGAGATTTCGTCCATTGCCGGGCCACAGCTGGTTGTGCCTATCACCAATGCGCGTTATTCACTCAATGCGGCTAATGCCCGCTGGGGAAGCTTGTACGATGCTCTGTACGGCAATGACGTCATTAGTGAAGAGGGCGGTGCCGATAAAGGGCCAGGCTACAATGCGGTACGTGGTGCCAAAGTTATTGCCTATGGCCGCGATTTACTTGATCAGAGTACGCCTTTGGCGGGCGGTTCGCACCACGATGCCGTGGCTTATGCGATTGACAACGGGGCTCTTAATGTGACCCTTAAAAATTCTGATGTTGTCTCACTTGAGCGGCCACAACAGTTACTTGGCTATCTTGGCGATGCAAAACAACCTGAAAGTATTTTGTTAAAAAATAATGGCTTGCATATCGAAATTCAATTCGATGCTAACCACTATGTTGGTCAGGATGACGCTGCGGGTATCAAGGATTTATACCTCGAGTCGGCCATCAGTACCATTCAGGATTGCGAAGATTCTGTCGCCACGGTTGACGCTGAAGATAAGTGTTCGGCTTACAGTAACTGGCTGGGTTTGATGAAAGGTGATCTCACTGACTCTTTTGAAAAGGGTGGCAAGACCATCAGCCGCACCCTCAATGCAGACCGAGTTTACACGGCTCTAGATGGCAGTGAGTTGAGTCTGCCGGGGCGTAGCTTATTACTTATTCGCAATGCCGGTCACTTGATGACTAACAATGCCATTCTCTACGATGGTGGCAAAGAAGTCCCCGAAGGGATTATGGATGGCATGATCACCTCATTGATTGCCCTCCATGATTTACAGGGCAATGGCCCCTATCGAAACTCCCGCACCGGCAGTGTTTATATCGTTAAACCGAAAATGCATGGCCCCGAAGAAGTTGCCTTTACCGTGCAGCTATTCGCCCGTATTGAACAGGCATTGGGCATGGCAGAGCGCACCCTGAAAGTGGGTATTATGGACGAGGAGCGTCGTACCACAGTCAACTTACAGGCCTGTATTGGCGAGGCCAGCGACCGGGTGATCTTTATTAATACGGGTTTCCTTGATCGTACCGGCGATGAAATCCATACCAGCATGGCGGCGGGCCCTATGGTACCCAAGGGCATGATGAAGCAGCAGGCCTGGATTAAGGCCTACGAAGACTGGAATGTTGATGTCGGTCTTGCTTGCGGTTTGAGTGGCAAGGCGCAGATTGGCAAAGGCATGTGGGCGATGCCAGATTTAATGGCGGATATGATGGCGCAGAAAATTGCCCACCCACAGGCCGGTGCGAATTGTGCCTGGGTACCTTCACCCACGGCGGCAAGCCTGCACGTGATGCATTATCACCAGGTGAACGTTGCGGCCCGACAGGAGGAGCTGACCGGCCATCCCCGCGCGAGCCTTGATGATATATTGACCATCCCTCTGCTGGGCAATACTGTGTTATCTGCAGAAGATATTGAGCGTGAGTTGGAAAACAACGCGCAGGGTATTCTTGGCTATGTGGTGCGCTGGATTGACCAAGGCGTAGGTTGTTCGAAAGTCCCTGATATTAATCACGTTGGGCTCATGGAAGATAGAGCGACGTTACGTATTTCTAGCCAGCATATCGCCAACTGGTTGCGTCATAATATTTGTACGCAAGAACAAGTAATGGCGGTACTGAAAAAAATGGCTGTCGTGGTCGATGCTCAGAATGCTGGTGATGCTGCCTACCGAAATATGGCGACTGATTTTGATACCAGTATCGCTTTTCAGGCGGCTTGTGACCTGGTCTTCAAGGGTTGCGAACAGCCTAGTGGCTACACTGAGCCGGTATTACACGCCATGCGTCGCCGCGCAAAGTCAGCTGCTTAGATTTCTAAAAAGTATCTGGAAAGGAAGTTGGCTTACAGATACTCTCTTATGAATTGAGCTTGCCACCCTACCTGCTGTTCATACAGGTATGGTGGCAAGTGTTTTCGGATAATAAAAGAGCGCTGTGTTGTGTAGGTTGGTTTTTAGCGTGAACATGTTAAAAACTGATTTTTAGGCTGACAAATGTCATTTTCTCAAACTCGTTGCCAGCCTGGTACTCGAGATACTTTTCACCGCTAATATTTTGCATGATCAGTGATAGGTCAATGTCGGCCTCATTTAACTGCCAACCTTTACTTACTTTCAAATCATAGCGGTGCCAGCTGGGTACTGTGGCTCCCCTCAACCATCTTATTTCGGACTGATGGTAAAAAATGCCGCTAATTTGCCAGTTGTGATTGAATTTTTTACTGAGTAACACACTTGCGATATGCTCTGGAGAGCGCACTTTCTTGAGTGTTCTTGTATTGTAATATTGAGCCGTAACTAGCCAGCGATTATCCGATCGCCACTGAATTTGTGTTTCATAGCCGCTAATTTTATTGTCGCCGGTATTTTCCAGTTGGCGGAATTTGCTATCAATATCGTTGTACGGGTATTTCATATAGATGACTTCGTCATCGATATACTCTTGAAACAGCCGATAATCCAAGCTGAGTTTATTGTTAAACCAGTAGCCAAGATAAACGAATTCATAGGTTTGGAATTTCTCTGAACTGAGGTCAGGGTCACTGATGAAAACGAGATCTGCAATGACTCCTGAATCTAGCTCGCGCTGGATGAGGCGCTCATGTTCATAAAGTGAGGGTTGACGATAGGCGATGCTAGTGCTGATGCGCAAATGATGATTTTGGTTGAGCTGATATTTAAGGGAGAGCCGGGGTGAAAAATCGCTATCTTGCTGCTCATGATCTTCTACCATTAAACCCAGATTTGCACGCCAGTGTTGATTAAACGACCAGTCAATATTGCTAAACAGGAAATAAATTGTTGCACTGGAGTCTGAATCATTGCCGAACTCGGCTGGAGCGTTTAAATTTTGGTGCCGGACACCGGCACCCCAGAGGAAATGATTAGCACTATTGAGCGCTATATGATGCTGCAGCTCAATGTCGTACTGCTGGTATTCACGCTTGCCTTCATCGACTTCGATAAGCCTGTTAATTTGACCGGGGTAGAGTGTGTTTAGTTCGTTCAGACTAATATCGAGCTCTTCAGTAAGTAAAACCTGTTGACTGCGGTTATAGCTGCCAAGATTGATAGACGTATTTAGTTTGAAGGTGTGTTGCTCTTGCTGATGCTTCCAGCCCAGCGCAAACCACTGTGTGTCGATATCCTCATCGATGAAACTTTCAGGGCGGTCACCATCGCCAAAGCCGAAGTTGCCGTCACTGTAACCCGCTTCCCATTGAAACTCATCGAGAAGGGAGGGGGTGTAAACCCCTTGGAGAGCGGCGCTGTCAGCATAACTTTGGTCATTGAGGTGATCAAAGCCCTGATTTTCACCGTAATTGGCTCGCAGAGTATAAGCTGCTGTCTTGCCTCTAAACGCGTGTCGCACGCTGGTATTGCGAGTCTGCCAATCACCAGCGGTGAGGCTCACTTCAGTGCCGCTATCAGTTAATGGGTTACGGGTAACAATGTTCACGGCACCTTGCACAGCGTTGGCGCCGTAGGCAGCAACATTTGAGCCGCGAACCACTTCGATATAGGCGATATCGTTACTGTCGAGGCCAAGGGACTCCCAGGACACGGATGAATTGATCGGTGTGTAAACGCTTCTGCCATCAACACGAATTTCCATTCGTTTTGGAAAACGATCGCTCTGACCGTTAATGGTGGCAGCCTGAATGGAGCCGTTAGCAAAAAATACTTGAAACCCAGGGACTAATTTTAGTACGTCGACAAAATTGACCATTGGCATGGCGTCGATCATCTCGCGGGTGATCAAGGTTACGGAAGAGGGTGCGTCTGACATCGGTATGCTGTAGCGGGTGGCGGCTTCAACGCTAGGAATAGGCTCTAAAAAGTCACTTTCGGAATAGATTGCTACATCATTAGCAAGAACAGAAAGATTAAAAAATATGAGACTAGCAGGCAAAGTTATAAACGAACGCCTTATCACTCTTGTTATGTGTAGTTGCTTTCGACAAAACATAGCGCTTAGCCTCAAATTAAAATCCAATTATATTTAATTACGTAAGCGGGCATATTTTTTGTGATTTGGGGAAATTTCACATTAAAGAGGACTCTATTCCTTGTTGCTCACTAATGTTTTTCTTGGTGACTATGCCAATGGCTAATAGTCATTATACAGGAGACGTCATTCAACTTTTTAAATTTTAACTCACATGGGTAAGTTGCGTAACTCGGGGTCAATTTCACTGGCATTCCACAGCGTATCAAATTCATTGACAAGTTCTGTAGCGTCCAATGGTGACCAGTGTACGGCGTAACCGGTATAGCGATTCAGGGACTGTTTGTAGAGAATTCCTGCCTGATCGATGAGCATAAATTCGGTGTGAGAAGTTTTACACTCAGGCGTTAACGTGCGTATTTGTAGGCGACTGGGTAGGCGATGATAAAGCTGTAATAAGCGATGGCTGCTTTGTACAAGCAACTGTGGGTTTTGTACGAGAATATGAATTTCGGCATAGGGGTGTTGGCGAGCGAAGCTGAATAGGTGGTTGCGTAGCTCGTCGTTGTCAAAAATACCGGGGTCGAGCCTAGGGCTAAAAATGCGGATTTGGCGCTGGGCTGTCTGGGCGAGAATTTTGGCTTGATCACAGAAAGCCTCAGCATCATCCAAGGGAATATGGTGGCGCTCTTCTGGCCTAATGTCGGCGGGAGGGGGTGCTGCATGTGGGCTGAAAAAATGTTTCAAAGCCAGAGTCATGTGTTGATGAGGTATGCCTACATCGTCGAAAATGGCGCCGTCGGTTTCAAATTTCATGCCTTTGTAGAAAGGTATCGCGTGTAACTGCGCGTCGAGGTGGATGCTCTTTAGCCCTGTTTTTACCGCATGGCGAATGATATCGCGCAGCAAGGCAGAGCCAACGCCGCGCTGCCTATGGTTTTTTAATACCGCCATTCGGCCAATCTTATCGTCGAGTAAACGGGCGGTACCCATGGCGACATTGTCAGCGCCGTAGGCGATCCAATGAATAGCACACTTGTCCTCGTCGCCAAACTCTTCTGCTTCTGGAACGCCTTGTTCGTGAATAAAGACCTCGTGGCGTATGTTCATTAATACTGCCTGGGATGTTGCCCAGTCACATTGCTCAACTTCAATGGGGAAAAATTCGATGTCACTTACATCGCTATCACTCACTGCAATCTCCTGGTACTGATCCTTGTTACGGTGTCTATTCTCGGGTACCGCTAGCCTAATAATCTTGTTATAGCATGTTTTAACGAAGGGATGATTTGTCCTTTATCACGAAACGCCCAAGGTCTTTACTCGTAGCTGTCTACTGTTGCTCGCCACTAAATTCTTGGATAATGGTTGAACTCCATTACTCGAATTGGGTGCTCTGTGATGAAAGTGTTTTGCCGTTTTTCTGTTGTCCTTTTTTTATTGGTGATAATGCCGGGTGCTTATTCTCAAGCCCCTGTATCACAAGCCCCTGTATCACAAGCCCCCGCGATTATTGATTACGGCTCCCGTTTTCATCCGATTGTTGGCAACAAAGGCATGGTGGTTTCTCAGTCTATGCTGGCCAGTCAAATTGGTGCCGATATTCTGGGCCAAGGGGGCAATGCCATTGATGCGGCAGTGGCTACTGGCTTTGCTCTGGCGGTGACTTTGCCCCAGGCGGGCAACATTGGTGGCGGTGGTTTTATGCTGGTTTATCTTGCGGAGCAAAAACGCACCGTTGCTATCGATTACCGAGAAGTTGCGCCAAGTGCTGCTGTCAGAGATTTATTCCTTAATGAGCTTGGCGAGGTCGATGTTTCTAAAGCGCGCTTCAGTCATGCATCGGCGGGGGTGCCTGGTAGTGTGGCGGGCTTGATTCACGCCCTTGAAAACTACGGTAATTTGTCATTATCGACGGTATTAAAGCCGGCGATCGAGCTGGCTGAAAAAGGCATTACTGTGACTCAACCATTGGCCTATTCTTTAGCCCGTTCTGAGCAGCGATTACGCAAGTGGCCGGCTTCTGTAGGCTATTTTTTTCGTGAAGATGGCAGTTTGTTACGTCCGGGTGATCGATGGCAGCAGAAAGATCTGGCTACCACCTTAGGGAAAATTGCCAGGCAGGGTCGGGACGGATTTTATAAGGGTAGCGTGGCCGATAAGATTGTTGCCCAGATGAAGCAACACGGAGGCTTAATAAGCCATGAAGATCTCGCCAATTACAAGGTGGTAGAGCGCGAACCTGTTATGGGTACTTATCGGGGCTACACGATTGCCGCGATGCCGCCACCCTCGTCAGGCGGTGTGCATTTAGTACAAATGTTGAATATTCTCGAAGGCTGGGAACTCGGCAAGCTCGGCCACAATAGTGCGGATTACTTACATCGTTTAATTGAAACCATGCGTCGGGCTTATGCCGATAGAAGTGAATATCTGGGTGATCCTGATTTCCAGCCGGTCCCGGTGGCTCAGCTTATTGATAAAAGCTACGCGCAAATATTGCGCAAGGGCAT
>JARGOV010000034.1:0-4059 GCA_029212965.1 Porticoccaceae bacterium
AAGGCTCTGCATAAAGTTGATTAACGGCGTATTGAAAACTGGCCCAGTCGTCAATGCTGACTCTGCCCTGGGTATGGCTTTCCAATAAGTCAAAATATTGCTGACATTGGTGCAATGCGGTCTTTGCGTCGGTGCCATCGCTACCCAGTGCCGCGGGGCCGCCGAGGGCTAGCCAGGTACCCTCAACCCAGGTGCGAAGCGGTTTGCGATAACGTTGCTGCCAAGCCGTGGTGATAACATCAGCGACTCTGGCAATAATTTTTTCACCCTGTATAGAGAAGGTTGGCGTTTGTTGCGCGCCAAGTTCTCGATGTTTTAGCAACTGTAAAAGCAGCAGCGGGTACTGGACCTTTTCGGGTGTCGGATTGCTCTTGATTGGCGTGGTGACAATGGTCAGCAAGTCTGCGAGGTCGAGGCCACACCAGGGGGCGCGGAGAATCGCCAACCAGGCAATGCGGTCGGCGGGTTTGAGTAAGGCGCGGGTCAGCGATACCAGGTCAATAACGGGCATTACCGAGGCTAAGGGATCGATGTCTCGAGCTTGCCAAGGCAGCTTATGGGCTCGTAGGGCAGGTAGTATTTCGCGCAAGTGGGCACGGCCTCGCACCAGAATGGCAATGCTCGCTGTGGGATTTTCTTGTCGTATTTTCAGGGCACGCTGTGCGACCAATTCGGCTTCTACAAGTCCGTGGTTTTCGTCTTCATTGCTGAGCACGTCGATGGTGACAGCGGGGTCACTTAAGGCGGGCTTAAAACTGTCAGCGTGGCTATAGGGTACCGCGCCGCGCCCACTGTCGATTATTGGCGGGAAGGCATCGGCAAATACGCGATTGACCCAGTGAATAATGTTGGCCTGTGAGCGGAAGTTAACACTCAGATCGAGGGGCTGTAATTGCAGGCTGCCAATGGGATGCTTGCGGGCATCGAGGAAGAGCCCGACATTGGCATTGCGAAAACTGTACAGCGATTGCATGCCGTCGCCAACAATAAACAGACTGCGGCCATCACCGTTTTGCCAGCCACTGGTGAGTTGACGCAGCAAACGAAACTGTACGGTAGAGGTGTCCTGAAATTCATCGATCAAAATATGATGGATCTGTGCATCGAGGCGCAGGGTCAGGTCGGTGGGTTCGTCTTCGCTACCCAGAGCCTCCAGCGCATTGAGGGTGATTTCAGAAAAATCACTGGCGCGTTCTTGTTGGAAGACTACCTTGAGCTCGGCCACCAGGCGGGGCAGTAAATTCGTTAGCGCTTCGAGCACTTGCCACTGGTTGTCAGCGTAGTAGGCGGGGGGTAGGGCGCGAATATCACACAGTGTGTCGCGCAGGCCCGCCTGCTCTTTGGCCCAGTCTCGCAGTTCGCCCCATTGTTCTTTACGCTGCGTGGCTAATTCGGGCTGTTGAGAGTCTTTTTTAGTGGGAAAGCCGGACGCTTTGTTGATCGTCTTACGCCAGTCGCCGTCCTTTTTTAGTAGCAGATCAACAATATCCTGCCAGGCGGGTAAATGCTCAGTTTGGTTTTCTGGTAGACCGGCAAGTCCCAAACAGTGCTTGCTGTCAGGGGGCAGATGCAGGGCCGCGTAGTCGGCCAATTGTGCGAGGTCGCTGGCTCGAGGTATTAATTGCTGGCTGGCCAGTTGCAGGGTTTCAACGCTTAAGGCCTGCAATGCTTGCTCGAGCTGTTGGCGCCTGTTGTCGGGGGAAAAGATAATGCCCAGCCATTGCTCGCGCCGGCTGAGCAGTCGTACTAGCAAGGCTTCAAGGCGCGGTAAGTCATTATCGAAATGAATCAACAGCGTTTCAAGGGCTTCGGACGTTGCGCCGGGGGCTTCTAATTCGGCAAATACCTGCCGCACGGCCAGTTGATAAGCGGTCTGGGGGTTGTCACTGGGTTCGGGTAATTGGCCAATACCGAGATCGACGGCAAGTTGACTAGCAAGGTGGCGACAAAAGCTGTCGATAGTTTGAATACGCAGACGATTCGGCGCCTGGATGAGGTTCCAGCCCTGCTCGCGGTCTCGGGCCAGGGCTTGTCGTGCCAAGTCGCGGTTTTGTTGTGCGTAGTCACTATCGACGGGGGTGTTGTTTTGCGCGTCAACCAGGGCGGCAATTAAACGGGCTCGCATTTCACCGGCGGCTTTGCGAGTGAAGGTCATACAGAGAATTTCTTCCGGTGCGTTGGCCTGGGCGAGCAAGCAGAGTATGCGTTGGGTGAGTAAACCCGTTTTGCCCGACCCCGCGGGTGCGGCAACGGCGAAGGAGTGGCGGGTGTCGAGGGCCTGTTGGCGAGCGTGGGCGTCAGCGGGTAGGGGCATGGTGTCTTGTCTTCGTGGCTAAGGACATATTAATCGAGTTCATTGGCGGTAACGTCGGCGCTATTACTGCGTTGCGCAATCTCTGGCCACCGATTTAAGGGGTAGAGGTGGCCCTGATAACGCAGCGCGGCGTTAGTGTAAAAAGCAATCTCTGCCTGGCCATCGAAAAACTCTGCTGCCAGTGTTTCGAGTTGTTCCCGCCATACCTCGAGGCAGTCTTCCCAGGTTTCAAAATTGATTTTACTCAGTGCTGAGAGGCCGGGAATAATTTCTGGTGTGTCACTGACACCTTTGGCGGTGACACTTTTGGGTGTCGATATTTGCCCGAAACACAGGCCGGCTACTTGTTCGGGTAGAGCGAGGGCGTACAGTGGCAGTTGCGGCTCTTCAAGTCGCTCGCCAGCCCAGCAGTTGATATTGGTGTCGCCGGTTTTGTAATCGATTAACACAATGCGTTGGTCATCGAGCCGGTCAATGCGATCGATGCGCAAGCTTAACGGCAGGCCACCGATAGACATAAGCAGCTGTTTTTCCGGCGCCAGCACGCTAAAGGGCTGGCGTTGTAGCTCTATATCGAGCCATTGTGCCAGCAACTGTTTAAGGCGTTGGGTTTCTATCGCCACAAAGCGTGGCCCGAAAATATCACTACGGCTTTGGCGCAACGGTTGTATCGCTTCAGCGATGACGCCTTCTATCGCCATGTTGAGCGCGTCGCTGTCGAGGGCTTTAACACTGGCTTGATCGTGAAAGCGCGTCCAGAATAATTCCAGGCAGCGGTGCACCAAATTCCCGCGTTCGATGGGCGAAAGACCGCAGCCAGGTTCTGCCAGAGGGCGTGCGCCGAGGCGCCATGTCGCGAAGGCGTTAAAAGGACTACCCGCCTGAGTCTGCAAAATGGCCGTGCCGCCGCGCACACTTTGTTCTCCCGGTTGTAGGCTCGGTGCTTTAACTAGGTCTACTTTTTGCAGCGCCGTTGGTGACAGCGCAGCGAGCAGAGGTTGCTGAAACTTAGTCGATACTGGCGCTGATGTCGGTGAGTTGAGAATGGCTTTTGGAAGCAGGCGTGAGGCTTCAAGATCAGTGTCTCCGTCACGGGTGGCGTAACTAAAAACCAGCTGTTGGCTACTGTGTTGAAAGTCGTGTAAAAGTTGCTTGGCGAGCGCTAATTCCTGTTTGGCGTCGCTGCGTGGCAGTTGGTGGCGCTGCTGTAAATCGACGGCTAATAAGGGGTTGAGAGAGGTCGGTTGAGGCCACTGCCTGTCGTCCATGCCAGCAATCCATAGCTGGTCAAACGCCAGGCCGGCAGCTTCCAAGAGACCGAGAACTTGTATCTGACTGTCGTGGCTTTGCGCTTGAAACACGGTGGCTTGCGCCATGCGTGAGAGCTGTGTCAGGGCTGCGCTGGCAGTGGGGTTGTCGGCGCCGTTGTCGAGGCTGGCAAAATCCTCAAGCAAGCCCAAAAAATGTTGGTGTTCCTGATATTCGATACTGTCGAGAGTGCGAGCGCCGGGCCAACCAAGAATTTCAAGGCGCTGGGCGAATTCTTCTGCCCAATAACAAAAGCTGGCCGTTTTTGGCTGGCGGCGCACGCGCTCGGCGATAGTTTGCCAGGCCGTTGCCAGTGAAGGGTATTCACCATTGGGTGCAAGGTGAGGAGCACAGGGGTTTTCACATTTGAGCTCTACGTTGGCAATTTGCCTTTCGGCCTCGGCGAGACTGGCGCGAAAGGCTGAGGGCGTGTGCAG
>JARGOV010000034.1:4159-7322 GCA_029212965.1 Porticoccaceae bacterium
GCTGTGGCTGACCTTTTTGGCAGCGGCGTTGATAATGTCGCGATGCAGGGCTGGCAAGGTTTGAAACCCGACAAGCTGTATGGCCTCGTAACCTCGAAAATAATCATCTCTAAATGCCTGCAGCACGATGCTTTGCGCTTGCTCCCAAGTACTTAAGTCTGATTGGTCGAGTGCTTGATTAAAGGTGTCGAGCCAGCGCAGGAAAGATTCAGTTGCCGGGTGATGAGTATCTTGCAATTCGCTGGGAGGGACATTCGCGCGCTGTAACTGCTGCCAGGTTTGCATGGCCAGTTCTGCGAGAGAGGGAATGTCCGCAGCTGGCGGCAAGTGGCTGTCCTGAGTGATACAGGAGCGCCACAATAACTGTTCGCCGTGGCTATCGATAACACTGAGGGGGCGAGCGACAAGCGGAGGGTATTGGCTCTCAATTAATTCTGCCCAACAGCTCTCAAGCCAGGCATCGAGAGCCATGACTAAGGGTTGACGCCAGGTGAGTAAGCCTCGCTCAACACAGTGCTGGCCCCAGGCTTGAGTAATGTGGCGGGCGAGGCGGAAATTGGGCGTGATAATTAATTGCCCAGCTTCGATGTTGGCGATCAGTGGGGCGATGTTAAAAAAGGGTCGAGACATAAGGGTTTCAGGGTCTAGAGTGTAGCCAATGCGCGAAGGTATTTTGCAGGGGCTGGTGTAGGGTTAACGGATATTTGGAATACTGCCACAGTGGGATATGAAAAGCCGTATTGGCTAGATAGTAAATGCTACTGTCGGGGATCGATTGCTGAACCGCTGTGGGTTGTCGGTTCTGGGCTCATTCTGCTGGGCTTCTAGTACTAGCCAATAGTAGTAGCTAGAGTAGCCAAATTAGTCGTCAAGCGTAATCGCGCCAGTTTTCGGCGCCCATTAGTTAGCGCCTGGGAGGTGAATGTAGTCGATATGGGTCAGGGATAATTCTTGCAAGGTGTTTTGCAGTAAGTCGATATCGTTCTTGGGGAGAGTGAATATTGCCGTATTTTGTCCACCCTTGCAGGGCAGCTTTGCAGAGAGTTGGTGTTGGAGCAGCGAGCTAACCCTACGGGCAATGGCGTCCCCAGAATCGACCCAGTTGAAAGGTCGTGGCGAAGCGTTAATGAGTTGTTTTTTAATCAATGGGAAATGTGTACAGGCCAGCACAATAGTGTCGAGTTGTTGTTTGTCGAATAGTGGTTTTAAAATTCGCCGCAACGTTTCACTCGGTACAGTGCCACCGCGCAGAAATTGCTCAGCCAGTGTGACAAGTTCTGTGCTACCAACTCTGATGACCTCGCAATCGCTGGCGAACTCGTTGATTAATTCCTGGGTATAGGGTCTGTCAACGGTGCCAGGCGTGCCGAGCAAGCCGATAACTTTCGTCTTCGATTGTCTAGCTGCGGGTTTAATCGCCGGAACGACCCCTACGATGGGGATGGAAAAGTGTTGGCGAATACGGGGTAAAACAAGGGTGCTTGCAGTGTTACAGGCGACAACAATTAAGTCGGGCTGTTTTTTTTCGATCAGAGCTTGAAGTACATTGTGTACCCGCTCGATTAAAAACGCCGCGCTCTTTGTGCCATAGGGAAAAGCCCCATTATCGGAGGCGTAGATATATTCACAGGCCGGTAGAGCTTGCTGCAGAGCCTGTAAAATACTTAGGCCGCCAACGCCAGAATCGAAGACCAGAATTTTTGCCTGAGCTGTTTGCGTCAATGGAGTGGGTTGCCTTGTGCAGATGGGCTAGTGAGAGTTTTAGTTGGAAAAGGCATTCATTTTACCCCATTCCTAAGGCCTGAACTGCTAAAATTGCGTGTTATGACGGCATTGTCTTTTTCTTTTCCACTCCTTTGGCTTGTTCTCTCTTTTTTTGTAGGAGGGCTTCTTGCCACCCTGGTGTTTTATTGGCGCTACAGCCGCCGTGACGCAGCGGCACAAACTGATATCGCCGCCTTGCTCCGTGACAAGCAGCATTTTGAAGATGCCGTAGAAAGACTGCAATGTGATGTTTCTGAGTTACGGCAACAGAACCTCGCTCTCAGTGAAGACAATAGCGCTCTGACAGTACGACTTGAATCTGCGGGGCTGCGGGGGCAAGAACAGCTTAAGTTACTGGAGCAAACCCGGGGCTCTTTGGCGAAAGAATTTGAAAACCTGGCTAACCGCATTTTTGATAATAAACAGGTCTCGTTTTCGCGCACCAGCCGAGAAACCTTAGACAATACCGTCGCCCCTCTACGCAAAGAACTCGCCGACTTTCGCAAGAAGGTCGAGGATGTCTATGAAAAGGAAAGTGCGGAACGCAATCGCCTCGAAGGTAAAATTGGAGAGTTGCAGCAGCAGACGCAACAAATTGGTCAGGACGCGATCAAGCTAGCCCAGGCTCTTAAAGGTGACAATAAATTGCAGGGCAATTGGGGCGAGCTCATTCTTGAACGCCTACTCGAAGAGTCCGGTCTTAAAAAGGGAAGGGAATATCAAACACAGGTCTCCCTGCAAAATGAAAGGGGCCAACGGCGCAACCCGGATGTCATTATTCATCTACCCGACCAGCGTGACATTGTTATTGATGCCAAGGTCTCGCTAAAAGCTTATGAAGCCTTTTGCAGTAGCAATGAAGAAATACAGCGTGCCCAAAGCCTTAAAACTCACATCGCCTCTTTACGCAGTCATGTTGTGGGGCTTAATCGCAAGGCTTATGAGCAATTAGACGGTGTTAATAGCCTCGACTTTGTGCTGATTTTTATTCCCGTAGAAGCTGCCTTTATGCTGGCCATAGAGCATGATCAGCAATTGTTGAGCGAGGCCTACGACAAGGGCATTATTCTCGTCAGCCCCAGCACACTGCTGGCGACCTTACGCACGATTCACAATATCTGGCGTTACGCTGATCAAAATCTCAATGCAGAAAAAATAGCCGCCCAGGCGGGCGGACTCTACGATCAGTTTGTTTTGCTGGCAGAAGGCCTGGAGGATATTGGCAAGCACCTGGATAAAAGCCGCGACGTCTGGGCGACCACCCGTAAACGCCTCGTCTCAGGTCGCGGTAATTTACTGAAACGGGTAGAGGATCTTAAAACTCTGGGCGCGACCACGCGCCGTAATATGCCGACAACACTAAGAGACGAAAGCCAACTGGGTGAACAAATCTCGGTGC
>JARGOV010000034.1:7422-14917 GCA_029212965.1 Porticoccaceae bacterium
GCTAAAAGCTACCTTTCAGATATTGCCAAAAATCCAATTATTCTTAGCGTATTACTGGGCACGATAGCTGGGGTTTTTAAGTTGGAATTGCCCGAAGCGTTGGCCAATAGCGGCCGGTTGTTGGGGCAAATTACGGTGCCGCTGGTGTTGATCAATGTCGGTGCATCTTTGGACTTTGCCCAATTGCGCCGTCCCAGTTTGGCCGGTTGGGGTGCGGCATTGTATAAGTGTTTATTAATGCCTGTATTGGGTGTGCCCATTGCCTGGTACTGTGGTTTGCGAGGCATGGAGCTGGGTATTGTGTTTCTGGTTTTATCGTCACCGACCTCGACTATAAGCGTCGTGTTTGCCCAGGTGTTTGGTGGCAATGCCAAGATGGCAGCGAATATTGTCTTGCTGGGTGGTCTGTTTTCGTTTGTCTTTGTCGTTTGTGGGTTGATCTTTTTAAGAACTCAGGGTTTGGCGTAAACGCCAGTGAGCGCCTGTTGTCGTCTATAGTTTATTGAGAGGTAGATTGTGGTTTTTGTCGTACTACTGGCTGTTTTTATTCTACTTGTGTTGGGGGGCTATGCTCTGCATTTGCGTGGAAAATTACAGCGTCTTGACGCGGAGCGTGAAAAAGCAAGGTTGGTTTTTGAGCAGCAACTTAAAGAAAAAACGGCTGAAAGGCGAAAAGGGATTATCATTCTAGCGAAAGGTTTAGTGGCTGACGAGCTGAGCGTGACGGAGGCCTGCCTGCGTATTTCCTGGCTACTTGAACAGATCGATGAAAAGACAAGGGAGTCTGAGGACTTTAGCGTTTTTTTTCAGGTCGCCGATGCCACCGCTCATATTCCGATACTCGAAGCCTGGAAAGCGCTGACACGGGAGCAGCGCAAGGCTTTTGATCGGGAGCGTCTTGAGATAGAAAAGGCCTTTGGAGATTTTGTGCTAGTGGCTGCAAAAAAATTGATTGACGAGGACCTGTCCTTACCTGGTAAAGCGTCCTCTGAGTTGTTTTATTCGGTTTAATTGGCTTTGCTCGTAGTTCTTTTCTTTAGCACTGCACCGGCCTCAAGATGGTGGGTGTAGGGAAACTGATCAAAGACAGCGAAATGCTCAATACAGTGACTGTTATCCAGTGCCAATAGGTTCTCGTGCAGGGTTTCTGGGTTGCAGGAAATATAAATGATGTTGTCAAAACGGCGCAGTAATTCGATGGTGTCGTCATCTAACCCGGCGCGAGGTGGGTCGACAAAAACGGTAGAAAATTCATAGCTCTTTAAATCGATATGGTGCAGGCGACGAAAGGGCCTGATCTCGTTTAGAGCCTGCGTAACCTCTTCGCTGGAGAGACGCACAATTTCGATATTTTCAATCTTGTTGGCGTCAAAGTTATAGCGTGCCGAGTTAACAGATATTTTGGCGATCTCGGTCGCGAGTACACGATTAAAATTTTGCGCCAGCACGGCGGTGAAATTGCCGTTACCGCAATACAGTTCTAACAGGTCACCACCAAAGTCTGTGCTGTGCCGGCGGGCCCAGTCGAGCATTTTTTCATTCACTTGCGCATTGGGTTGGGTAAAGCCGGTCTCTTTTTGTTGATAGGTGTAGGTGCGCCCGGCGATCTGCAGCTTTTCAATGACATAATCTCGACCAATAACAACCTTCTGTTTGCGACTGCGGCCAATAATGTCCGTTTTCATCTGGCTGGCGAGTTCCTTGGCGCGCTCTTCCCAAATATTATCGAGCGGGCGGTGGTAGAGCAGGGTGATCACCGCTTCACCACTGAGGGTGGTTAAAAACTCGACGCTGAACAGGCGTTGACGCAGAATATCGCACTGGTTGATTTGCTTGAGCAGTGGCGGCATTAAGGCTTCTATCGTCGTCGACCCGGCTGGGAAAGCCTCAATAATATATGCTTGTCTGTGTTCGCCCTGGCGGTACATGGCGTAGTCGGCGCGCCCCTCTTGTTGCCAAATTTTAAATTCGGCGCGCATACGATAGTTAACAGGGGTTGATGAGTAGGTTTCGAGGTTCGGTAATGCCAGGTCCTGAAAGCGGGCCTGTAAGCCAGCCACCTTTTCTTGCAACTGTTGGTCGTAGGTAGTGGGGTCGATATCAGTCACAGGGGCTCCGGCAAAACGCTTATTATAGCCTTAATTGATGGGCTTAAGATGAGTACGACACCGGACAAACAGTGGAGCTGTATAAGTGATTAGAACATTGTTAATCGAGGTTGAAGGGCAGGGCTTGCTCGATATTAGCGCGGCGCTTAGCAACGTAGTTCGTCGGGCTGAATTAGACGAGGGGCTGTGTACCCTCTTCATTCAGCACACCTCGGCAAGTCTATTGATTCAGGAAAGCTACGACCCCTCCGCGCGTAGGGATCTCGAGAATTGGCTCAATCGCTTGGTGCCAGAGAACGACCCGCTCTACACTCACACCCTTGAAGGTCCGGATGATATGCCGGCGCACATTAAAGCGGCTTTGACGGCAAGTAGTGTGTCCATCCCCGTGATTGCGGGTGAGTTGTCGCTGGGCACCTGGCAGGGTGTTTATCTCTGGGAACACCGCCATCAGCCAGGCAAGCGACGTGTGATTGTTCATTTGACGTAGGGGTGGGGGGCTTGTTATTGATGTTACCCGTTGGTTCTTGTGCTTACCGAAGACTAGCGACATAATCGAGACAGTTTGGCTAAAGACTTTGGCACTGATTGAGCCAAAGTCTTTGCGTAAGACGATGCGTCCTGTAGACGGGGATTGCACAGACCGATTGATATTACACCTGGTAGGGTGAACAACTATAACGATTAATAGATACGTGGGAGATCAGCATGGCTTACCAACGGCCGGAGTTTAAAGAACAGTTCGAAAATTACATTGGTGGCGAGTGGGTGGCCCCGGTTGATGGCAAATATTTTGACAATACCTCGCCGATTGATGCCAGCTTTATTACGCGGATCCCTCAGTCGAATGCGAAAGATATTGACCTTGCAGTTGAGAAAGCTTGGGAAGCTGCGGCAACGTTTAATAAAACTTCACCTGCCGAGCGCAGTATGCTGATGTTCCGCATTGCCGATCGCATTGAAGAGAATATCGAAAAACTGGCAATGGTAGAAACGTGTGACAACGGCAAAGGGATGCGTGAGACCTTGGGCGCTGACTTACCCCTAGTGATCGACCAGTTTCGTTATTTTGGCGGCTGTATACGCACAGAGTCGGGTAGTGTAACCAATATTGACCCCGATACCGTCTCGATGGAAGTACACGAGCCGTTGGGTGTGGTTGCTCAAATTATTCCCTGGAACTTTCCTCTGTTAATGGCCGCCTGGAAAATAGCCCCGGCCTTGGCAACGGGCAACTGCATTGTTATTAAGCCTGCCGAACAGACACCCGTTTCCCTATTGGTATTGATGGAGATTATTGGCGATTTGCTGCCACCCGGCAGCCTCAATGTCGTCAATGGTTTTGGTGTCGAGTGTGGTAAACCCCTGGCTTCACACCCCAATGTGAAAAAGGTGGCCTTTACAGGTGAAACAAGTACCGGCCGTTTGATTATGCAATACGCGGCCGAAAATATTATCCCGGCCACGACAGAACTCGGTGGTAAGTCGCCGAACATATTCTTTGAAAGTATCATGGATGAGGATGACGAGTTCCTCGACAAGGCCATTGAAGGTTTTGTGATGTTTGCCCTCAACCAGGGCCAGGTATGCACCTGCCCATCACGTGCCTTAATTCAGGAAAGTATTTACGACAAATTTATGGAAAAGTGTCTTGCTCGGGTTGAGGCCATCACACGAGGGGACCCCTACGAGTTGGGTACGATGATGAGCGCCCAGGCTTCCAATGATCAATACGAAAAAATCATGAGCTATATTGATATTGGTAAGCAAGAGGGCGCAGAGATACTCACTGGTGGTTCTGCGTATAAAAATGAGCAATACCCCGATGGTTACTACATCGAACCCACGGTCTTTAAAGGCCACAATAAAATGCGCATTTTCCAGGAGGAGATTTTTGGGCCAGTGCTGGCTGTCACCACGTTTAAAGATGAGGATGAAGCCCTGGAAATTGCCAACGACACTCAATTTGGCTTGGGTTCAGGTCTTTGGTCACGAGATATGCACCAGGTGCATAAAGTGAGTAGCGGTATTCAGGCCGGACGTGTTTGGGTCAATTGTTACCACGTTTACCCGGCGGGTGCCTCCTTTGGTGGTTACAAGAATTCGGGTATTGGTCGAGAAAATCACGCGATGATGCTGAGCGGTTATCGTCACACTAAGAACGTGTTAATTTCTTATAACAAAAATAAGCTGGGATTTTTCTAGACAGCATTTGAGCACGGTTCGGCGTTATGCCGTGCCGTGTTGCTAAACGAACAGGAGATTTACCGATGCCGGTTGAACGCGTGAGCGTGACCCAGGCTGCTTCCGAGGTGATTGATCGTTTGCGGAACGAGCATGGCGAACTGATGTTTCACCTCAGCGGAGGTTGCTGCGATGGTTCGTCGCCTATGTGTTATCCCGTTGGAGAATTTCGCCTAGGCGGTCGCGATCTCTACCTAGGCGATATACACGGGTGTGGCTTTTATATGCACGCCGATCAGTTTGAGTATTATAAAAACAGTCATACTATTGTCGATGTTGTACAAGGGCGGGGTGCCAGCTTCTCACTTGAAATCCCCCTCGGCCTACGTTTTCTGATTCGCACGCATATCTTTAGCGATGAAGAACTGGCAGATGCGCGTCCTGCTGTCGCGGCGAATTAAAGCACCTGGTTTGTTTGAAACAACCTCTCATGCCTCTTGGAAAGCAAGAAGGCTAGCTTAACTTTCCGGGTGAAATGAAAAGCCGATGTGGATTTTGGGGTTTCCTCACTACTGCAGTATTGACCGCTTTTTACTCTTGTTTTTACGACTGTGGCGTTGTCTTGCGCTTAGTGACCCACGCAATTCTGGTCATGGACAAAAGGCGCAGATAAGGGGGAAGAAATAATGGCTTCGACCAAACTAGATAAGCACCTTGCTGAACAGCGCAACTATATTGCCAAGCGTGAGCAGGGTTATCGAGAGAAATCTCTAAAGCTCTACCCCTGGATTTGCGGCCGTTGTACCCGCGAATTTACTCGGGCGAATCTGAGTGAGCTGACCGTTCACCACCGAGACCATAATCACGACAATAACCCTTCTGATGGCAGTAATTGGGAGTTGCTGTGCATTTACTGCCACGACGAAGAACATACCAAATTTGTCGATTTTATTCGCTACGGTAGCACTGAAGAGAGTGAGGTTGCTCCGGCCACCTTTAGCCCATTTGCCGATTTAAAAGAGCGCATGAAAAAAGGTCAATAAAGTCGTGGTTTGAATGGTTTTGATTATACAGGGTAAGCAAAAATGGAAGACATAGAACCGCTGTTGAAAGACATTAAAGTACTCGAAGTGGCAACCTATATTTTTGGTCCCGGCAGTGCTGCCATCCTCTCGGATTTTGGCGCGGATGTTATAAAAATTGAGGTGCCAGGGCACGGTGATCCACTGCGTCACGCCCATAAAGCACCGCCTTTTATGCCTCTAGAGTTTGCTTACATTTGGCAGCAGGACAACCGTAATAAACGTAGCATTTGCCTCGACATGAAAGCAGCCGAGGGCCGAGAGGTTTTATTAAAACTGGTGAGAGAGGCGGATGTCTTCATCACTAACTTTCCCCCCGATGTCTTGGCGCGGTTAAATATTCGCTATGAAGATCTTGCGCCGGAAAACGAGCGCTTAATCTACGGGCAAATTACAGGGTTTGGTGAAAAGGGTCCTGAAGCAAGTGCCCCCGGTTTTGATGCGACAGCCTATTGGGCACGCTCAGGTCTTATGGATACCGTGCACACCGCCAATAGTGAGCCCTCCATGTCTTCCCCGGGCATGGGTGACCACCCCAGTGCTATGACCATGTACGCGGCCATTATGACCGGCCTTTATAAAAGAACGCGCACCGGGCGTGGTGGCAAGGTACATAGCAGTTTGCTGGCTAACGGCCTGTGGACAGGATCTAGTTCGTTGTCATGCATACTCGCAGGTGGTGATGCCGTTGAAAACCCGAGTTTAGATCAACCAACTAATGCCTTATTGAACCACTATCAAACTTGTGATGGGCGCTGGTTACTGTTGGTGCTTTTGCATCAAAACAAACACTGGCCGAACTTGCTCAAAGCTTTAGAGCGGGATGACCTGCTCACCGATTCTCGCTTCCTTGACATTAAACAACGCAATGACAACGCTAAATTGCTTGCCCCTATCCTGGCTGAGACATTTAAAACCAGAGATTTAGATGAATGGCGTGAGCGTTTACAAGCACAGAAATTAACTTTTAGCGTTTTAGCCACTATGGAAGAGGTGGTTAATGACCCTCAGGTATTGGCCAACGATATGCTGATAGATGTTGAAGGCCATAATTATGGTCGTGGTCAGGCAGTTAACAGTCCTTTCTGGATAGAGGGCTCTGATAAAGTACCCGCCCATATTGGCCCGGAGCCAGGAGCCAGTGGTCCTGATATACTGCGTGATTTGGGTTATAGCGAAGAGAGAATAGAACAATTAAGTAGCAAAAAAATTATTTAGCGACTTAATTATATTTTGTTGGTACGCGTGTTTTATAGTTTGTTATAAACAGTTTTCCGGCCTCGGCAAACCAGCAATTTTACTTGCGACCCGCGCGGGGCTGGGCGGAAATAATTGCATTAAATAAATACTGCGGCCCTTTTCTTTGCCCAGTTTTTGGGCGATGTACTTCACCAGAGGGCGCATGGGGGGTGAGAGCTCGAAGCGCTGGTGGAATTCTTTTAACAAATAAATGATTTCCCAATGGGCATCGGTGAGCACAATGTTTTCACTGGCAGCCAGCTGCTGGGCGGCGTGCTCTGACCAGTCGGTGAGATGCACAAGATGGCCATCACCATCGAGTATTAATGCTTTCTCCATATCTACGTCGTGCCCACTATTTTTAATACCAACTTTGTATGGCAGCGGCTTCTGCGGCTAGGGCGACAAAGCCTGCATCGTCTGTTGTCGTAAATGCAGATAGCAGGGTAGTGCTGTTGAGTCCCCGTGCGTCACAGTCGGCCTGTAGTACATAAAAGCGTGTGCCATTGGAGCTAAGTCGCTTGATGTTTTCTATAGGGGCGAACGTGCTTGATAAATTATTTAGCGCTCCGTAAACCCCATTCTCAATTAACAGTACGGCGTCGTTTGGGCTAACTACTGCCAGACAGTCGCGAAGAGCGCTGCTATCGAAGGCTGATTTATTGACAGTGTGTAACAGCATTAAAAACTCAAAATACTTTTGCTAGAGGTGAGAAGCGCTTGCACGCGAGTGTGGTTAATAATTGTACCGGCATTAATATCTGCGCTTGTCAGGTTGCGCTGCTTGAGAGAATCTTCATCGACCCAAATAGCATCAACGTCATAAAGCGGCAGGGCGCTGGCCATGGCAGCCTGATTTTTACAGTCTATTGCGCTGCTATT
>JARGOV010000034.1:15017-20083 GCA_029212965.1 Porticoccaceae bacterium
GCGGCAGGGCGCTGGCCATGGCAGCCTGATTTTTACAGTCTATTGCGCTGCTATTCTGCGGCTCTACTAGTTGCCAGACGCCCTCATTAATATAGAGCACACTGGTTTTGGCACCCATCGCACCACAGGCCAGGGCAGCCTCGAGCCCTTCCCGCGCAAGGGCGTTGCCGTAGGGGGCGTGGCGGAACACCAATAGAATGTTTTTGTCTTCTGGCTTGTCAGTTGACTCGTTTGTAGACGGCTTATCCAAAGGTAATCACCCGATCGGCGTTGATGCTGGCGTCGACCAGCTGTCCCAGACCGGATACCTCATGTCCTGGGTTTAGGTTGCCACTGCCTTTGCCAAGTCGTTTTGCCTCTTGTTCGCTGAGTACCCCGCGCCGTGTGGCGGCGGCGATGCACACCACGGAGTCGAGTTGGTGTTGCTCGATCAGTTCGCCCCATTGCTGGGGAAGGTTGTTTTCATCTTGCGTTGTACTCACCAGTGCTGAGGCATTGTGTACACCGTCGTGATAGAAAAAAAGACGGTAAATACCATGCCCGCCAGAGAGCACGGCACGGGCAAAGCGCAGGGCGCTGGCCGATGCCTGGGTGCTATAGGGTGGGCCTAAAATGAGTAGAGCAAAGTTCATAGGGCTTGTTGCTTGTTGCTTGTTGCTTGTTGTTGGGTAAGCAGCTTTGCGAGCGCTGGTTGTGGGTATTCTAACAAATCCTGTAAACAGATTTATTCTGACATACGGCCGGGTTAAACTTTAATCTGCTGTACGATGTTATGGACTACAGGGAATGAGAAATAGAAGGCGATGGCTGATCAGGGTGTAGAGCAAATATCAGAGGATGGATATGCCTCCACTCGCTCCCATGGTGCTGGGAGTGAGTTGTTGTTCAGTGAGGATGCTCTTCGCGAGGCGCTGATTGACAAGGCTTTGCTCAACGCGATGGATTTCGCCCGTGCCCAACGGGTGCACAGTGAAAATGCTGATGAATCTTTGGTCGCACTGCTGGTGCGCCTGGGCATGGTCTCCGAGCGCGCTATGGCTGAGGTTCAGGCAGACATTACTGGCTTGCCTTTACTCAAGGCCGATAATTATCCCCAGCAGGCTGTTGAAACCAGCCTCGCGCTACGCTTTATGAAAGACCAGTGTTTACTACCTTTGGCAATGACAGGTGACACGCTTGAGTTGGCCCTTGCCGATGTCAGTAATCTTTACAGCCTGCGCGCCGTCGCCATGGCTTGCCATTGTGAGTTGAAATTGCGTGTCGGCTTAGCGTCTGATATCCAGGCCGCGATTGAGCGGCTCTACGAACAAGCTCAAAACAGTAGTGATGAGGGTGTCGACCATGAGGCCGGCTTCTCTGCCATTGATGTTGCCAAGCTGCGAGATATGGCCAGCGAGGCACCGGTGATTCGTCTCGTCAATCAAATTATTCAACGCGCTGTCGACAGCCGCGCCTCCGATATTCACGTTGAGCCCTTTGAGCACAATTTAAAAATCCGCAACCGTATCGACGGTGTACTGCGCGACGAGCCATCGCCACCGCGAGAAATCGCCCCGGCGGTGATCTCGCGGATTAAAATTATGGCCGACCTCGATATTGCCGAACGCCGCTTGCCTCAAGATGGCCGCATCAATGTGCGCGTGCAGGGTCAGGAACTTGATGTGCGGGTATCGACGGTGCCCACCATGTACGGGGAAAGCGTAGTGATGCGTTTGTTGCAGCGCGATAGTGTGACTCTCGATTTCGACAGCCTCGGTTTTACCCCCGAGCAGCGCACCCGCCTGCAACAAGAATTAAGCATGAGCCACGGTATGATAATTGTTACCGGCCCCACTGGTAGCGGTAAAACCACTACGCTCTACACCGCGCTCAATTCTCTCAATACCGAGCAACGCAAAGTTATTACCGTCGAAGATCCGGTCGAATACAATTTGGAGGGCATTAACCAGATACAGGTCAATGCCTCCATCGGGCTCGATTTTGCCAGCGCCCTACGTTCTATTGTGCGCCAGGATCCCGACGTGATTATGGTTGGCGAAATGCGTGATTTAGAGACGGCGCGCATTTGTGTGCAATCGGCTTTAACGGGCCATCTGGTCTTGTCGACCCTACATACCAACGATGCAGCGGGCAGTGTCACGCGCCTACTGGAAATGGGTACCGAAGACTATCTGCTCAACTCGACCCTGAATGTCGTGCTCGCTCAGCGTTTGGTGCGACTGCTTTGCCAGCATTGCAAACAGCCCTATGTGGCCGAGGCACGGATTATTGACGAGTTTGACCTACAGCGTATCTTGCCCGCCGGTCAGTCGTTGAACCTGCATAAAGCGGCGGGTTGTGAGCACTGCGCCAACACCGGCTATCGTGGGCGAGTGGGTATCATTGAAATTCTCACCATCAGCGACAAAATTCGCAGCCTAATCTTACGCCACGCCAGTGCCGGTGAAATTGAAGCTACGGCGCGGGAGGAGGGCATGCGCACCATGTTTGAAGATGGTTGCCTTAAGGCCACCCAGGGTCTCACCACTCTCGAAGAGGTGGCACGCGTGATACAGGAAAGCTAATGCCCCAGTTCGATTATCGTGCTGTCAACGCCCAGGGCGAGGTGACCAGCGGGCAAATGAGTGGGGCCACTGAGGCCGCTGTCATTGCCCAGCTACAGGCCATGGGCCTGATACCGATTTCTGCCCAGCCTCAACAAGGGCGGACGCGCTCTGGCGGCAAGCCCTTTCTGACGTTACGTAAGCCCTCCCTCGGCCACAAAGAGATCGGCGATTTCACGCGTCAGTTGTCGACCCTGGTGGGTGCTGGTTTATCGCTCGATCGCAGTCTCGACATTATTGGCGGCGTCTCATCCCAGCCGCTGATGGTCGAGCTTATCGCCGAGCTGCAAGCAGCGGTGCGCGGTGGGCAATCCCTGTCTGAAGCGCTGGCTGAACAGCCGCAATTATTCGCCAATTTTTATATCAACTTTGTACGCGCTGCCGAGCTGTCTGGCGATCTCGCTAAAAACCTGATGGCGCTATCGACCTATCTCGATAAATCCCACGCCCTGCGCGAACAGCTCAAGTCAGCATTGATGTACCCGCTGATATTGGTGGGCGTGACGCTGTTATCACTGGGCATTATCGTGATTTTTGTACTGCCAGAATTTGCCGCCCTGTTTGACGATATGGATGCACCACTACCCGCTTCAACGGCGTTCGTACTCGGGGTCTCCAACTTCCTGCGTGACTACGCTTTACTGATTGTCCTTATTGTTGTCCTGGGTGTCGCCTACGTGCGAAAAAAACAACGCGACCCCGAGTGGCTCTACCAGCGAGACGAGCGCTTGCTGCAATTTTCACTGTTCAGCGATTTGATTAAGAAAGTAAACATGGCGCGCTTTAGTCGTAGCCTGGGCACCTTGTTGGGCGGTGGCGTAGCGCTACTTCCTGCAATTTCTGTAGCAAAAGATAGTTTGGAAAACAAAGTTTTACTGAAAAAACTTGAAAACGCTTCGAGTATTTTGCGCGACGGCGGAGGGCTCGCAGAGCCACTATTGCAAGCCGGTGTTTTCCCCGAATTTGCCCTGCAAATGATCCAGGTGGGCGAGGAGACCGGCCAGCTCGACAAAATGTTGTTACGAGTTGCCGATATTTATGACGACGAAGTAGCCACCGCTAGCCAGCGGCTGTTATCGATACTTGAACCGGTGATGATTATTGGTTTGGGCATCGTGATTGGCGGCATTATTATGTCCATACTGGTCGCCATACTGGGGATTAATGACTTGCCTATGTAGTGGCTAAAATGGCAGTTTGTGAAGTGATTTTTTAAGTTAAGTAAACTCTTTAACTTGTTGAAATATAAATAAAGGATGCTTATGTTCCACGTGTTTTATCACCGTGTTAGCGGATGCGAAAGAAGAAAGTGGCAAGAGGGGTTTACCCTGCTCGAGTTACTTGTGGTGCTGGTGATATTGGGCTTTTTGGCCAGCCTAGTTGGCCCTCAGGTGTTGAAGCAGATTGGCGGTTCAAAAACCAAGGCGGCAATCCTGCAAATTGAAGAGTTTTCTACGGCTCTCGACCTCTATCACCTCGACAGTGGCCGCTACCCCAGTACGGCCGATGGCCTCGAAGCGCTGATCGAGAAACCGGCCTCGGCACGTATTTGGAACGGCCCTTACTTGAAGAAAAAAGTCATCCGCGACGATCCCTGGGGCAATCCCTATTTTTATGCATCGCCAGGTGAGCACAGTGACTTCGACCTGTTTTCTTTGGGGCGAGATGGTCGCGAGGGGGGTGAGGGTGAAGACGCCGATGTGCTGAGCTGGGAGTAGTTGCTCCAGTCTTGAGCCATTGGCGATGTATGTATCTCGACATCTCTTAACCCGTATGCGTCGTGCGTTAAATATGTCTGGTCTATTAAATAGGGTCGGCCCGTGTCAGCGCCTCTCATCGCCGGTTCGACAGACCGGTTTTACCTTGCTGGAGTTAGTGGTGGTGCTAGTGTTGCTGGGTATTATTGCGGTGTTGGTTGCCCCTGGGCTCGGTGGTAGTTTAGACAATGCAAAACTCAAGGCAGCCGGTCGCGAGCTACTTACCGCTTTGCGAGTACAGCGCAGCGAAGCGATTGCCCAGGGTAGAATTATTACTTTGCGCTTTAGCGGTGATGAGTCGATCTATCGCATTGACGGTGAGTCGGTGCGCCTTGCTGAAGGCTTGAGTGTCGTCTACCAGGCCGCCACAGGCGCTGCTATTGAGGGCGTTCAGAGCTCTGCTTTTCTCAATGCAGCTCTTCCCGGCACAGGTAACAATAATCTGGTTTTTTATCCCGATGGCAGTTCTTCTGGCGCTTTACTGCAGCTACGCCTGGGCGAGGGCCAGCGTTATATTCGGATCGATTGGCTCACCGGGACCGTGAGCTTGCTCGACAGCCTCGAGTCATCCTCTTTTGCCGAGCCCGAGCCCGAGCTGCTATGACCGCCCGCCACCTGCTATTACCAGGCAAGCTCACAGTGCCAGCCCGTGCCTGCAAAGCGCGCGGTTTTACCTTGCTCGAGGTGGTCGTTGCCCTGTCCATTC
>JARGOV010000034.1:20183-27818 GCA_029212965.1 Porticoccaceae bacterium
GCCTGCAAAGCGCGCGGTTTTACCTTGCTCGAGGTGGTCGTTGCCCTGTCCATTCTCGTTATTTGCATAACCGTTATTATGCAGATTTTGGCCGGCTCCAGCCGGGCGGCTGCGGTTAGCAGTGACTACTATAGCGCCCTACAAATTGCCGAGTCGAAAATGGCAGAGCTACGCGTATTGCAAGGCTCGACGGCCTTTATTGACACTGGCAGTGTTGAAACCGACGATGGCTTGGGCTTTGACTGGGTGGTTGAAGCACGCCCCTATCGCAGTCGTGCCGATGATCCGGTGTTACCGGCAGAGATTGCCGAGAACCCGCTGGTGGCTTATCAGCTGTTTCAACTTCAGGTCTCAGTGTATTGGGGCGACCTGAATAAACGCGAATATCAGCTCTCCAGCTTGCAACTTAGAGCCAAAGATGAGTCCGCGCTGTGAAAAGCAACGGCAGAGCTAGTAACGGCCAGGGCTTTACTTTAGTCGAGCTGCAAATCGCTATCGTCATAATGGCGATGATTTCACTCTTAGTACTTGGTGCTCTGCGCCTGACTTCACAGACCTGGCGAAAAGTTAGCGTCCGCCAGGATGCGGCCGAGCACCAGTTTTTACTCAGCCAATTGCTGCGCCGGCATTTAAGCGATGCGCGCTTTTTTAAAGTCAGACTTACCTCCGGTGAAATGGTTAACACCTTTATGGGTGGGGAGGACTACCTGCACTATGTTGCCCCCTTCCCTCGATTTATCAATGACGGTGAGCTGTATTGGTGGACACTCAAAATTGCCTGGAATGAAAGCCATCAGCGAGCGGTCTTATTACTCGATTACCAGCCTTTTAATAGTAGTGAAAGTGTCACCTGGAACGGCGATGAAACCATTTCTATCGAGGGTCAATCCCGTCAGCAACTGGTGCTAGCGCCAAACATCGACCACCTATCGTTGGCTTATTATGGCGATAGTAGCGGTGGCGCTGCTGCTAGTGGCGAGGGAGAGGCGTGGCATAAAGAATGGCCCGCTGGCGATTTATTCGTTACCGCTGTGCCACGCTTGCTGAGCGTGAAAGTGGCACGGAATGAGACGGAGGTTTCTCAGTGGTGGCCAGAAATTGTACTGGGGCTGAACTATGCCGGTGATATCGCCACTACTGGTGCCGATAGTTTGAAAGAGCGTGTGTTTTGAATAGGCGTGAGCGCCTACAAGAGCGGGGCTCTTTAGCGAGAGGCTGCTTGACTCAAAACGCAGCCCCTCAACAAGAGCCGCAACAAGAACAGCAACAAAAAAAGCAGCAGCTGGGCGTGGCGCTGATACTGGTACTATGGTTCATCGTTCTGCTTGGCGTATTGGCACTGGGTTTGTCGAAAGTCAGTCGCAACAATGCGTTGATTGCTCGCCAGCTAAGTAGCGTAACGCAGGCGCGACATTTGGCAGAGGGCGGGATACAAGTTGTATTGGCGAACTTGCTAATGGCCAGCGATGAGAATCGCCTGCTGGGTGATGGTGAGGAATTTGTGCTGTCATTTGAGCAGGGCGAAGTAGCACTTTTGCTTTACAACGAAAGCGGCAAAATCAATATTAATCAGGCTAGCGAAGCATTGCTGGTACGCTTGTTTATGAGCCATGAACTTTCACTGGCGCAAAGTGAAGCACTGGCGGGAGCCATTGCCGACTGGCGTGACGAAGATGACCTGGTGCGTTTACACGGCGCGGAGGATGATGATTACTTCGCCGCCGGCTTAGCCTACGGTACCGCCGATAGCGCGTTTACTAACGTCAGCGAATTGCGGAAGGTGTTGGGCATGGAGGAAATTATTTATCAGCAGATTGAGGCTGACGTGACAACGTATTCAAAAAGCCCAGGGGTTAACCCCAAAGTCGCACCTCTGAATGTTTTACTGGCTATTAGTGATCTCGACTCAAACGCTCTTCAACACTATATTGATGAGCGCCGCCGCACCCATCGTGCGGGTTTGCCGCTGCCGCCCGTGCCATCGGTTGAACAGAGCTTTTTGGCCAGTGACGAGGGTGACATATTTAGCTTGTCGGCATTAGCGAAAACCGCTCGTGGTGGCGTTGGGGGGCAGAGTGTGGTTTTTGAACTGATTGAAAAGGCAGGAAAAACAAGAATTAAAAGACTTGATTCAAAGCCCTATTTACAGCCTCGTATCTTGCCAGCAGCTTATCTGCAAGGCCAGGGACAAACAGAGAGATTTGATATGAGCGTAGAAGAAAGATAAGCATGGCTGGATTTATTCCCCCCCACCGCCAGCAACAATTTTTGCGAGCCAGCAGTGAGTTTTTTCATTGGTGGCTGGCTGAACTAGTTCAGTTATTGCCCAAAAAGTGGCGCACGGGCTTATTGGGGCAACAGGCGCTATGCCGGCTTAGCCTTGAGCGGGATCGTTTACAACTGGTACTACAAACTCAGGGTCGAGAGACGCCTCTGGGCAGTTATTATTTACCCCCACTGTCAGGCTCGATAGCGCCGAATATCTCGTCTGAAGGCTACCAAGAAAGCGGTACCGATACAGCGGCATCGGCAAAACAAGAGCTACTGAACAATATTGCCACACTGGATAATCAGTCTCGTGGGCGGGTTATTTTAGAACTGGCGGATGATTATTTATTAATTCGCGATATTACTTTACCGCTGGTCAGCGATGACGATATCGCGAGTATGTTAGCCCATGAGATTGATCGACTTAGCCCCTTCGAAAAAGACAAGGTGTGCTACGGCTATGAGGTTCTCCAAAAAAACCTACAGACCGGCAAACTTCGTCTGCGCTTAATTTGTCTTGAAAGAGCCGTACTTGAAAACCTGCTTGCGCACTGTGGCGAGCTGGGCCTAGGGGTGGTGCAAGTACAGCGTAAAACTGAGTTAACAGAGCCTGGATTTTTTTGCGAAACGTTGAATCTCTTACCGGCTGATCAACGCCCCGCCAAAGAAAAACTGTGGACGAATTCCAATCAAGCACTTGCAGGTCTGGCTGCGGTTTTATTGTTGGCGGTATTGATGTTGCCATTGTGGTATTACGAAAATCAGATTGGGCACCTGAGTGAAAAAGTCGATGCTTTGCTAGAACAAAGCAAAGTGGTTAGAGACAAGCAGGCGCGGCTGGTGAGCGCACTGGATATACGCGATGCCCTGGTGGAGCGAAAAAACAATGAGTTCGAAAAAATAATTATTTTGCATACTTTAGCTCAAGTCATTCCCGATAATACTTGGCTGACGCGAGTCACTATTCGAAACTCGGCACTGGAAATAGAGGGGGAATCAGAAAAATCTTCTGATCTTATTGAAAAGCTAGAGTCACAGGCAGCTTTTTATCAAGTTGAATTTGCTTCGTCGGTAACTCGCAATACCCGCACCGCAAAGGAGCGCTTCCAAATTAAAATGCGCCTGTCTGACAAAGCAGAGGTGTTGGCCAATAATGGGGCTTCAGCTCTCGTCCCCGATACTGCGCAGCAAATTATTTTGGGGGGTAACGTCGATGAATGAGTTACCCCTGGCTTTACGTCGCGTTATTTCTGTTGGTTTACTGCTGTTGTTATTGGTCTTACTCGGTATCTATGGGGTGGCCCCCTGGTTTGAGAATATTAAGCAGCGCCAAGCACGTGTAGAAATGTTACAGCGACAATTGTTAGGCAATCAAACCCTGCTCGCTAATGAAAGCGTGATTGACGACGAATTAGCGCGCATTGAAATGCTCAATGGTGAACAAGCGCTCTTGTTTTCCTCACCTAAACCCGCCCTTGCCGCTGCTGATTTACGCGAGCTTATTGGTGAAGTGGTGGCCGATAGTGGTGGCCAGCTGATTAGCGTGCAGGAATATGAGGCGGATAATTTGCCGGGTACCCGAGCGATTGGTTTACGAGCGCATTTAACCGGAGAGGCGCAGAATTTAAGCGATATTCTCTATGCTCTGGAAACGGCCCGGCCAGCCATTTTTATTGACAAATTGACGGTATCGACAAATCGGCGCGGTACAGTGCGTAACGGTTGGCGGCTACGTGCTCGCCCTAATTCAAAAGTGGTAAGACGTAATGGTCTCGATATTCGTCTCGATCTCAGTGCTTATATTGCGGCGGGGCTATGAATAAACAGTTTTGGTTAGCCTCCACCCCACTTGGCACAGCTTTGCGCCTTAGCGTTACTCTGTTATCGCTGGTGCTACTTATTGAATTAGTGCTTTTATTAATAGTGGACGGGGCGGATAACCAAGAGATTAGTGCTTCGCCTCTGAGCTTCGAATTACTTAACCCCGCAAGATTAGCCCCACTAAGCGCTTACGAAGAACTGGTGCGACGCACTTTGTTTAGCCCGGATAGAAAACCCAAAGAGTCAGTTCAGCAGACAACAGCGGCAATTACAGGCAAATCGTCCGAACACTGGCTGCTGGTGGGCGTGGTTAAAAACGGCGCTGACAGCTACGCTATGTTTAGTGAAAAGCAGGGCCAAAGACACTTAAAATTAGAAGCTGGAATGCTGCTTGATGGCTGGAGCGTTGAAAGTATTAGTGCTGACCAAGTGGTTTTAATAAAAGATGGTGAGCGCGATACATTGCGCTTAGTGGTTAGTGAACCAGTGAGAAAACCGAAAAGAGTCGATCGTAAACAAGTGAGATCAATACCTAGAACAGCACCTGGAATAGAAAATGAAACGTTGCAGAAGATAAGAGCGGCTCAACAAAAAGCGCGGCAACCAAGACTGGTGAAACCAGCCGAGCAAAACCAGGCTGACGCCCCTTAATAACACAGCAGGGTGAATCATGGCCTGGTTTAACAATGGGAAAATTAAGACGTGAAAAAAATAATGTGTGCCAGTATTGCTATGGCTCGGGCTCAAATTAACTACGCCGTTTCAACCGGCTTGTGCACAATTCTTTTACTCGGTGCATGTGCTGAACAACCCGTGATGGAAAGGGTTGATGATGCACTTGCTAAAAAACAAGGGTTAAATGAACAGGAACAACACACTTCCCAGGCGGATATTGAGGTTGTTGCACTTGTCGACAAAGGGCAAGTAGCGACTGAAATCAGTCAAAATGTTGCCGACGGGGGTGATGACAGTATTGGTGAGGAAGGGGCTGCGAGCGACGTTTATCTTGGTAATGGGCGTTTTCTGGCACAGGGTGTAACGCACCAGCTCAACGGCGCCGACGCCGCTACAGGCGAAGTGACCTTAAACTTTGAAAGCTCACCCATTCGCGAAGTCGTTAAAACTATTCTTGGAGATATTCTCAAACATAATTACACCATTGACGAGGCTGTGAGTGGCAACGTTTCAATGCGTACTACTCGCCCCATTAGCCATGAGGCTTTACTGTCGACTCTAGAAAGTTTGCTTCAGGTGAATGGTGCGGTATTAATCAAGAATCGTGATTTTTATGAAATTCTTGCTCTTAGTGATGGCTCGTCCCCCCCTGGTCTGACAGCTTCAACGCGCCTGGATAGCGCCAAAGGTTATCAGGTGTTGGTTGTGCCCCTGCAATACATTGGCGCAGCACAAATGAATAAAATTATTGAAACGGTGAAGACTAAAGAATCTAAAATTGTGGTCGATGACTACCGCAATATTTTATTGCTGGCGGGCCCCTACGGTGAGCTGGCCAATATTCGCCAAACGATTAGTGTGTTTGATGTTGACCAACTACAGGGTAAATCGGTTGGTTTTTTTCGCCTCGAAAATGTCGACGCAATCACCATTCTTAACGAGCTAGAGCTTATTTTCGGCGATAGCGCTGAGGGTCCTCTGGCGGGGCTGGTTGAATTTATCGAGGTCGAACGACTCAATGCGATTCTTGTTATTAGCGCTCAAAAAAAGTACTTACACAGAGCTGAAACCTGGATTCGTCGGCTCGACCAGGCAGACAATATCAACGGTGCCAATATGTATGTGTACCACGTACAAAATGGCAAGGCCGAAAACTTAGCAGAAATACTCAGTCAGTTATTTGATACCAGGCGTAAGGCAGATCTTAGCCGATCGGTGCGCGGGGGTAGTCGGTCGAGTGTGGGTAATGCCAGAAATGACGTAAAAAAGCCGAGGGCAGCGTTACAGAAAAACCAGAGCGCGGGTATGCTCGATGTTGGTGAGGTGAGCATTATTGCCGATGTTGAAAATAATGCCCTGGTTATTTCCTCTACGCCGGGGGACTATAAGGGGATAGAAAAAGCCCTTAAAAAGCTCGATGTACTACCACTTCAGGTGCTAGTTGAAGCCTCCATTGTCGAAGTGACCCTCGACAATGAATTGCAGTACGGCCTGCAGTGGTTTTTCAAAAACCAGCATGGCAAGTTTAATGGCGTTGGCGGGCTTAATATTCCGTCTAGCGGTAATGTGCTTAATACCTTAAATGGTGTCTTAAACCCGGCGGACTTCACCTATGCCCTGTTTGATGCTGCGGGTACGCGAGCGGTTCTCAATGCCGTGGCCGGTGATTCTCGGCTCGATGTGCTGTCGTCGCCTTCATTGATGGTGCTCGACAACCATACGGCAACCATTCGCGTCGGTGACCAGGTGCCCATTCGCACATCGGAAACCACCAATACCGCTTCTGATGACCTCAATACCACCAGCCAAATTCAATACCGCGATACAGGTGTGACACTTGAGGTAACGCCACGGGTCAATGCCGGTGGCATGGTTGTTATGGATATTACCCAGCGGGTTGATGATGTTAATCAAACCGATTCATCGGGCATTGATTCGCCAACCATTATTCAACGTGAAATCACCACTAGTGTTGCCGTGCAAAGCGGTGAAACCATCGTTCTCGGTGGCTTAATTCGTGAGAACAAGCAGGGCGCGAATCGAGGTATTCCCTTTTTGAAGGACATTCCCTATGTCGGCTTCATCTTTGGTGGCATGGAAAAAACAAAGAGTAAAACAGAGTTGGTAGTGATGATTAAACCTGTGGCCGTTGCCAGTAGTAACCAGGCGAGAAGTGTCACCGAAGAATATCGCAAGAAAATGCAGGGTGTAGATTTTAGCTACCTCGATTAGGGCTGCTGTTATTTAAGACGCAATCATTGAGGTTGCTTTTTATTGTTGTGTTCTTCGTATTCTTGACAGATGACTCGTGTTAAACAGCGCTAATGTTCTGCCCGATCTTTAAGCCCATAAACTAATCTATTGAATTAAAAATTTCTGACAAATTATAAATTGAAATTAAAGGAGAATTACCATTAGCAATCTCGAGATAAAACCATCAAGTTATGACTTCAGCGAAATTCACGACGCCATGCAGCGCTATGTTGACGACAATTTGGTCAGTGGCTTGTCAGCGGTGATTTTAAAAGGCACCGACGTTGTCGATATCAAAACCTGGGGCTATATGGACATCGAAAGCCAAACCCCAATGCGTGACGATGCCATATTCCGCGCCTATTCCAATACCAAAATTGTCACCTCAGCCGCGGCGATGATCCTTTACGACGACGGCGCGTATGATCTCGACGACCCTGTTGAAAAATACATTCCCCAGTTTAAAGATTTAAAGGTATTGAAGAAGGGTGCTAAAGAGCTAGATGACATTGAGGCACTGCGTACACCACCGACAATTCGCCACCTGTTTACCCACACCGCAGGCTTTGCCTACGGCCTGTTTATGAGCAACCCGGTGGACAAAGTTTATGTCGACCA
>JARGOV010000035.1:0-25602 GCA_029212965.1 Porticoccaceae bacterium
GATGGTCTGCTTCCCTTGAACTTACGGCGAGTCGGCGTGCTGAGCGCACGGTGCTTAGCCGCAATGCCCATATAGGCCCTCTACGCGTACAGCGTCCGTTCTACCCAGAGGGCGGCATTTGTCACGCTTATATCCTCCATCCTCCGGGCGGACTGGTGGCTGGCGACGCACTCGATATTAATGTTCATTGTGAAAATGCCAGTCAGCTGTTGCTCACGACACCTTCGGCGGGCCGCGTGTACTGCTCAAACCAGCATCGCCAGGCGCAAACGCAGACGGTGAATATTCGTGTAGACGCTGGGGCGCGTTGCGAATTGTTGCCCCAGGAGAGTATCGTTTTTGACTGTGCCGAGGCTGTCAATCGCCTGTCGATCTTCCTTGCCGAAGGCGCTCAATTTAACGCCTGGGAGATAACGTGTTTGGGGCGGCCTGCATCTGGTGAGTTATTTGAGGGGGGGCAGTTGCAGCAACGTTGGGATATTTATCGCGAAGATCGCCCTCTTTTCTTAGAGCGCGCTAATTTTCTCGGGGGCAGTGAACAGCTGCAATCGGCCTGGGGGTTAGGTGGGGCAAACGTGGTGGGTACTTTGGTATCGACTTGTGATGGGTCTGTGGTCGAACCCCTGCGCACAGCGATAGAAGCGCTGTCAAAAGCAGGCGTATGTAAGTCTGGCGACCAGAGTCAGCCCTTTAACGCCCCCTTGTTTGCCGTCACTGCCCTGCCAGAACTGGTGGTGGTTAGGGCCTTTGCGCAAAGTGCCGCCGATGTGAAGAACGTTTTTATCAAGCTCTGGCACTTGCTGCGCGAAGCGCAAAGCGGGCAAACTGGCGTTGCCCCTAGAATTTGGTTTACTTGAATATTGACTGTTAACACTAGAGAAACATTATGGATTTAACGCCGCGAGAAAAAGACAAACTGTTGCTCTTTACGGCAGCGCAATTGGCTGAACGGCGCAAAGCGCGGGGCTTGAAATTGAATTACCCCGAGGCTATCGCTCTAATCTCATTCGAGATTATTGAAGGTGCTCGCGATGGGCGCACGGTTGCCGAACTCATGGACTACGGCCGCACGCTGCTCAGTGCCGATGATGTGATGGAGGGCATTGCGGAAATGCTTCACGATGTGCAGGTCGAAGCCACCTTTCCCGATGGCACTAAACTGGTGACTGTTCATAACCCGATTATTTAATCACTGTTTAACGTAGAGGCGCGATAATGAATCCTGGAGAAATGCTGATTGAACCGGGTGAGCTGGAGATTAACGCGGGCAAGCCGGTTATTACGGTAGCGGTGGCCAACAGCGGTGATCGACCCATACAGGTTGGCTCCCACTACCACTTTTATGAAACCAACAACGCTCTACATTTTGACCGTGAGTCAACGCGGGGTTGTAGGCTTGATATTCCCGCTGGCACCGCCGTGCGTTTTGAACCGGGGCAAAGCCGGGATGTTAATTTAATTCCCTTTGGCGGTGAGCGGATAGTTTACGGTTTTCAGGCCAGAGTATCGGGAAAGCTGTAAGAGTATTGTTTTGGGGCAAGGGGGCGCATCGGCGGTCCTTATAAATCCGGTGCAGTGTTACTACTGACGAAGCAAAGTGCGTATTACAGGCACCCCTGATTATAGGATATCAAAATGGTCAGCAATTCCTCCGATCAAAAAATTATTGATTCCTGGGAAAAGAATGTCGATCCCTGGGTGCTCGCTGTGCGAGGCAGGGAAATACAAAGCCGTGTATTGGCGACGAACCCTGCGATAGTCGACGAAGTTTTAGCCGGGGAGCCCAAAGCCGTGCTCGATATTGGCTGCGGTGAAGGTTGGCTGGTCAGAGAGCTGGCCGCAGCGGGGGTCGATACTTTGGGCATCGATGCTATACCGGCATTAATCGCATCGGCAGAAAAAGCCGGTGGTGGTCGATTTAAAGTCTTGTCCATTGAAGATTTGTCGAGCCATGCCCTTGGTGAAACATTTGATACCCTCGTTTGTAATTTTTCTCTGCTGGGAAAAGAATCTGTCGATCAACTCTTTCAATTGGCGCCCTCGCTATTGAATGAAGGTGGCTCAATGATTGTGCAGACAGTTCATCCCACCGCGGGGGGTGATGAACGATACGAGGATGCTTGGCGCGAGGAGTCATGGGCAGGCTTTATCCGTGAGTTCAACAATCCTGCGCCCTGGTATTTTCGAACCTTGGAGTCATGGGTAGCCTTGTTGTCGAGTACCGGCCTCAAGCTTGTGAGTCTACGTGAGCCGAGACATCCGGAAACCGGGCGGCCTGTTTCAATTATTTTTAGGAGTATCAAAGTCAGTGAGCCAGTCGATACCCATCGATAACTCACACTGAGATAAGGAGTACTGAAATGTCAAAAATAGACCGCCACGCCTATGCGCAAATGTACGGCCCCACCGTTGGCGATCGCGTGCGCCTGGGTGACACAGAGCTCTTTATCGAGGTGGAAAAAGATTACACCCAGTATGGCGATGAGGTGAAATTTGGCGGGGGCAAAGTGATTCGAGACGGCATGGGTCAGAGCCAAAGGCCGCGTGCTGAAACAGTCGATACTTTGATTACCAACGCCTTGATCCTGGACCATTGGGGCATTGTTAAAGCCGATGTGGGCATTAAAGAGGGACGCATTTGTGCCATTGGCAAAGGCGGCAACCCGGATGTGCAGGACGGCGTTGATATTATCGTTGGGCCGAGCACCGAGGTGATTGCCGGCGAAGGGCAAATTCTCACGGCGGGGGGCGTCGATGCACATATCCATTTTATCTGCCCCCAGCAAATTGAAGAGGCTTTGATGTCGGGCGTCACCACGATGATTGGTGGCGGTACTGGCCCGGCAACGGGAACGAACGCGACTACCTGCACACCGGGCGCCTGGCATATTGGCAATATGCTCAAAGCGGTTGAAGGCCTGCCGATGAATATTGGTCTGCTTGGCAAGGGCAATAGCAGTTTGCCCGGGGGGCTTGAAGAGCAGCTCAGCGCCGGGGCGATGGGTTTAAAGCTGCATGAGGACTGGGGGACGACGCCAGCCTCTATTGATAATTGTCTGAGTGTTGCTGAGCGTTTCGACATCCAGGTTGCCATTCATACTGACACGCTGAATGAGTCGGGCTTTGTCGAAGATACTCTTGCGGCATTCAAGGGGCGGGCGATTCATACCTACCACACCGAAGGCGCAGGTGGCGGTCACGCGCCGGATATTATCCGCGCCTGTGGTGAAGCCCATGTGCTGCCCTCGTCGACAAACCCAACGCGGCCCTACACGGTAAATACGGTTGACGAGCACCTCGATATGCTCATGGTTTGTCATCATCTCGATGCGGGTATCCCCGAAGACGTTGCCTTCGCCGATTCGCGGATTCGTCGCGAAACCATTGCCGCCGAAGATATTCTTCACGATCTGGGGGCTTTCAGTATGATCGCCTCTGATTCACAGGCCATGGGGCGCGTTGGTGAAGTGATTATTCGCACCTGGCAGACGGCCCATAAAATGAAAGTACAGCGGGGCCCCCTGCCGGAAGACAGCGCAAGAAACGATAATTTCCGCGCCCGCCGCTATATTGCCAAATATACGATCAACCCGGCTATTACCCATGGTATAGGGCATGAAGTGGGCTCGGTTGAAGTCGGTAAAATGGCCGACCTAGTGCTGTGGAAGCCGGCTTTTTTCGGTGTTAAGCCCGCTTTGATTATTAAAGCGGGCATGATTGCCGCAGCGCCTATGGGTGATCCCAATGCCTCCATACCCACGCCTCAGCCGGTGCACTATCGCACTATGTTTGGCGCCTTTGGTAAGGCGGTGGTTGATACCAGCGTACATTTTGTCTCTCAAGCGGCTCTGGCTAGTGAGATTGACCGGACTCTCGGTTTAGAGCGCCCCTTGGTGGCGGTCAAGAATACCCGCAATATTCGCAAGAGTGATTTGTTGCTCAATACTGCGCAGCCAGTGATTGAGGTCAACCCACAGACCTATGAGGTGAGAGCTGATGGCGTGTTGTTGACCTGCGAGCCCGCTGAGGTATTACCTTTGGCGCAACGCTATTTTCTTTTTTAGCCCTTCTTTCTCCCTGTTTTAGGCACCGTCAACTATGCGAAAATTCACCACAATGATTGGCCGGAAAGTGTCATGCGAACCCACTGATTCAGTAGTCAGTGAGCTTGTTTTACCCTATGACACCCGTAAAAAAAGTCGCTTTAAAGCGGAAACCACCAGCGGTGAAACCTTGGGTGTGATGTTGCCGCGGGGCCAGGTGTTGCGTGGAGGTGACGTGTTGGCCGATGCTGATGGTGCGCGAGTGCACATTGTCGCCGCCTTGGAACCTGTGAGTTGGGTTCAGGGCGGCACGCCTCAGGCACTGGCACGTGCGGCCTATCATTTGGGTAATCGGCACATGCCCTTGCAGGTGGGTGAAAACTGGCTGTGTTATCAACACGACCATGTATTGGATGACATGGTGCGAGGCCTGGGTTTGCAGGTCACTACTGTCGAGGCAGCCTTTGAGCCAGAGGAGGGGGCCTATGCCGCGCACTCTCAAGCTCACGCTCACCCGCATACTGGGGCACATACCCATGGGCACAGTCATTAAGGTGGCTGAAGCAACGACGAGTAGAGCGCTTAGCGCCAATACAGGTGTCTCTAATACCCGCACCTCTAACCCCAGCACCCCTCATCCCGCCATGCTGTTTCAGCTGCTGCGCTTCTCTAGCCCCTCTTTGCCGATTGGCGGTTTTGCCTGGTCTCAAGGGCTGGAGTCAGCGATTGATCTCGGTTGGTTAAAACACGAAAAAGACTTGCATGGCTGGTTGCTGGCAATGCTCGAGCAGGGTTTCGCTAACCAAGAGTTACCCTTGTTGTTGCGTATGTTGGGTGGTGGCGATGGTGCTGAGCAAGGGCTCGATAGATTGGTTTACTGGAATTACCGCTCTCTAGCACTGCGTGAATCGGCTGAACTGCGCTTAGAGGATGTGCAGATGGGGCGCGCACTTTTACAGTTGTCGCTGTCGTTGAATATCGATGGCGCCAAAAGCTGGCCCGCCGAAAAAGAAATCGGCTATCTGGCCGCGTTTGCCCTGGCTTGTGGTCACTACAGTATTGACTTTGAGGCGGCCGCGACTGGCTACATCTGGTCCTGGCTAGATAATCAAATTGCCGCAGCCATTAAGCTCTTCCCCCTGGGGCAAACGTCGGGACAGTTATTGATAGAGCAACTGGCGCCGGTGATTACAGCGGTGCTTGATACTGCCAAACAAGTGGCTGACGACGATGTCGGCATCAGCCTTCAGGGGCAGGTCATGGCCAGTATGCTACACGAGAGTCAATACAGCAGAATGTTTCGTTCCTGAGAGAGCTTTTAGGCGTGTCTCAAATAGGCGTGTTTCAAACCATATTTAATTTCAACCAAACAACAGGTAGTCGATGATGAAAAAACAAGCCTTACGCGTGGGTGTCGGTGGCCCGGTGGGTTCGGGTAAAACAGCGATGGTACTGCGCTTGTGCGAGGCCATGCGTGACGACTTTGATATCGCCGTTGTGACCAACGATATTTATACCCGCGAAGATGCGGAGTTCCTCACCCGTAATGATGCGCTATCGCCAGAGCGTATCGTCGGTGTCGAAACGGGCGGTTGCCCGCACACCGCTATCCGCGAAGATGCCTCTATGAATTTGGCGGCGGTCGCTGAATTGAACGAACGCTTCCCCGGTCTCGATATCGTTTTTATAGAAAGCGGTGGCGACAACCTCAGCGCGACATTTAGTCCCGAGCTGTCTGATTTTACGATATATGTGATTGATGTTTCGGCGGGGGATAAAATTCCCCGGAAGGGTGGGCCGGGTATTACTAAATCAGATTTATTAGTGATTAATAAAATTGATATCGCGCCCTTTGTTGGTGCGTCTCTGGAAGTCATGGAGAGAGATGCGCAGAAAATGCGTAAAGATAAGCCCTTTCTGTTTACCAACATGAAAGATAAAAGTGGCCTGGAAGCCGTTATCTCAACAATCCGTGATTTGGGCATGTTGTAAATAACCCTGTATTTACAACACTTTTAAACACTAAAGTGCCGTGTTGCTATTTGACTTGATTGAAGAAAATAGCTGCGCACTTTATTGATGCGCGGTGCGATTTGTTGGTGCGCACTGTTGTTTTAATTCCCATCTCTGATTCCTTAGCCTCTAAAAAACGTCTTTAATCAAGGCTGTTAGTTTGTTTTCCCCTCATTTTTTATTTGGCATGGAACCTGCTTTTACTGGTTCAGCGTTAATTCGCCTTTTTAGAAGACCCACTAAAAATTGATTGATGGAGAGCAAACATGAAAAGAGATTCTGACAAATTATCGCCATTCACATCGCGATCGTGGCTAAAGAAAGCCGGTCTGGCGGCGGGTGTTGCTGCGCTGACCTTATCAGCCAGTATTGCCCAGGCGGCGGACACGATTAAAGTTGGTGTATTGCACTCCCTGTCGGGAACGATGGCAATCAGTGAAACAACGCTGAAAGATACTGTTTTGATGTTGATCGAAGATCAAAATAAAAAAGGTGGGTTGTTGGGTAAACAACTGGAGCCCGTTGTGGTTGACCCCGCCTCAAACTGGCCGCTGTTTGCTGAAAAAACAAAAGAACTGCTGGGTAAAGAAAAGGTTGATGTGATTTTTGGTTGCTGGACTTCAGTATCGCGCAAATCAGCCCTGCCCGTTTTAGAAGAAATGAACGGCCTGCTGTTTTACCCGGTGCAATACGAGGGTGAAGAATCGTCGAAAAATGTTTTTTACACCGGCGCCGCGCCTAACCAGCAGGCTATTCCTGCGGTTGATTATTTAATGGAAGAAGTGGGTGTGAAACGCTGGGTGTTGGCGGGTACTGATTATGTTTATCCGCGTACCACGAATAAAATTCTTGAGTCTTATCTCAAAGGTAAAGGTGTAGCAGCTGAAGACATTATGATTAGCTACACCCCTTTCGGTCACTCTGACTGGCAGACCATTGTTTCTGATGTGAAGAAATTTGGCTCAGCAGGAAAGAAAACAGCAGTGGTTTCCACCATTAATGGCGATGCCAATGTCCCTTTTTATAAAGAGCTGGCTAATCAGGGTGTGTCTGCTGAAGACATTCCGGTAGTGGCTTTCTCTGTTGGTGAAGAAGAGCTTTCTGGTTTTGATACCAAGCCTTTAGTGGGCCACCTGGCCGCATGGAATTATTTCATGAGTGCTGATGCCGATGTTAATGATGATTTTATTACCCAATGGCATGCCTTTATTAAAGACGAAGAGCGCGTCACCAACGACCCTATGGAAGCGACGTACATCGGCTTTAAAATGTGGGCGAAGGCTGTGGAGAAAGCAGGCACTACCGAGGTTGATAAAGTACGCCCTGCTATGTACGGCATCACGGTTGACAATTTGACTGGCGGCACGGCAAAAATGTTGCCTAACCATCACCTCACCAAGCCAGTATTAATTGGTGAAATTCAGGAAGATGGTCAGTTTGAAACGGTATGGCAAACAGAGTCTGAAGTGCCCGGTGATGCCTGGACCGACTTTTTGCCTGAGAGTGCCAAGCTCATCTCTGATTGGCAGGATCCGAAAATCATGTGCGGTAATTACAACACCGAAACCAAGACTTGCTCTGGCCAGAACTATTAAAACTATTAAGCGACTCGGCTAGTGCTATCTCTCTCCAGCTTTGCCAGCCTTTTCGGCTGCGCGAGGCTGGAGTCAATTAAATTTCCTAGAAGGCCACAGGCAATGAATGGTTCGTTACGCGCTTTTTTTGTGCCATTCCTGGCATTGTTAATTTTCTCCTCATCATTATCAGTGAATTCTTTTGCGCAAGAGCTGGGCTTTAGTGACCATATAGCCAAGCTTGCGAAGAGCAAGTTGAGTGAAAAAGCAGTGCTTATTAGTCTTATCGCTGAAACTAAAGATGCTCGGGTGCCGGATCTTTTTCAACACTTGTTGAACGGTGATCTCTACTACGTCAAGAAGACTGGCCAGATTGTTGTCATAGAAAAAACCGAGTCTGGCTACCTGGCGGGTGATGTATTGTCCCAACAATCCCTCGGTATTGTTGGCAAACGTAGTGTAAAAAAAATTGGCGTGAATAACGCGTTGCGCAGACAGCTGCGCAGTTATATTGCTACTTTTAATTTAAGCAGTGATGAGGCGAACACTCGTCTGGAGGCCGCGAAGGCTCTGCTGAAAGCGCCGGAAGCGTCCTTTTTACCCATTCTGGACGCGGCTCTGGTTGCTGAGGCGAATGCAGATGTCCGCAGTGCAATGGTTATTGCTCGCTCGGCAATACTCCTGGCTAGTGATAATGCTGGGCAACGTTTAGTGGCAGTTAATGGTTTGCGCGGGGCCACCGATAAAAAAGTGATGACTCTCCTTGAACAGTTACTGCTGGAGGATGAAGAAGGCAATGTTGCCGAGCCCAATGTGAGAGTGCGCCAAGCTGCCGAGGAAGTATTGGGCAGCCTGCATACTCAAGCACGTATTTATAAAGTGATGGAAGATCTGTTTTTTGGTATCAGTTTAGGTTCGGTGTTACTACTAGCGGCGATCGGTTTGGCTATCACCTTCGGCGTTATGGGTGTGATTAATATGGCCCACGGCGAGATGATTATGCTCGGCGCCTATACGACTTATGTGGTGCAACTTTTGATGCCGAACAATATTGGCCTGTCATTGGTGGTTGCCGTGCCAGCGGCATTTCTAGTGTCTGGCTTATTCGGTGTGATTATTGAGCGTAGTGTGATCCGTTTTCTCTATGGTCGCCCTCTGGAAACACTGCTGGCGACCTTTGGTATCAGTCTTATGCTGCAGCAGCTTGTCAGGTCTGTTTTTACCCCCTTAAACCGCTCTGTCATTACACCTGAATGGATGAGTGGCTCATGGGAAGTTAACGGCATGTTGTCACTGACCTACAACCGGCTGTACATCATCTTTTTTGCCCTGGCCGTCCTTTTCTTATTGATACAGCTCTTAAAGCGTACGTTCTTTGGTTTGCAGATGCGGGCAGTGACGCAAAATCGTGCGATGGCCAGCTCCATGGGCATACGCACCGGCTGGGTCGATGCCATGACCTTTGGCCTAGGGTCTGGTGTTGCGGGCATTGCCGGTGTCGCGCTGAGTCAGCTAACCAATGTCGGACCGAACATGGGCCAAGCCTACATTATTGATTCCTTTATGGTGGTGGTGTTCGGTGGGGTGGGTAACTTGCTGGGTACCTTTGTCGGCGCCATGAGCCTGGGTATCGTCAATAAATTTGCCGAGCCGATGGTCGGTGCGGTATTGGCGAAAATTCTCATTCTCGTCTTTGTTATCTTGTTTATTCAGCGTCGACCGCGAGGGCTCTTTGCCCTCAAAGGTCGCTTTGTTGAGGATTGAATGATGAATACTTCACAAGGCCATTGGTGGCGAAGCGATAAAGGTGGCCAATGGTTGATAACGGTTATTGCCGTGGTTACGGTCATAGTGCCAGTGCTGAATTTGGTCGTCCCAGAGGACTCGGTCTTCCATCTATCGACCTACGCGGTGTCGCTGCTGGGCAAATATTTGTGTTATGCCCTGCTGGCTCTGGCGGTGGATTTAATTTGGGGCTATGCAGGTATTCTCAGTCTCGGGCACGGCGCTTTTTTTGCGCTGGGTGGTTATGCCATTGGCATGTATATGATGCGTCAAATTGGTGAGCGTGGTGTCTACGGTAATGCGGATTTGCCCGACTTTATGGTCTTCCTTAATTGGGGTGAATTACCCTGGTATTGGCTCGGCTTTGATAATTTCTCTTTTGCTCTGTTAATGGTGCTAGTGGCGCCGGCTATTTTGGCTTTTGTCTTTGGCTGGCTAGCCTTCCGCTCGCGGGTGACGGGTGTTTATTTTTCAATTATTAGTCAGGCCTTGACCTACGCTTTGATGCTGGCCTTTTTTCGCAATGATATGGGTTTTGGTGGTAACAACGGCTTAACGGATTTTAAAGATTTGTTGGGTTATAGCTTACAGCTGGACTCGACCAAGAATGCACTGTTTGTGTGCTCAGGCTTAGCGCTGATTGGCGGTTATATCTTGTGCCGATATGTGGTCTCTTCGAAATTAGGTCGTGTTCTGGTGTCAATACGTGACGCTGAGAGCCGCACCCGTTTCGTGGGTTACAGAGTCGAGCATTACAAGTTATTCGTATTTGTGCTCAGTGCCATGCTAGCGGGGGTTGCCGGGGCACTTTATGTCCCTCAGGTTGGCATTATTAACCCCGGCGAATTTTCACCGATTAACTCCATTGAAATTATTATTTGGGTGGCGGTGGGCGGTCGTGGTTATCTATTTGGCGCTGTTATCGGGGCCGTGTTGGTGAACTATGGGAAAACCTATTTCACTGGTGCTTTCCCGGAGATCTGGCTGTTTTTCCTCGGTGGGTTGTTTGTTGTATCGACATTGTTTCTACCCAAAGGTGTGGTCGGTTTGGTGAAAAGACGTTCTATGAAAAGAGCAGATGAGGGAGGCGCGAAACCAGAGGGGCAGATTGAAACGGATGATGGCACTTCAGCAGAGGAGGTATCGCCATGAGCGTTGGCATTCATATCCCCACAAACATGTTATATCTTGACAATGTGACCGTCTCCTTTGATGGCTTCAAGGCACTCAATGCCTTGTCGCTAGTCGTTGCCCCCGGTGAATTGCGTGCCATTATCGGCCCCAATGGCGCGGGTAAAACTACCATGATGGATGTGATAACGGGCAAATTGCGACCCGATTCAGGTACAGTTTTTTTTCGCGATACGGTTGATTTAACCCAATTTGACGAGGCAGATGTCGCCAATCTGGGGATTGGCCGTAAATTTCAAAAGCCGACCGTTATTGAAAGCCTCACGGTTGAGCAAAATCTAGATCTGGCTATGGCAGGTAATCGTGGTGTTTTCAAAACTTTATTCTTTAAACAAAGTGCTGAGCAGTACGAGCGAATTAGCGAAATCGTCTCGCTGATTGGTTTAAAGGAAAAGCGCGGTGATATTGCCGGTTCTTTGTCGCACGGACAAAAGCAGTGGCTCGAGATAGGCATGCTGATTATTCAGGAACCGGAACTCTTGTTGGTTGACGAGCCCGCTGCGGGAATGACCGACCAGGAAACGGAGCTGACGGCACAATTGTTAAAAGACATTAGCGGCGAGCGCTCTGTTGTCGTGGTTGAGCATGATATGGAATTTATAAAAGCGTTGGACTGCCATGTCACGGTACTGCATGAAGGGCATCAGCTGGCCGAGGGTTCCTTGTCTCATGTGCAGCAGGATGAGCGGGTCATTGAGGTTTATCTAGGGCGTTAAGATGCTGGAAATTTGCGAAGTTGATTTACATTATGGCGCCAGTCAGGCTTTGAAGAAGGTTAGCCTTACGGCGGAAAAAGGTCGTGTCTCCTGTGTGATGGGACGCAACGGCGTCGGTAAAACCTCGTTGATGCGAGCCATAGCGGGACAGCAGGCGATTAGCGGTGGCACCATTATTTGGGAAGGGCAGGATATTAGCCGCCTGGCACCGTATGAACGAGCAAAAAAAGGAGTTGCTTATGTCCCTCAGGGGCGAGATGTCTTCTCACAATTAACCGTACTGGAAAACCTGAAAACAGGCTTTTCGGTATTGCCGCGCGCCTCGCGACATATACCCGATGAAATCTTTGAGTTATTCCCCGTGCTAAAACAGATGATAAAGCGGCGTGGTGGCGATTTGTCGGGAGGGCAGCAGCAGCAGCTGGCGATAGCCCGTGCCTTGGTGACTCGTCCTGGATTGTTGATTCTGGATGAACCAACTGAAGGTATTCAGCCATCGATCATTAAAGATATTCAGAATGTCATCAGTCTTCTTAGAAATCGTGGCGGTATGGCTGTACTTCTGGTGGAACAATATTTCGAATTTGCTCGCGATCTGGCCGATGACTATCTAGTGATGGATCGCGGTGAAGCGGTTTTATCGGGTCTTGGTGATGAAATGGATGAAGCTGAAGTTAGACGCTATATAACCGTTTGATTTGTTATTGAATACGGATGCGGCTATCCGTAGATTGCCCCTTTCCAGTGCAGCGATTAGTATGCTCCGCAGCCAGTTGCGCTGGCCTCAATATTAATTTAAGAAATCTTTACGAATTTAAGCTGGCCGCGCGAGTGACGGCTGTGGTTTTTTTCTGAATTAGGAATTTATTATGAAATACCATCGTGTGTTTGTTCGAGCGTTTATTTCTACGCTCGGTGTTTGTTGGTTGGCTGCTAACGCCTGGTCTCTTGAAAGGCTTCATGTTGCGTCGGGTGAAACGCACACGCTAGGCGCTGAGTATGCGGATTGGGTCTTTGATGAGCTGGTACTGGAAGATGGTGCAACTCTGGTGTTGGACACCTCGGCGCCCCGCTGGAGCATTGAGGCGCGCCGCGCCCGTATCGGTAATGGCGTGAGTATCGTCGGTGTGGGCTTTACCGGTTCAGAAGGAGCCTCAGGCGCTTCTGCCAAGGGTCAGGCTAAAGACTGCCGTCGAGGACAGGCGGGTGCCAATGGAGCGCACGGTAAGCCCGGTGGAGACGGCTTGTCATTGGCCTTAACCCTGAGTTTGGAGCGGCTCGAATCTCTAGCTATTGATGTGAGCGGTGGCGCTGGCGGTTTAGGTGGCGATGGCGGCAACGGACAAACAGGCGGAGCTGCGGACAAGTGTCCAGGTGCATCTGGCGGTGACGGTGGTGATGGTGGTGATGGTGGTGATGGTGGCAATGGTGGCAACGTACGAATTTACTACAGTTTTCTACCTGAAAGTGGCCTGCAGGGTGGGGTCGGCAAGCGAGTGACTACCAAGAATACGGCGGGTGCAGGTGGTAAGCCAGGTAAGGCAGGTGTAGGGGGCAAAGGAGCACCGGGCCATTATGTGAATATGAGAACCTTGGCAGGTAATAAAAAGTGGATTCCTGGCGGCGATCAGGGTGAGTCAGGCCGGCCGGGTAAAGTGGGTCGCTCAGGGGTTAAAGGCCAGTATGTTGTTGAACGGGATCTTAACCGGCGTCTTGATGAACTGCTTTTGCAGCAGAAAATGGCGGCACCGAGGGCTGCTGTCAAAGAAAGTCCAGCATTAGTTGAAGGCGGTGTCAGTCTCGAGAAAACCCTACTTGAGATACTTAAGCGACTTGATGCACTAGAAAAGCGCGGTCGATAAGCAATCTTGTTAAAAGCGCACCGCAATAGGGCGCTTTAGCCGATCGTTCAGTAAACCGGTGGAGTGTTCTTTAAGCTACTGTTATATATGAATTTATTCCTTTTATTGCTGTTTTCTATCGTTTCATTGTCGAAGTGGCACGATAGGTGCTTATTCACGATCAGAAGTATTCACTTGCATGCTTCTTAATTCATTCTTGGATAAGTTGGGGAAAATTATGTTGTTGAAAAAAGCAAATTTGGTGCGAATGGGTGTTGCGGCTGCAGCTTTAACAGGTGCGGTAACCGTTGCGACTCCAGCAATGGCTGAAGTTTCTGCGTCTGTTGCTGTGGCCAATATGTATTTGTGGCGTGGTATTGATCTAGGTGACGGCAGTGCCGCAGTTTCAGGCGACCTGGTTTATAGTAATTCAGGTGCCTATGGCGGTATTTGGGTCAGCAGTGGTGACGATGCCTTGGGCAATGAATACGATTACTTCGTTGGTTACGGTGGCGAGTCGGGTGATTTCTCTTATGATTTGAGCTTGTGGAATTATAACTACTCTGACGACGGCTTGTCGGGAAACGGTTTTAACATGTCCGATGACACTACTGGTGAATTAAGTGAAGTTATACTGACCCTCGGTTACGGTGCTTTCAGCTTTTCCTACTATGACAACGTTGCTGGTGGATCAGGATATGAGTATTTCACTCTGAGCGGAACCTATGAAAAATTCAGTGCAACCGTGGGCTACCATGATTTTAATGCCGACCCAGGTGGCAATGATGATATGACCCACTTGAATATTTCTTACGCCTTCAATGACAATGTTACATTCACTGCGAGTAAGGTGATTGATCAGGATTGTGATAAGAATGATACCGTGTGTGGCGCGATTGATGAAGATTTGAACTTTGTTGTTTCTTATTCATTACCCATTGAAATGTAAGTAGCTGAAAACTTATGGTTAAAAAAACACCGGCCTTTGTGCCGGTGTTTTTTTTGGCTTATTTTTCAAGTGGTCTTAAAAAAGGCCATTAGGTTCCGCTAGTTGCCGCTTTAAGAAGGTCGTCGAGCATTCTCTCCAGGTGATCGAGAGTGTTGCAGGTTTTCGCCATATGGCAGTAGGGTTTGTATTTGTACATTTCTGAATCGCCTGCATTCCAGAAAGTCGCCGGCTCAGGGTTGAGCCAGATAACCCGCTTGGCGCGTAGATGCAGGGTTTGCATCACTTCGGTGCGCGGAGCCAGAAAGTTATTGCGGGCATCACCGAGGATTAGCACGGTGGTTTTATTGTCAATATCATCCATGCATTGGTCGTCGAGGTCGAGTAGGGTGGTGCCGTAGTCAGAGCCGCCCATGCCATGGTCGGCCATGATTTTATCAATCGCTTGTTCAACGGGGTATTTCTCGAAGATATCTTTCACGGGGATTAGATTGCCGGTAAAAACATAACTGTCGATACGCTGCATCACATCGTTCAAGCTATGTAAAAATAATAGCAAGAAACGAGCATAGGCCTGCACTGAGCCGCTAATGTCGCACATGACTAGCAGGCGGGGTTTGTCGATGTATTTGGTTTTCCAGTAGGTCTCAAACATCACACCGTCATAGGCGACATTGCTGCGCAGGGTTTTGCGAAAGTCGAGTTGCCCGCGTTTGTCCTGTTTCTTCTTTTTTGAATACTGGGTGCTCAGGCGCTTGGCCATTTTGCGTACCAGGTCGTGCATGACATGGAAATCGCGTTGTTCGATATTCGATAGTTTGCTGCTTTTTAGGTGGTCTTCACGCAGGTTGCGGGTGGCATTGCGCCCGTACATTGATAGCTGTTGTTCAACGAAGTCTTTAACGCTTTCGCTGAGGTATTCCTTGGCGTTTCTTAGTTCTCCGGCCTGGGCGATGCTGGAGGGGCAGTCGCCCTTACCCATGGCGGCGATATCATTTTGCAGGTCACGCAAGCCCATTTTTTGCATGATTTTCTGTGCGTAGAGGCTTTTTTGGGTGAAAAACCAGATATCGGTGAGGCCGACTTCACGAGCTGCCTTTTTCATTTCTGTGGCGAGACTGGCAGTGTCGCCCTCCAGTAACATTTTAGCGAGCTCTGATTCCGCCTGTGGCGTTTCGTTTTGCTCACTTTTCGTTTCTTGCTTGTCGTTTATGCCATCACTGCCTGAAGCTGTGTTGTCACTGTGGGGGTCATTGGCTGCACTGAAAGTGTCAAAACTAAAGAACTGATCAAAACACTCACCCACCAAATCTTGTTCGGTCTCCGATTTTGCCAGGCTGACCTGGAAGGCGTTTTTCAGAATATTACGATTGGTATAGCCTACGAGGGCAACAGATCGGCTGGTTTCAATAGTATCGGAGGGTGATACATTAATGCCCGCTGCACGAATTACCTTGTAAAAGTCCTCGAGGGTTTGCTGCATGCTGTTTCCTCATCAATCGCTGCCGTGGGTTATGGAGAGTACAACAGCGACGGGCTATAGTTTAGTGCCCTGAACGTTTGTGAGCCTTATTAATAAAGGTGCGTAAGTGATCACCCATGGCATCGATGTCTGTTTCAAATTTTAGCAGAACGTTGAGAGTTTGCTTGACCATGGCGGGTTCGAGCTGCTCACTGTGGAGAAGGAGCAGGGTTTTAGCCCAGTCGATGGTTTCAGAAATCGATGGCACCTTCTTAAGATCAAGCTCCCTCACCTGTTGTACAAAACTAACGACCTCTTTGCGCAGGGTCTCAGATAGCTCGGGCACACGACTGCTCAAAATCCTGGTTTCCAGCTTTTCGTCGGGATAGGGTACATACAGATGCAGACAGCGGCGCTTGAGGGCGTCACTCATTTCCCGACTATTGTTACTGGTGAGAAAAACCAGAGGCTTGATTTTCGCCTTGATAGTGCCCAGCTCGGGAATGGACACCTGGAATTCTGACAATACCTCGAGTAAAAAGGCTTCGAACTCTGGGTCAGATTTGTCAACCTCGTCGATAAGTAAAACGCAGCCTAGCTCTTCGTGTAGCGCTTTATAAAGGGGGCGAGGCTCGAGGAATGTTTCAGAAAAGAACAGGTCGTCGTGGCTATGGATACGCTCCATCGACTGTTCGAGCCCTGTGGCACCCTCCAGTAATTCGCTAAGTTTGTCTTTTAATAATTGAGTATAAAGTAGCTGTTTCGCGTATTTCCACTCGTACAGTGCTTTGGATTCATCGAGTCCTTCGTAGCACTGGAGTCTCACTAAAGGTACATCGAGGATTTGTGCCGTGGTTTTGGCCAGTTCGGTTTTGCCGACGCCGGCGGGGCCTTCGACCATTATTGGTTTTTGCAGGTTATGGGCGATGTAAACGCAGGTGGCAATTTGCTCACTGCAAATATATTTGGCCCCTTCAAAGAGCTGTTGTATATCATCAACTGAAGTGAATTTATCTTTGTAGAGTTCTTTCATGCGAGGTTTGTGCCTGTAAAGTAAAGCTACTGTTTAGAAGTTTGGTTTGCTGTGTTTTATTTTCGCTGTTCGTCCATAAAATCATCGCTTAAAGATTTTGTGCGCGCGGCTGTAGCTTGCCGTCCAATGTTGTTAAGTGTATGAATGTCAACGGCAAGTTCGCGGAGGTCGGGGTAATCGTCATGCCATTCAAGCAGTGAAGCTTGTGCCAGGTCGACCAACGACCGAAAGCCATTAATAAGTGGAGTCAGGTTGGGTGTATTCTCATGCTGGCCAAGTTTGCTGGCTGCGATTATACCTAATTCTTTGGCGGATTCTGTGAAACTGATTAGTTCGCCCATTTTATGGCGATCTAGGGGCTTGTTACCGGTAGCGCTGGCTTGGGCTAGGTGATCGAGCTGAGCCTGTATTGCACCCGCAATGGGCGCGAGCATAAGACTGTCTTCTAGCGTGCGCATGGGTAGAGATATTTCCTCGAAGGCGTGTCCGGGTGTGCCAAGCAGTGAGGAAGATGGAACTTGACAGTCGTTAAAGACAATATTGCAGTGACTGCAGGGCTGTAGGCCCTTAACTGACTGTGTTGGCATACGCTGCAAACCTGAAGTACTGGCAGGCACAAGGAAGGCCGAGAACTGTTTTCGGCCCTGTGTCTGCTCGGTAATGGCGAGTACGATGAAACTGTCCGCGTAGGGACCGTGACTGACAAAGGATTTTTCACCATTAATAATGTAAGTATCCCTTTTTTTGATGGCGCTGCAGCTCAAGTGTTTAGGGTGGGCGCCAACTTTAGGTTCGGAGATGGCGAGGGCACAAATTGCGTCTCCATTAAGAATAGCTTGAACGCAAGCCAGCTCATGGTTGTCTAGAGAGCGAAGAAAATGACACATAAGGAGCTGTCCTACCCACGTCATTGTCAGTCCTAACGACCGGTGATGACGTGTCATTGTGTAACCAGCAATTGCAATATCTTCGTAAAGAAAGTGGGTTGCCGGTGTATCTGAAGTGTAAGTACTTGCTATAAAACGCCGGAGAAAACCGTGAGCACCAAGCCTTCGCCATGATTGGGTGGGAAATTGGGTGCCTGCCGTGGTGTTGTTATTTGCAGAACGGTGAAGCTCAGTACGGATATTGCTGGCAGTTAAGGTCTGCAAAACAAAGGCTTCTAGCTCTGTCGTGGTAGGGCGTATAGCTTGGAGGGGCATTCTAAACCTCATAAGAAGGTACTAGTGGTCTTCATAATTAAGTTAACAAAGGTATAAGTTAAGGGTTTTTTCTATGAAGCAGTATTATTTCTATGAATTATGTGTTTAATTACATGGGGTTATGGTCTGCTGCAGATTGATGGCTGCTGCGTGTCGTTTATTCGCGGCAAAGACAGCGGTGTAAAAGGCCGATTGTTTGTCACTTTCTGCACCATGGTTGTCATTTTTGACGCTGCGACTGGGGTTCTTGGCTGTGTATATTACCTCCAAGACGTTAGGAAAAGTGGTGCAGGTCAGGGCTAGTTGGCTGCCAGTACGACAAAGTGATTGTATACAATAAGACAGGAGTTCATAAGTGATGGCAAAAGCAAATACACAAAGCGTTGCTCTAGATAGCGGTACTCTAGATAACGGTGCTGACAGTAAGTTAGCAGGGCATTTTAAGCGCAATCGTTTCGTTTATACGTTTGGGGCATTAATACTGGCGGTCGGCTTAGCTCTGCGTATTTATCTCGATACCATGGGTTTTACCGTTGGAACTGACTATTATTCGGATGAGTTTCAGACTTATTGGATGCCTGTTCTTTATGGTGAGTTGATCCTTCTGGGTAGCTTTACCGTTATTCTCTCTGTTTACCTTTGGATGACAAGGGAAACTGATGCAAGCAGTATTAGCAAAGAGCTGGAGCTACAGCGTTATTGGAAAATGCTGTCTATTTTTTCAGTAATGGCTGTCTGGGCTGGCGCCATTGCCTCAAACGCTGTTGAATCCGACGCTGCGTGGCACCAGGTAACTATTCGCGACACTGATTTTACGCCAACACACATTATAATTTTTTACTTTGCTCTGCCAGCGCTGACTGCGATGTTGATTCCTGCATTTATTTGGACTCATACACGCATCCCGGCCTACATGAATAAAGTATCCATTCCATTTTTGGCAGTAGTCTGCGGTATCTTAATGATCATGCCTAACTATGGCTTTAACGAGTGGGGTCATACTTTCTTTTATGCAGAAGAATTGTTTGCAGCACCGATCCACTGGGGCTTTGTTCTGTTGGGATGGTCTTTGTTCTTCTTGATCCCTCTGGCTTTTCAGTTGATTAGTAATATGACTCGTTTAATCGCTGAAACAACTGCTGAAGATTATAGTCAGTCTGCCTAGTAGCTTTTAGAATTTCCGTAACAACTTTTATCCCCACAAGCTTAGGGCTTGTGGGGATAATTTTTCTCCGCAATAAATTCTTGATTATATTAGTTAAAACATTCTTGGTAGGAAGAGGGTTAAGGTTATGAACGAAACGCAAGCTAGCGAGATTACTGCGTCGGAGAATAAGGGACGGCTTCTTGACATGAAGTCTCTCGATAACCCCAGAGCAATGAAGCTCTACCGTCGCTTTGACGGTATTATCATTCTCGTTTTATTTATGTTTCTTGTTCTCGGTATTCAGATCCATTTTACCTTGACGGCAGGCGATTGGGACTACTGGATCGATTGGCGCGACCGTCGTTGGTGGCCACTAGTGGCACCTTTTTCTTTGCTTATATTTATCGGCCCTTTTGCCTACGGCTTATGGGCCAGAGTACGTCTCCCTATTGCGGGTACGGTGATTACCCTTTTGTTGTGCGTGGTGTCTTGGGTAAGTCGATACCTTAATTTTTATGAATTTACTCATTTTCCCATGTCCTTTGTTTTCCCGTCGACGTATATAGGGCTGGGGATTCTGCTGGACTGCACTTTGCTGATTACTCGCAGCTTATTGGTGTCGGCGATAACGGGTGGTGCTTTGTTCGGTGCGCTGGTATGGCCATTAAATTGGTCGTTTATGGCGGCCTCTAAAGTGCCCGTAGAGCTTAATGGCATGTTGCTGTCAGTAGCCGATTTGATGGGCTATCAATATATAAGGACTACAACCCCGGAGTATTTGCGCATTATCGAAGAGTCAACTTTGCGGACTTTTGGTGGGTCCGTTACACCTCTGACAGCCGTTTTTTCCGGATTGTGCGGGATAGTCGTTTACGGTCTATTTCTGTGGATTGGCGCGCGCGTAAATCAATTAGAAATTTTTAGTAAGCGAATTGTTTAGACTGGCGTCGGAGTTGAGAACTAGATGAAAACATTAAAAATGAAAAGAATGGGAGTCAGTGGCGTACTGGCAGGTCTGATGTTGGTTCTTTTGGCGGGTGAGGTGCTTGCACACGGTGAGCGAGCTCAGTTGGCAAGTATGCGCATGCGTACTGTCCACTGGTTTGACACCAAGGTAGAGCCCTTGAACGTAAAAGTCGGCGATATTGTTACCGTAACGGGTAAGCTGATGACTTCTGAGTGGTGGCCTAAGCAGATGGCCAGTATTGAGGATACTGTGTATCTCAACATTGGCGTACCGGGACCTACCTTCCTGCGTCTGCATTCAGAAGTTAATGGTGTGCCAATGGTGCGCTCTACAGCATTCCCTTTAGGTAAGGTCTATGAATATAAGACTGTTCTTAGAGCCCGTGTTGCTGGTCGATACCATGTTCACCCTATTTTAAATGTCAAAGATTCCGGATCTTTGGTTGATAAGGGGACGTGGTTAGAAGTCGCAGAAAGCGATAGTACTGCGCCCTTTACCAATGAAGTAACCACTATGCTCGGGGATACCATTGACCTTGAAAATTATGCATTGGGTGATGTCTATGGCTGGCATCTTGTTTGGCTTGCAATAGGCATTGCCTACATTCTTTATTGGTTGCTTCGTAAAGAGCTGTTTATTCCCCGTTTTATAAGAGTTAGGGCCTTTGGTCAGGACAGAGCTAATGAAATAATAACCAAGAAAGACTTTGTTGCAGGGGGTGTGTTTTTTACGCTAACTCTTGCGACCATACTTGGCGGTTATTTGTGGGCTGAGCACAAATATCCAATTACCATTCCTCTTCAGACGGGTAAAGTTGATGTGGTTCCTATTGAAGTGCCGACAGGTGATCTTGAAGTTGTTGTCGATAGTGCTTCATATGCGCTGGCTGGCCGTAGCTTGACCATGCGGGTTAATGTGACCAATCATGGTGATAGCCCTATCCGTATCTCAGAGTTTTTAACAGCGAATATCCGCTTTTTAAACCCCAATGTGACTGAAAGCGAGATTTACCCCGGTGAAGAAATGGTTGCCAAAGACGGCTTAAGCGTGTCTGTTGATGCTGTTGCGCCAGGTCAATCTGTTGCAGTTGAATTGGTGGCGTCTGACGCTTTATGGGAGCAGTATCGAATGACGGGCATAATTAATGACCCTGATAGCCGTTTTGCGGGCTTGCTTTTTTATTATGATGATAACGGTGAACGGTTCTTTCAGGAAGTTGGCGGGGCAATTCTGCCCGCGTTTTTCTAAACCGGAAGCTAGCAGAATAATAATGAGGGTTGTTTGATGTTCGCAAAGCAGGTTGCAGTGGTGTTTAAGCCCGTCTTTATGTGTTTGGCCGGGCTTTGGGTGGCCTGTGGGTCGTCTGTCGTGTTAGCGCATGGCGGTGTATCTGCGGAAGATGACGTTTGTATTATTAAAATTGATCGTTATAAAGCTCACTTTACAGGTTACTTGCCCAAGGAAAGGGCTACACAGGAATTTTGTGAAGATATTCCTGTGGCGACTGAAAGCATTTTTGTTATCGACTATATCAGTGATGAATTGCGAGAAATGGAGCTGGATTTTCGCATTGTGCGCGATGTAAACAATATCGGTGTAACTGCCACTCTAGTCGATTTAGGGGGTGAACAGGCAATTGAAGATGCAACAATTTTCTATGTTGAGCCGAAGTTGTACCAAAAAGGCATCATGAACATCCGTTATGACTTTGCCCAGGAGGGTGGATATATCGGTATTGTAAATGCCCACCACCTCGAAACTGGTTTGAAATATACCTCCGTATTCCCCTTTTCGGTGGGGCAGTTTAGCTACGGTAAGTATATTCAATACTATTTAGCATTGTTTGTTGCCTGTGGTGTATTTATTTATGCTGGCGGTAAAGGGCGTTTCTATCATAAATAAAAACTTTTATAAGTAAGAGCTTTTTTATTCAATGTAGGCTTAGCGGTTTATTTTTATGACTCGTTTATACCGGGTTTTATTTCTAGTTGTACTTGTTGTTGTTTTTGCGGCACTTCTTCCCTGGCAGTGGTACCCACGCGACTGGCGAGTGTGGTACTCCGATACTTTTGGCGCTAGCGGTTTTCTTGAACAGCCTGTAACAGTTCCCGCTGTGGCTGGTGAAAATACGGAAGAGGCCTGCCCGCCCGATATCAGGGGCTGGCGTAAACCACAGTCTATTGCCGGGGTTGATATTACGGCTTCGCCAAATTGCCTTGCCGATAACCCCCATGCTGTAGCCGCTTTTGTGAAAGGCACGAATAACGTCGGGCATATGACCTTGATGGATGCGCGTTTGTCCCCAGACGCAGTTGTTAAGGGTCGCGATCTTGACGGCGATGGAGATCCCGATGAAATTCATATTCGTCTTGAAGTCTTTGAGTTGAATGGCGGGTCTCCTGATTTAGACGTGCCGGTAACGCAGTACGCTATTGCTCCAGGTGTGACTCCTGGGCTTTGGGTCTTTGCTCCAAAGTCAGCGGGTATGTCGACAGAAAATTTTGAGTCTTTGATCGCCCAGCCAGGTTTGCGCCTGCCTTCTCCTGCAATTCGAGTTGAGCAAGGCGATAAAGTTATCGTTACTCTAGAAAATAGCCATTATATGCCGCACACCATTCACTTTCACGGTGTTGACCATCCTTTCCTAACGGCCGACGGTGAGGGTAATGATGGTGTTCCTGTGACCAGTGAAATGCCGGTGCAGCCGGGTAAACAGCGTAGCTATGAGATGCAGCCGCGTCAGGCAGGCACAATGTTTTACCATTGTCATGTTGAAGTTCAGGCACATGTGCTGATGGGTTTGAACGGTATGTTTATTATTGAAGAGAATCGGCCGAATAACTGGGTGCAAACCTTCAATATTGGCGATGGCTTTGTGCGTCATAGTTCAGTCGCTGTGAAAGAGAAATACGACCGCGAATACGATCTTCACTATCTTGATCTCGATAAGCAATTGGGTGAGAAAATTCAGCAAACTAATGATCCGCGAATTGTTACGCAGCTGATTCACCGTGACTATGATATTAGTCAGGCGGACTTCGAGTATTACACGCTCAATGGGCGTTCTTTCCCCTACACGGCACGAGACTCACTCATTGTTACTGCACCGGATGAGAAGGTTAAGTTACGCGTTGTGAATGGTGGTAGCGAAGGCGTTGCGATACATACCCATGGGCACAAGGTTACGATTACCCACTATGATGGTGTTGAGCATCCAGAACCAGCAAGAATTACACGTGATGTGGTGTGGGTGGCATCAGCGCAGCGTGTTGATCTTGAATTATCAACAAAAAACGATGGTTTACACAGCTATGGAGAAGGTGTCTGGTTGATGCATGACCATCAGGAAAAAGGTGTTACTACTAGTGGTTTTGGTCCTGGTGGCAATGTGAGTGCTATCGTTTACGAGCGTTATTTACAAGATGACGGTTGGCCGATGACCTTTGGTATGGATTGGAAGAATTTTTTGACACCAGGTTTTTATCAGCGTCAGGATGACGGTTCCGGTATCACCCCACTGTTAGCAGGAGTTGAGGAAAGGGGTCTTTCTGCGTTAAGGCTTACCATTTTAGCGACGATTGCTGGGTTATTTGTCGGACTTGTAGCCAGCTGGACGGTGAAGGGGCGATCGCGTGTCTAGATGTGAACTGGGTGTTTTTTTGTTTTTTTCATTACTTGTGGGCGCCAGTTCTGTGTATGGGGTTGACGAACACCGCCATCATCATATGCCGGGTATGAGCATGGATGTTTCGGGTATGGTGATGGGCAATAATAAAGATAAATTGCCTGATGACTGCAATGAGATCACTGGAGAGTACGAAATTAATGTGGTCGCTGGTACCCGCTACGCTAAGCCTTATGCCAGTACGATGTTTGGCTTCAATGAGCATGAGTGGCGAGTAAAGCCCTGCAGTCGTATAACCGTCAATTTCAAGAATGAGGATGATGTGCGACATCAGTGGATGCTCCACGGTTTACCTAAATATTTATATGACCGGGGTATGTTTCATATGGAGGCCTCCGGTGGCCATACTCAAACTGGAGTATTTATTGTGCCAAGCGATGATAAAACCTATTTAGTGCATTGTGACATTGCTCAGCATATGGAAAAGGGAATGAAGGCCCAATTGATCGCCGGTAGTGGTAGCGGTGATCTTTGGAGTATTCCGGGTATTAGTGCGGACTTTGAGCGTGTTGGTGGCATTCATGGAAAAAAAGGAAGTTTGATAGGTCTGTTCGCCGTATTTGCTTTCATCGTGGCCTTTATCATTGTCTTTAGACTTTTTTCTCTATAAAAATTATTTGATTTATATCAGTTTGGTTTTTAAGGTTTCTATTTAGTGTATTTCAGGCCAACTGTCTCGAAGTGAGTCGCATCGCTACTAGCTACATGCTAGGGCTGCCTTCCTTGGATTTTTTTAGGCTAATTTCATTGAATAATGTGTCAATAAGATGACATTTTTTTGGAGTGTTTTTGTTCAGAACCTATTGAAATAACAAGGCTTTTTTGAGTGTTTATAAGCTTTATTCATGTAGATGCTGCTAAATAATCATGATAGAGTTCGGCGTCAAAATAAACTGTAATAAAAAGTTACAAGTAAGGGGGAATGGAATTGGAGACTGCACGCTACCGTCTGTCGAGATACGTGATACGCCATCGTTGGTTGTCATTGTTAATTTTTTTGGCTGTGACAATTTTTTTCGCTGTAGGTATTCAGCGAGTTGAGCTGAGAACAATATTTTCAGATCTTTTGCCTAGTACTCACCCTTTTGTACAGACTTATAAAGATCATCCGAACTTTGGTAATCCCCTGACCGTTACCGTAATGGTTAAGCGTACTGATGGTGAGTCAATCTATAACCCTGAGACCTTGCAAAAAGTTTGGGATATGACGCGTAATATTGATTTGATAGCTGGTGTCGACCACGATCAAATTCTATCTATTACAACCGAAAAAGCACGTTATGCTCAGGCGACACCCTTTGGAATTGATAGTCAGCCATTGATGGGCGATCACGCTCCACGTACAGAAGAGGAAATGGCAGAATTTTTAGAGCGTGTTAAAAAATCACCGAGTAGCCGTGCTTTCCTAATATCTCACGATGCAAAGGCAACTATTATTCAAGCAACATTTATTGAGCGTTTGCTCGATTATGGTGTGGTGTTTAGTGAGATTCAGGAAAAAATTGTTGACGCTGAGCGTGATGACGCTCATGAGATTCATGTTGCGGGCCAGCCGGTTCTTACGGGCTGGGTTTATTTTTATGAGAAGCAAATGTTGCAAATTTTTGCAATAACTGGGGCGGCGTTATTGCTCTCTTTGTTTCTCTATATGCGCAACGTTGTAGGTATCGTTGTACCGCTAGTAACTAGTGTTGTTGCTGCGGTATGGGGCTTTGGTTTTGTGGGCTGGCTGGGAGATCCCATTGAGCCGCTGATTATGGTAGTGCCTATATTGTTAGTAGCGCGTTCATTTAGCCATGCGGTTCAGTTTATTGAGCGCTATTATGAAATTTACTACCACGTAAAGGATAAGAAAAAATCTGCAGAAATTTGTATGAGCGTGATGATGGCACCGGGCATTTTAGGGATTGTTACCGATGCTATTGGCTTGTTTTTAATTGCCGTCGCCCCGATTCCTACAATGGAGCGTTTTGCAGTCTTTTGCGGTTTTTGGGCCA
>JARGOV010000035.1:25702-27269 GCA_029212965.1 Porticoccaceae bacterium
GTCGCCCCGATTCCTACAATGGAGCGTTTTGCAGTCTTTTGCGGTTTTTGGGCCATGATGCTTGTTCCTACTGGTGTTTTCCTTACACCTATATTGCTGTCAATGATGCCTAAACCAAAAAATGTTAACCAGATCATTGGTCTTGATGGTGAGCATGCGGCAATTCATGCCGGCATAAAGCATTTGCTGCAGCGTGTCTCTAAGCTGTCTTTCGGTCCCCCTGCGAAGATCACAACAGTTGTCGTTATTGTGCTGTCGGTGTTTGGCCTGTCAAAAATGCTTGAAATCAAAATTGGTAACCCCGTGGCAGGTAGTAACCTGTTGTGGAGTGACTCTGAATACAACGTGGCGATTGGTGAAATTAATAGCCATTTTCCGGGTTTGAATACTCTTGAAATTATTTTTGAAGTAAAAGAGCAAAAGCAGGAGCGGCTGCTCAAGCAAGCCGATCCCATCTTTAAAATGACAGAGCTGCAGCGCATTGTTGAGAGCGGAGAAAACCCTCCTGTCGCGACATTATCGTTTGCAGACTACCTACCTGAAGCCAATCGCCTGTTTAGTGGCGGCAATCCAAAATGGGGGCCCTTGGATAAAACAGATATGGCGGTGCAGGCAGCATCAAGTGCGGTATTGTTCGGAACAAGCCCGAAGGCCTTTTCCCATGTCACTGACTTTGTGCAGCAAAATGGAACAGTTTCTCTTTGGTACAAGGATAACAAACAAGAAACTGTCGATGATGCACTTGAATCTGTGAGGGCGGCTCTGGATGAGATTGGTATCGACCATGATACCTACCGCATCCGCCTTGGGTCGGGAACCATTGCTCTGCAGCAGTCCATTAATGACACGGTTGATCTTTATCAATACATTATTCTTGCTTTGTTGAACTTGGTGATCCTGATCAGTTGTTCCTGGGCCTACCGCTCGGTGGTAGCAGGCGTGTTGTTGCTAATACCGGTTAACCTGTCGAATATTTTCCTCGCCGCGGCTATGGTTTATATGGGTATCGGCCTCGATGTGAATACATTGCCAATTGCCGCAATCGGCATTGGTGTAGGTATCGATTACGGTATCTACTTACTAAGCCGTATTTGCGAGGAATACCAGGGGTTCAAAGATTACGGCAAGGCTATTTATGCCGCTGTTGCGACCACGGGCAAGGCTATTTTCTTTACTGCAACTATTGTTTTAATCGGTATTCTGCCCTGGTACTTTATGTCTGAATTGAAGTTCCTTGCAGACATGGGCTTATTATTGGTGATGGTGATGTTAATTAACATGGTCATTGCCTTGATTGTCGTTCCTTTGTTGGTGTGGTTGCTTAAGCCCAAATTTGTAAGTTCTGAAGATCTTTTAGTCGGCGAGGGTGTTGATTTGTCAGAGTATGCCGGTGGTGAAGAATCTCTAAAATAAAGTGAAATTGTAAATGTAGTACTGAGTTAGTCAGTAATAAAAATATAGCTCCGTGGTTTAAATGATAGGGGCTGGGACTAGTATTTAGGAGTAGGGTTAATGCATATTAAGAAGTACGATTTTGACTACAGCCGTCGTTTTTTTATGGACAAGA
>JARGOV010000036.1 GCA_029212965.1 Porticoccaceae bacterium
AGATGGTACCAGAGGCCGGACTCGAACCGGCACACCCGTGAAGGCGGGGGATTTTGACATTAACCTACCATCTTTCGATGCTAGCCAGACTATATCATCACCCTAATATACTTAGGGGCTGGACGCTGTTTCACTTGGGTTCTAATCCAAGCTACTTCCTGTTATTAAGCCATCTCGCAACAGCTCAGGTAGTCGTTGAACCTTCCGTCTCAGACGGCTTGGCTGCTGATTGTCGTATCTATTTCTAGACTTAGAGTTTCCAGCAATTCATCCAGTTTTTCTCACTCGCGATTGCTCGCGAGGGGGACTCAGTTTTTTAAAGACACTGGCTTTCGCTTATCCCCTGTGTCTACCAATTTCACCACTCTGGCACTAAATACATTTATTGTCTGCCGACAATCCTTTTTTATACTACCCGCAAATCCTTTCACAGGTACACTACAGAAAAGCTTAATTTTCACTTGGGATACAAAATCGCTTGAGAATTTTGAATCCGTCGTGTCTACCAATTCCACCACTCCGGCACAGAGGGATAGCTTAAACAAGCCTGGTAGCTTTTCGAGTGACCGAAAAGATCTGCGCTCAGAAACGCAGGCCGGGGATTATAGCAGCGACTTGGCCGGGGTCAACTGAAACTATCTGCTTAATACTGGCTAATATGCGGGCGATAGCTGCATGTTGGTTTAGCATTGCGTTGGCGTAGACCGGCAATTTCCGTTAGGCTTGCGCGCTTTTGAGATCGTCTCTGAATACAGTCTTAAAGCCTATGCAACGTCAGCAATTTCACTATACTCTGCCCGATGAATTAATCGCCCGTCAGCCCGCCGCCGAACGCACCGGTAGCCGCTTACTGGTGCTTGATGGCCCCACAGGTACGATTAAACACCGTCAATTTCCCGCCATTGTCGATTTCCTGGAACCAGGGGATTTGTTGGTGTTTAACGATACTCGGGTGATTCCGGCGCGGCTTTTTGGGCGTAAGGCGAGTGGTGGTGCTGCAGAAGTCCTGGTCGAGCGAGTGCTCAGTGACCAGCGTATGCTGGCCCATGTGCGGGCTAGTAAGTCGCCCAAGCCGGGTAGTGATATCGTGCTCGATGGCGGTTTTACTGTGCGAATGGTGGCGCGGGAAGGGGCTTTATTTGTTCTCGAGTTTGGCGGTGATGATACCGTTGCCAAGGTCTTGGAGCAGGTTGGCCATATGCCCTTGCCCCCCTATATTGATAGGGACGATACAGTGAGCGATAAAGAGCGCTACCAAACTGTCTACGCTCAGCGCCCGGGTGCCGTGGCCGCGCCAACGGCAGGTCTGCATTTTGACGCTGAACTATTGGCCCGCTTGCAGGCGAAGGGGATTAACGCGGGTTTTAGCACGCTACACGTTGGTGCCGGTACTTTTCAGCCAGTGCGTGCCGATAATATTCTCGACCATAAAATGCACAGTGAAACCCTTGAGGTCAATGCCCAGCTGTGTGCACAGGTGGAAGCGACGCGGGCGGCGGGTAAGCGGGTGGTCGCTGTGGGGACTACCAGTGTGCGCTGCCTTGAAACTGCCGGTGCGAGTGGCAGGATGCAGCCTTTACAGGGCGAAACAGATATTTTTATTTACCCCGGTTATGATTTTAAAATGGTCGATGTGCTAATTACCAACTTCCATTTGCCCGAGTCGACACTGCTAATGCTGGTATCGGCCTTTGCAGGTTATAACAGTGTTATGCAGGCCTATCAGGCGGCTGTCGAAGAACGTTATCGCTTTTTCAGCTACGGTGATGCCATGCTCATTACACGCAAACCCAACGCCGATAAACCCTCGCCCCAAACAAAGAATGCCCTATGAAATTTGAACTCGATACCACCGATACAACCCGCCACGGTGTTGCCCGACGTGGGCGGCTGACCTTCCCCAGAGGTGTTGTCGAGACGCCAGCCTTTATGCCAGTCGGCACTTACGGAACGGTTAAGGGTATGTTGCCGAAAGATATCGAAGCTATCGGTGCCGATATAATTCTTGGCAACACTTTTCATTTAATGCTGCGCCCCGGCACAGAGGTTATTAAAGCCCACGGTGACTTGCACGACTTTATGCAGTGGCAAGGGCCCATTTTGACAGACTCCGGTGGTTTTCAGGTGTTTAGCCTGGGTGCGATGCGCAAAATCAGTGAAGCGGGTGTTGCCTTTCGCTCGCCTATTGATGGTAGTGCGGTGTTTCTCGATCCAGAAAGATCCATGCAAGTGCAGCGCGACCTGGGGGCTGATGTGGTGATGGTGTTTGACGAATGCACCCCTTATCCTGCGAGCGAAAGTGAAGCGCGTACCTCTATGGAGCTTTCAATGCGTTGGGCGCAACGCAGCAAAGACGGCCATGGTGACAACCCGGCGGCGCTGTTTGGTATAGTTCAAGGTGGTATGCACGAGTCACTACGACGTGAATCGATCGAGGGCCTAAAGGCCATTGGCTTTGATGGTTACGCCATTGGCGGGCTGTCGGTGGGCGAGCCAAAAGAGGATATGTTGCGGGTGCTCGATTGTCTGTCACCCGAAATGCCGGTCGATAAACCTCACTACTTAATGGGTGTTGGTAAACCGGGCGATATTCTTGAAGCCGTGCGTCGTGGCATCGATATGTTTGACTGTGTCATGCCGACGCGTAATGCGCGCAATGGTCATTTGTTTACCAGTAGTGGTGTGATTAAAATTCGCAATGCTAAGCATCGCCACGACACCGGCCCCTTAGACCCTCGCTGCGATTGTTACACCTGTAAAAATTTCAGCCGGGCCTATTTACACCATCTCGATAAATGCAAAGAAATCCTCGGTGCTCAGCTCAATACCATTCACAATTTGAGCTATTACCAAACCTTGATGGCCGATATTCGTGCTGCCATTCAATCTCATCGGCTCGATGACTTTGCAGAAACGTTTTATCATCAGCAGGCGGGAGACTAATCCGCGGGCTAAATTTTTTGTGAATAGTGGGCGCGCTGACGAATTGCCCTATAATGCGCGACCGTTACCGGGATATAAAGAAGCGACAATTAATGAACCGTTACCCGCTCTGGAAGTATTTACTCATTTTACTGGTGGTCATTGCTGGTTTTATTTATGCATTGCCCAACCGCTATGCCCCCGACCCCGCCATTCAACTGTCTGGGCAGAGTGGTTCTATGCTCATGAACGAGAATCTTATGGGTCAGGCGACTGCAGCCCTGGACGCAGCGGGGATCGACTACTTCGGCGAGCAGCTTAATGGCAAGAGTGTGCTAATTCGTCTGCGCGATGCTGAGCAGCAATTACCTGCAAAAAGTGTTGTACAACAAGCCCTCGGTCTTGACTATGTAGTTGCCTTGAATTTAGCTTCTAATACACCTCAGTGGCTGGCCAACATTGGTGGTGCTCCGATGAAGCTGGGTCTCGATCTCAGTGGTGGTGTGCACTTTTTGTTGCAGGTCGATACGGCATCCGTTATCACCACTCATCTCGATACCCGTTTGAGCGAAGCTAAAGCAGCCCTACGTGAAGCGAAAGTGCGTTATAAAGCAGCCAGCCTTGAAGGGCAGGAATTGATTTTTACCTTCACAAAAGAAGAATGGCAAGACGAGGCGACGTCATTAATCCGCACAGACTTCCGCGATTTACTACCCACTGAGAGTCGCGATGGCAGCTTATTTGTTGTTAGGGCAACAATGTCGCAGGCCGCGCTAAAAGAAAAAGAGCAGTATGCCGTCTCACAGAACATTACTACGCTCCGCAAGCGGGTAAATGAGTTGGGCGTGTCTGAGCCTATTGTGCAGCGCCAGGGGCGAGATCGTATCGTCGTCGAATTGCCAGGGGTGCAGGACACTGCCGAAGCGAAACGCATTATTGGTAAAACGGCCAATCTTGAATTTCGTCTTGAGGCGAAACCGGAACAAATTGCCGGTCGTGAAGAATTTGTTTTTCGCAGTGAATCAGACCGAGGTCGCACAGCCTGGTTAGAGAAAAAGGTGGTTATCAGCGGTGACAGTGTGACCAATGCCAATGCAGGTTATGATGAAAATGGCATGCCTCAGGTTGACATCACTCTCGATGCCAGCGGTGGGCGAGACATGCACTATGCGACACGCAACAACATTAAACGCAGTTTGGGCGTGTTGTTTATTGAGTCGAAAGCACGGCTTGAAACACAGGTTAACGAGGCAGGTGAAAAAGTATCTGTTGCCGTTCCCTATGTTGAAAAAACGATTATTAGTTTGGCAACTATACAAAGTGCTCTGGGCGTACAGTTTCGGGTGACAGGCCTCGATAGCCCGGCGGAAGCCTCTGAGCTGGCTCTGTTGCTCCGTGCTGGTGCCCTGGCCGCCCCTATGTACTTTGTTGAAGAGCGCACGATCGGGCCTTCACTGGGTGCTGAAAATATTTCAATCGGCATACAATCGGTGCAGCTCGGTTTGGCGATTGTCGCGTTGTTTATGTTGGTTTATTACCGTGCCTTTGGCGTGTTCGCCAATTTGGCTTTGGGTTTAAACCTGATCCTGCTTATTGCGGCGATGTCGCTGTTGGGTGCCACGCTGACCCTGCCGGGTATTGCTGGCATCGTGTTGACAGTCGGTATGGCGGTCGACGCTAATGTGCTGATCTTTTCTCGCATTCGTGAGGAGTTAAAAAACGGCGAGACGGTACAGGCGGCTATCCACGCCGGGTACGATCGCGCTTTTGTGTCGATTATCGATGCCAATATCACCACCCTGATTGTTGCGGTTATTCTTTACGCCGTTGGCTCTGGCCCGGTTCAGGGTTTTGCCGTGACCTTGTCGCTGGGTATTGTCACCTCTATGTTTACTGCGATTATGGGAACGCGTGCACTGGCCAATCTGGTTTATGGCGGGCGTAACGTTGAGAAGCTTTGGATATAGTCCTTTAATGAAGGCAATTGGAACGCAATTATGAGCGAACAGCGTATATACAATTTTATGGAACATCGCCGGTTGGCAGCGATAGGCTCGCTGATACTGTTGATTGTGGCTATTGGTTCACTGACTACAAAAGGTTTGGTACTCGGCCTCGATTTTACCGGGGGCACGCAAATAGAAGTTGCCTATCCGCAAGCGGTTGAACTCAATAAAGTGCGTTCATCGCTAGAGCAGGGTGGCTTTAAAAACCCGGTGGTGGTGCACTTTGGCACCGAGAGCGAAATCTTGATACGCCTGCAGGGCCAACCTGAGGCAGGGTTGGCCGATCAGGTGATGACAGTACTTAAGAAGGCAAACTCGGCTGTTGAGCTGCGTCGTATTGAATTCGTCGGCCCACAGATTGGCGAAGAGTTACGTGATGATGGTGGCCTGGGTATGCTTGTTGCTCTAGCTATGGTGATGCTCTACGTGGCCATTCGCTTTCAATACAAATTCTCCATTGCAGCAGTTTGCGCGCTAATTCACGATGTAATTATTACTCTGGGGTTCTTTTCTCTGTTTAATGTTGAATTTGATCTCACCGTGCTGGCGGCGGTATTGGCGGTGATTGGTTATTCCTTGAATGACACCATCGTGGTGTCTGACCGCATCCGTGAAAATTTTCGCCTGCTGCGCGAAGTTGAGGCAACAGGGGTCATTAATGAATCTCTGAGCCAAACATTGGGCCGTACGATTATTACCTCGCTAACGACGCTCCTGGTGCTTTTTACTTTGTTCTTTATTGGTGGGGAGTTGATCCATAATTTTTCAATTGCTTTGATCGTTGGCGTTGCAGTGGGTACTTATTCGTCCATTTATGTGGCGGCGAATATATTGCTGGCAATGGATGTTAGTCGTGAAGATTTGATGCCGACCGAAAAAGAAGGTGTAGAGTTTGACGGTTTGCCTTAATGGCTTAACTTCTTTAGCCACAAAAAAGCCCGCTATTAAGCGGGCTTTTTTGTGGCTGTGTGTTGGTTTCTTTTATTGCAGAGGAGGGGTCATACAAATGTAACCTTGAAAGGTCATGTCGATAGAACCGAGGCAGTTAATATCACCCTCGATAACAATTTCGCCTTCCGTAACGCCTGTAAATATCCCTCTCCCCGTGTTGTTCGCCGAGGGGCTGGAATACTCGACAAAAGTACCATGAATGCCATCAGATATAGGGGCGCAACTTCCTTCAACAAATAAATCACCGTAGGTGTCAAGCGTTAACTGTGAATGAGCATTTTGAAAGCCAAAATCGGGGCCAAGGTAGATGGTATTGTTATCGGTACAACTGAGAGTATGAGTAAAGGCAAAAGGTTCAGACTCTGTGGCAGCGCTGACGCCGATAATTCCACATGTCATACGTGCTAATACACGGTGTTTTCTCCCGAGTTTTAGCTTTACGACACCTAATGTACTGACACCGACTTCTTCAACGTTTTGGCCATTGTTAATAATATTTCCTTTTACAGCGACAGGGTAAGAACCTGTAGCGCACTCTTCTGCAAATGCATTTGCACCTAGAAAAAGTGCAGAGCCAAGAACCGCGTGGGTTATATTTTTGATAATAGTGTGCTTCATGCGTCATCCTCTATGATTGACTATGGTATTTAAACGTGAAGGTTTTTGATTTTTTTAATCAAGAATCATCCCTGTTAATTGTGGTCTCTCATCCCTGATTACCAGATTTTAACTCGCTGTTCAGGGGATAGATACATGCCATCACCCTCCCGTACATCAAAGGCTGAATAAAATGCATCAATATTCGGCACCACACCATTGACTCTATATTTCGGGGGTGAATGAGGGTCTGTTTTTATTAAACGCTCCGTTAATTCGGGCCGGCGTTTGACCCGCCAGGCCTGTGCCCAGCCGAGAAAGACTCGCTGTTGACCAGTAAATTTGTCTATTATTGGCGCGGATTCCCCGTGTAGGGATTGTTCATAAGCTTTAAGAGCTATGCTGAGTCCACCCAGATCACCAATGTTTTCACCAAGGGTTAGTTCGCCATTAATGGGTAGGTCAGGAAGGGGTAGGTAAGCCGAATATTGGGCAATTAAGTTGCGGGTGCGTTGCTCAAAATTATTGCGGTCTTCATCCGTCCACCAGTTTTCCAAGTTGCCTTCGCCAGTGTACTTGCTTCCCTGGTCGTCAAAACCGTGGCCAATTTCGTGACCGATGACACCACCAATACCTCCGTAATTAACTGCGTCGTCGGCATTGAGATCAAAAAAGGGTGGTTGCAAAATGGCGGCTGGAAAAACGATTTCGTTCATCCCGGGGTTGTAGTAGGCATTGACCTTTTGCGGTGGCATAAACCATTCACTGCGGTCTACGGGTTTGCCGAGTTTGTCGACCTGCAATTGATGGGTAAATTTATGAGTACGGCGAATATTATCGAGTAACTCGTCGGCCTTGATTTCGAGGCTAGAAAAATCTTTCCATTTATCGGGGTAGCCAATTTTAGGCGTAAAATTAGCGAGTTTTTCCAGTGCTTTTTCACGGGTGGTGGGACTCATCCATTCTAGCTCGCTGATCGACTGACGATAGGCGGCAATTAACTGATCGACTAGCTCAACCATACGGGCTTTAGCTTCCGGGGGGAAATGTTTGGCAACATAAAGCTGGCCGAGCAGCTCGCCAATATTGGTATTAATGCTATTAACAGCGCGCTTCCATCGGGGTTGCTGCTCGGGTTGACCGTTTAAGGTCCGCTGATAAAAATCAAAACTTAATTGTTCATAGGCCTCGGGTAAGTAGGCAGCGTAGGTATTAAGTACTTTAAACCGCAAATAGTCTTGCCACTGTTTCACACTGGTGTTTATGAATATTTTGTTCAAGGCTTGAGCGTAAGTCGGTTGGCGAACAATCACATGGCTTTGTTCGCCAATACCGAGCCCGTCGAGGAAAGTGGGCAGATGGTAGTCGGGTAATAATTGTTGTAAGGCTGTATTACTCAGTTTGTTGTAAGTACGATCGCTATCGCGATTTTCGACACGGGTCCAGTGTTTTTCTGCTAATGCAGTTTCAATAGCGATAATATTATCGACGGTATTCTCGTTGATCTTCGCTTTAGAGAGTGTCATTAGTTGATTAATATAAGCGTGGTATTTTTGTAGAATTTCCCGCCCCCGTTCAGTGTCATCAAAATAGTAATCTCGGTCGGGCAGACCGAGACCAGACTGGGTAAAGTAGACAATATATTGGGTAGAGTCTTTTGCGTCCTGATCAACCCAGAAATTTAAGGGTGAATCGATTCCAAAAGCATTGCTGCGACCAAAGTAGCTAGCTACATCGGCGTGAGTTTCTATAACTTCAATTAATACCAATTCGGTTGCCAGGGGCGCAAGGCCTAAATCAGCAATGGTTTCGGTATCGAGAAAAGCTTTATAGTAGTTGCCAATACGCTGTTGGATTGGATCCTCAGTATTATTGTTTGCGGCTTCCTGAATAATGACTTGCAATTGAGCAAGGCTTTTTTCATGAAGAATATTGAAGGAACCCCAGGAAGATTTATCCGAAGGTATTTCAGTTTCACGCATCCATTGACCGTTGGCGTAGGCAAAGAAGTCATCCTGAGGTCGAACGTTTAAATCCATGCCCTGTAGTTCGAGTCCCGATGGATTTTGCTTGTTTTCAAGTGGCTTGCTGTCGCAACCAGTGAGTAGTAACAGGCATAGAAGGGTACTAACCAGGATGTTTTTTGTGGTGCAAAGCTTTTTATTCATTGATGGTTCCCTAAGTTCTAAAGGAGCTCTTCGCCGGCTAATGCTGGATGCTCGCTAAGGCAAGTACTGTATTTATCATACTAACACTGTGAATAGGGCGTGTGCTTGAGGAATAATCAGGAGGGATATGCAAGGAGCAAGTGTTGACCCTAAGAAGAGATGCCAGTGTGGATGGTAGCCTGGTTTCTCTTCTCAGAAGGATGGAGATAACGTTTATTAAGAGGACGTTTTTTTGGAAAAGGCTCCTTTTAAGAGGCTCTTTTTAAGAGAACTTGGCAGCCTTAAGGCTGAATTTTCCAGAGCCCAAACCGGTTATGCACAACAGGCCGCCGATAATGGCTAAATTTTTCATAAACATACTCTGCTGGGTCATCATCTGTTGGGCATCTTCGATATTCCAGTAGGCGTGGAAAATCACGGTGACGGGTATCAGAAAGAGGGCGATCGTCAATGCGGCGAGGCGAGCATGCCAGCCGAGTAATAACATCAGGCCGCCACCGAGCTCGATAATAATAGTCAGCACCAAAAGCACATCGACCATGGGTAAGCCCTCGCTCGCCATATAACTTGCAATGCCCGAAAAACCGATGATTTTGTGCACTCCAGCTGGAATAAAAAGTGCGGCAAATAGTATGCGTCCAAGAATAGGGCCAAAACGCTGGGCAATGATATTTGAATTGGTCAGAAAAGTGCTCATGGGTTTTCCTCCAGTCTGATGTGTTAGGTGAAGTCTTCCGGCTTGGGTGCACGGGGTTGACGCGATGGTTTTTTGTCGCCGCGTTTTTTTGTCGCGCTATCCATTTTAGGACGCTTTTTATTGGTACGTTTTAGTGCTGGTTTACTGCGGGTTTTATCGCCCAGGCCGCTGACTTGTTCAATGTTCATCGCCTGCTGGCGCACGCGGACACGCTTGAGATGCTGGAATATTTCCTTCGGCATGCCTTCGGGCAAGTCGACAGTGCTGTGCTCGCCCTGCATATCGATATGGCCAATAAATTCACTTTCAATACCCGCTTCATTAATCATTGCGCCGACAATATCACCCGCAGATGCGCCGTGGCTGCTGCCAACTTCAATACGGTAGCGCACTAGCTCAACATCGGGATGTTGGCGAAGCCTAGATATCGGTTTGTCGTTGCCGCTGCTTTTGGGTGTTGGGTTGCGCGGTGCTTTATCACGGCGCGGTGTTTCTTGATGGCTGCTTGAGCTATCACGTTGTGGGCGTTTGTTTTTCTCTGTGTTTTTCAAGCGGCCTTTATGTTTTTCCGCCGGTGCCGCGATGGCTTTCATCGATGGATACAATGGGGTTTTCTGCTGGGCTTGCCAAGCGAGGGCAGCAGCGATATTGCCCATATCGAGCTCGTGCTCATGGGCAATTTTTTCAAGCAAGTCACGGAAGGTACTTAGGTCCTGCTTTTGCAGTGTTTCGAGTACCTTGTCCTGAAAGCGCTGGATACGTTGGCCGCTGATTTCCTCGCCACTGGGTATATCCATGGCCGCCAATGGCTGGCGTGTGGTTTTTTCAATAGAGCGCAGCAGGCGGCGTTCTTTTGGGGCGACAAATAAAATTGCCTTGCCTTCACGCCCTGCGCGTCCAGTGCGGCCAATACGGTGCACGTAGGACTCGTTGTCATTCGGAATGTCGTAGTTAATAACGTGGCTAATGCGCTCAACGTCGAGGCCTCGCGCGGCAACATCGGTGGCGACGATAATATCGAGTTGCCTCTTTTTCAATTTGTTGATCGTTTGCTCGCGTAGTGTCTGATTGAGGTCGCCGTTTAGGGCTGAGGCGGCAAAGCCTCTTGCCTGCAAGCGCTCGGCGAGGTCGACGGTTAATGACTTGGTGCGCACGAAAATAATAATGCCGTCGAAGTCTTCAACCTCGAGGATACGCGTTAAAGCATCAAGCTTTTGATGACTGTTAACGATCAGATATTTCTGATCGATCTTTTCAACGGTGCTGGTTTTATTGGCAATGCGCACCACTTCAGCGTCGCCCAGGTAAGTGTTAGCAACACGGCGAATGGGTGGGGGCATGGTGGCTGAAAACAGTGCGCGCTGGGCACCATCCGGGGTTTTACTGAGGATGGTTTCTATATCGTCGATAAAACCCATGCGTAGCATCTCATCGGCTTCGTCGAGTACCACGGCTTTCAGTTCGCTCAAATCCAGTGTGCGGCGGTTGATGTGGTCGATCAAACGCCCAGGTGTGCCTACCACGACATCGGCACCACGACTGAGCGCGCGCAACTGGCCGCGAATATCCTGACCACCGTAGACGGGTAGCACATGGAAGCCTTTCATATAGCGGGCATAGGTTTGGAAGGCCTCTGCCACCTGTATTGCTAGCTCTCGGGTGGGCGCCAGTACCAAAATTTGTGGCTTGCGTTGGCTAGTCTTTAGTTTGCTGAGGAGGGGCAGTGCAAACGCTGCCGTTTTACCAGTGCCAGTTTGTGCGGTGCCGAGTAAATTACCGCCACCTAGCAACAGGGGGATAGCCTGCGCCTGAATGGCTGAAGGCTGTTCGTAGCCGAGCTCGTTTACTGCCTTAAGGACTGGGGCAGACAGCTTCAGCGAGGAGAACGTCACCTCTGCAGGCTTGTCGCCACTGGCAGAACTTGCGTTCTGATTAATTGTTGAGCTGGTGTTTGGCTTTGCATCGGATGCTGACATAGAAGTGCCCAATATAAGCGCCCGGCTAGAAATACCCGGGAGTGTGTCGCAAGAGGGGGCAAACGCTAGAGCTGCCCCACAGGGGCGCGGTATTATACGCAGTTCGATCTACTTAGTCTATGTGGTGATGGTCTTGGTGTGGACTCATTTGTGCTTCATTTACAATAAGTTAAGGTCTGTTTACAGCCTTCGTTAGCAGTCGATCCAGTACATTGGCAAAAGCCTGGCGATCTTTTTGGTTAAAGCTCGGTGGGCCGCCGTGTACCTCGCCGGTTGATCGCAACTCTTCCATTAAATTGCGCATGGTTAGACGTTGTTTGATATTGGCTTTCGTGTAGTGTTCTCCTCGAGGGTTGATGCACTCGGCCCCTTGCTCAATTGCCTCGGCTGCGAGGGGAATGTCGGCAGTAACTACTAGGTCGCCACTGTCGAGATGGGCGACTATGTAATCGTCGGCGACATCAAAACCTCCAGGCACTAGTATCGATCTAAGCCAGGGCGACTTTGGTAAGTTCAAAGGTTGGTTGGCAACGAAGAGGGTCATCACCTCAGCCCGCTTGGCAGCCCGAAAAAGAATATCTTTGATCACCCGGGGACAGGCGTCCGCATCGACCCATATTTGCATAGCGTGGTTGATCCGTATCAGAGCGTTCAGTATTGGAGGGCATTTTGCCATGGATCATAGGGCACCTGCATGAGGGTTTACATTGCAGGGTAATGATTGGGCATTAACGGTACAAAAAATGTGCATTGCCTCAATATATAGGTAGTATGTTGGCGCTTTTAATTGTCGCGTTTTGTAAGTGGCTTATCGCGTTTCTGTTATAGACAGTTATTGCATATTCCCCGCCTAGCGGGTTGAATGAGCGCTTCAGGCGGCTTGCCATTTTTAAACATAAGCGTTGGTGAAACAACAAAATTTAATATTTATCGTTAGGGGGAATTGTTATGCAACCACTAGAAGGCGTTCGAATTATTGAGGTCACAACCAATGCCTCTGGGCCATTGGCGACGGGTCTGTTAGCTGACCAGGGTGCAGACGTAATTCGACTGGAAACCATCGAGGTAGGTGATCCGTCGCGCCATGTCGGTGGTGTGCGCGGTGGCGTTACGGGTTACAACGGTTATATGAATCGCAATAAGCGATCCATCGCCGTGGATTTAAAGGATGAGGGTGTGAGGCCTTTTATCTACGATTTAATTAAAACGGCTGACGTCTTCGTGCAGAATTCCCGCCCCGGTGCACTTGAGCGCTCGGGCTATGGCTTTGATGAGCTACATAAAGTCAATCCGGATCTTATCTATTTGTCTATCTCAGGCTTCGGCCCCGATGGCCCCGCCGCAGGCTTGCGTGTTTATGACCCGATTATTCAGGGTGCCTCTGGCTTTGCCCACGCTCAGGGCGTAGGCGGCGATGCCCCCGAGTTAGTGAAGACCATTGCCAGTGACAAAATTGCCGCATACACCGCAGCCCAGGCCATTTCATCGGCCTTGTTTGCCCGTGAGCGCGGCACCGTCGGTGGGCATAAAATTGATGTTTCCATGCTCGATGCTAGTTTGGCTTTTTTGTGGGCCGATGTGTATTGGAACCACAGCTTTGTCGGCGATGAGGGTTTTCAACCCAAGCCACTAATCTCTGAGTTTTACCGTGTCGTAAAAACGGCGGATAGTTACGTCACCACGATTGTTGTTGGTGACGTTGAATTTAAAGGGGCTTGCAAGGCTCTGGATATGCCAGAACTACTGGAAGACCCTCGATTCAATACTCTGGTTGAGCGCTTTACTAATTACAGCTTAATGCTCAATGTTATTGAGAAAAAAGCAGTTTCATTCACTAGTACTGATTTAGTAGCTCGTTTGGCTGCCGAGGGTGTTCCCTGTGGTGCTATTAGCACTTTTGACGAGGTGTTGGATGATCCTCTAGTTGCCCATTCTGGTTCTATAATTGAATACGATCATCCCCGTGGCGGGCGTATGCGTCAGGCGCGACCACCCGCCGTATTTAATGGTGAGCCTGCGGGTGTGCGTCTACCATCGCCGGCATTGGGCGAGCACACTGATGAGCTGCTGGGCTCAATTGGCTGTAGTGCTGAGGAGCTGGCTCGTCTGCGCAAGTTGGGGGCTATCGCCTAAAATCTGTAACTACAGCTCTGATTAGCTGCTTGTTAAAAAAACTTGCTGAAAAATGCAGTGGCAACGCCTGTTCTTTTGCTAACCAGAGCTGTAGATGCTTTTCTGTCACAATTTTGCTGAGCTTTATAGCCGAGAGGTGAGTTGCCGCTCGTGTAATGCGCTAAAATGCACCCGACAATCATCTTGGGCAATAACGTGGACAATAAAGCACAGAAGTTAGAGGACGCTGCGCCCATCGCAAAAGTTCGCCGCTGGTTGCAGGACGTGGTGATTGACTACAACTTTTGCCCTTTCGCCCAGCGAGAATTTGATGCGGGGCGTCTACGTTATCGCGTCTTTGAGGGGCGTAAAAGTAAAGGTGCCATTGCTGCGTTGCTCGATGAGCTGGACTTTCTCGCTGAGCACGACGACATCGAAACGACATTACTTATACTCGCCGATGGCTGGCGTGACTTTTATGACTATCTGACACTGCTAGATACGGCGCAACAAGCGCTGGAAGATACCGGTTACGAGGGTATCTATCAGCTGGCAAGCTTCCATCCCGACTATGTGTTCGCCGACGAGGTTGTGGATGATGCTTCCAATTACACCAACCGTTCCCCCCTGCCTTTGTTACATCTTCTTCGTGAGAGCAGTATTGAGCGGGCCATCGCCAGTGCTCCCAATATTGATCAAATCCCCGAACGCAACAAACAAGTAGCGCGTGCTAGAGGTGAAGTTTTTTGGCGTGAGTTGTTAGCAAAAATTGATGCTTAGTTTTTTTTAGAATGTTTTTTGGGAATTTTCTCGAAGTGTTTTTAAGGTAGCTTGACATGTTAAATGATTTGAATCTGCATCATGGTTTACAGGGGGCCCTGGCTGCGCTGAAACTAACCGCGCCGACCGATGTTCAAGCACAGGTGATTCCCGAAGCGTTATCGGGGCGTGACCTTCTGGTCAGTGCCAAAACCGGTAGCGGTAAAACCCTGGCCTATTTAATCCCGAGTGTTCAACGTATCTTGTCCGAACAGCAGTCAGCGGATGCGGGTACTTTGGCGCTTGTTTTGGTACCGACCCGAGAGCTTGCTCGGCAGGTTGAAAAACACTTTGCCCCGCTGGGTAAAAACACCGGTTTACAAGCCGGAGTGATTATTGGCGGTAGCGATTTTAAATATCAAAAATCGATTTTACGTAAAAACCCAGAGTTTATTATCGCGACTCCGGGTCGTTTGGTGGAGCTGATCAAAATTGGTAGCGTTGACTTGCAGGCATTACAAACTTTAGTGATTGACGAGGCCGATCATATGCTCGACATGGGTTTTCGTTCCGACGTGCTGACCATCGTCGAGGCCTGTGCTCAACAACGTCAGACCTTGTTACTATCGGCCACGCTTCGCCATAGTGGTGTAACTCGTATCGCGAGTGAAATACTTACAGAGGCTACTCAAATCTCGGTGGGTAGTGAGCGCAGTCGCCATGCACATATCCATCAACAGGTGGTATTGAGCGACGACAAAAGTCATAAAGAAAAACTGTTAGTCTACTTGCTTAATTCTAATGCCGATGTGGATAGGGGACGCGTTAGAAAAGATGCAGCTGCGCAGCAGAAAGTCGTGTCAGATGAAGCCTCTGACATAGATGAGCCGCAAAAAACAGAAAGCTTGAACCAGTCTCCCTGGGCGAATGCGAAAGTGAAAGTGAGGCCCCGCCAGACCGAGACTGAAAGAAGTAGTTCTGAAAAAATAAGGCCTGAACAAGGCAGCGCGATTGATAGAAATCATTCGCGAGAAGCCGTTAGAAAAACACTTGTTTTCACTAATAAGCGCGTTACTGCCGACCAATTAAGCGCCTTGCTGCGCTATCACAAATTTCATGCTGGCGTCTTGCACGGGGAACTGAGTCAGGAAGAACGCAATTATATGGTTACCCAGTTTGCGGAGGGGAAAATTAAGGTGCTGGTGGCCAGTGATGTCGCAGCGCGAGGTTTGGATGTTAAAGATATCGACACTGTGATTAATTTTGATTTCCCGCGAAGTGTCGATGACTATATTCACCGTATTGGCCGTACGGGTAGAGCGGGGCGCCAAGGCTTGGCTATTTCGTTTGTCAGTGCCAACGATTGGAACTTAATGGCTGCCATTGAGCGTTATACAGAAACCGCTTTAGAACGACGCGCCATAAAAAATTTAAAGGCAAAATTTACTGGTCCGAAAAAACTAAAATCCAATGGCAAGGCGGCGGGCACAAAGAAAAAAGTTAAAGGGCAGGATAAAAGCGCGAGTCGACACCGCAATACGAAGAACAAAGGTAAGCGTAAGAATAAAGGGACTGGGGAAAAGGGTATTCAGGCGCAAGCTAATGATGGCCTGTCGCCCTTGATGAAAAAGGCACCAAGCAAATAATACTCAATTGTGCGGCAGGGGCCTTAAGCTTCCGGTTCGGGGTATTCGGCCATAATGTTGACAATTTCAGGCACGACAGCCATAAAATGTTCAATTAGCTGGGGGTCAAAGTGTTTGCCCTTTTCACTGTTAATAAGGTCTAGGGCATCCGCTAGCTTCCATGCCTTCTTATAGGGCCGTACCGAGGTCAGGGCATCAAAAACATCGGCAAGTGCGGTGATACGAGCCATTAAAGGGATGGCTTCACCTTCGAGTTGATTGGGATAGCCAGTGCCATCCCACTTTTCATGGTGTGAGAGGCAAATTTCTCGCGCTGCGATTAGCAACGTCGATTCATCACCCTGGAGTATGTCGGCGCCGATTTGTGAATGGCCTTGCATGATGCGCCACTCATCAGCCGTTAGCTTGCCGGGCTTCTGTAGGATATGGTCGGGAATACCTATCTTACCAATATCATGCATAGGCGAAGCATTAAGTATAAGTTCACACTGAGCAGCATTCATACCACTGGCTTTGGCAATGAGTGCGGCTATCTTGCTCATGCGAATTATATGCAGGCCTGTTTCATTATCGCGGTACTCTGCAGCGCGGCCCAAACGCCGTACCACTTCCAGACGTGAAGCGACCAGTTCTTGGGTACGCTTGTGTACTTCGCTTTCCAGCAATTGGTTTTGATGGCGCATATAAGTTTGCGCACGACGAACTTCCAGAAGGTTACGAATTCGCGATAGTAATTCGTGGTTATCAAAAGGTTTAGCTACATAGTCCAGAGCCAGACTGTCAAGGGCTTGATGGCGATAATCGCGTTCTGTTTGAGCGCTTAATACCAATACTACCGGTTGCTGAGCCCCAAGGGTTTTCAATTGCTCCATTACCTCATAGCCATCCATATGAGGCATGTTTATATCGAGCAATACGAGATCAATTGCTTTGGTTTTGCATAGCTCAAGGGTATCTCGTGGTTCCTGTGTTGAAATTAAATTTTTATATTCAGATAGGTCTAGTAGCGTCTCCAACAACCTGACGTTTGCCGCCTCGTCATCGACAATGAGAATATTCATTGATTTCAGGTCGACCAGATTGGGGGTATTTGCTTCCATTTCTTTTTAGATCTTATGTAATTTTGCTTAGATTTTAATTCTTATTCCAGAATAACGGGTGCTGTTTAGCGCTTTTTTGTTAGCTGGTTCCGATAATAAGGCATTGCTATTGAAATGGCTTTGGCTTTTCTATTCTGGATTTGATAGTGCCTGTGGTAATTCAATCCAAAAGGTCGAGCCTTTACCGAGTTCACTCTCAACACCAATTATGCCCGCCATATTTTCGACCAGTCCCTTGGCGACGACCAAGCCGATACCACTGCCCTTGGTGCTGCTGTCTTCTGCCTCGAGCCGTTCAAAGGCCGAAAATAGCTGGTCTTGCTGACTTTCAGTCAAGCCTTCGCCCGTATCAGTAATAAGAATGCGCAGATCTTTTCCTGTGGGCTGACAGTTGACGGTAATACTGCCGCCGTGGCAGTTATATTTGACCGCATTACTGAGCAAATTAAGCAAAACTTGTTTCAGGCGCTTGCGGTCTGCTTCGACGAAAAAGGAGTTCGCCAATGGTTCGTGAGCGTCGGCGTTTGGTGAGTTAAAAGTAATATCGCGCTCTTGGGCTAGTGGAGCGATAAGTGCTTCACATTCGGCAATGAGCTCGCGGGCATTGACGGCTTCCAACTTTAATTCAATCAAGCCACTTTCTATCTGTGCAAGGTTGAGTATGTCGTTGATAAGGTCCAGCAGATGTTCGCTGGCCTTGTTGATTTCAGCGACACTGTTTTCTTGCCGTTGACTTAAGGGCGAGCTCTTGTCCATCGCTAATAACTGTCCAAAGCCCATAATAGCTGTCAACGGGGTGCGCAAGTCGTGGGTGATGTGAGATAAAAACTGGGACTTAGCTTGGTTGGCGTTGTCGGCTTCTTCCTTGGCCTCAATCAGAGACCACAATACCTGCTTTTGTTCGATGGCAATGGCAGCAAAACGGGCAAGCTCTGTGGTAAGTAAAGCGCCTCTAGTGCCCAAAATTTGTGGCGAATGGCTGTACATCAGTAGTAGGCCCAGGAGTTGACCGGCAGAAGACTGGATGACTTTTGAACTACACATAAAAAACCCAGTGTTTTGGGAAACTGAACAAAAGCTCTGCCAAGCGGGGTGGCTGGCAGGGTCATCAGTGCTGGTTTCTGAATGAGGAACCTGGCTGAAATCGATTTTGAGAGCATCTAGTTCTGTTATTAAAGAGTTTGGTAGGCTGGGAGCCGCGCCACAATGTAAGTGCCCCTTCACCGGGTCGGCAATGAATACAGCGCCAAACCTTTCAGGTTGCATGGCTTCAGCCTGCTCAATCAATAGGGAAAGAGTTTCTGATAGAGGGGCATCTTTGGCGATGTTTTCAAGAATGCGGTTGTTGTGGCGCTGATGTTGTTCGGCTTCTTTGCGCTCTGTTATATCCTGGACCGTGCCCCGAAAGCCTATTACATTGCCGGCGTTATCGCGGGTAGCCTGACGAACCATTTGTACCCAGCGTACGGTGTTATTATCGAAAAAAATTCGGAAATCGACCTTGCTATGACCCTGTCGGAGAACTTTCAGATCATCGTCGGCGATGATTTTACGGTCAGCATGGTCGATTTTTTCCAGGGCTTCCTCTGTTGTGAGTTGCTTCCCTAAGGGCTGCAGGCCCACGATCCGTAAAGCTTCAGCGGAGTAGTGAGGGTATTTGTCAGCGAAGTTCAACCACCAGTCGCCGATGCCGCCCATTCTCTGGGCTTCTCTCAGTCGTCGTCGCTCTTCCTGTAAACCCAACTCGATGGCTTTGCGCTGGCTGATGTCTCGTACGACACCGAGCATACGTACAGCCTCACCTTTAGCATTGCGGGTAACATCGCCACTTATATGGACCCAGTGTACAGAGCTATCAGGCCACACTATCCGGTTCTCAAGGTCGTATTCCTGGTTGTGTTCAACACAGTTTTCAATTGCGTTGAGTACTAGGGCTACGTCGTCGGGGTGTATTGCCGTTTTGAAACGCTCGAAGCTAGTTTCAGTGATACCCTCCGGGTAGCCGAATAAGGAATCGACACCTTCGGACCAGTGCAATTCGTTGGTATTGATATTCCAGTCCCACGTGCCAATATTGGCAAAATTTTGAGCTCGTTGTAGGCGGTATTGGCTGACTCGTAAAGCCGTAATATCCGTGCGTACAGCGATGTATTGCCAGGGCTCCCCTTTGTGGTCGAGACAGGGCACGATGGTTGAGTTAACCCAGTATTCTTGACCATTCTTTCTGAGGTTGCAGATTTCCCCGCGCCAAACTTGACCGGTGCTGATGGTCTGCCATAAGTCCGTGTAAAAAGCTTTGTAGTGATACTGGGATTTAATGAGCCGATGGTTTTGCCCGATAAGCTCTTCGCGCTGATAGCCGCTAATGGTGCAAAATCTATCGTTGACGTCGGTAATCAGCCCAGCAGTATCAGTAATGCTGACGATGTTGTGTTGGTCCATCGCGAAGTGGTAGAGCTCGCTGCGTGCCATACTCTCTTGCATGCGCTGATCGTGGTGCCGCTCAGTATGTGACTGTTGTACCTTGACGATGATGGCCTCGATGAGGAGGGCGGGTTGCAATGACCGGCTGAGAAAGGTATCACTACCGCTTGTTGATATATTGAGGTGGAGCTCTTTATCGGCTGTGTCGCGGAGAAAAATAATGGGGAGGGGTCTCGAGAGCTGGCTTTGCCGAATCACTTGTCCTAGCTCTAGGCCGCAACAACAGGACATGTGCTGGCGGATAACGATGACGTCGGGTTGAAAAAGATCAAAGGTGTTTAAAATCTCGAGTGGCTCTGAAAGTGTCCAGAGAGTCAACCTGTCGTCTTGTAACGACGCATTGTAATATCGCAATTGCTCGGGGTCGTCATCAACCATTAAGACCTTATAGGGAAATGGATCATTACTTTCTGCCAGCAATTGCTCGAGCACTTTGCCTAGTGCTCTATGATCCACAGGTTCGCTAAGAAAATGTTGCCCTCCTGCACGTACGGCTGCCAGTCGGCTGTTGATACTGTTATCAGCTGTAATAAAAACAAGTGGTGGTAATGATAAAAAATCGTGTCGCAGCTTTTTGATAGCAGCAACGTTGTCGCTGTTCGTTGCGCAAATGTGAATGAAAATGCCTGCACATGTGGGTGTTTTTCTAAGTGCACAGACAAGAGCCTCAGGATCAGTGAACACTTGTAGCGAGCAGTTAGCATCGCCCAGCAATAGGCGTAACGATTCCCCTTGGTTGATACCTTCAGTCAGGAGATAAATCTGACCAGTAGTGGGTAACAAGCCTTCCCCCATCCCCGCTTTAGTAGAGTTCATAGTGAGTTTAGATGCCCCAAGCCCTTTTTGCACTGAGTTGACCATGTGTTTATAGGTTTATAAAGCGTATATTTATTATGGTTTATAGTCTGTCACTCTTCTATTCTGAGCCAAATACGCTTTTATAGTTTTACTAAAGGTGTCAGACTTTTTTGTTCAATACCTTGTCACTGTTACCAATTTTTAATCGATTCCAAGTTTGCTGGCTATATTATTAATAGTAATGGTATAGCTGAACATTGCCTTAATTTCTGCTTCTGTCTGTTTAGGTACGCAAGTTTCAGGTCGCACCCTGAAACTTGGGGGGCTTAAAGGCTTAACCCACCAATATATTGCGTTAGCCTGGAATCTGGTACATAAGGATTTGCCCGCTGAAGCTCTGTCTTTGCCTGCTATAATGGCACTCGTGAGAAGCGTCGGTATCAAGAACCATATGAAGGAAGAGGCGAAAAGAGCAATGGCGGCTATTGGTAAAACCTGTGTGGTCAATGTGGTGAAAAGTGTTGATTTCGGGTTTTATCTTGACGTAGAGGAATTGGATACTGTCTTGCTACCGCGCAAATACGCACCCGATGATCTGTCTGTAGGCGATACTGTCGAGGTCTTTCTCTATCTCGATTCAGAAGATAGGCCGGTGGCTACCACGCAAAAGCCCAAGGCCTGTGTAGGGGAATTTGCGTATTTACAAGTGGTGGATAATAGTCCTGTTGGTGCTTTTTTGGACTGGGGGCTCGATAAAGATGTACTCGTCCCTTTTGGAGAACAACACCGGCCCATGGAAGTGGGTAAGTTCTATCTCGTTTATTTATATATCGACAGGGTGGATGGACGAATTGTCGCTTCATCAAAAATTGATAGCTTCCTCAGCGATGATAGCCACCACGCGTATAAACCCCAGCAAGCGGTAGATTTGATAATTGCGAACAGTACCGAGCTCGGCTATAAGGCGATTGTCAACCATAGCCACTGGGGGGTGTTGTATAAAAATGAAGTCTACCAGCGCTTAAGTTTTGGTCAGTCGATAAAAGGCTTTATTAAATATATTCGCCCCGATGGCAAACTTGATTTAAGTTTACAGGGGGGGCGTGAGGCAAGGGATAAAAATACCCAACGGGTTTTACATTACTTACAGCAGCAGGGAGGTTTTGCTGCCGTCCATGATAAATCCGATCCCCAGTTGATAGCTGAACTTTTTGGTATGAGTAAAGGGGCTTTTAAAAAAGCCATTGGCGGCCTGTATAAACAGCGCGTCATTCGCATTGAAAAGGACGGTATACATCTGCTCAGTGAATAGGTGGTTCATTTTTTCTCGAGGGTTACGGCTGTTTTAGTTTCAGCGAATAGAGCAATTTTTTTTTAGTGCTTGTGTAAAACTAGTGGCTTCTCGTGCGGTCGACGGCCTTGCGCCAGCCATCATAGTGCTGTTCGCGTTGGGCCACTGACATATTGGGCTGGTTTTGTTGCTCACTGCACCACAGGTCAGTCAGACTTTCGAGAGAAGCATAAATGCCCACGTGTAAACCGGCTAAATAGGCGACACCGAGGGCTGTGGTTTCATTCATAGCCGAGTGCTGTATTTCGATATTCAGCAAGTCGCTGCAAAACGCCATCAGGTAGTTATTGGCCACCATAGCGCCATCGACACGCAGGCTTTGTAGTGACAAGTCGGCATCTTGTTGCAGAGCGTCAATCAAGTCTTTACTTTGATAGGCGACGGCTTGGAGCGTGGCGGCGACAATTTCTTCAACACCCGTGTCGCGGGTCAAACCCAACAGCGCACCGCGAGCATCGGGGTCCCAGTAGGGCGCACCGAGGCCAGTAAAGGCGGGGATCAGATACACGCTGTGTTCGGGGTTAGCCTGGCGGGCCAGTGCCTCCGTTTGCTCGGCCCGGTCGATGATATTTAGACCATCACGCAGCCACTGCACGGCGGCCCCGGCCATAAAGATACTGCCCTCAAGGGCATAGGTCGTCTCGCCGTTAAGGCGATAGGCAACGGTGCCGAGTAGCCTTTGACTTGAGAGCAAAGCTTTGCTGCCAGTGTTGAGCATCATAAAACAGCCGGTGCCATAGGTGCCTTTAATCATGCCGGGGCTGGTACAGGCCTGCCCCACGAGTGCCGCCTGCTGGTCGCCCGCGATGGCACAAATTGGGATGGGGCTGGCAAATAAATTTGCTGTACTGTGGCCAAAGTCGGCGGCGCAGTCCTCCACTGTCGGCAGGAGGCTTGGGGGTATGTTGAAAAGTGTCAGTAATTCATCGTCCCACTGCTGTGTGTGAATATTAAACAGACTGGTGCGCGAGGCATTGGTGGCATCGGTTTTGTGGCTTTCGCCCGCCGTTAAACGCCACAATAAAAAACTGTCGATGGTGCCAAAGGCGAGTTCTCCTCGCTCTGCCTGCGCTCGCGCCTCTGGGGTGTTGTCGAGAACCCAGGCAATTTTCGTGGCGCTGAAGTAGGGGTCGAGCAACAAGCCTGTTTTTTCCTGGATCAAGGCTTCATGCCCGGCTATTTTGAGTGCCTCACAACGACTGGTGGTGCGTCTGTCTTGCCAGACAATCGCGTTGTACAGTGGCTCGCCAGTGACGCGGTTCCAGATAACACTGGTTTCACGTTGATTGGTAATGCCCATTGCAGCGATTTCACTGGCTTGAAGCGAGGCTTTTTTCAGCGCTTTCTGGCAGACCTCGACACAGGCCTGCCATATTTCTTCAGGGTCGTGTTCTACCCAGCCATCGGCGGGGTAAATTTGTGATAGCTCACGTTGAGCCATACTCACGGTCTGTCCTGCGGCATCAAAAATAATAGCCCGAGTACTGGTGGTGCCTTGGTCGACACTCAGAATATAGGCACACATGTTTTTTTACCTTTGTGATCTTTGTCGTTCATAGTATGGCTGTTTTGACTCTTTTCATCGCCGCTTTGTCGCGAAGAAATGATTAAAATACTGTAAATATCTGGACGCCTGCCACTCCATGGTCAATGATAAGTTTATGTCTGATGTTGTCGATGTATTGATTGTTGGGGGCGGCATCAATGGTGCGGGTATTGCCGCTGATGCCTCCGGTCGAGGCCTGTCTGTGTTGCTATGTGAGCAGGGGGATCTCGCTAATGCGACCTCCTCAGCGAGTAGTAAGTTAATTCACGGCGGTTTACGCTATCTTGAACACTGGCATTTTCGATTAGTGCGTGAAGCCTTAGACGAGCGTGAAATTTTGCTGGCTAAAGCCCCCCATTTGATACAACCACAGCGTTTTATATTGCCCCATCGACCGCACTTGCGCCCGCGTTGGCTGATTCGCATGGGCCTTTTTCTCTACGACCATTTGGCAAAGCGTGGACAGTTGCCCGCTTCAAAGGGTTCACCGTTATTTGCTGATAAAAATAACCCTCTTAAGCACACCCTGAAATACGGCTTTCAATATTTTGATTGCAAAGTGGACGATGCACGCCTGGTCGTCGCCAATGCCTTGCAGGCACGCCAGCAGGGTGCAAGCCTATTAACCCGCACGACGTGTCAGTCTGCCGTTCGCCAGAATGGCTTGTGGTCAGTGCAATTAAAAGATAACGATACAGGTCAGTGCCAACTCCAGCGTGCCAAAGTCTTGATTAATGCCACTGGCCCCTGGGCGCAGTCATTCCTTGAAGGGCCGCTAAATCAGGCTTCTCCGCAACGTGTTCACTTGGTAAAAGGCAGTCATTTTGTCGTCAAGCGGATGTACCCTGGGCAACAGGCTTATCTGCTGCAAAACGATGATGAGCGAATCGTGTTTGTGATTCCCTTTGGTACTGACTTCACTTTGGTGGGCACTACAGACACCGAATATCATGGTGATCCTGCAAATGTTGTCATGGACGACGACGAGGAAGCCTACCTACTAAAAGCGGTCAACGACTGCTTTGCCCGCCAGTTAAATCGAGCGGACATTCTTTGGCGCTACGCCGGTGTAAGACCCTTGTGTGAGGATAACTCTGCAAAGGCGAGTGACATTAGCCGCGATTACACCCTCGAACTGGAACTTGGACCCGATGGTGCTGTACCTTTGGTGAGCATTTTTGGCGGTAAGATCACCACTTATCGGAAATTGGCTGAAACTGTTTTGGCGAAACTTAAACCCTTCCTACCACAGATGGGGGGCGACTGGACGGCTCGGGTTCCTCTGTCGGGCGGTGATATTGACGTTTACGGTGAAGGGGCTTATGAGCAATGGTTGCAGTCACAGGCAATTAATTACCCCTGGTTGCCGCAAACGCTACTGTGTCGCCTTGGCCGGGCTTATGGCACACAGCTGCCTGAGGTGTTGAGCGGTGCTAAAAGCATGGCCGATATGGGCCTTTGTTTTGGAGCCGATTTATATCAGAGGGAGGTTGAATATCTGGTTGCCAGTGAATGGGCGCACAGTGGTGAAGATATTCTTTGGCGCCGTAGCAAGCTGGGTTTGTATTTTTTGCCAGCCCAGGTTGCTAGACTTGAGACCTTTGTCGTTGCGCTGCACAAAAAACCTGCCAAGTCTTAAGTGACGCAATACTGGCGGGTTTTAGTTAGTCTATGCAGACATGGGTTCTAGTACGTATTATCGGCAACAATAATGACTATTTTCTTCTGACAACATGAGGTGTTAAGCGTGGAACGAGATCTTTTTACCGAAGAGCAGGCCATCTTTCGAGATGCCTACCGCAAATTTCTGATCAAAGAAATTGAGCCCCACCGCGAGAGCTGGCGCGAAGCGGGCATTGTGCCTCGGGAAATGTTTACAAAGATGGGCGAGCAGGGTTATTTATTGACCTGGGCCGATGAACAATACGGTGGCCTGGGTATTGAGGACTTTCGCTACCAACAAATCATGATGGAAGAAGACGCCACCTATGGGGAAGCGGGTTTTTTTCATACTTTACACAGCCGCCTGGTTGGCCCTTATTTAAAGCACTTTGGCAATGCTGAACAACACGCACGTTTTATTCCCGGTGCAGTATCGGGAGAGAGTATTCTCGCTGTCGCCATGACAGAGCCCGATGTGGGCAGTGACTTGGCCGGGATGAAAACCAGCGCTCTAGACAAGGGTGACCACTGGTTGTTGAATGGCTCGAAAACCTATATTTCTAATGGCATTAATGCCGACCTGGTGATTGTTGCGGCAAAGACAAACCCCGACAACCCCCGCCAAATTGGTCTATTTGTTATTGAGCGTGGCATGGCAGGGTTTGAACGGGGTCGCAATCTAAAAAAAATGGGTCTCAAGGCCCAAGACACAGCCGAGTTGTTTTTCAACGACGTCAAAGTTCCCAAGGCCAATGTGCTGGGTGATGCCCACAAGGGTTTCCACTACTTAATGCAGGGGCTGGCTGAAGAGCGTTTAATTGGCGCTGTGGGGTATGTGGCCTGTACCAAACGAGCATTTGAAATTACCCGCGACTTTGTGGTTGAACGCAAAGCCTTTGGTCAGCGCATTGCCGACTTCCAAAATACCCGCTTTAAGTTGGCTGAATTGAGCGCAGAAATTGATATGGCCCAAGTGTATATTGACCACTGCGTACAAATGCATAACCAGGGGCGTCTCACTGGCGATATGGCGGCGAAGGCCAAGCTTTATTGTAGTGAGCTTGAAGGACGAATGATGGACGAAGGTGTCCAGTTACATGGCGGTGCCGGTTATATGGATGAATACGAAATTTGCCGGCTTTATACCAATGCCCGAATTTCACGTATTTATGCGGGCAGTTCTGAAATCATGAAAGAAATTATTGCCCGCACCGTCTTTGAATAAAATGATCAACGATTTTTAATTTTTGGTGCCAGCTTGTAAAGGTTGGGTAATTTAGGGAAGGTCTGGTTTCAAAAATAAAGGATTAACCTAACTATTATTGGTCTTTTGTTATTGCTTTTACCGGTGGTTTTTTATATAGCTACTTTTTCATTTTCAAACAGGCTGGGAGCAAAACTTTGTATTTTGTATAGAGCTGGTAGTGGCATTATCGTTTTTATTGGTGGTGGTTTTTCCGTATATTTTGCTGCTTATAGCGGAGATCAAGGCGGTATTGCAGCCTATTTCTTTCAGCAGGTAGTGGTTGGCTTTTATGCATTATTTTCAGTCATCCTATTGGTAATAAACTATCTGCTTAAGCCGACCCATAAGGATGATTGAAAGTCGTTTCTCAATACGAGTGATGTACGACCAGTTTTGTTTTTTCAGGGTTTTAATTGTCGGATAGGTGTTTCAATAATCGTGCGGACTGTAGGTTTATTCCTGGTTTAATTCCCGTCCACCAGAACAATGGTTATTATAGTGCTGCTGGTAAATCAGGGTGTCAGACTCTGCTATACCATTTTTAACAGCCTGAGTTTCAAGCACCAGTAAATAGACATTGGCTATAATATTTGATGTTCGCAGAGCGCAGTGTACTTCGCGCTTGCCAGTTAAACAGGTCGCGCAACA
>JARGOV010000037.1:0-3570 GCA_029212965.1 Porticoccaceae bacterium
ATTAGGCCCAGCAATACTAAAGCTTTAAAAATTATGCTTCGTCTTGCACGTAGCGTTCGCGAGAAGACAAAATTTCAGCGTGTGCATCTGCTTTGGGGCCCCAACCACTAATTTTTACCCACTTGCCCGCTTCGAGGTCTTTGTAATTTTCAAAGTAATGCTCAATTTGCTTGAGCAGCAATTCGGGCAGGTCGGTAGCTTCTTCGATATCGTTGTAAATAGTCGTCAGCTTGCTGTGGGGCACAGCGATTAACTTGGCATCAACACCCGATTCGTCGGTCATATTGAGTACGCCAATGGCGCGGCTGCGAATCACAGAACCAGGTACTACAGGGTAGGGGGTGACCACGAGTACGTCGAGGGCATCGCCATCTTCAGACAATGTCTGAGGGATGTAACCGTAGTTGGCGGGGTAGAACATGGGTGTGGCAACAAAGCGGTCGACAAACAGTGCGTCACAGTCTTTTTCAACTTCGTATTTGATCGGTGCGTGGTTGGCGGGAATTTCAATGACGACGTTGATATCATTGGGTAAATCTTTGCCAGCGGGGATACTGTTGTAGCTCATGTGCGATGCCTTCTGTTGGTTGCTTCTAGTGATTTAAACGTGGGTTGCCAAGGCCGCTTAACAAGAGCCTTTCCATGGGTGCTTTTAGTACAGGTCTTTGAAGTACAGGTCTTAGTGTAGGTTGGTCGTGCGTAAAGCCCACGGCCTGTGCCAAGGCGAGCGCAATTATACCGATGACCATTTTCCATTGCCAATGGTCAAACGGCGATAAACGTAGATTGGCCGACAAATTGTCCGTTGCGCTATTGGTAAACTCGTTTAAAATACGTGCCTCGCAAATACCACTGCGAATTCCTAAGGGGTGGCTACGGCCTGAGACAGTAATCCTGCAACAGCAATGAGGCGGAGTTGATGAACCCTTGAACCTGATCCGGGTAGTGCCGGCGTAGGAATAGGGTTGTCAAAATATTGCCTTTTACGCATCTCTTTCTCTACGCTCTTCTTCTACGCACCTCGGGTCTCCTGTTTTATTTTTTTGGAGACTCCTATGAAAACGCCTCACCTTCTTATGAACTGCTTAACGCTGTTGAGTCTGCAGCCTATGTTCGTCCTGGCTGAAGAAGACCGCGTCGATACGCTACAGGAAGTCGTTGTCACTGCGACCTTTCGTGAGCTCGATATTCTCACCGTGCCTGCCAGTTTGACAGTACTCGATCAGCAGGTCATCGCCGAGCGCGGGGGAGAGCATTTACAAGATATTCTCAATGCAGCGCCCAATGTCAATTTTGCCAGTGGTGCCTCGCGTGGCCGCTACCTACAAATTCGAGGCATTGGTGAGCGCAGCCAGTTTGTTGACCCGGTCAACCCTTCAGTAGGTATGTTGATCGACGATATTGATGTTAGTGGCATGGGAGGTGCAGCTACTTTATTCGACGTGCGGCAGGTGGAAATTTTGCGCGGCCCCCAGGGTACGCGCTTTGGTGCCAATGCCCTGGCGGGTATGGTCAATATTCGCACCAATGATCCAACCGATGCCTTTGAAGCCCTCGTTAGTTCAGGTTACGGCAACTACGACAGCTGGAATATGGGTACCGTGGTCAGCGGACCATTAGCTGAAGGTTTGTTGGGTCGCCTGGCTGTGCAGCAAAAGCGCAGTGATGGCTATATCGATAACGACTTTCTCGATCGAGACAACACCCAAAATATTGATGAGATGAGCACGCGGGGCAAATTGCGCTGGCTAGCGAATGACGATTTAAGTATTGATCTCACCGGCTTTTATGTCGATATCGACAACGGCTACGATGCCTTTTCCCTCGACAATACACGCCATACCTTATCCGATCAGCCCGGCCATGACAGACAGGAGACGACGGCCTTTGCACTGTCGAGTGCCTGGACGGGACATCAGGCTTTCACGCTGAAAACCATCGTGAGCTGGTCTGATTCCAACCTTGAATACGGCTATGACGAAGATTGGAGCTATAACGGGCTTTGCACCGGCACAGCCTGCGATGGCTGGGAGTATTCATCTACCGATAACTATCGCCGCGACCGTGAAGCCAGTCGTTTTGAAGTGCGCTTTACTTCAACTGAGGCCGGTCAGTTGGCGGGTCATACTGATTGGGTGGCGGGAGTGTATTTTGACCAGAAGGATGAAGACTTAAAGCGGACATTTTTTGATTGGGTGCTGTATAGCCCGGCAGAATTTGACAGCCGCTACGAAACTGAAAACCTGGCTCTCTATGGGCAATTGTCGAGACCTTTAAGTGAACGTTTAGTTCTGACCCTGGGCGGGCGTTGGGAGCGCTTTAAAGCGGACTATAGTGATAATCGTGCCGTCAAGAGCTCACCAGATGACGATTTGTGGGGCGGGCAAGTTAGCCTTGAATACAGCTTCAGCAACAATACTTTAGTTTACGTTTTAGTGTCGCGGGGCTACAAAGCGGGGGGCGTCAATGGTGAAGCCGTGGGCCGTGCAGCGAGTAATGGTTTCACGCCCTCAGTGATTTCTTTTCTAAATGAACGACTGGAGTTCGATACTGAAACCTTGCTCAATTACGAGTTGGGTTTAAAAGGTCGTTATTTCGATGACACTGTGCAATTGAGAGTGGCGGCCTTTTTTATGGACCGCGACGATATGCAGTTGAAAGGCTGGTATAACGAGGGGCCTACCTTTGTTGATTACATCGACAATGCCGCCAGCGGCGAAAATATTGGTCTTGAGTTTGAAGCTCTATGGCAGTTGAGCTCGCGCCTTGAATTGTTTCTCAATCTCGGCTGGCTCGATACGGAAATTGATAATTTTATTGTCAAGGGCGGTAGCGGTCTACTTGATAAAAGTGGCCGCGAACAGGCGCACGCGCCGAAGTATCAATTTAATATAGGGGGGCGTTTTGACGTTGGTGATGGCTTTTATGCTCGTCTTGAGGCCGAAGGTAAAGACTCTTTTTACTTCTCCGACAGTCACGATCAGCAGTCCGATAGCTATGAGTTGTTGAATGCGAGTTTCGGCTATCAGAGTTTGCACTGGGACATAACGCTATGGGCGCGCAACCTTACTGACGAAGATTACGCGACTCGCGGCTTTTATTTTGGCAACGACCCTCGCAAATTTTATGTCGATGAAGAGTACGTACAGTACGGTGAGCCGAGAGTATTTGGTGCTAATGCGACGTACCGTTTTTAGGGGCTTAAACGTTTAGTCTGATAAATAAGGGATAAATCATTATGTTACTCAGTGCAGAAATTAGTATGTACCCCCTGGCGGAAAACTATATTCCGCCGATCGATGAATTTATCAAAAAACTAAATAGCTACGCTGGTTTGAAAGTTGAAACCTTTCCCACCTGCACAGTCATTATGGGTGAGCAAAAGCAGGTGATGGAGGTGCTGCAAGACGCCATGGTCTGGAGTCACGAAAAATACGGCAAAGCGATCTTCGTGACCAAATTTATTCTCGATTACGAAGCGCTTTAAGTGCTCGATTTTTTAATCGCCGCGCAGCAACAATTATTTGCCACATCAGCCTGGGAATTGTTAGCAGTGCTATTGGCTGTCGC
>JARGOV010000037.1:3670-25478 GCA_029212965.1 Porticoccaceae bacterium
GTTTCCATCTTTCTTTATGTCGACCGGGGTTTGCATTTAACGTCGCTTTTATTTGTCGCTTATGTGATTATTGTGGTGCTCGGTTTCTTCGCTTGGCGTAATCGCATGGCTACCGATAAGTCATAAGGCCTGGCAGCAGTAGGCCGGTAATACGGGAAGTTGGCTGTCGGTGGACGTGAATGATAAAAACCGCCTACTGATGCACCTGTAATAAAGGGAATCTGGATTATAATAACCAATGCCGCTTTCTGATACTGCTCGTCGTGCTTTCGATACTTGGCCCCAGTGGCACCTGGCGCTGGATCGCCCACCAGTTATTATTCGTCGTTTAGCTGGTGGTTTGACCAACCAACATTACTTGCTCAATGCTGGTGGCATAAGAGTAGTGATGCGCATTAATAATACTGATGCTGCACGCTTGGGTATTGATCGGCAGCGTGAGCAAAAAATCCTTGAGCAAATTAATGGCCAATCTTTTGCACCAACGGTTTTTTATTGTGAGCCTCGTCAGGGGGTGCTGGTGACTGAGTACGTAGAGGGCACACAGTGGCAACCCGATAGTCTGGACAACCCTATAAAAATTGATCATTTGCTTGAACTCATCACCCAAATACATGGGGTGAGTACAGGCATTCCTCTCTTTGATTACAGTGCTCATGTGCGTAACTACTGGCAGCGCTTGCGCGAAAGCGAGAAACCCTTCCCTATGAGTGCTCAGCGCCTTTACCGCGGTATCGAATCTCATTTACCGGCCTTTCAGGCCGCGATTAAGAAACCCGTACTCTGTCACCACGATTTAATCCCAGCTAATATTATTGAAAAGGTCAGTGGACAATTAATTGTTCTCGATTGGGAATATGCGGGTGCAGGTCTGCCTTTAATCGAGGCTATCGGCGCTAGCCGCTATTGGCAAAATATTGCTTTCAGTGAACGAATACTTGAGCATGATGAAGACAATGAAGCCTTAGAGTTGGCGGGTAAAATTGTCGACTTTTATGAGCTGGCTTGGAAACATTTACGCTAGTTGTGCCCGATTTTCTAAAAGCTGATGCGCAAAGTTTCGCGATAGAGCGTTTCTTTGTTACTACGCTAAGATGACCTCACACCGGTAGGCTCGTCTCTGTCTAGCCCGTTACACTAAAAGTTTTTTTATGTCTTCCAAACAGGTGTGCGTTTTTCAAGAAAGGCACTGAGACCCTCTTCTTTATCTGGTGTACTGCAGAGTGCACTCTGGGCAAACTTTTCCATGGCTAAACCTGCGGCACTACTACCTTCCATGCCGTAGTTAATCATCGCCTTCATAAATTGGGGTACCAGTGGTGCGAAAGCGGAAATATGTTCAGCCATGCGCGACAGTTCAGGCAGTAAATTTTCGCTGTCGACCATGCGGGTGACAAGGCCGATATGGAGGGCACGGTCGGCGTCGATGGGCTCACCCATCACCAGCATCTCCATCGCCCAGGCGCGACCTACTAAACGTGGCAAGCGCTGAGTTGCACCGCCGCCGGGAATAATGCCGAGCTTGCCTTCGGGGGTGGCAAAGGTGGCATTGGGTGTTGCCATACGCAAGTCGCAACCCAGTGCAACTTCCAAGCCCCCACCAAAACAAATACCATTAATGGCAGCAATGCTGACTTTATTACAGCGCTCCAGTTTTTCAGCTAGGCCCTGCACAATAGGCTCCAACGCTTTTTTCAGATCGCGTTCTTTCACCTCGGATAAATCTGACCCCGCTGCAAAGGCTTTACCACCAGCGCCGGTAATACCAATCACTCGTACCTGTTCGTCAATTTGAGCGGCATCGACGGCGCTGTGTAATTCGGACAGCATGCCAAGAGAAACTGCATTGAGCTTGTCGGGACGATTCAGGGTAATCAGGGCAAGTGAATCAATAACCTGATAGCGGATAAATTGGTAGCTCATGTTTGGCCTTTGCTAAACGACGGGATTATTTTTTTGGGCTTAACGAGATCAGCACCCCTTATTTTCGGCCAGTTGTTTCGTAAGATGTTATGCGGGCCGAGGAGGGCGGGCATTATAGACTGTCACTTGGTTCAAGCCCATAGTAAAATTAACAAAGGCGTACTCATTGGTCATTAATTTTGTGATCAATATTTGCTCAACTGTTCCCGCTTTATCATCGGCAGGTGTTTTGTGCCGCTGCCAATCAAGTCCCGTTCCAAATCAATGCTCCTCCAAATCAATGCCCCTTCCAAATAGGTGGGCGTTTTTCAAAAAAGGCAGCGACACCTTCTCTCGCATCGTCTGATTCGTTAATGACTTGCTTCGCTTTGGCGGTTAAAGCCCAGCCTTGATTATCGTTGGCAGAGGCTAGGGCATCAATGGCCTGTAAGGATTGCTGCACTGATACTGGGGAGTTGGCGGTGATTTGTGCGGCCAGTGTTAGAGCTGTCTGCAGTGCTTGACCGGGTTCGCAGAGTTCATTCACCATGCCGTGGCGGTGTCCCTCGGCCGGCGATAATTCGGTGCCGGTGAGCATCACTTGTTTGGCAATGTTGAGCGGCAGTACGCGGCTGGCGCGAAAGATAGCACCGCTGGTTGCCACTAGACCTCTTTTGACCTCGGGCAAGCCGAAGCGTGCATTCGTTGCGGCAACGATCATGTCGCAGGCCATGGCCACTTCAAAGCCACCGCCAAAGGCGACCCCCTCAACAGCTGCAATTAAGGGTTTGGTACGAGTGCGGCCCACCACACCATAAACACCACCGCGTTCAGTCGGTGTGCCCGAGGTGGCCGCCATATCGGTGCCCGCGCAAAACATTTCAGGCCCGCCAGTAATGATGGCGGCCCAAAGGTCCGATTCATCTTCCAATCGATTGAGGGCGGCATCCAGGGCTAGTGTCATCTCGCCGTCAATAGCATTGCGCTTTTTCGGCCGGGTCATGGTAATAATGATGACGTGATTCTGTACTTCTACGCGGGTTCGTTGTTCTGACATGGGGTGTTCCCTAAAGGAGGTTTGAAATTCTAATAATAATTTTTATCCAGTGTAAAAATTCCGACTGAGTAAATCCAGAGGATATTGTCGAAGATGGTTTTGTTGGCATTATGGTGCTAGAGGCCGATGGTGAGGTCGGACTAGATATGCTCGACATGGTGCTGATGCAAGAGGACCTGGCCAATGCCACCATGCCGCTTGGTCCCCATTGGTATCAGCCAAGCACTTCAGCATCCACTCGCCGAGAGTAAGACCGATATTGAGCTGGCGTCATCAGTGACCCGTAACGCAGCCTGTTTATTTGATAATCAACGTGCCTGCGGAAGAGAGAACAAGCTTGGTGCATCTACGGCGGCGGTGAATGCCATTGGTGCCTCATTACAGTGCTTTGGCGGTAATGGTTTTATTAAAGTGTACGGTATTTTTGCTCTCTATCCCTTTGCTTGGTTGTTTAAAACAGCATTGATAAATAATGAAATGGTGCTGAATTTTATTGTCAAAAAGGTATGGGCTTGTCGTGTCTTTATAAATTCCTAGAATTGATTTGCAGTTTGTATTAAGTAGGTGGTTGAAATGGATAGTCTTAACCTACCCCTCGTTGTAGATACTTCCATGTATGCTCGGCTTTGGCATCGTGCGCCGCTCTACCTTCTGCATCCATGCAGTCGTCGAAGTCGGCATCCATGCCTCCGGCGGTCATATGCAAAACCTATCCATTCCGTATGAGGTCTCAGTGCAATTAAAAAGTAATCACCGCCCGATTAATTTCTCCTCCATCGAGCAGGCCAAAGGCTTCATTTATAGCACCAAGCTCGAAGCGGTCTGTCACCATCGCATCTAAATCCAAACGGCCCTGCTTATAGAATTCAAAGTAATCCAAAGCGTCAATGTGGAAACGGTTAGAGCCCATAAAGCAGCCCATAATTGATTTCTCAAGATAAAAATGTCCGGGGTCGAGTTCAAGCTTTTGCCCGGTGGGAATAGCGCCAACAATCACTGCGAGCCCTCGGGGGGCGAGGGCATAAAGACACTGCTGAGATAATTGCGGCATGCCCACTGCGTCAAAGGCGTAATCGACACCACCTTTACTGAGTTTTTTGATCGCCTTCACCGCGTCGCCGTCAATACTGTCGGGGCCGCCGAGTACGGTGTGGGTGGCACCAAAGTGGCGGGCGGTTTCAAGCTTGCGCGGTACCACGTCGATGGCAATAATTTGTTTGGCACCGGCGATACGGGCACCCTGGATGATGGAAATACCAATGCCACCAACGCCGAAGACGGCAACGGTAGAGCCGGGTTTTACCTGGGCGGTGTTGAGTGCTGCACCGACACCGGTGGTTACCGCACAACCAACTAGCGCGGCGCGGTCGAGGGGGATTTCGCTGTCAATTTTAACCACCGCTGTTTCGTGTACCAGCATTTTCTCGCAAAAGGCAGAGAGATCAGCAAATTGAGTGATGCGTTCGCCGTTAATCGAAATGCGCGGGGTCTCACCTTTTGGCCTTTGGCACGACCGACGATCCATACACAAGTGGGGACGGCCTTGCAGGCATTGCTTACACTGGCCGCAAAACATCGAAGTACAGGCGATGACGTGATCACCCACAGCAACATTTGTTACGCCTTCGCCAACGGCTTCAACAATGCCGGCGGGTTCATGACCGGGAATGGTAGGCACGGGGCCAGCAATGGCTCCTTTAGCAAAATGCACGTCGCTATGGCAAACACCACACGCGGCTGTTTTAATTAATACTTCGTTGGCGCGAGGTTCGTCGATATCTACCTCTTCAATCGTTAGGTCAACACCAATTTCTCTAAATACGGCGGCTTGAGCTTTCATCGTTTTTCCTTTTTTATAAAAATAACTGTGGGTATCTGTTAGTTTTTATCAGTCTCTGAAAGAGTTGTATTCCGTTTCGACCAGGCGCAGCAGAGCGGGCCAGGCTAGATCTGCTCCTTTGCCAAAGGCGTGGGCACCTTGTTCTTTGGTGATGGCCTGCACTTCTTCACTGGGCAAGGTCAGGGGTATATTGCCGGCCAGTGCGGCCACCTGCACATCGCAAGCTCGCTCTAAATAATACAGTCGATAAAATGCATCCGCGGCGCTAATGCCACAGGTTAGCAAGCCGTGATTACGTAATATCATCGTCCATTCACTGCCAAGGTCAGCAACCAGCCGCGCTTTTTCGTCCGGGTTGAGGGCGATACCCTCGTAGTCGTGATAGGTCAGCGAGCTAAGTGCGACGAGTGAGGTTTGAGCCAGGGGCAACAGGCCGTCGCGATGGGCCGACACCGCCATGCCCGATGTGGAATGGGTGTGAAAAACACACAGCGCATCGGGGCGGTGTTCATGCACGGCGCTGTGAATAATGTAGCCAGCCTTGTTAATTTTATAGTCAGTATCACTGAGGATATTCCCGGCCAAATCGACCTTAACTAAACTCGACGCGGTGATTTCATGAAACATCAGCCCGAAAGGGTTGAGCAAAAAGTGCTCCTCTGGGCCGGGCACACGCAGAGATATATGGTTGGCGATTTGATCATCCCAACCAAAGTGGGCGACCAGACGATAACAGGCAGCCAGGGTTACGCGGGCCTGCCACTCCTCTGGCGAGACTTTGTCTTTTATCGAGGGAAAAGTGAGTGTGGTCGGGATTGGCATTTTGGGGCCTCCAGCTATTTATATTATATTTATTAGTTCTCAGTATAGCGCCTAGATGAAAGGGCTGTGAATGGCTTCCCCAGCGTTGTTTTTGTATGATCAAAAGCCAATGCCGATGAGTGATTATTGTGGACCCTATCGCTTCTCCTTGTGTGAGTAATTGCTGCCTCAATCAGGAGGATATTTGTCTAGGCTGCTTTCGCAGCCTTGAGGAAATACTCGCGTGGCGCACTGCAAACAACGAGCAACGACAAGGCTTTCTCGACCTAGCTATTCACCGTAAAGAGGCTCACCGGCGTAAATACCGCCTTGATGACGGTTGATGGCCTTTGACCGTTGACGGCTTGCGATGCGTACTCGTTTTCACTTGTACTGTCCTGATGTAGAATTCTCACCCATGACGCCCCGCCCCGATACGGACCACTACCGCGAACTCTTCCTCAAAGATGTGCCGTTGATGGATATGCGTGCGCCCGTGGAGTTCAACAAGGGTGCCTTTCCCTGTAGTGAAAATATCCCCCTGCTCGATGACAAGCAGCGCGAAGCTGTTGGTACTTGCTATAAGAAAAAGGGGCAGGACGCTGCAATTGAGCTGGGCTGGCAATTGGCTACGCCGGACATTCGCGAACAGCGCATTAGGGCCTGGCAGCATTTTATTCAGCGCCACCCTCAGGGCTATCTGTATTGCTTTCGCGGTGGTCTTCGCTCGCGCCTTAGCCAGCAATTAGTGACTGAGGCAGGCACACCCTATCCGCTGATTAAGGGTGGCTATAAGGCCATGCGTCGATTTTTAATCGACGAACTCGAACAAAATTGTGAGTCTATGCCTTTAACCTTAGTGTCTGGGCGCACGGGTTCGGGCAAAACGTTGGTGATACATGAACTGGTCCACGCGCTGGATTTAGAGGGCCTGGCCAATCACCGTGGCTCTGCCTTCGGTCGCCAATTACAGCCTCAGCCCAGTCAAATTGATTTTGAAAATAGCTTAAGCATCGCGGTGATGAAACAGCTCGACAAACATTCCCAGCCTGTTTTCGCTGAGGATGAGGGCCGCATGATCGGTGGCGTTAACTTGCCGATGAGCTTTATAAACCGAATGCAACAAGCCCCCCTTGCAGTGTTAGAAACGCCCATTGCCGAGCGCATCGACATTGTGCTGGCCGACTATATTACCGGGGCCTATCCGCAGTACACCGCCCAATTTGGCGAGGAAGAGGGCGCGCAAAAATTTAGCGAACAAATTCTGGGTAATCTTAGCCGCATTCGCAAACGTTTGGGTGGCGTGCGCTTTACCCAGTTACACGGCCAGTTTAGTGACGCACTGGGTCAATTAATTAATCACAATAATGCCGATGGCTTTCGCCCCGGTATTCAATTGCTACTTACCGATTATTACGACCCCATGTACGACTACCAGCAAGGTAAGCGCGATGGTCGTGTGGTTTTTCGAGGTAACAGGGTGGCGTTTATAGAGTGGGCCAAGACCTGGACTCAAGAGGTACATTCAATGGTCTAACAAATACAAAAAAATTCATACATCATTCAAATATTAAGGAGAATACCCGTGCGGTTATTGACTACTTTAGTAGCGCTGCTCATCTCTTTCAGTTTAGTCAGCCCTGCGCGGGCTGAGAGTTTTACCTTTACTGCTATCCCCGATCAGGATGCATCGCGCTTACAACAGCGCTTTGGCCAGGTCGCCACCTATCTGCAACAACAATTGGGTGTTGAGGTGAAGTACGTTCCTGTTAAAAGTTACGCTGCTGCCGTCACCGCTTTTCGCAATAACCAGGTGCAACTCGGCTGGTTTGGTGCCTTATCTGGTGTACAGGCTCGCCAGCGTGTGCCGGGTAGTCGCGCCATTACCCAGGGTTACGAAGATCAATTCTTTAAAACCTATTTTATTGCCCACCGCTCCAGTGGTTTGTTGCACGATGCAAGCAATACGAGCAAGGATCAATTCCCGCTGGCTATGCAGGGCCTTACTTTCACCTTCGGTGCCAAGGGATCTACCTCAGGGCGTTTAATGCCCGAATATTATATCCGCCAATTTCTGGGTAAAGCCCCGGATGAAAGTTTTAGCCGTGTGGGTTTTAGTGGTGATCACAATCGCACCGTGGCATTGGTGGCTTCTGGCGCCTATCAAGTGGGCGCGGTCAATTACAAAGTGTGGGAAAAAGCCCTTGCCGAAAATAAGGTCGACCCCAAAGAGGTGCAAGTTATTTGGCAGACGCCGACCTACTCCGACTATCAGTGGAGTATTCGCGGGGATGTTGACCAGCGCTGGGGTGAAGGCTTTGCCGATAAAGTGAAGGCTGCTTTGTTGGCGATTGATGAGCCGAGTTTGCTCGCGGCGTTTCCGCGCAGTGCCTTTGTCAGTGCTACTGACAGCGACTATGAATCGACGCGCAAGACGGCTATTGCTATTGGCCTTATTGATGAAAATTGAGCTTGTTTCGCCAGGACGTGGGCCGCTCTTCATAAAGGCCGAGTGTTGAAAAAAACCACCCCAGTGAAGGAGGCTATTTTTTCTTTGCTTAATGCCCAGTTGGTCTACGAGGGTAGGGTGGTACTGGATAATATTTGCCTCAGTATCGCTCCCGGCGAGCGTGTTGCTTTGGTGGGTAAGTCTGGTGTTGGTAAGTCGACGCTACTGGCAGCCCTGCGTGAGCAGCAAGCTAATAGTGTTGCCTGGTGCCCGCAACAGCACGGTCTGGTGCCTATGCTTAGTGTTTATCACAATATGTATATGGGTAGCCTGCAACACCACAATACGTTCTATAACCTGTTTAATTTAATCAAACCCCTGGCCAGGCCTGCGCGGGAAGTGGCTGCTTTAGCAGAGCAGTTGCAACTGTCAGAGTTTTTGCACGCTCGTGTCGAGCAGCTCTCTGGTGGACAAATACAGCGTGTTGCTATTGGCCGGGCACTGTATCAGCAGCAAGACATTTTCCTCGGTGACGAACCTGTCTCTGCGGTGGATAATTATCAGGCGCAACAACTGCTTACTTTAATGATGGAAAAGCACGAAACTCTGGTGTTGGCATTGCACGATGTTGAACAGGCTTTGCATTTTTGCGATCGTATCATTGGTCTAAAAGATAGCGCCATTGTGTTGGATGCTCCTAGCTCAACTCTCAACGCGAGTGATCTCGTCGCGCTGTATTGCTAATGCAAACTGTGCCTGCAAAGAGTTCGTATAAAAGCAGTCAGCAAACGGCGAACAGAATTTTTTCTGTGCACTCAACGAGTTTTTATATCGCTGTGATTGCAGGCCTTTGCCTTTTTATAGCCGACATTGAAATTATTAATGCCAACCCATGGTTGGAATTAAAAGCTATGGGGCGGGGTTTGATTAGCCCGCATATTGTTAGCTATGCAGAGTTATTCAATGGTCTGGCGAATACCCTTAGCTTTGCTTTGCAGGGTATGGCTGTAGCTGTGGTGGCCGGCTTCCTTTTAGCGCTGGCCTATCGGCACTGGTGGGTAAGGGGTTTCTGCGCGTTTATTCGCGCTATTCACGAATTATTTTGGGCACTTATTTTTATACAGTGTTTTGGTTTATCACCGCTCACAGGTTTACTGGCAATAGCACTGCCCTATGCGGGCACACTGGCAAAGGTGTACGGCGAATTGTTTGAGGAAGCGCCACCTCAGCCTCGTGCCAATTTACACCACAGTAAAAGCCTGAGTACTTTTTTTTATACGACCTTGCCGTTGGCCTGGCCAGCCCTAAGTCATTACACCCGTTATCGTTTTGAATGTGCATTGCGCTCAACGGTGGTATTGGGTTTTGTGGGTTTACCCACGTTGGGTTTTTATCTCGAAACGGCGTTGAGTGAAGGGCTTTACCGTGAGGCGGCAGGTCTGCTCTATGTACTGTTATTGGTAATTGTTAGCCAGCGTTGGTGGTTGAGAAAAACTTTACTACCTGTTTATCTTTTAATCGCGCTAGTTTGCCTGCCACCCAGTGCGAGCTTTAGCTGGCAAACGATGGTCCAGTTTTTTACTGAAGATATTATCCCCCAGCCTGTGCGTAGGGCGAGTGGCGATGGCATTGGTTCGTGGCTAGTTTTTATGTGGCAGCAACAACTCTGGCCGGGCTTATGTAATACCCTGGTGTTGAGCCAAATCGCATTGTTTTTTACGGCACTGTTGGCTTTATTAGCCTTCCCTTTTAGCAGTTTACTGTTTGTTAACCCTCTCATGAAAGGTGCCAATGCTGGTCTGTTGGTTATTGCTCGAACCCTGCCTGAGTACCTGTTGGCTTTTGTGGCGTTGCTGCTTTGGGGGCCGTCTATGCTACCGGCTATTGTTGCACTGGCTTTGCACAATGGCGCCATTATTAGCCATTTAATGGCAGGCTTTAGTGAGCAGATTGCTTTGCGTAGGGATGCCAGCAAAGGTGTTAACCGCTATGCTTATGAAGTATTGCCACGAATGTATCGACAGTTTTTGGCGATTTTATTTTACCGCTGGGAAGTGATACTGCGTGAAAGCGCAATACTCGGTATTCTTGGCATCGCCACCCTGGGCTTTTATATTGACTCCGCGTTTGAAGAGTTTCGCTTTGACCGCGCTGCTTTACTTATTCTTGCCTCAGCATTATTGAATATGGCTGTCGATACAGTGGCGCGCTATTTGCGCCGCCGACTCCACTTAGTGACCACTGCAGACATACGCTAATGCAAACACTCGTACCCACGTATAAAGACCTTATTCTGATTGGCGGTGGTCACAGCCATGCCCTGGTATTGAAAATGTGGGCCATGAAGCCGCTGCCGGGTGTGCGCCTGACACTTATTTCTCCGCAAGTGTTAACGCCCTATTCAGGCATGCTGCCGGGCTTAATTGCTGGGCACTATGCACTGGAAGAAACTCATATCGATTTGTCGCGTTTATGTCGCTATGCCAATGCGCGCTTTATTCAAGCTTCGGTGACGGGTATCGACCTGTCGAATAAAGAAATCACCTTTACCGATAGAAGCCCTCTGGGTTTTGATTTGTTGTCGATCAACAGCGGTATTAGCCCCGACCTGCGCATTCCCGGCGCCGCTGATTTTGCGATACCGGTTAAACCGATCGCTGAGTTTTATCCCCGTTGGTTGAGCATAAAAAACGACCTATGTCGTCAGGGGATTTTGGCGAACCATAAAGAACCCTATCGTATCGCCATCGTGGGTGGTGGCGCCGCTGGGGTTGAGCTGATTTTGGCGATGCATTTTTCCCTCAGTACTGACACGACGATAAATAGAGCCTTGCAATTTTGTCTGGTGCAGCAAGGGGAGGGCTTGCCAGAAAATTACCCAACACGACTACAGCGCAAGGTTGGTGAATTATTTTCTCGCCTAGATATCGACGTTATTGCCAATACCCGTGTTGAAGCTGTTTCTGCCAATACACTGAAAGGTGAAAATAATAAAACGCTTCATTTTGATTGCCTGTTCTGGTGCACCAATGCCAGCGCTGCAGCCTGGTTAAAAGAGACTGACCTGGCTCTCGATGAACAGGGGTTTATCAGCGTAAATCAGTATTTGCAGTCAGCTAGCCACGACTTTGTTTTCGCTGCGGGTGATATTGCCCAACAAGAGAACTTCCCCCGGCCGCGAGCCGGTGTTTTCGCTGTGCGCCAGGGACCGGTGCTTTTTGATAATTTGCGCAAGGCACTCCTCAAACAATCATTAACAGAGTTTCACCCACAAAAGACCTTCCTCAGTTTACTCGCCTGTGGTGAGCAATACGCGCTGGCCTGTAAGCCTGGTGGACTTATGCCCAGTTTTAGTGGCCACTGGGTGTGGCGCCTGAAAGACCACATTGATCGCCGCTTTATGGCGATGTTCAGAGACCTGGCAATGGCTGAAGAAGCGGATGCTATGCGAGCGGTGCCCGACGTTATTAGTGGTGAAAAGCAAGCCGGCAGCAGTGCGGTCATGCGTTGCGGTGGCTGTGGTGCCAAAGTAGGGGCTTCAGTACTAAGCCGTGTCATGGAACGACTCGCACCGGTTGAACACAAGGGTGTGGTGTTGGGTTTAAAGAGCCCCGACGATGCCAGCGCCATAGAAATACCCACGGGGGATATATTAGTACAGAGCGTCGATGTCTTTCGAGCACTGCTTGACGATCCCTATGTGCTTGGCCAAATTTCTGCTGAGCATGCGCTGAGTGACTTGTTTGCCATGAATGCTCGTCCCCACAGTGCATTGGCTATTGCGACACTACCCTATGGGTCAGAGGCTATTGTCGAACGAGACTTATTACAAATAATGAGTGGCGCAGTGGCCGTGCTTAACGAAAATAACTGTGCGTTAATTGGTGGCCATACCAGTGAAGGGGCTGAGCTGAGTTTGGGTTTCTCTGTTAATGGCACCTGCAAAACCGAACAGTTATTACAAAAAAGTCAGGTGAAAGTCGGCCACCAATTAATTCTTACCCAGCCCCTTGGCACTGGCACACTGTTTGCCGCCCACGCCCAGCTAGCGGCAAAAGGCGAATGGATTAGCCAGGCTATTACTGGGATGCAATTGTCGAATCGACAAGCCGGTGAAATATTTTACCAACACAAGGCCGGTGCCTGTACTGATATTACTGGTTTTGGTCTGTTAGGGCATCTACTGGAAATGCTCAAGCCAGCGGGGCATGGGGCGAGTATTCGCCTCAATCAATTACCCGTACTCGATGGCGCGTTGGATTGCTTTGCACAGGGTATCAGTAGCAGTCTGCAGCCGCAAAATAGTCACTCGCAACGCGCTATTGATGATTTCAGGGCCTGGCAGGCACACCCCCTATACCCTGTTTTATTCGACCCGCAAACTTCTGGTGGCTTGTTAGCCAGTGTTGGCGAAGATCAAGTAGAGGGCTGCCTGCAGGCTTTGCACCGTGCGGGCTACAAACAGGCCTGCACTATTGGTCAGGTAGAGGCGAGTCAGGTGGCCCCAGGTACGGTGCTTTTGAAGTGAGCTTTTTCTGCGAGCCTGGTGTTTAGTGTGTACGAGCAAGGCCAATGACTAGTATGTTGGTAAGTTATCGATAGGGCTTTGCGTACCGGCGTAGTGTTCAGCGCCAAGTTTTGCTACACCACCAGCCAGGTGAGAAAGGCTTTAACCTCAGGAATGATAACGCGCATGCACGTTTAGCGTGAAAGGGAGTTTTTCTTGTTCGGTCTTGTCTTTTTAAATCAATGGCTTGTGGGTGTTTTGCGAATATCAGATTCTGCAAAGTGCGCATGCGCAGTATACAAATGTTAGGTTCCAATACAGGTAACATTCAATGGCTAGAATCGTATTCGATTTTGAGAAGAAAGACCAAGATAATTCATATCCTTCTCATGGTTGGGCAATAAATAGCCAAGGTATAAAGCTGTTATGGCTGCCATTATTGCGCCTTGTAACAGAAGCAGGTGAAATTAGAGGGAGACATGGAATCGAAAAAAAACTCACTCCTTTGCATATTAAAGAAATAACGTGCTTTCTTGGTCATGCTAAAAAACTACATTTAGCTTTGAGAGAGCTACATAGGTCAATAGTGTTTGTCGCAAATTGTGGAGGCTTTGCTAACCCTAAAAATGACACCGATGGTGTCGGTAAGACAATCCCCCTGTATGTTGACCTAATCTACATTTATCTACGTAGGTTAGCAGATCATTTTACTAGAGCAATTAGGTTTTCGATATTTGAACATTTCGAATCGGCTCCTAGAGAATTTAAGAAACTAAGAAAAATGAATGCAAGTTCATTAAAGGCACTCGTAGATATTGATAGCTTTATTAGTGCAATACAAGATAACGATAATTGGTTCGATACTTTACGTTCTGAGGGAACAAAAAAGGTATTGCGAGACTCCCTAGAACATCATCCTACGCCTATTCAAATTCAGTCTTCTGGAAATGATGATAGACCATGGAAAGTAGAAGCTTATCTCATGAGTGGAAATACATACAGAAACTTACTAGATCCAATATCCAGCATGGTAAATGAAGTATGCACTATGTTTACTGCTGTCCATAAAACCATTGCTTCTGGTGATTCATATAACTCTCGTGGTGATTGTATTGTTGCTCCTGGAGTAGATCATGATTGTACAGGATTTTGGCCAGAAATCAGCACAACAAAAGCCTAACAAATAGCTCCAGCGGACAAATTTTGGTGTCACTTTTTGTGGGGAACACCAAGTAACAAAATGATAGATGAGTTTGTTCTTTCTCTTACTCCAATAGGATAAGGCTTACTTTGCAGCCTACCTTCTTATTTTTTGAATGTGTCGCTGCTAGTTCATGAGTTCTGCACAAATTATAGAGGTTAGACCCCAATATTCAGCAGCTAAAGCTCTGATGGTTTTATACCTCGGTATCTATTTAGCTAGCGTATACTGACGACTTTATCCTCTACGGCTACTTCAACAAGTGGCCGTTGTTTTTTTAAGCCATGCCTTTTTAGGAGTCACTCTTGAGCGAATCCCGTTCCACACGTCATGGATTGATTGTTGTTGTCACCCTGTTTTTGAACCTGGGATTGCTCTACGGCATTTGGTATTCCTATTCGGTTTTTCTGGTGGCATTAATTGACCACTTCGACTGGTCGCGCTCGGTGACTGCCGGCGCTATGTCGGTGTTTATTCTGAGCCACGGTCTATTTGGCCCTTTTGCGGGGCGGTTGGTTGAGGTGTTCGGCCCGCGGCGTTTAATGATGGCGGGCTCGGTGGTGATGGCATCTGGGCTTTTATTAACGTCGCAGGTGAATCAGTGGTGGCAATTGTATCTGTCATTTGGTGTGCTCAGTGCTCTGGGTTTGGCGGCCTGCGGTTGGGTGCCCTCGGTGATTCTCACTGAAAAGTGGTTCCCCGATAAAGTTGGTACGGCATTGGGTTTTGTGACAGCGGGCATTGGTGTGGGTATTTTTACCATTGTGCCGTTGAGTAATATGGTGATTGAAAGTTACGACTGGCGTCTGGCTTTTCAGGTGCTTGCTGCGTTGGTGGTGCTGATAATTCTGCCTGCCGCGTTCTTTATTTTGCGTGAGCCGCCCGTTGCAGTTGATACGGCTCGTAGCAAGCAGAGTCGTGAAGTGTCTGACGCTTCTGTTCAAGAGGACTGCGTAATGCCAGCCCATGACTGGACGGTAGCAACGGCTGTGCGCTCTCGCAGTTTCCGCTTTGCGGTGCTGGCTTTTTTTGCCGGAGGTTGTCTATCGCAGTTACTGATCATGCATCAGTTCGCCTTTATGGTGGATCACGGTGTGGCGAAAACCATGGGTTCTATTATTGTCGGTATTATTGGTGTCACTAGCATCCCCGGTAAAATGTTATGGGGTGCTTTGTCTGACCGTTTGGGTCGCGAGCTGGCCTTTACTGGCGGGTTGGTTTGCATTTTGTTTTCACTGCTTGCCCTGGTGTTGGTGGGCGTTGTACCGGGCCTGCTGATGCCCTTTGCTTTTGCCTTTTTAGTGGGTATTGGTTATTCGGTGAATGCGCCGATTATTCCCGCCGTTGCCCGTGATTTATTTGCGGGGCCACGCTTTCCCAGTATTTTTGGCACCTTGTCGTTATTTTCCGCCATGGGCGGTGCCATGGGTTCCTGGTTGGGTGGAGCGTTGTATGACTGGTCGGGGGGCTATCAATGGATGTTGCTGGTGGCTGCGGGTTTGGCGCTCGTTGCCCCGGTGATGCTCTGGTTTGCCGCCCCCCGTAGGCCTGAGACTCCACCGGCGCCTTAACCGCCACTGAAATACTACTGGCTCGATTCAGCGAACTTCAATCCTCCGTTACATGCGCTGGCGTAAATGTCCTTAAAAATAAGGCTTGTTTAGCGAGCTCACCGAGTTTGAATCAAGCTGTCGCCAATGGCGATAACTTCATCGACCAGTTCTTCAGCGTGATACTCCAGCGTACGTGCACCAATAAAACAGGGGCGAATCACCAGCGCGCTGTCAATCATTGTGGTACTCGGCATATTCTCACCATTGCGCAATAGCTGACGATGAATACTGCGATTAAAGGCATTTAAGTCTGTAATGTTTTGGCTGACATAACGGAAACAGCAGATCGACAAGGTGGGCTCGCGTAATACTTCGAGGTCCGGGTGAGCGCGTGCCCGCTCGGCAATCAAACGGGCCATGGCATTGTGACGGCAGATACGCTCGCGCATTCCGGCCTTGCCAATTTCTTTGATCAGCGCCCAAACCACGGCCCCACGTGGTGGCGATGATAGCTCGACGCCAAAATCCGCATAGGGAATGCCCAGCCCGTCGAGGGAGCTTTGCGCAGTTGTTTCGCTAATGGTGCCTTCCAGATAGTCTGCTGGGCCCTGGGTGAAGGCCCGCTGAAGAATATCCCGGTCGCGTACAAAGGTTGTGCCAATGCCGATAGGTGCCCCCAGCCATTTGTGGGGGTCGACGACCACCGAGTCGGCCAGTTCAAGGCCGTCATACAACGCTGTGACACGGGGGTCGAGAATGCCGGGCAGACCATAGGCGCCATCGACATGAAACCAAACCTTGTGGGCGCGGGCGATGTTTGCAAGTTGGCGCAGGGGGTCGATGGCGCCTGCGCTGGTGGTGCCCGCAGTGGCTACCACGGCGATGGGCAGATACGGGCCACTGGCATCAGTAGTCAGTTGGCGCTGCAAGTCGGTGGCACACATTCGCCCCTCACAATCTTCTTTGATAGCGACGACGGCATTGCGTCCCAGACCCAGCACGGCTGCGGAGCGGTGAATTGTGTGGTGGCTCGACGCGGTGGCGTAAATGCGGCAGGGCTTTAGCACGCCGTCACGAGCGGGGTCTATGCCGATGTGCTCAAAGGCCCACTGCCGCGCCGCGCCCAGTGCCACCAGGTTCGCTACCGAGCCGCCGCTGCTGTAAATACCTTTCATGTATGGAGGTAGGGAGAGCATTTCTCCCAGCCATTCAAGGGATTGTTCCTCTAGAAATTGAAAGGCGGTCAGGCCCAGCCTTTGCGGTGCGGCAATGCTGGCGGTAAAACTGGTCAGGGCGCCGAGGGTGGTGGGGCCAGTGGTGATAAAAGAACTGAAGCCCGGGTGTGAGATTTTCGAACCATTGGGTATTAGGTAGCGTTTGATCTCGTCCATCACCGGGCCAATGCCCACGCCTTGTTCAGGTAGAGGACCGCGCAGGGCCTTTTGCCAGCGCTCGGGCTTGTCCATGGCATCGCCGTGCTCAAAGCACAGGAAGCGCTCCAACTCAGTGCCGAGCTGTTTTAAATAACGGGGGAAGCTGTCGCACTCGGCGCGCTCAATGAATGTACTCATAGTCTTCCAGGTCGATTGGTTGATGTCGCAAAAACTATTGGCCTACGGCTGGGCGTTGGCGACTCGATAGTCCACGGTTTTTAAGGCAAGTACAAGCGTCGTATTAGCTGAGGTAAGGAGCGCGTTGGAGGACGACACGTAGATAGTTAAAGGAAGCGGCTTAAAAGGATGAGCGTAGATGCGAGCTGTTTAATCGCCGTTTTTATCCGAGCTGTCGCAGCTTTGCGCGCAGTGGGAACACCCGGAGCCACCCTGACGTCGTTTGCGTAACCAACGATAGACAGAAATGCCCGCAACCAGAAAGACCGCGGTAAGAGCGAGCCATTCCTGCTGTTGGCTGTTCATCTTTTTACCTCAACCCAGCTGCGCACAGGCGAGGGCGCCGAGATAGCCCAGCGTGGTCATATAGGTCCAGGCAAAAGCGGGCCAGCGCCAGGAGTTAGTTTCGCGGTAGATAACCACCACTGTGGCGGCGCACTGCAGACAAAGGGCATAAAACACCATCAGGCCGAGAGCGGTGCCGGGGGTGAATACTTTGCGGCCATCGGGCCAGGTGGCGTTACGCACGCGATCTCTAAGCCCCTCATCGTCTTCATCGACATCGCTGCCAACCGCATAGGTGGTGCCGAGCACGGCGATAACCACTTCGCGGGCTGGGAAAGAGGCGAGCACAGCGGCGGAGAGTTTCCAGTCCCAACCGAGAGGCTTGAAGACCGGGGCAATGGTTTTGCCCATGCGCCCGAGCAGGCTTTGTTCCATTTGTGCGGCCGCCAGTTCGTTTTCTAGCACCGCAATAGCTTGTTCGCGCTCGGCCTCAATTTGCATGCTGCTTTCAACAGCGCGTTTCTGGCGCTCAAAATCGGCGACGAGAATGTCTGAGCGAGGGAAGTAAGCCAGGCTCCAAATGACCACCGAAACGAAGAAAATCACTGTGCCCGCGCGCACTAAAAAGGCCTTGGCCCGCTCAACCAGGCGCATCAACACCGACTTGATGTTGGGTGTGCGGTAGGGCGGGAGCTCCATTAAAAAAGTAGGGGTCGCGCCACGTAAAATAGTGCGTTTGAGTAAAAACGCGGTGAGTACGCCGCCGGCGATACCCAATAAATAGAGCCCCAGTAAGACGAGTCCTTGCAAGTTAATAAGCCCGTAAAAGTAATTTTGTTGGGGAACAAATGCGGCGATCAACAAGGCGTAAACTGGCAGTCGTGCCGAGCAGGTCATAAAAGGAGCCGCCAAAATGGTGGCGATACGGTCGCGGGTGTCGGGGATAACACGAGTACCCATAATCGCTGGTACGGCGCAGGCAAAACTGGAAAGCATGGGTACGAAAGAGTGGCCCGAGAGACCGCACCAGCGCATTGAGCGATCCATTAAGAACGCGGCGCGGGCCATATAACCAGAGTCTTCGAGAACAATAATAAAGGCAAATAAAATGAGGATTTGTGGCAGGAAAATAACCACACTGCCAACACCTGCAACGACCCCGTCGGCTAACAAACTGGCAATTGCGCCCTCGGGTAGGGTGGCGTAAAGCCACTCGGTGACCCAGCCAGCGGTTCCATCGATAAGATCCATTATCGGTGTTGCCCAGGAAAAAACCGCCTGAAATACGGTGCCCATCACCAGAACGAAAAGCAGGCTGCCGATGATGGGATGGCTGACGATCTGGTCAACGCGCTCGGCGAAACTGATTTGCTGGCCGTCGTTAGGGGCGCGCACGACACCATCAAGGATTTTACTGATGTGAGCGTAGCGTTCATTGGCATCTCGCTCGGCGAGGGTTTGCCCAACGGTGAGTAGATCGCGTTGGGCTTGTAATCGTTGCTGTAAGTCGTCACCGAAAAGTTCAACTAGACGCTTTTCCGCTTCGCCGCCTTTGTCAACCAGAGCGCGTAGTACTTCGTAGGCAGCTACGGCTTCTTCTTTAATGCTCGATTCCTGTGGCGTGTGTTCAGCATTGATAGTGGTGGCGAGTTCTTCAGCCGCCTGCTGTACATCTTCGAGTAAAGCCCAGGGCTTTTTGACGTTTTCATTAACGGCTTTGGCCAGTGCTGCTTTTAATGGTTCGAGACTTTCGTGTCGCTTTGCTGCGGCTATAGTCGGTATAACAGGGGTGTTCAGACGGGCGGCAAGGGCATTCACGTCGATGCTGATATGTTGTGATTCGGCAATATCGACCATGTTGAGGGCGATAACCACGGGAATGCCGAGTTCGAGTACTTCAGTGGCGACAAACAGGTTACGTTTGATATTAGTGGCATCAATGACCACCAGCACGGCATCGGGCGGAGGTATGTCGGCAATGTGCCCCAATAGTACGTCAATGGCGGCGCGTTCATCGGGGGAATGGGCGGCCAGTGAGTAGGTGCCGGGCAGGTCGATAAGCTGAAAATTGTGCTCGCCAATCTGTAATTCACCAACACGCTTTTCGACAGTCACGCCGGGATAATTGGCGACTTTTTGTCGCATCCCGGTCAGTAAATTAAAGAGTGTGCTCTTGCCGGTATTGGGATTACCGACAACGGCAATTGTGGCTTGCGTCTTTTGGTTTTTGTCGGAGGCTATCAGTTCACTGGGTTTGGTGGCGGTCATTGGTGTAAGAAGGCATTAACCTGGCTGGTTGGCAACGAGAATTTCCGCGGCTTCGGCGCGGCGCAGTGACAAGTTGTAACCCATGACTCGGTATTCCATGGGGTCGCCACCGGGTGCTGAGCGCAGTAATTCAATATTCTCACCTTTGATCATCCCCAGTTGCATGAGACGCTGGGCGGAGGGATGTTCGGCATTTTGAAAGCCCATAACTTGAGCGGGCTGGCCGAGTTTTAGATCGGCGAGAGTGGCATTGTCCTCATAAGCACAGGCTTTATCCGCCGCTTTTTCGCTTAAGGTAAAACCGAAGCGTTGTGCTAATTGTAAAATACTCATTGTAATACTCCCTCAATCGGTCTTTACCCAAGTCTTTAGACCGTTCGTTAACCAGTTGTTTGTGTCAAATTATTAGAGGGTTCTAGTGTCGCTCGAACAGAATCTAAATGCAAACGATTCTTATTACAAATTATCGTTTTATTATGATTTTATTGTCTTAGATCATTTGTGGTGAATGAAAACGAGGCTCGTCTGCATTTATAAAAGGGTAAGACGCTGTCACTTACACAATGGATCAACCAGCCCGCATCACTTTGGCGCGATTGGGTGGCTTTATCGCAGGGGAGCTTTAACTATCCCTTCCGCTACCCATAAGGCTTCTCAATACGCTATATTCAGTGTACAACCAATTGTAAACGGTCGTGTTTATAGTCCTTTTTAACGGGGTTATAGCGTTGCCATAAAATTATAAATACAGGGGAAAACCATGAAAGACGTTCAAGGTAAAGTTGCCTTTATCACCGGTGCCGCCAGCGGTATGGGTTTAGGTATGGCGCGGGCATTTTCAGCCGCCGGTATGAAAGTCATGCTTGGTGATATACAAAAAGAACCACTCGATACAGCGGTCGCTGAGTTAAAGGGGCAAGGGCGAGATGTTGCAGGTGTTGTTGTCGATGTGACGGATCGAGACTCAGTGTTTGCCGCAGCGCAAGCGACAGTGGATACCTTTGGTAAAGTCCACGTTTGCATCAATAACGCGGGTGTTGGTGCCAGTGGTAGCGCTGAAGACACGAGCGAGAAAAACTGGCGCTGGACTATCGACGTCAATATGTGGGGTGTGGTTTGGGGTTTGCAGGCCTTTATGCCATTGATCAAAGAACATGGTGAGGGCGGTCACGTCGTCAACACCGCGTCAATGGCGGGTATGTTTAGTTGGAAAGAGCTCAGTGCCTACAACGCTTCGAAGTACGCCGTGGTTGCCATGTCTGAGACGGCAATGGCCGAGCACACGGATGACAATATCGGTGTGTCAGTACTTTGCCCTGGTGTGGTGAATACCAACTTGGGCACGTCTGCCCGTAATCGTGGCGATGAGTACGGCGGTTCTACCGATAAAAAATCGGAGCAAATGGTGGCGATGTTGAAAAAGGGCCTCAATCCTGACGTGGTGGGTGAGCAGGTTCTGGAGGCGATTATCGACGACCAGCCCTATATTTTCACTGACCCCAGTTTACGCAGTTGGGTAGAAAATCGCTTTGCGCGAATTCTTGCTGGGTACGACTGGGCCGATCAATGTCAAGCTTTGAAAAAGGCCGATCAGCAAACCGCTATCGATTTGTAATGTAATGCTGCAATCTGGGTGGTGAGAGTGTGCCCCCAGAATTCACTGTGCATGTGTGTAAAATAATTATTGATCAATGTTGGTTAACAATAAACACAAGGAGTGATTTATGAAATACAGAACATTAGGTAGTAGCGGTGTACAGGTATCGGCTATTGGCCTCGGCTGTATGGGTATGTCAGATTTTTACGGCCCGGCTGATGAAACTGAATCTATCGCTACTCTGCATCATGCTCTGGCCGAGGGGCTAAACTTTCTCGATACCTCAGATGTTTATGGAAAAGGCCATAACGAAACATTGATTGGTCGGGCCATTGCCGATCGCCGTGACCAGGCTTTTATCGCTACAAAATTTGGTATCGCCGGTGCTCATTTAAAACCTGAGGGCGGTCTGGAAATGAAAATTGATGGTCGACCCGAATATGTGAAATCAGCCTGTGATGCGAGTTTAAAACGCCTCGGCATTGATTGCATTGACCTCTATTATCAACATCGCGTTGACCCCAATGTGCCGATAGAGGAGACCGTGGGTGCGATGGGGGAGCTAGTTCGCGCTGGCAAAGTGCACTTTTTGGGCTTGTCAGAAGCCTCCGCCGACACGGCCTTAATACGTCGCGCCTGTAAGGTGCATCCCATTGCCGCTTTACAGAGTGAATATTCCCTGTGGACCCGTGACCCCGAGGCTGAAGTGTTGCCCGTGTGTAAAGAATTGAATATCGC
>JARGOV010000038.1:0-13863 GCA_029212965.1 Porticoccaceae bacterium
CTTACTAAATCTACACTTGGAAGAACAGACGAAACGAACTATAAACGGCCAAAAGGTAGCATCAACAAATGCAAGGGCCTTATTAATTTATACCTTTTTCTTAGGCTAGCAAAAAAATATAAAATCCTAATAGCCTGGACTTTTCATAATACAAAAAGCCATGAAGGCGATGATTTTATGGACATGATTGGTTATACCATTATGTCAAAAATGACCAACTTGGTGATATTTCATAGCCATATTTCAAAAATAGAGTTTTCAAAACTCTACCATTCGGAGAACACAAAACTAATAATGCCACACGGCAATTACAAAGGCGCATATCCAACACCGAGGGATAGAGACTTGATTATCAGCGAGTTGGGCCTAAAAAAAGACCTTCCTATTGTTAGCTGTCTGGGCATGCTGCGCGACTACAAAGGTTTAGACACTGCCTGCGAAGCTATAAAGTTACTTGATGGTCAATGCCAGCTTCTCATTGCCGGATCACCACACGATACGTTTGATTTAAATAAACTAACATCAGCAATGAAAATATTACCGAATTCCATATTGATACCGAAGTTTATATCAGACCAAAATTTTTCCGATTATTGTGCAGCCAGTGACTTGATACTACTGCCCTACAAGAAAATTAGCGGTAGTGGCGCTTTATTGGCCGCGCTTTCATTTTCACGTGGCATCGTTGCATCTGATTTACCTTATTTTCGTGAAATAATAGGCGGCACGCCAAATGCTGGGAGGCTCTTTAAGCAAGGTGATCCCATTGCATTAGCAGATGCCATAACAAGCTTTCTTGAAGTGGACGAATTAACAAGAAACAGTAGCGCAAAAACACTTTGCACCAATTATGACTGGGATAACGTAATTACCGACGTAGCGAAAGCCTATAAAGATTGGGGTAATAAAAATGCCCGCTGAAACCGTTCCAAAACCAAGGGTTGTTATTTATACAGCCATTACTGGTGGGTATGAAATACTAAGGGACCCTGACTACATAGACTCAGACCTCACTTATATTTGTTTTTCAGATGAGCCTTTTTGGTCGAAATTGACCAACAACACCGTATGGAAAATATGTAAAACACCAAAAAGCTCACTTGATACGACAAGAAAGGCTAGACAGCTCAAAACACAGCCGCATATTTTTCTCAACAACAACGCTTTTGATTACAGTGTATGGATAGACGGCAACGTTAATATAACAGGAGATATTTTCAAACTGATTGAGTCATTAGGCGACTTTCAATTTGCTGGATTTAAGCACTACATTCGCAACTGTCTCTATTCAGAAGCCGAAACTTGCATTGTAGAAAACAAAGACAATCCACAAATAATTACAGCACAAACCACTCAATATAAGAATGAGGGTTTCCCAGCTGACAACGGTTTGCTTGAAACGAATGTGCTCATTAGAAAGCACAATGACCCTGAGATTAATTACTTAATGGATTTATGGTGGGAACAGATACGAACCCACAGTAAAAGAGACCAGTTAAGCCTAACGTATGCCTGTTGGAAGCAAGGAATCACGCCGACCTTAATGGGCGAGCAAAACACTAGGGGTAACAGCCCTTATTTTCAAACACGCGCTGGCTGGAGAACCCAATCGGACCAAAGCAAGTTAAGTTTATTTATTGATAAACATATTCGCTGGAGGTTTCGCCAGTGACGCCTCAAGCCCAACCTATTACTGCTAACCTTCCTGCAAATAGCGCCAAAGTGTCGCTTATTCTGCTCAACTGGAACGGCAAGGATGACACCTTGGCGTGCCTGAAATCTGTTCAAGATATTAACTACACCAATTACGATGTCGTTGTTGTCGATAATGGCTCCTCTGACGATTCTGTGAACGCTATAAAGCAAGAGTTTCCAGACATTACGCTCCTAGAAACTGGCGCCAATCTCGGTTTTGCTGAAGGCAATAATGTCGGAATACGGTATGCGCTAAAACAACACCCGGACTTTATCCTTCTACTCAATAATGACACCGTGGTGGAGACTGATTTTCTTGACCAACTTATAAGCTATGCTGCCAGCAAGGGTAATAAAGGTTTATTCGGGCCTAAAATCAACTATTTTGACCAGCCCGATACCCTGTGGTGGGCAGGCAGCAAATGGAATGCAGAAGCCCTTGAGTTTGAACATACAGGCATAAACCAACGCGATTCGGGCGCTTACGATCAAGCCCGTGAAATAGATTATGTCTGTGGGTGCGCGTTGTTAATACCGACAAAAATAATCAACGAAATAGGCCTGATGGATCCACAGTACTTTCTGACTTATGAAGAAACTGACTGGTGTTACCGGGCTAGAGAAGCTGGTTATGCCTCTTATTACGTACCGCAATCACGTATCTACCATAAGGTGTCGGCGTCTTTTGGTGGCAACAATAGTCCATTGCAGCATTACTTCTACACCCGCAATAAGTTGCGCTGGGCCAGGCGGCACTTAAGCTTTTGGGTCTTTTTTCGGCTTTTACGTCAAATGACACTGCGCATTGGCGGCTGGGATCACAATAAGCCCTATTCGCCCCGCCAACTGCGCTGGAATTTCGCAAACGCGAGAAAAAAACTATCTCGGCATAATGCCGACCCTGTACAGGCTGCAAAGGCGATGGGTTTAAGAGATTACCTTTTTCATCGCTTTGGCGATTGCCCTGAACATGTACGAGCATTGGGCAAGAACGACACTATAAACCCTGCTTCAAAAGAGCTGTGCGTGGGTTTTGTGCCATGGTGGCCACAAAACCCTTATCAGGTGTTATTACGCGACCAATTACGCCAGCAGGGCTTTCGAATTATCGGGAACCCTCCCCTAAATTTACTCAAAATACTGTTTAAGCGTGACGGCCTTGATATCGTCCATCTGCATTGGCCTCACGACCTCTATTTTAAGAATTACCTTCGCTATCCTTTAGCTATTTTCACCTTATTAATGTTTAGGCTACTGAAGAACAATATTGTGTGGACGGTGCATGAGCTTAAATTTTACGAAACCCGGCATCCGCGCCTTGATACTTTCTTTGTAAAATTTTTGATGAAAATATCGAAAACGCTTATTGTCCATAGCCAGTATTCGGAAAATGAGATACGAGAGACATTTAACTTTCCCCGCCCTATATTTAAGGTTAAACACCCTAATTACATTGACGTTTATGATAATGACAGTTCTCAGACTGAGGCCCGAAAAAAACTGGGGGTTGATCTTGACACCAAGGTATTTCTCTTCCTTGGCTACATCAAACCGTATAAGGGCGTTGAAGATTTGATCCAGGCGTTTCGCGGGCTTGAAGGCGATAATTTACGTCTGCTTATTGCGGGTACTCCCTTGAATGAGGCAATCGCGCAGGATTTAAAACAATTGGCGGCTGGCGATGCTCGCATTCATTTAAATCTTGTCTATGTGCCCGACGATGATATTCAACTCTATTTAAATGCAGCCGATTTAGTGGTGTTTCCTTTTCGGCAAACTCACACCAGTGGTTCAGTGTTACTGGCCGCAAGTTTTGGTAAGCCGGTATTAGTGCCCAATACCGCGTCTATTCCTGAGTATATTGACGAAAGTATGGGGTTTTTCTTTGAACCCGATGAGAATGAAAGTCTGCACGAAGCCCTTGCACTGGCATTAGAAGCCGACCTGAGCTGTATGGGCAAGCAGGCATACGACAAAATAAGCGACTACACATGGCAGGATATGGCCACTGTTCACGCACAGGCTTATCGGCTGGCCACACTAAAATGAGTAAGCAAGGTGCTTGACCCAATTAGCCAACGACTATTCTTGGCAGGGCCACCAGCGCCTGTCTGTCTTATGTATCACGCCACGCCAGAAGATATTTCATTAAGTCAGTGGGATATCCCTCTAACGCAATTCAAACAGCAGCTAAAATTATTAAAAACCAACGGATGGGAAACCCGCCCTGTCTCACAAATAATGCACCCCGCGCCTGCTAAAACAGCATTTATTAGTTTCGATGATGGGTATGCAAATAACTACGCTGCTTTTCAAACGCTTAAAGAATTCGGCTTTGTTGCTACGTGGTTTATCGTCACAAATACTATCGGCAAGCAATCTGTTTGGGAAGACAATAAGCATGCACAACGTACTATGCTTAATACCGAGCAAATTCAAAACATGGCAAAGGCAGGTATTGAAATAGGCTCGCACACCTCGTCACATGCCAAGCTAACTCACTTATCTTATGATGAGTATGTCGCAGAGCTTGCAAGCTCGAAGCGTATTTTAGAAAACATAGTAAACCAGCCCGTAACCTCGTGCGCCTACCCCTATGGGCTATACAGTCAGGCTATTCGCAATGGCGCAGAAAGCGCCGGTTATAAGCAGGCCTGTACAACCCACTCAGGCTTTGGTTGCGTTGATAACGATGCCTTACAGATAAGGCGGGTTTCAATATATTCGCATGACTCATTATCGACCTTTGCAAGAAAATTGGTGTTTGGCGATAATGTGGCCGGCTATGGCAAGACTGCTGGCTATCTTTGCAAACGTCTACTGAACAGATTTAGCTGAGACCTTATTGCCATGAGTACCTCTAGCTCACCCGTTATATCTGTGATTATGCCTTGCTTCAACAGTAGCGCTACCATCGGGCGAAGTATCGACTCGGTATTGGCACAAAGCTTTGCCAACTGGGAGCTGGTAATTGTCGATGACGGTTCAACCGACCACAGTCGAGATGTTGTTAGTGCTTATCACGACCCTCGAATCATAGCGCACGCGCAAACTAATCGAGGCGTTTGTGCAGCCCGAAACGCAGGTTTGAAACTGGCTAGGGGTGAGCTCATCGCTTTCTTAGATGCAGACGACACGTGGGACCGAGAATGCCTTGAAAAATTGTATCAAGCGCTAAGCGCAAGTGCAGCTAAACTGGTGTACTGCGGTTGGCAAAATATAGGCCTGCCAGGTGGACAAGGTGAACCCTATATACCTCCAGATTATGAAACACCTGACAAAATGGCTCTGCTGTTTGAAAGCTGCCGGTGGCCTATACATGCATGCTTAACCTATAGAACAGCAATTATTGAGGCTGGCATGTTTAATGAAGCCCTTCAAACTGCAGAGGATTACCTTCTCTGGTTGAACATAGCTATGCACAATTCATTGACTTATGTACCAGAGGTGTTGGCCTACTATCACTTTCATAGCCCCAATCAGGCAACAAACGACCGTGCAAGAGCTGCTATTAATCACTACCACGTTCAAAAGTTATTCCTGGCCCAACAACCCAGTTTTGCCACATCATTAGGCAGAACAAAGGTAAGGAAGTTTATGTTTGAACCACTAGTAAACCGTGGTTTTGAATGCTATTGGAATCGCGAGCTGAACAACGCACGACGCCTGTTCAGATTCATAATGTCACATGGCTACGGCACCATGAGCGAATGGAAATATATGCTACCATCACTGCTGCCGATACAATTACACAAGATAATTATTAAGATTTTTGAAAACACCCATGACTAAAAAACTCATTGCTGCTTTTTGCACTTACAATCGAGCAGATCGTTTGCCTCAGCTTATTAACAAGCTGAGAAGCCAAGAATGTCCAATATATTTTGAAATTTTAGTCGTCAATAATAACAGTACCGACCAGACGGAAGATGTACTTAATAAACTGACTCTTTTGCCTGGCCCCAAGCTTCGTCATGTAAACGAAACTCAACAAGGTATTCCCTATGCCAGAAACCGGGCACTTAAAGAAGCCAATGACGCCGATTATCTTTTTTTCATGGATGACGACGAGCTTCCAAGACCTGGGCTTTTGGCCGCAGTAGTAGACTCGCTAGATCGCGAAGGTGCCGACTGTGTTGGAGGAAGAGTGACGAATCTCTTCGAAAGTAATCAGAGACCTCATTGGCTCTCAAATAGCCTGCTCGGGTTTCTAGCAGAGACTGATCATGGCCCTGAACCTTTCTGGATAACAACCGATGAAACACCAGTTTGGACCGCCAACGTTGCTTATCGCATGGACATATTTAGGAATGATGAAAAGCTGCGGTTTGACGTTCGATATAATCGTATTGGCAAAGCAGTCGGCGGAGGATCAGACCTAAAGATGTTTGAGGATATTCTCGCTAGAAAGCTTAAAATTCGTTACCGCCCTGATATGGTCGTCGAACACTTTGTAGAGTCGTGGCGGCTTACTCGACGGTATTTTCTAAAATTACACTATCTCTCAGGCCGACGTACGGCATTATATGAATTTGAAGGCGTCTACAACCGCTGCTTCGGCATTCCTTATTTCATGTTTACGACACTCACAAAACAATCGTTGTTATTTTTAAAAATGTTGTTTCAGAAAAACCAGGAATCGTTGCGTCAAGGAATGAATGTCACTTACACCGCAGGAATGATCGTCGGCTGCTTTAAAAAAAGAGATTCTATTAACATTAAATAAGCGACAACTAAAAATCTGTTTACATATTAAGTTAACCTTTTTGTAGGACTCGCCATTACGTATGACAAAGCTTTAATTGTTTAGTTATTAACAACTAAAAACGCCGAAACACTGTATGACAATCACATTGCTGATTCACAAGCCTGACGACATCGATTCACAAATCTACAATAAAGATCACTTTTACTGCCAAGCGAATACTGACGACTCTTTTTAATTTTTAAAATAGAAAAAGCGAAACGCAACGGTAGTTTTAAGTGATCGGACAAGTTAATTTATGCTTACTAATTTTGGAAAATTTTTATCACAATCATGCATTGGGCAACCAATATTTGTTGTTGGCGCTGGTCGTTCTGGCACCAGCGTACTATTGCAAGCACTTGGGCAGCACCCTGCTATTGTGGCTTTTCCCGGTGAGAGCCCATTCCTCACATCAATTGGTGGTGATGCCACGCTGTTTAATGGGCAGGAACAAAACTATTATCGCAATGCTATTCGCCTCACTTACCCGGCCATAATGAGCAAACTGCAACGACTGGGTTTCGAGGCATCCGGCGGTGAACACTATGCGCTAAAAAATACAGTAAGACATAGGATAAACCACCGACTATTTTCAAACACTGCTATTTGTTATTGGGGGGCAAAGACCTTCCCAACGGCATTTGTCAGCGAGGGCCTCGATGCCGTTTACCCCGGTGCAAAGTATCTTTATATCGTCAGGAATGGCCTAGAAGTTGTCCATAGCATGACCAAATTTCACGGCTTTAAAGACAATGACTTTACTAGCCATTGTAAAACATGGGCTCGGTCGGCTGAAAAATACGAGTATTTACAAACCAAATCGAATGCCCTAACTGTAAAGCACGAACTTCTTAGTCAAAATCCAGATCGCGTTTTTTCAGACATCTATACGTTTTTAGCGCTTCCCAATAATGACAAGAGTGCAAATTTCACAAAAACCAATGTGATTCACCCTCTGGATAAAAACGATGTGCACACGACCGACAATCAGGCCTTGTTATCAAAGAGAGATAACCCAACTGCACTATGGGATAAAAATCAACGCGCGATATTTTCTGATATTTGCGCTGAGCACATGCAACGTTTAGGCTATGATTTCGACCTGTAACATAATGACAACCACACCACTAGCAATTGAAATGAGGGACAATATTAAGGAGCGATGATGAAAACCAATATTCCACACCTAGCTGCACTTATAGTATGTCTTACGTTTCTTTTTAACGTAACCAGCACTGTTGCAGGAGAGTATCCCAAAGTTGAAAAAGATTTTAGAACTTTACCAAAATACTGCCGTGCCAAACTACAAGACGGTTACGCTACCCCTAATATGCACAAACGCTTCGGGAGGAGCTTGAGAGGAATTTACGGAGATTCTCACCACTACTGCGCCGCCATGCATTCTTTTCAACATGCAGACGGTACTCTTCCCGCCAAGGAGCCTAAAAGATACTGGCTAGGCCGAGTTATTGATAATATAGAATATATGGAAAGCCATAGTGGCAATAAAAGTCATAAATTCTATGCTGAAATGTATTTACTAAAGGCACGTGCTTATATTATGCAGAAGCAAATAGCGCAGGCATTTATCTATTTTGAAAAGTCCCTCGCTGTTTACCCAAAGTACACACCGACCTATCGCGAGCAAATGACATACTACCTTAGTTTGAATGATAAAAAATCGGCGCTTGATGTGATCAATCGCGGACTTGAGCACAACCCAAGATCAAAGTTTTTGTTACGGAAAAAATCAGAACTTAGCGGGCATTAAATGATGGGCCCTGAAGCACTTGAAAGAAATGAAATTAGAAGTCCGAAGGTTTCATGTGCCGTTATTGCGACTGTTAGGAACGAAGCAGAGAACATTGGCCCTTTTGTTGAATCGTTATTACAACAAAGCAGGCCCCCCGACGAGATTATTATCGTCGATGGCGAAAGTAGCGATGGCACCAACGAGCGGCTTCAAGCTTATGCAAGCGGCGCGCAAATAACGCTGATCACTCAAAACTGTAATATCGCCCAGGGCCGTAACATTGCAATAGCAGCGGCTACTAGTGAGATTATTGCCTCTACAGATGCTGGTTGTGTTATTGATAAGCATTGGCTTGAGCGAATTACCCAACCCTTCTTCACTGCCTCAGCACCCGATGTAGTGGCAGGTAACTATAGCTTTGATTGTCAGTCTAACTTTGAGGAGGCTGTAGTGCTTGCTACTAATGCCCCCGACCGCACTCGCTCAGAAGAAGCCAACTACTATCCATCGAGTCGTTCTGTGGCATTTACCAAAGCAATATGGGAAAAGGCAAAGGGTTACCCTGAATGGCTATATGCAGCTGAAGATACGCTTTTTAATATACGCTTACGCCAGATTGGAGGGGTTTTCACTTTTGCTGAAAATGCCTTGGTTAAGTGGAGACCCCGCTCCAGCTGGCGTGCAGTTGGAAAGCAGTTCTTCAACTATGCCCGAGGTAATGGGCGTATTGGTTTTGCTAGCCAAGGTTATAAAATGAATATTAAATACCACACTATGATGCTGGTCCCTATTTTGGCAAGCGTGATATACCCCTGGCTATGCCTTCTTTCTATTTATCCCATTTATGTTCATATTCGACATAACTTGTGGCCACAAGCCCATCGTTCTTCGAAGTCAAGCGATACCTCGTGCAGTGCTTATCGGATATTACTGATTATGGAGTATGTACGCTTAGTGGGCATGTTCGGCTACGCAAGGGGGCGGATCGATCGCTTGCTGCAACCCTCATTTCGTAAAAATCAGGTGGCATGGATGGGCGTTGAAAGTGTTGAAAAATAAACTGGCTCTATGAATCTATTCTTTACTCTCAGTACTGTTGCGCAGTCTTCCTTCTATATCAGTTTGTTAGCCACTGCTTTCCTTCTTTTTTCTTCTTTAAAACATTACACCCGCACCGGGCCACGCATTAAAGAGACTATTGAGTTACATTATAAAAAATATGCGACCTTTGCCATGCTTCGACTGTGCTTCTGGAGCATTGTCATTATCTATGTCATTAGTTTTTTGGGCTCGTTATTATTTGCCGCGTTCTTACTATTATTCAATTTTTCACTTTCGCTGCCGGTTTCCTTCGCGGCGGGGGCCTTTTTCACGTTACTGGTAACATCTTACCTTTTCTGTCATCACCTGCTTTTTACGCCTAGCTTGATCTTAGTATCAACACAAATTCGTTTCTCTCGTCTCGATCCGCTTTGGCGCTTATTAAACCCCAAACGCCTTCGCTTTATTCGCTACAGCGTTTATTCGTTAATCACTGCTCTTATTCTACTGCTGCATCTTCTACCCCGCTCCACCGAAAATATTAGTTTTATCGCCACTATCGACACGTTGGTATTGATAATAATAGTCCTGTTTTACTATTTTTTTCGAAGAACTGATCCTAGTCCTGCCACTCAGTGCAACAGGGGGGCAACAGAAAAAACTCAGGGCGATAAGCCAGCACGACCCAACATCGTTATGATAGGCACCGATACCTTACGTGCCGATAGGTTAGGTAAAGCGGGATACCACCGCCAACTCACACCCAGCATTGACCAACTCGCCAGACGAAGTTTTACTTTTAATAATTGTTATGTTCCTCTGGCTCGCACTGCACCTAGCCTTACCTCTTTATTAACTGGCTGCTGGCCTCATAATCATAAAATTCGCAGCAATTACCCGGCTAATTCAGAGCTTTCGCTTCCAATGCCTAGCCTGGTTAACATACTGTCTGAAGCGGGTTACAACACAGGGGCAATCGGCGACTGGGCGGCTGCCGATCTTGGCAAAATCAATTTTGGATTTCAAGACACTCAGGTGCCAGACGACCAATGGAATTTAAAGTATTTAATTAAACAGGGCTCTGCATTTATTCGTCTCTTTTTGAGTCTGTTTAGTCATAATCGATTTGGCCAATATTTTTTGCCTGAGATTTACTATCTAGCTGGTGTGCCTTTATCAGAGCAAACCGGTAGCGAATGTCGCAATTTAATATCGAAGTATACCGCTGACGATAAGCCTTTCTTTATCAACTATTTTTCAGCGGCGACCCATGTACCGTTTGGCTCAAATTACCCTTATTACGCGATGTTTACAGAAACAGGCTACGAAGGCGAGTCCCGCTTTTTAATGACCAGCCTGGCTTCACCTGAAGAAATCATTGAAAAGCAGGGGTTAAGCACTGAAGACTTTGATGTCCCTCAAATCCTCAACCTTTACGATGGCTGTGTTCGGCAATTCGACGACGAAGTCGACAAGATTTTGGACCATATTACACAGTGCGGTATTGCGGATAACACCATCGTCATTATTTACAGCGATCATGGTGCCGATTTCTTTGAAAACGGCTGCTGGGGTCAAGGCAATACATTAATAGGAGACGATCCCAGCAATCGTATACCACTCGTTTTATTCGATCCGAGAAAAAAAGGGGGGATAGCCTTCGACGAAACCATCCGTAGTATTGATATTGCGCCAACTTTGTTGGATCTAATTGGCCTGGAACCACCATTAGCTGTGGACGGGGAGTCGTTTAAACCCTGGTTAACTACTCCTGAGTTGGCAACTGAGCGTCAGTCATACCACGAAACAGGCGTTTGGTTGGGCAAAATGCCGGGAATGCGAGAAGACCACCTTACCTACCCAGACTTATTGGAAATCATGGATATACCCAACAAGCATTTGGCCACGTTAGCATTGAAGCAAGAATATTACCCACTGATCATTCAAGCCAAAGACCGGTCTGTAAGGGATGATCGATGGAAATTGATCTACCAACCCACAACAAACGGCATAGATTATCAACTTTTTGATATGAGTAATGATCCACAATGCCAGATAAATGTCGCTGCTCAATATCCAAAAACGTTTTCCAAGTATAAAAATCTACTTGATGAATGGATATACTCTGACCCTCTGATGAGTCAACTTGACTGATCCGTTGAAGCTCATACAAAAAGCGATCACAAGGCGCTATGTAATCTATGTTGTCCCAGGTAAACACTCAAAATGCGTGACATTGTTGTTCTCTTATTCCTTACCGGATGTATTGGTGGTGCCTTATACCGCCCCTGGCTAGGGGTCTTATCATTAGCAATATTCAGTTATTTAAATCCGCATGCATTTGCTTGGGGGGCCGTTCGCTCGCTTCCTGCATTTCAAATTTTATTTCTGATCGTTGTTCTCTCTACATTGCTCAGCAAAGATCGTCAGCCACTACCAAAAGATTGGCGAATACCCGTTTTTTTTAGTCTGTGGTTTTATTTTGCCTTCACTTCAACTCAGGCTTATTTTCCTGCCCTAGCGTGGGAGAAGTTTTGGTTTGTATCAAAGGTTTTTTTACCCACTCTTTTTACTTTAGTACTCATTAACACCCGAGAAAAACTCTTTTACCTGATTATTACTATCGGCTGCTCTATCGGCCTTGTCGCTGTTAAGGGTGGTATTTTTGCTGTGCTTAAAGGCTTTTCCCATCGTGTTTACGGGCCACCTGACACTCAGTTTTATGAAAATAACGCTTTTGCTATTGCTGTCTTAATTGCCTTACCCCTTCTATTATTGTGGTCACGGGAAACCAAGTTTCACAATATACGAATCGCTATTTTTATGGCTATTCCTTTAATGTTTGCAAGTGCTCTGTCTTCCTGGTCACGAGGGGCTTTCCTCACTATGGGGGTGCTAGCAATGCTTCTTATCTGGCACAGTAAACGTAAATACCTTGTTATTCCTTTATTCTTAATTGGAAGTTTTCTTGCCATTGATTACCTTCCAGAAGAATGGTTTGGGCGTATGGAAACGATACAAACCTATCAGCAAGACAAGTCAGCCGCTGGTCGCTTGGAAGTGTGGAAAGATGGCTGGAATCACACTTTAGAGCACCCCTTTGTCGGTGCAGGGTTTGAAGGTTGGCGTCATGTTTCCATGCGTGACTGGCATAGCGCGCCCATAGAAATATTCTCAGAACATGGCTTTATCGCATTTGGTATGTGGGCTTCCCTCATTATTGGCACACTATTCAGTCTTAGTTCCCTTCCAAAAAAAGTTAAAGGTGTAAAGGGCATGGAATGGGTGAATAATTACTGCTATATGCTCAGGCTTTCTCTGATAGCTTATTGTGTCGGTACCTTGTTTCTTGGGCTTTCTTACTGGGATATTCTCTATCACCTAATTTTTATTGCCGTATTAGTCAAACAATTCGCACTGAAAGAGTTGGAAGAAAAAACTAATAACGGAAAAATAATAGGTGACAAAAGGACAAGAATGGCACCTCTGAGAAATGGTCGGCAACAAAGACCTTTTGGCCCAGGGCCGTTATAACAGCAAACCCCGAACATCACTTAATAGCGCAACTAATTCTGTCATATAACGCCCAGCATCACCGCCGTTGACTACCCGGTGGTCGTAGGAGAGTGACAAGGGCAACATATTACGTGGTACAAACTTATCACCGTCCCACAGCGGTTTAATCTGGGCTTTCGAAACACCGAGTATCGCCACTTGGGGTGTATTAACGATGGGTGTAAAACCCTGACCACCGATTGCGCCGAGGCTTGAAACGGTAAAGCACCCGCCCTGCATTTCATTCACAGTGAGCTTTCCGTCTCGAGCTTTTGCTGCCAGATGAGAAATGTCTTCGGCCAGCTCCCAGAGGCCTTTTTTATCGACATCACGAATCACTGGCACCATTAAACCTCGGGGGGTGTCTACGGCCATGCCAATGTGTAGATAATTTTTTTGTGTGTAGTTTGCGCCGTCACTGTGGATAGAGCGATTTAATACGGGGTTATGAGCCAGCGCCACTGCACAGGCCTTGAGGATGAAGGCGACAGGGGTCAACTTGACCTGACGAGTTTCACCCTCTGCTTTAAGTGATTTTCTAAAGCTTTCTAAGTCTGTGATATCAGCATCGTCGAACTGGGTCACATGGGGCACATTTAGCCAACTGCGGTGCATATTGCTAGCGGTGAGCTTTTCGATTTTCGTCATCGCCAGCACTTCGCAGTCACCAAACTGGCTAAAATCTGTATCGGGCACTGAAGGAATACCCGAACCCATTGCTGGAGCTGACCCGGAGGTTTGCTGTGCTATGGTGCCTTTGACATAGGCCTGAATATCTTCTTTAAGAATGCGGCCGCGTGGGCCAGTGCCTTTCACATTGGCGAAATCAACGCCCATCTCGCGAGCCAGCTTTCGTACCAAGGGGCCTGCATAGACGGTGCTTGCATCATCATTGGCCACTGAAGAATTAGCTGGCGCTTCGCTAGGGGCACTTGCCTTTTGCTGAGAGGCCGAGCCTTCTTCAGGCTGTTCTTTATCGGCGGCGGGAGCTTTATCAGTCACATCGGAACTAGACGCATCGGAACTGGAAGCTTTCGATTCATCGGCAGATTCAGAGGATTCAGAGGATTCA
>JARGOV010000038.1:13963-18839 GCA_029212965.1 Porticoccaceae bacterium
GATTCAGAGGATTCAGAGGATTCACCGGCAGATTCAGAGGACTGCGACTCTTCTTCTTGCGCTTTGCCCTCTGTAGTATCATCGCTGTTTTCAGCAACTTCTAACTCCACCAGAGGGACACCTTCCTCTTCGATTTTGTCGCCTTCTTTGACCAGCACTTTTAACACTTTACCCGCTAATGTCGCGGGAATTTCCATCGTCGCCTTATCCGATTCCAGTACGACCAATGTCTGTTCAACTTCAATGCTGTCGCCAACGGCCACAGACACTTCAATTACTTCAACCTCTTCAGCACCGCCTAGATCGGGTACAACAATAACTTCGCTAGCCACGCTTCATCCTCTTTGTTTTTTATTGGCTGTAATGACTCATCCTAGTCGCCAACATCATAAAAGTACCGGATCAATTTTACTGGCATCGATACCCAGAGTTTCAATGGCCGAGTTCACCACTTCTGCCTTTAACTGGCCCTGCTTATACAAGCCATACAAAGCAGCTACCGTAATATAACGCCGGTCGACCTCGAAGAAATTACGCAGTTTTGCCCGCGTATCACTGCGACCAAACCCGTCGGTACCCAGTGTGAAGAAATCTGTCGATATAAAGGCGCGCAACTGTTCGCTATAGGCTTTCAAGTAGTCTGTTGCCACCACTACAGGACCATCGCGCCCAGCTAATTGTTGACTAATATAGGGCTCTCTCTCTTCTTCAAGGGGGTTCAGTACATTCCAACGCTGACAGCTTTGCCCCTCACGGGTCAGCTGATTAATACTGGGCAAACTCCAGACATCACTGCTAATGCCAAATTCATCGCGGAGTAGCTCAGCCGCCGCTCTGACCTCGTTTAAAATTGTTCCCGAGCCCATCAACTGCACTTGTTTGGCAGGTTTTCTCGCCACTTTTTTGGCTTTCACCTCTTCAAGTAAATACATACCCTGAATAATGCCCTCTTCGGCATCTGCGGGCATTTCTGGGTGGAGGTAGTTTTCGTTCATCGTGGTGATGTAATAAAAACAGTTCTCCTTAGCCTCAAACATGCGACGCAAACCATCCTGAACGATAACGGCCAACTCGTAGCTATAGGTCGGGTCGTAACTGCGACAGTTGGGGATGGTATTGGCCATCAAGTGACTATGGCCATCCTGGTGCTGCAGACCTTCACCATTGAGCGTCGTTCGCCCAGCTGTGGCTCCAATCAAGAAGCCCCGGGCCTGGATATCACCCGCTGCCCAGGCCAAATCACCTATACGCTGGAAACCAAACATTGAGTAAAAAATATAGAAGGGAATGACCGGGCAATCATAATTACTGTACGCCGTGGCATGGGCAATCCATGCTGACATGGCACCGGCTTCGGTCAGGCCTTCCTCCATAATCTGGCCTTGTTTGTCTTCTTTGTAATACAGCATTTGACCGGCGTCGTGAGGCTCGTACCGCTGACCCGCAGAAGAGTAAATGCCTAACTGGCGGAACATGCCCTCCATGCCAAAGGTGCGCGCCTCATCGGGGACAATAGGTACGACGCGCTGACCAATTTTTTTATCTTTCACTAAGGTCGACAATATCCTGACAAAGGCCATAGTGGTTGAAATTGAGCGCTTGCCAGTACTTTCTAGTTGCTTGGCAAAATCGCTCAATGGCGGTACTTCCAAAGCATTGAAATCAGCCTTGCGTGCTGGCAAATAGCCGCCAAGCTCAGCTCGCTGTTTACGCATGTAGGTCAGTTCAGGACTATCCTCGGGGGGGCGATAATAGGGTACGTCGACCAACTCCTCATCACTGATCGGCAGACCGTAGCGGTCGCGAAAATTTTTCAAGCTTTGCATATCAAGCTTTTTAATAGAGTGGGTATCATTGGCCGCCTCACCCGACTCGCCCATGCCGTAGCCCTTGACGGTCATTGCTAAAATTACCGTCGGCTGCCCTTTGTTTTCGGCAGCCTCAGCGTAGGCGGCATAGACTTTATACGGGTCGTGGCCGCCGCGATTGAGATACATAATTTCGTCATCGCTTAGATCGGCGACCAACTCTAACAACTCCGGGTATTTACCGAAAAAATGCTCTCGGGTGTACGCACCGCCTTTGTACTTGTAGTTCTGCAAGTCGCCATCGCAAACTTCATCCATACGCTTTTGCAGCAGGCCAGTCGTGTCTTTTTCAAACAAAGAGTCCCAGTGCCGGCCCCACACAACTTTAATCACATGCCAGCCCGCACCGCGGAAGACACCTTCGAGTTCTTGAATAATTTTGCCATTACCGCGCACCGGGCCGTCGAGACGCTGTAAATTACAATTCACCACAAAAGTGAGGTTTTCGAGATTTTCACGACCCGCTAGAGAAATGGCGCCCAGTGACTCTGGCTCATCGCATTCACCATCACCGAGGAAGGCCCAGATCTGCCGATCGCCCCGCGGTGCCAAGCCCCGCGCCGAAAGGTAGCGCATCACGTGAGCCTGATAAATCGCCTGTATCGGCCCCAGCCCCATCGACACCGTGGGGAACTGCCAATAATCTGGCATCAGCCAAGGGTGGGGGTAAGACGACAAACCCTGCCCGTCAATCTCACGACGAAAGTTATCGAGCTGGCTCTCGTCAAAACGACCTTCAAGAAAAGAACGGGCATAAATGCCCGGCGCCGAGTGACCCTGAAAATACACTAAATCGCCCAATTGTTGTTCAGTATTGGCGCGAAAAAAATAATTAAAGCCAATTTCATAAAGCGTTGCTGCTGACGAGAAGGTAGCAATATGCCCACCCAGCCCCTCATCGTTTTTATTCGCCCGCATCACCATGGCAAGTGCATTCCAGCGAATAAGGGAGCGAATGCGCCGTTCCATAAACAAGTCGCCGGGCATACGCTTTTCACGATTTGGCGATAAGGTATTTCTAAAAGGTGTTGTGATTGCCCGAGGCAGGGGCAAGTCGTAGTCGTAGGCTTGATCAATTAACTGCTTAAGCAGGAAAACTGCACGCTCTTCACCCTGGTTTTTAATAACCCCATCCAGAGCGTCAAGCCATTCCTTTGTTTCAAGGGGGTCTTCATCAACCCATTCCCTGATTTCTACCAAGTTCTGATCCGTCTCACTCATAGTAGGGCTTCTCTAGTATCGTCTATAGGCATGGCTTATTCACAATACCACTAATCAAAGAGACTTCAACTCCAGTGGCATTTAGTGTGAATTCTCGGCAGACTTTATTGTAATAATATTACACAACAACCTCAATAAAGATGAAAAATAACAACAATCCACAAAATATAAAACACAAGCTATTGTTTATTAAAAGAATAGAAAATTAAATTAACTACATTTTACTCAGGATATTGATAATAACCTTCACTCTCAGCCTTTAATCTTTGATGATCCACACCCACGGCGACGCTTTTTTTATCGCCATCGTCAAGCGTTGTTACCCACAAAGCCCTATTGCTTGCCCCCAACAAACGTTGATAAGCATCGAGCAAGTCGGCTTTACTTACTGCCCGTACTTGAGCTGCTAACTGCGGCCTGAAGTCAAAATGATTAAAGCCCAATTGTAATGACTCCCGGTAACGCGCATTCAGCTCCGCCAGGCTTTTAGGCGTCTCTTCAATATTGACCAGGACTGAACGACGATAACGCTCCAACTCTTCCTCACTCAAATCCTCAATCACCTTGCCAAAACTGGTAATGAAGCCATCTATTTCAGCGCGCAACAGTTGCGCACTAGCCACCGGCGATTGAATGTAGAACATCAAACCTGGCACTCGCTGGCGGTGAGCTAACCGGCTACCGACCACATAGCCAAGCTTTTTCTCAGTGCGCATATCGCTGTAAAACGGAGCCGACATCATGGCGTCAAGCACTGCCACCTGAGCGCGCTCCTGCAGGTTGTCAGTGCCGCCTTGAATATAGAGCACGGCACTGCTGTCATTGTGCTCGACAGGAATCTGCCGTATCGCTGCCTCCTGGGTAGACTTTAATTTAAGTACCGCATACTCAAGTTCGACATCACCCTCACTACCCAGCTGCAAGCGATTGAGCGTGTGCAGGGTCATCTCCCTGGCCGTCTCAGCACCCAACACCCCACCGGCATAAAATAACCCATGACCTTTATTAAAGAGGCTACCAGAGAAATTTTTCATTTCGTCCAGGGCCACCGTTTCCAGCTGCTCAGCCAAATCAATAACACGACAATTGCCGCGCAAAAGAGGATCAAGCTCGGCAAAAACCTGACGAATAGGCCATTGTTTTAAGCTATTGCGACCCTCGCGCACCAATTGCTCTCGAACTCGCTGAAAGCGCATCTCATCCCAATCGGGCTTGGCCATTACCTCGAGAATACGACCCAATAACACCGACTGTTTATCAGCGTAGCCGGCAATGGCAATAGCGATGCCATTACTCCAGCGCGACAAGCCATAATTGAGACCAGCAAGACGAGCAGCGTACAAACCGGCATCAAGTTGATCTTCAACAAGGGCAATATACAGCTCAACCATTGCCTCCGAACGGCAACTCGACAAGACTGGAATAGCGAGCCTTGCGGTATAACTCGCCCGTGGGCTGGCAAATTGCGTATCGCTGTAATGCCAGAGTTCGGCATTTTCAGCACCCTCTAGCGGTAGCCGCACGGGATTTACCTGCGCCCCCCCCTTGCCACTGAGGGGAAAGCGAGTCGGTAAAAAAACATTTGCCTTCGGCAAGCTCAATTCGGCAACCAAAGATGCTGACAGTGCACTCTCACGTCCAGACGACATCTTGCTTGCTATTATTTTATAAGGCGCTCCATACCATTGAGACACGTTATCGCCGGGCGCCAGCTCTGGCGCCACCCAGCTCACTAGGGCGTTATCGGGACGCAGATAACTCGCATATTTTTTGATCACAGCCACATC
>JARGOV010000038.1:18939-25270 GCA_029212965.1 Porticoccaceae bacterium
ACAAAAAACTGCGCAAAGCGGTCTAGAGTGTCGACAAGATAAGCCGAGTCAACATCAAAGAAATAATTGGTCTGCTCAAGACTGGTATAGGCGTTGTGCCGGCCACCGTGCTCGCTAATATAAGCCTGGTATTCACCGGCCTCAGGATATTTCTCGGTCCCTAAAAACAGCATATGCTCAAGAAAGTGAGCCAGGCCTTCTCGTTCGACGGGGTTTTGAAAACTGCCTACGTGAACGTTGAGTGAAGCCGCACTCTTTTCCGCTTTGGAGTCCGAAATCAGTAGCACTTTCATTTTGTTGTCGAGCTGAAAATAGCGGTATTGGCGCTCATCATTCGGACTGCGCAGCACTGACACCTCGCCACCCTCCCTAGCACTGCCCGCTTGCCACCAGCCCCTTGTATCCACCCCATCACCAGCCTCAGCTAGAACGCTAATGAACAGTAGGGTGACAACAAAAAAGGCTTGCACAGTGCTAGGAGGTGGCATAAATAAGGTCCAAGGTCAGTCTATAAGCTATTCACGAAAGGGAGAAAACTGGATAGTAAGTCATCAAATTAATCAGACAACGGCTTTGGTGATTCATTGCGTGGCCAGGCGTTATAAAGCGCTTTGACCAGTGTCGCCAATGGGATGGCAAAAAACACGCCCCATAAGCCCCATAAACCACCGAACACCAGTACCGCGAGAACAATGAAAATGGGATGGAGATTCACCGCCTCTGAAAATAACAGCGGCACGAGCACGTTGCCATCAATAAACTGGATCACGCTATAAGCAAAAAAGAGCCAGAAGAAATCACTACCCCAGCCCCACTGAAATAAACCCACCAAGACAACAGGTACCGTTACCACTGCCGCACCGATATAGGGAATCACCACCGACAAGCCGACCATTAAAGCCAACAAAGCCGCATAATTCACTCCCAACATTACAAAACAGGCATATGTAGCCACTCCCACCAGCGTCACTTCAATGGCCTTACCGCGCACATAGTTGGCTATCTGTACTGTCATCTCCCTCCACACCAATTTCATCACCGGACGACGTTCAGGCAATAAAGAAGCTGCAGCCTGCATCAGCTGATCGCGATCTTTAAGCATAAAAAATACCAGCAGGGGCACGAGTACTAAATAAACCAATACCATCATCACGCCGGGGAAGATACCCATGGAAAACCCTACTGCGGCCTCTGCAAACTGAGCAGACTCCTTTTGTACATAGGCAATAAATTCAGCCAGCCGGGCTTCAGAAATTAAATGGGGATAACGCTCAGGCAACAGTAAGACCACTTCTTTCCAGTGCACAATCATGCCTGGCAATTCTTTTAACAAGCGGCTCATTTGTTCAATAAAAATAGGGAAAAGAAAAATCACAACGACAAAAAACAAACTGATAAAGGCACAGAACACCAAAACTACCGCCATTAAATGCGGGAAATGCCAGCGCTTTAGTAGACTCACCACCCCCTGTAACAAGAAAGCCAGTACCAGCGCCGCCAAAAAGGGTGCCAACACTTGCCCCATGGTGACGATAACCAGCAAAGTGAAAGCTATCAGTAGAACCAGCAACACCGCCTCTTCATCAGCGAAATAGCGGTTAATCCAGTTATCAACAACTTTCCACATACTTTATCCTTTAGATATTGCGCACTACGTTATTCATTCTTGAGTCTGCCTCTGTCACAGGTGACTGAACTGAGGCACATAATAATAGTCGAAGCTTTGACTAGCGATACGTTAGACTGCAAATAAACAAAATTTGTTCAGCTTTGCTCAACTACGTTCAATAAAGAGCGTGGGAACTTAGCTCACAGCCATGGACGCTCGACTATCGTGCCATTTTCGTTTCAAAAATACTGCCTCGGCCTTATCTGCTTTGTCAGCTTCGCTCTGTTTCCTCTCACGACGAGTCAACAGACCCACGCTAATGACATCAAACTACCGATGCTCGGCGATACCACCTCGGGTATTGTTTCCCTTCAGCAAGAACATGAGCTGGGCCGCGCCTGGCTGAAGATGTTTCGCAGCCGAGTCGCCACCCACAACGATCCCCTCACCCAGGACTACATCGAAAATCTGGTTTACCGTTTGGCCAGCCATAGCGAATTAGTAGATCGGCGGCTCGAGCTTATCCTCATCAACAATCCCACCATGAACGCCTTTGCTGTACCTGGTGGTGTCGTCGGGGTTCACACCGGCCTGTTTCTGTACGCAGAGAATGAAGCACAGCTGGCCTCTGTCCTGGCCCACGAATTGGCTCACCTCAGCCAGCGCCACTTTGCACGCAACTTAGCCAACCAAAAAGCCAGCTCCTACACCTCAATGGCCGGAATGTTGGTGGGCTTGATCCTCGCAGCAACGGTAGGTGGCGATGCTGGTATGGCAGCCATGACAATGTCCCAGGCTTCAGCAATCGACAGCGGCCTACGCTTTTCTCGACAGTACGAGCAAGAAGCTGACCGACTGGGTATCGACACGCTTTATCGCGCCGATATGGACCCCAATGCCGTGCCCGCCATGTTTGAACGCATGCTGGCTGCGACGCGCTATATTGGTCGTCGTCCGCCAGAATTCTTACTGACCCACCCCCTGTCAGAAAAACGTGTCGCCGATGCCCGTGGTCGCACCAGCCAACTGCCCCCTCGCTACTACCCCGACAATCTCGACTACCATTTAATTCGCGCTCGCGCCTTGATTGCCATCGACGGCAATGCTCAGCGTTCCATTAATCGTTTTAATAATGAACTACAGGGACATTCGTTATCGACGCAAGCCGCCACTTATGGTTTAGCATTAGCTCAGTCTGCCGCCGGCAAACACCAGGAAGCCCGCAAAAACCTCCAGACATTGCTCGACAAATCCCCACAACGGTTTATTTACCAGTTCAGCGCTATTGAATTAGATCGTGCCAGCGAAAATTTTGACCGAGCCTTTACCATTATCAGTAAACTCAACGAGGACTATCCCAATAGCTACCCGCTTAAAACCGAGCTCGCAGAAACCTTACTGCAAAACCGCCAGTACGCGAAGTCCGAGCAAGTATTAGAAACCCTTGCTCAACAACGGCCCAATGATCCGAACGTGTGGTTTGAACTGGCAGAAACCAGTGGTCTTGCGGGAGATATACCCGGCGTACATATTGCCCGAGCGGAGTACTACATACTAACCGGCGTTTTTGGCAAAGCGAGAGAACAATTGCGCTACGCCAGAAAACTGGTACACCAGAACTTCAAATTAACAGCTGTTATCGACCAACGTTTACTCGATTTAAATACTATGGAAGCGAAAATGAAAAAACTATAGCCGCTTCAGCGTTCCATATTTCATGCGAGAATGAGTGCTGCAAGGCAACAAACGCCATTAACCCTCAAGATATCAAGCAGCCAGGCTATTATTACCACAGCCTAAAGCGCCTTCGTTACGCACTTCACCAAGAGGTTGCAGGGTCGCTTCCATTTCACCGACAAGCTCATCGTCACCAGCAGCGTGCATAATCAGACTGGCCTCACGAGCATTGCCAATATGGCCCTCAAATGGTGCCTCCATAACGCGCAAACCACGCTTGGCACCCTCCACACCAAGGCGCTGAATAGCCGCCGCCGAAGTGGTCGACATATCAATAAAAATAGAACCCTCGGCCAAGTGATTAAATAACCCATCTTCGCCCAATACCAGTTCATCAACTTGCTGCTGGCCAGGCAAGCAGGTAATCACCACATCGCAGAGCGATGCAATTTCTTTAACCGTATCGACCCATTCAGCACCCTGTTGTTCAAGGTTAGAGGCATCTTCGCGGGTCAGATCATGAATAACCACCTTTGAACCCGCGGCCAGTAAATTGACCACCATGGGATTACCCATACGACCGAGACCAATAAAACCTATTTTCATAATTACGGTTTCCCTATTATTATTTTTCGCCAGTTAGCATTTCACTTATATACTGTAAAGCAAGCCCACGTATTTGTGAAACAACTAGCATTTAACAGTGGTTAATCACCCAAACTTAGCGCACCCTCAATTCGGATTCGTAATTCGTGGACTTGTGACGCTGGATGCCTTGCGCCATAATTGCCCTGTGACGACAGTTAAAGTTCCTTTATTTTTCTGGCTCTTCCTCTACACCACTTTCTTCTTATTGGCCCTATTATGAGTATTGCAATTAAATCTGTTGTTTCCATTCATTACACATTGAGCGATGAAAACGGCGAACAAATCGACGCATCTAACGAACAGGAACCGCTGGTCTATCTGCACGGTGCGGGCAATATCATCAAAGGACTAGAACTGGCTTTACTGGGCAAAGAAGTCGGTGACCGAGTGCAGGCAACCATTGCACCGGAGGACGGCTACGGAGAGTTTATAAGCGAGCTGGTACAGCATGTGCCTCTCTCCGTGTTTGGTGACGAAGAAAAACCCGAAGTAGGCATGCGTTTTACTGCAGAGACAGAAAACGGACCGCTGTCGGTGTTAGTGACTGCGATTGATGGCGACCAGGCCATACTCAACGGCAACCACCCATTGGCTGGCAAGACCATTACCTTTGATGTCACTATCGCTAACATTCGCGAAGCGACGGAAGAAGAACTCGCCCACGGCCACCCCCATAGTGCCGGTGGTTGTGGCCACCACCACTAATTGTCATAGTAAAAAAGCGAGTGTGGGTATCTATAGCCCCGCTCGATGTGTACAATCTAGCACCAGTACGGTCAAGCACTGAACTGTATTGGCTCAATAAATAGTCGCAACACCTTGATAACACGCTTGAATCAAGAGGCCTTATCTGAAAGATCAGTGCCTTTTACATCCTCTGTCAAGCGTCCCAAATAAGTACCCCGGTCACACCACCTAATCTATATTAGGTGCCTTGGTATTTACAACAATACTCCGACGCTAGCCCATTTTTTTATAGGCGCTGATGGCATGATATTCAGCGCCTCAAAATATGTGGTCATTGTTCGACACATAGGAAAGATTCATGACATTTGACACCCTCGGCCTCTCCGAGCCCCTGCTGCGCGCCGTTAGCGAAAAAGGCTACGACACGCCCTCACCGATTCAAGCCAAAGCGATTCCCGCGGTTCTTGACGGTCACGACCTGATGGCGAGTGCACAAACCGGCACCGGCAAAACCGCAGGCTTCACTTTGCCCCTACTGCACCTGCTCACCGACAAGCCCGCTGCCAACAGCAACCGTACATTGGCATTAGTGGTGACACCCACCCGTGAACTCGCGGCACAAATACACGAGAGCGTGCTGGACTACGGCAAGCACCTCAACCTGCGTTCAACCGTTGTTTTTGGCGGTGTAAAAATAAACCCACAAATGATGAAGTTACGTCGTGGTGTCGAAATACTGGTGGCCACCCCCGGTCGTCTACTCGACTTGCACAAGCAAAACGCCATTAACTTTAACGACGTTGAAGTACTGGTACTCGACGAAGCCGATCGCATGCTCGACATGGGCTTTATTCACGACATTAAACGCATTATTTCGCTGATGCCCAAAAAGCGACAAAACCTGCTTTTTTCCGCAACATTTTCCGATGACATTCGCCACCTCGCCCGAGGCTTGCTCAATAACCCGGTAGAAATTGATGTCGCACCGCAGAACACCACCGCCACCAAGGTGGAACAGAAGATTCATCCCGTCGACAAAGGGCGTAAAGCAGCGCTGCTCAGCCATCTGATTCACAGCGAAGGATGGCATCAGGCTTTAGTCTTTAGCCGCACCAAGCACGGCGCCAATAAACTGGTGAAATTACTCGAACGCGACAACATCCATGCCGCAGCGATTCACGGCAACAAAAGTCAGGCGCAACGCACCAAAGCCCTAGCCGAGTTCAAAAAAGGCAAGATACAGATACTGGTCGCCACCGATATCGCCGCACGGGGTATCGATATTGACCAATTGCCTCAAGTCGTTAATTTCGACCTACCAAATGTACCCGAGGATTACGTGCATCGAATTGGCCGCACTGCCCGTGCGGGTTCCAGTGGTCATGCCGTGTCTTTAGTGAGCGCCGATGAGATCAAACAACTCAGCGATATTGAGCGCTTGATTAAGAACAAAATTCCCCGTGAAGAGATTGAAGGTTTCGAACCCGGCCACGCTCTGCCCGAGTCGCGCTCGGGCCATCGGCCAGCACGCAATGCTCAGCCGCGCCGTAGTTCGCCTGGCAATCGCAATAACCAGGGACGTAACCCACGCAATGCAGCAACCAAACCCGCGGGCAATGGTGGACAGCGCCGACGACCCAGTCAACAACGCGCCAGCAATGGCAATGGCAATGGCAATGGCAATGGCAATGGCAATGGCAATGGCAATGG
>JARGOV010000039.1:0-3622 GCA_029212965.1 Porticoccaceae bacterium
TGAAATGTTTAGCCATATAATGATCGGTTCAAATGATATCGAGAGATCAAAGCGCTTTTATAATACCGTCCTTGGTGTTTTTGGTACTGGAGAGGCCGTAGTTAATATCAACGATACTGGCCAGACACGTCTTTTCTACATTAATAAGGGTTCTACTTTTTGCGTTACCGAACCTATTAATAATGAGCCAGCAAGTATAGCCAACGGCTCCACTATTGGCTTTGCCTGTGACTCACCAGAACAAGTAAAAAAATTTCATGATGTTGCTGTAGAAAATGGGGCAACTAGCATTGAAGGCCCTCCAGGTTTTCGCGACAACTCAACAGGGAAAAAACACTTATGCTATTTTTTAGACCCTGATGGCCATAAAATTTGTGGTATGTATCGTTGTGATTAATAGCAGAGAAAAATAGACCTTTTGAATTTAACCGAGATGGCCGGGGGCATCGTATAACAAGGCAAATCAATCGGATGCCAAGCACTCACTGATACCCCCGATCACTCACAATAATATTATCGCCCCTGGAACTGCCAGCATTCTGAGAACACTCCCTTGTCTCGGCCGAGAATTGGCGGAACAGCGCCATCATCCGCGCCTGTGTTTCATCCTCGACAATGGCCATGCCGGGTTTAATACCAATTTCAGAGGCTTCGAAGGCTTTCATGGTGTTACAGATTTGTCCATCGAGGCGTACACCTATACCCTGCAGGTCGACGGCGACGCCTATTTTCCCGAACATTTCCAACGTCAATTCACAGGCGGTAATCATAAAAACCACGTTGTGATCGGGCCAGTTCTGCTCGGCCTCGATCATTTTTTCGCCAATGTAGTGCACAGTGGTGATAAAGAGTGGCACCACCTGGGTGTCGGGCAAGCTATGTACACATTTGCCAATAAAGCACTGGCCGCACACGGGGTCGCCGGCATCGTGAATGCAGGCATCGGTAAAGCGACCAGCCGGGCATTCAAAGGGTTTATGGCAATAGGAAAAGCCGACGACCAGTACGGTGTCGGAGGCATGGAGTTGGGTTTCGAATTCTGTCAGGTTTTTTAAACCATAAAGAAAAAAATCACCATCGCGACGGTAACTCTTTCGTTTTAGAAGTGCGACAAGCAAACCCCAGCCGTGCTTTAGAGGTCGCCGCCAAAAATAGCGGCCCAGTTTGCCGCTATAGTCATGATGATGGAGATAGGAAAGCGTTTTCCAACTGAGGTTTTTGCGCGTCTTGCTGCGAATGCCAGGCAACCGAGGGTTTGTTTTAAAGGTTTTCAGAGGTGTGTCAGCCGCGAGCTTTTCTGCCCGTGCATCCCAGGCTTGTTCTGCTTTGCGCCAGTCGTCGTGGCGCTGCCAAAATTTAGCCTGATTTTTCATCACGTAATGCCCTGCTGGCACTTTCGTTAGCCAAATTCAGCATAAACTATTTTCTTATTGTCACTCAAAAACAAGTTATAAGAACCATTACTTTTAAAACAGCATTAAAGCGAGAGGTCTTAAGCCTGATATAAAGTGTAGGCGCCAATCACTATAAAGCCAGTGCCTGCAATATAAGCCAAGGTTTTTTCGTTAATATAAGCTGCCAGGAAGGTGCCCGCTAGTACGCCCACTGCTGAGGCGACAACCAGCGCCAACGATGCCGCAAAGAAGACAGTCAGTTTATTAACCTCTTTGTCGGCAGCAAAAAGCATCGTTGCTAGCTGGGTTTTATCGCCCAGTTCAGCCATGAGTACGGTTGCAAAAATTGTTACGAATATTTTCCAGTCCATGCTGACGATCATAGCAAGACTCTAGCATTGGGTAACTGCAATTGCGTAAACCTGAAGGGCTATTTGAGCCTGACAAGCTCGGCTGCATGGCGAGAAATGATCTTCACTTTGCTTTATAATTTCTACTTTTGTTTACATTCAGGAATGTGTAAGCAACTGACCCAAATACTAACAATGCCACTGCAACAACACTCTACGGGAGTTGAGCCATGAGCCCAGCAAGCGATAACCCGGCGATTGACGCTATTATTGATCGTCTCAAAGATTTACCCGGCGCGCTGCTGCCAATACTCCATGAAATTCAGCACACGGTGGGCTATGTGCCCGCCGAATCCGTACCTGCTATCGCGCAAGCACTAAGCCTGTCCCGCGCCGAGGTACACGGTGTCATTAGTTTTTATCACCATTTCCACACCGAACCCATGGGCCAGCACACCGTACAAATTTGTCGCGCCGAGGCCTGCCAGGCGGTCGGCGCCCGTGAGCTTGAGCAACATGCAACCCACACGTTAGCCACCGAGCTGGGTAGCACAACAGCTGATGGCACGGTGAGTCTTGAGCCAGTTTACTGTTTAGGTAACTGTGCCTGTGGACCCTCGGTGCAAATTGGTGACGAGCTACACGCCCGTGTTACACCCGAGCGTTTCGACACCCTAATTAGCGCGCTGGAGGCAAAGTAATGATTACTGTTTATGTCCCCCGCGACACAACCGCCTGCGCCCTAGGTGCCGATGCCGTGGCTAAGGCAATTAGCGCCGAGGCCGCCAAACGCAATATTGCGCTGAACCTTGTGCGCAACGGCTCCCGTGGTTTGTTCTGGCTCGAAACTTTGGTTGAAGTTGCCACCGATAAAGGGCGCGTAGCCTATGGCCCTGTTAACGACACAGACGTTAGCGCCCTGTTCGACGCCGGTTTTCTAGAAGGCAAGGGCGATCATCTCGCTTTGGGCCTGACCGAAGACATCCCCTATTTAAAAAATCAGCAGCGCGTCAACTTTGTTCGCGCCGGCATTATCGACCCTCTCAATGTCGACGACTACAAAGCTCACGGTGGCTATGCCGGTCTGACACGCGCCTTAGCCATGCAACCCCAGGCCATTGTCGATGAGGTCAAAGAATCTGGCCTGCGAGGTCGCGGTGGAGCGGCTTTCCCTGCCGGGATTAAGTGGCAAACCGTGCACGACACCCCGCCCCAACAAAAATACATTGTCTGCAACGCCGATGAGGGCGATTCGGGTACCTTTGCCGACCGCCTGTTAATGGAGGCCGACCCCCTACAATTGATAGAGGGCATGACAATTGCCGGGCTAGCAGTCGGCGCCACGCAAGGCTATATTTATTTGCGCTCGGAATACCCCAAGGCCCACGACGTCTTGAAATCCACATTAGCCAATGCCTATGCAGCAGGTTATTTGGGTGACAACATCGCTGGCAGCGGCAAGCACTTTGACTTAGAGGTACGCCTCGGTGCCGGGGCTTATATTTGCGGCGAAGAGACCTCCCTGCTCGACAGCCTTGAGGGCAAGCGCGGCATGGTGCGAGCCAAACCACCGCTACCCGCCATTGTTGGTCTGTTTGGCCAACCCACCGTCATTAACAATGTGCTCACTCTGGCCTCGGTGTCGAGCATTTTCGAAAAGGGTGCAGCTCACTATAAAAACCTTGGCGTTGGCCGCTCCACAGGCACCCTGCCCATGCAGTTGGCGGGCAATATTAAGCGCGGCGGCATCGTCGAGCTGGCCTTTGGCAACACTCTACGCAGCTTGCTCGAAGACTTCGGCGGCGGCACACTCAGCGGTAGAGCAATTAAAGCGGTACAGGTTGGCGGCCCCCTCGGTGCCTATTTACCCGAGTCGGC
>JARGOV010000039.1:3722-5808 GCA_029212965.1 Porticoccaceae bacterium
GCCATTAAACACTTTCCCGAAGACTTCGGTGGCTAGGGAGCTCACTTACTGAGCACTACCAAACCCACCGAGAGGTAAACACTATGTTGCAATTTTACGAACCCCAAAAAGACTACGGCACCCCCGCCAGCCTGTCGAATGAAACGGTCACTCTGAATATCGACGGCATTGCCGTCTCGGTGCCCGAGGGCACGTCGGTCATGCGCGCCGCTGCCGAAGCCGGCATTAGAGTGCCCAAGCTCTGCGCTACAGACAGTCTCGAAGTCTTCGGCTCCTGCCGTATGTGCATGGTGGAAATTGAGGGCCGCAAGGGCTATCCGGCCTCGTGTACCACACCGGCAGAAAACGGCATGGTGGTGAATACGCAAACCGATAAAGTTGCCGACTTGCGGCGCAATGTCATGGAATTGTACATTTCCGACCATCCTCTCGACTGCCTCACCTGCCCAACCAATGGCAACTGCGAATTGCAAGACACCGCCGGGGAAGTGGGTTTGCGCGAGGTGCGCTATGGCTATGAAGGCAATAACCACCTCGACGCCGAGAAAGATGAGTCCAACCCCTATTTCACCTTCGACGCCTCAAAGTGCATCGTCTGCTCGCGCTGCGTTCGCGCCTGTGAAGAAACCCAGGGCACCTTTGCGTTGACCATCGACGGTCGCGGCTTTGCATCGACGGTCAGCCCCGGGCAAAAAGAAAGCTTTATGGACTCTGACTGCGTTTCCTGCGGTGCCTGTGTCTCTGCCTGTCCGACCGCAACACTGACCGAGAACACCATTATTAAACTTGGCCAGCCCGAGCACAGCGTTATTACCACCTGCGCCTACTGTGGCGTCGGCTGTTCCTTTAAGGCCGAGATGCGCGGCAATACCGTGGTCAACATGACCCCCTGGAAAGACGGCAAGGCCAACGAGGGCCACGCCTGCGTGAAGGGCCGCTTCGCCTTTGGTTATGCCACCCACCAGGACCGCATTACCTCGCCCATGGTGCGCGATAGCATTGAAGATGAATGGCGCGAAGTCAGCTGGGACGAAGCCTTTAGCTTTGCCGCCGAGCGTATGCGTAGCATTCAACAAAAGCACGGCAATAACAGTATCGGTGCCATCAGCTCATCGCGCTGTACCAACGAAGAAGTGTGGCTGGTGCAAAAACTGGTACGCGCCGGTTTTGGAAATAACAATATCGACACCTGTGCCCGGGTTTGCCACTCACCCACCGGCTACGGTTTGAAAACCACCCTGGGTGAGTCTGCTGGCACCCAGTCTTTCGCCTCCGTCGCGCAAACTGACGTGGTCATGGTGATGGGTTCCAACCCCACCGACGCCCACCCGGTGTTTGGCTCGCGTTTGAAAAAACGTCTACGTGAAGGCGCTAAACTAATCATTGTCGACCCGCGGAAAATCGAACTAGTCGATGCCCCCCACGTCAAGGCGGACTACCACCTGCCAGTAAGGCCGGGTACCAATGTCGCCTTTATCAACGCCATGGCCCACGTGATTATCGACGAAGGTTTAGAAGCCAGCGCGTTTATTGCCGAGCGCTGTGAAACCCCTGCGTTTGAGCAATGGCGTACCTTTATCAGTGATAGCAAGCACTCGCCCGAAGCAACAGAGAGCATCACCGGCATCTCTGCGGCCGACATTCGTGCCGCCGCTCGACTCTTCGCCACCGGTGGCAATGCCGCCATTTATTACGGTCTGGGCGTTACCGAGCACAGTCAAGGCTCCACCGCTGTCATGGGCATTGCCAATCTAGCCATGCTCACCGGCAATATCGGCCGCGAAGGCGTCGGCGTTAACCCCATGCGTGGCCAGAACAACGTGCAGGGCTCCTGCGATATGGGCTCCTTCCCCCACGAGTTGCCCGGCTATCGCCACATTTCTGACGGCGACACCCGCTCGTTATTTGAGCGTGACTGGCAGGTCGGTCTCGACCCTGAGCCCGGTCTGCGCATTCCCAATATGTTTGATGCCGCCATTGATGGCGAATTTAAGGGCCTGTACTGCCACGGCGAAGATATCGCCCAATCAGACCCCAATACACATCACGTCGAGGCTGCACTCTCGTCACTGGACTGTCTGGTAGT
>JARGOV010000039.1:5908-24532 GCA_029212965.1 Porticoccaceae bacterium
GATGAGCGCGCCAATCGCAAGTTCCCTCTACTGTTAACCACGGGGCGCATCCTCAGTCAGTACAATGTTGGCGCACAAACACGGCGCACTGAAAACAATCGCTGGCACAGTGAAGATATTATCGAACTCCACCCCCACGATGCCGAGGAACGCGGCATTAGCGATGGCGACTGGGCAGGCATTAAAAGCCGCGTTGGCGATACCGTATTGCGTGCCAAGGTTAGCGAAAATATACAGCCCGGTGTGGTTTACACCACTTTTCACTTTCCCGAGTCGGGTGCCAATGTCATCACCACGGACAATTCAGACTGGGCCACCAACTGTCCCGAGTACAAAGTGACTGCGGTGCAGATTAGTAAAGTAACAGCTCCCTCTGCATGGCAGGAACGGCAACAGGCCTTTAATGAGCAGCAGCAGAGCTTGCTGAAAAAAGTACGGCGACGGGATGAAAGCAGTCACACCCCCAGTTAACGACGATGAGCTAGCGCCCGTCGTTAGCTCATCCTTTACCGCAAGTAATTGGCGTAAAGGGGTCACTCAGTCCGTACACGACCAGCTGATCGAAGAGGTCGCCGTGGCGCTGGTCTACAACGGCATTTCCCATGTCGTGATGATGGCCACTCCTGATCATCTTGAAGATTTCGCTCTGGGTTTTAGCCTCACTGAAGGCATTATCGAAAACCCTCAGCAACTCTACGATATAAATACGCGTGGCCTCGACGACGGCATCGAAGTGGCAATGACCATCAGCAACGAACGCTTTGCCCTATTAAAAGCGGCGCGACGCAATATGACAGGACGCACCGGCTGCGGCTTGTGCGGCGCGGAGTCGCTCGAACAAGCGATTCGCCAGCCAGCACCTGTAACTACTCAGCAGACCTATAGCCACTGCGCCATTGAAACTGCTGTAGCACAGCTGGAAAGCCGACAACCTTTGCAAGCCATTACCGGTGCCGTTCACGGCGCAGCCTTGTGCGATAGCAATGGCAATATCGAAGTATTGCGAGAAGACGTCGGCCGCCACAACGCGTTAGATAAGCTTTATGGCGCGGTGTGTAACCAATCCGGCTCAGCAATAAATGACCGTTTTGTGCTAATTTCCAGCCGCGCCAGTTATGAACTCGTTTTAAAAGCAGCCGTCATGGGTGTCGGCATGCTGGTTGCCGTATCAGCGCCCACCAGCCTGGCGGTGCGGCTGGCCGAACAAGTCAACATTACCCTCGTCGGCTTTGCGCGCAATGGCCGACATATGATCTATACCCACCTCGAACGCATCACCACTTAAATACCGTTCAAATAAAGGAAATAATGACCCGTGTCAGCAGATAGCAGTGAACATCTCATCAAAATGGCCAATCAAATTGTGCAAAATATCCCTGCCGCTACGCCCGAAGCGCGCATAGAAAGCGCTGCTGGCCATATCGATAAATTTTGGTCGCCGCTAATGAAGCAACAAATTGCTGAATATATTGCCGCAGGGGGAGAGAATTTAATACCAGAAGCGCGTGCAGCCCTCGACAAACTTGCCAGCTGAATACTTCATGGTTTGACACACAGGGGGAATCTAACCTCAACGGTCTATCCTCCTTCAGGGCGATAATGCCCTAAAGAAAGCGGTGCCCGCCAAGAATAAGGTTGAGTACAATAATTGTGCTCTGGCGATTAGTAGCTTGACCGCACTGCATTGCTGGTAATAGAGGAACGCCTGCAAGAGTGAACAAGCTGTGCGACTTCACTGGGTTAGCATTCTGAAAATTAGCAAGATTTAGCGATCTATTGAGAAGCGTTAGTGAGCTAGTATCTGTAGTTCCCATCACGACTGGTCAAGACGTCATTTAGCGCCCCAACCGCCGAATCGCTGCCTGCGTTAAAAACCGGTCATAAAGATCAGGGTCATTGACACTCGTTTTATAACCGGCTGAAATTTCTTTAACTTGGGCCAACCTGGCCATGCGATTAACTTGAATATTATGTGCGTGCACGCGCGTCCACGAAGCATAGGGGTGTTTACCGTCATATACGGTACGTTCACCATCGGTATAAAGCGATGCCGCACCATCAAATGAGCGGAACATTTCACCACGACGATCGTAGGAAACCATGGCCAGCGGCAGCAGTGTACGGGCATCAAACCAGACACGCTTTTTACTGATCGGCGCTCGCGGAAATTTAACCGGTTCGGCTTCAACTACTATCGCCTCGGGTATCAGCTCGACATCCATATCCCAAAACGTATTGCCCTTAGGACCTCCGTGGGTCTTGCCCTCCCAGTTTTCATGTTGCGAATTCCAGCTGCGTGAAATAGCAGCGAGTGTTGGCCCACGGCCTACCACTTTGTAATTCCCCCAGGTCAGAAAGGGGTCGCCCGCCGTCCAGGCATCTGAAAGATAGAGGGTTGAACCAGGAATCATCGGCTCAAAACGCTGGTTAGTAGGGAAGCGGCGCACCCGTTTAAAAGCGGGCAAGTAACCACTCAAGTCGGGAAAACGACGTTGGTCGTAGTGCCAGACATTCAAAAAGGAAGTACCGGCAATATCATTGGGACTGACAAAAAACACCGATTGATAGCGCAGTTTATCTTCGTGACCCGGCCAGTAGGGCTTGGGATCAAGTACTGTTCGTGCAACGGGCGACATTTCAGCCCAACCCAGTTCATAGTTGTATTCAACATCGCCGCTGGGCCCGACATCCTGTTCTTTTATCGCATAAAACGAGGCATCGTGACGTCCCCAACTCAAGGTCAAACCGGCGAAAACTTCAAGTGCCGTCGTCGGATTGGGGAAGGGGTTACCTCCGATCCAGGGCTTTCCCTCCTTAGTAACCACGTTGCCATTGGCGTCAAACATTGCCTTTCCGTAATTACGCAATGTCGCCTCGTTATATTCCCAGGCGCTGAGTTTCATAATATCGGTTGTGGTATCGATCATGCGCATTTGTCGACCCATTTGCGCAATCTGCGTGTAGCGTATGGGATCGAGTAAATCCTTAACATGCTCAACATTATCGGCAGTGACCATATCGCCGGTATTAATTTTACCCCGCGTATAGCCCTCAATAGACATTAGCTCATCGGGGTAGACGCCACGAATATCCCCCGTATCCGCGATAGCCTGCCACAGTGGCGACAACACCCCCGTTGCCAGGACACCTTTACTCAGTTGACCCAGAAAATGACGGCGCCCAAAATTCAGGTCGTATTTACGAATTCGCATGACTAGTCCTTTTTTATTGTTGGCAGCCCCAATATTTTTTACGCTTATCCAGCTCAGTCTGTTCAACACTATTCATCAAATGACGGTACAGCGCAGATTTATTCAGCACCTTGCACACTGTCGTTGCGTCTTTTCCAGCCTGCTCGCCCTCTGCACTATATTGCGCAATAAGCGCTAAACTACGCCGCGCCATGGCATCACGCCAGCGTGTTGAGCCCTCAACCTGACCCCGCGTAATTTTGGCCCACGCCCGCTCAGCTTCGAACCAGCGCTGTAATTGCTCGGCACTTTCTGCATAGGCAACCCAGGCATTACCCGAGTCGGGAAAATCAGCAATTAATTGCTGAGCAATTGTGTAGGCCTGCTGTGTCTTGCCCAGGGCATTGGCAGCGCGTATTTGTAGTAAGCGCAATTGCCGCTGGTCTTGCGGTTGACCGGCAAGAGCAGGGTAAAAAACATCGCCTATCGCTAATACTTGAGAATAGCTTCCCTGCTGTTCTTGCGCCAATAAAAACTGATAAACCTCTTTTTGCGCCATCGCATTAGCGGGCTGACGAGTCAATGCGGCTATAAATGCAGGCAACCCCTCGCCCTGTTGATATTGAGCGTGTGCGCGTAACTGTGCCCAGAACAAAACCCGCCGCACTCGTTGGTCAAGCGCGTACTTCTTATCCCCGGGGTTAGCTTTCGCAGCGGCATACATTTTATCAATAGCGGCCAATACTTTTTTTAGGTCGTCACTCAGTACTGTGCGCATTTGCAGTGAAACTGCTTTAAACCAAGGCTGTTTACGTTTCGATCGAGGTAAATCAGACAATGCTGCCAACACTTTTTCAGCCTCATCGCGTTGACTATCAAGATCGCCATTCACCACTGCCCTATTGAAAGCACTCACAGCACGTTGAATTTGCGTCAGTGCAATACTGCCTTTTAATTTTTTATTTTTTTTCGCGGCTTTTAAATGATTTTTAACTTTTTTAGGATCATCACTTAGCTGAGCAATCAATAAATGCGCGCTACCTGCATCAGCATCATTAGGGTTTACGCGCAAAAAATATTCCGCTTCGGTCAACACTCGCTGACGGTTAGTACTGTTATCACGCCGTTGATAGAGTGCCTGTGCAACAAGAAACTTAAATTTCGGCAGGGCCTGAGCCACCGGTTGGGGCAGATCAGTTTGACGCTGCAGGTTTTCCACTTCTTTAAGCGCCTCTCGCGCCATTTGTATTTTTAATAAGGCAACCGCATAGTGGTACTGCAGTACGCGCACATTAACACCCAACTCAAGGCCTCCCTGCTGGCGAAACTGCTGGTATTTCAGCACCGTAGTATCGTACTGCTGCCAGGCATAGGCGTATTCGCTATCGACATAGAGGGTTAAAAGACCAATATCGTGACCGGCAATTTCATCGCGATAAGACATGATCCTGTTCAACAGAGCATCGTTTAAATAACCCCATTCAATCACCCGTTTCAAACGCGCTGCTGCTTCAATAGCACCACTTTGAGTTTCTCGATGGCGCTGTAGAAGCATAAAGGCCTGCTCCTGAAAAACGCGAGCTGTCGTCGGTGTCAATGGCTCATCCGGCATCGTAGGCATGTTCGGGAGTTCACCTTTGCGAATAGCCAATAGCGTCAATTCTGTTTCAGCCCTGATTCGCGACGGATTATCCTCATCCGCTGCAAGGGCTAGCACCAGACGTCGAAAACGCTGTTCAGCCAGGTCATCATCGCCCCTTGCCTGGGCGACATAAGCCATACCCAACCAACTGCCGTAAACAATACCCGGATAGAGAATGCGCACCGACGAACTCTGAAAACTGTGTTCAGCTTTATTCAGCCAACTCACCTGCTCTCGTTGCCCTTGGTAGGTGTACGCCAAACCCAGTTTGCTCCAGGCCTGCCAATAATTAAAGGCTGAGAGGGCATAGTTAATATTGTGCCAAAGGTCGGAGCGATAGAGCTTCTCCAGTCCCGCTTCCTGGTCACCCGTGGCCTGTTCAAGGTCGCGAACCTTGGCTCGGCAACGTTTAAAAAAACCTTCACCTCGCAATAATAAATAGTTAAAGTCGGTCTGACTCGCCCCGGTCTCCTGGGCTGTTGACACCAAATTACCGTAGGCATCAGCGGCACTGACAAAAATATGAGTATCGAGGCTGGTCAGTTCTTTGGCGAGATATTGGTCAATTTTATCGAGCAAAGCCTTACTTTGTGCCTGTGTCGTCACTTCGTTAGATTGGGCCAGTAATGCCTCTAACGTCTCCTCCTGTTTTTCTGCCATAGAAATAGCGGGCCACAGCACAGTAAGAAGTATCAAACTCAGTAAAGTAAAACCTATCAATTGCTTCGTACTTGCGGGCAATACCATTAAAAGCCCTCCAGTAACAGTGCCATCTCACGGGCGAACTGGCCGCCCATAATCAGCGAAACCAGTTGCCGGGTAATTTGAACATCACCATCAAGAGTAGCCGCAGTACCCCCACCCGCTTCCGCCATTAACTGATAATCGAGCATCGGCGTATCCGTATAAAAAACACGATTAACAGCGCGACCCAATTTTGCTTCCAGTACCGCTGGGTTGGCATGGTGGCTAACATCAAGTGTAGATATTTGGCCATGGCTGCTGGCGAACTCACGATTAACCGCTAATAAACGCTTAAAAGTATCCTTATGGGGTGGTGCATCACCAATAAGTACGATCACTTTTTTCGCAGCCAACCGCCAGCCGCTTTTTTGTGTGGCGACAAGCATGCCTTCGTAAACCGCCTCTTGCATATCACCGCCGCCCTCGGCACGTAATTGTTTTAAAAAGCGACTCAATTTATTCAGACTAAACGTTAAAGTCTGATGCTTGGTGATATAAGAGGGACTACCCACATCGCGATAGGCAACCACGCCAAAACGCGACACTGGTACGAGGGTGCGAATGACGTCGACAATATCGACAATCCGCGCCTGTACTTCCTCGATGACCCAGTCCATTGAGCCAGTGGCGTCGACCACAAACACCACGTCGAGACCCGTCTCGCGCAAACCTTGTACATAGGCGGCAAACTGATTAGTAGTCAGTCCTAAACCCGTACCGGTACCCGTGCCAAAACCGGCCAGTCCATCACCGCCGGTTGCCACCGTGTTTGATACGAGAGGGGCAGAAAAACCGCTCGCACTTTGTCCACCAGCTGCAGCCTCCATCGCCAAATTAACCTCGGGTGGTGGTGGCGCCAGCGCCGATGTGGCGACCAGTACCGGTGGCGGTTCAAACTCAATAGCCTCTTCAAATACCAGCTCTTCTTTTTCTTCCTCTGGCTCACTGATATCGAGCATAATTTCAATGTCTTCAGCGCTTTCGGCAACGGCTGGAGCAGGGCTAACAATATGCAATGAGGCCTGCCAGGTCAGCACGAGATGAATCGCCAGAGAAACCAACAACAGTACCAACCACAAAGCCATCGCTTTAAGACGACCAGCCAACTGCGCCACTACAGCGTACCGGACTTATTCACAGTGACTAGCGCCACCCGCGTGACTTTCAACAGGCGCAATTCGTCAATTAAGGGAATAATAGTAGAAGCAGGGGTTTGTCCATCAGCCCGTAAACTAACCCTAACCGGAACGGGCTGCCCCTCGGCCTGCATCTGGCTCGCCCAGTTTGACAATGTTGTCGTTTCTCCCCGCCACCACAGTTTCCCATCAGCCGTTAACGCCAGTTCTTCCGCTTGTTGCGTCAACACTTCACTACTGGATTCAGGCGGTGCAACATCCTTCATGTAGGTTTCGCTGAAATTGCCAACGACAATAAAAAACAACAGCAGCAAAAATGTCATATTAATGACTGGCAACATATTGTCGTCGGATTGCTTCTTTTTATCGTGTTCGCTACCGAGACTAAACACTGCTAATCCCCCAATGCCTGGATCTGTACGCGAGGCAAAGACTGGGCGCGCAAAAGATCCATTGCCTCGACCAAGGTTTGCAGGGGCACGCTGTCTTCAGCTTTAAGAATAACCGCAGTCTCTGTATTCAATTGTTCGCGCACCAGCCAGGGGGTGAGCTCTGCGAGTGCCATCGATTGACCGTCTATCCATAATTTACCGCCAGGGAAAACCTGAATACTCAGGCTTTTACTCTCGGCATGACTCGATTTTGCGAGCTCATCGGGTACCTTAAAAGCCACTTCTCTGAACTGCGCAAAGCTGGTTTCAAGGATAAAGAACACCAGAAGAATAAAGACGAGGTCAGCCAGTGGCGTCAGACTAATGCGACGTAAGGCTTTGCGGTGGTGGGACTGCAAATGCATAGCGAAACGATCTCTTGCGCGTTGCTTAAGGCTTGTTGTAAAGATTAATAGTAAACAAGCGCGTCAACTGGTCCTCCATACTGCGGCGAATCGTCGTCGCGTGGCTATCGAGCATGTAATAAATTAACGCGAAAGGAATAGCGACGGTCAAACCCACGGCAGTGGTCATTAGCGCCTCCCAAATACCACCGGCCAGAGCACCCGTATCGCCGCCACCGGCCTGGTCAGCCAGGCCGCGAAACACATCGATCATGCCGAGCACTGTACCCAGTAAACCGAGCATGGGTGATAAATAAGCAATTTGCTCAATAAAACCATTCATGCCGTTAACACGGGAAACAATTTGCTGACCTTGACGATTTAATTCTTCACGAACAGCACTTTGATCTTTATCGCCATTATTTAGCCAGTGAATACCTTGCCCGAGCATCACGGCATAAGGGCCGCGATCATGGCTCAGCTTGTCCAGGGCCTGTTGCTTATCACCCTCAATCCAGAGATCAATAGCTCCTTCTATATTGCGTATCTTGCTCATTGAATAATGGCGATAATGGAAGAGCTTAAAGAAGACTAGGCTTAGGCCAACAACTGAGAGTCCAAGTAGAACAATGACGACAGGGCCACCCTGTTCGATTAAATCCAGATCCATACTGCTGCACCCTGCTTATAAATTTATTTTTTATTGTATTCGCAAACCATTGAACCGCATTAACGCAGCTCAACTGCTGCCCATTATAGTAGCAGTAAGCCCGTCACATTCACCACGCATTCAATACTCGCCATACATTTGTACTAAACGTCAACTGCAGGAAGTGGTTTACGCTTGTTCGTGCGGATAAATCGATAAAAACAGCCGTTAGATAAAGAAGGTTTCTATCATGCTCTATTTAGTTGATTATTATTTTGCAGCCTTTATCAAAGGGGGTTGGCGCTTCTTACTGAATCATAAATAAGTGGAACAGCGGCCCTCTATGAGGTCACGTTGTTTCTCCAGTGCCTGAATAAGGAAATCACGGCATACTCGTACCCGGGCCGTCGTGCGCAGATCGGCATGAATCAATACCCACAAACCCCAGCCCATAGCTGCAACATCAAGCTTGAGCCTAAACAAACCGGGGCAAACATCAGCCACCCAAGTGGGCAGGCGGGCCATCCCAATACCCGCCTTTACGGCGGCGCGCATTGCGGTCACATCATCGACACGCAAGACCACATTGGCATCAGGGAAGTGCTGCGTTACCCATTCAGGCAATACCACTTCATCACGCCAAAGTATGATTTCAGGGCGACGTAACTGGCGCTGTTGATACTTTTCTGAGGTATAAATAGCCGCATCCAAATCCGCCACCTTTTTACCCACTAGATGATCCGGAGGCTGCGACGTGCCACGAATAGCAATGTCGGCTTCTCGTGCCGACAAATCTCTTACATCGGCGGTAACAGACAGTTCAAGCTCAATTTCAGGGTAGCGTTCGCAAAAACTGTTTAGCGACTGCATAACCATATCATTAACCACACTGTGGTAAGCCGTGATACAAAGCCGACCTTGTAAGCGCGTATCGCGGCCAAACAGCTCTCGCTCGACAATCAGTGTGCGCTCTTCAATTTCCAGGGCATATCGATAAATATTCTCTGCAGCCTGGGTCATTTCATAACCCTGAGCCAGGCGTTCGAATAAACGCACATCATGTTTTTTTTCGTAGGCATTTATGCGGCGTGAAACTGTTGAGTGATTCACCCCAAGATCGCTTGCTGCCCCAGAAACAGTGCCATTCCTTGCCACAGCAAGAAAATATCGCAAATCATCCCAATCATTCATTTGTGCATTATTGCATAGTTTGTTTGCACTTTGTGTGAATTTACACAAAGCCCTCACAGGCCTAATATTCCTTCCAAGCCAAGCAAGAGCAGGCCACCAATACAACTTAACCAGTCAAACAACCACAAACTAGGGAAAAAAGATTATGTCGATCAAATGCAAAACTCAAAATTGTAAAAACCGGCTAGCAGTAGGCAAAGCATTAGGCCTTGTGTTGTTGGTAGTCACTGTCGCAGAGTTAATAAAAATCACTCAGGTGAGCACACCCTTTCTCTCTTCACCCTCACCTTTTTAAACGGTGCTTGTGAGGTACTCGCTCAAAGAAATGCGTAGTGCACAATTACCCACCCTGCACCTTGTTGCTCTTCTAAAAAATTGGCAACAAGGTTTTTATTTCACGATTACTAACGCTGAGCAATTAACCCGGCAGTTTCAAAATTGCCTTTGCCAAGATATTGCGCTGTACCTGACTACTACCACCATAGATAGTAGAGGGCCGTGACAGGTAATAGGTGTTCACGGGCTTATAAGACGTACCATCCGACAGAGGAATGACAGACTCTGTGCCTGCATACTCAGTAGAGGCATCGAGAATTAAATCAGCGACCCGCTGAAACATCTCTGTCACCGCCAGTTTTAAAATAGAGATTTCCGGGCCCAACTGCTCACCACGGCGCAAGACCTCTAACATGCGGATATAAACTGCCACCGAATCTTCAATTTCCATGTGTAATTGAGTGAATCGGGCTTTAAACACAGGGTCGTCAAACAAGCCAAATTCGTTGGCCATTGCTTGTAAACGCTGCAAAGGGAACTTCGCCAACTTAGGGCTACCGAGCAAAATTCGCTCCGCACCCAACAAGGCTTTTGCCATCGTCCAGCCCTGATTCACCGCGCCGACCATATTGCTGCGTGGCACCCGCACTTCGTCGAAAAAAACTTCTGCAAACTCGGAATAACCGCCGATATTGTCAATCTCACGCACCGTGATGCCTGGCGTATCCATAGGCACCAGCAAAAAGCTAATGCCTTTTTGCTTCTTCGCTTCTTTATCGGTGCGCACCAACAGGAAAATCATATTGGCCTGTTGTGCCATGGTGGTCCAAATCTTCTGACCGTTGACGATGTAGTCATCACCATCTACCTCAGCAGACATGCGCAGACTAGCAAGATCAGAACCAGCGCCCGGCTCGGAATAACCCTGACACCAAATATGCTCACCCGAGAGAATTTTCGGCAGGTATTCCGCACGCTGCTCATCGGTGCCATAACCCAGTAACAGTGGCCCCAACATGGTGACGCCAAAACTTGGAATAATAAAAGCACCCACGCGATCCAGCTCTTCAGAAAAGATAATTTGCTGATAAGGGCTTAGGCCCATGCCACCGTGCTCGGTTGGCCAACCCGGTGCTACCCAACCCTGTTCATTGAGCGTTTTATGCCAGCCCATAGCCTGATCAAAATTCAAACGCCGGGGTGGAAAGCGCATTTCTTCGGGAAAGTTTGCTTCAAGCCACTCGCGAACGTGTAACCGAAAAGCCTGGTCATCCATTTTAGCTACCTGCTTATTATTTAGAGTGAGCTATTGAAAAGTGGCGAGACAAAGCTGAACCCACCACAAGCTGCCCGCTGGTTAGCTGGGCAGTTTCAATACGGCTTTCGCCAAAATATTGCGTTGAATCTGATTGCTACCGCCATAAATAGTCGTTGGACGAGCACCAATAAATTCACCGGGCGCACTGACCGCTGTATCGCCAGCGGGAATAGCATCGGAAACCCCACAGTTTTCACCCGCCACATCGAGCATCAAATCGGTAATGCGCTGCTGGGTTTCGGTATTCCAGATCTTCAACATCGACACTTCTGCACCAATTTTACCGCCACGCTTAAGCACTTCGACAAAACGCCTATAAGCGGCAGCCAGATCTTCAATTTCCAACTTGAGGACTGTATAGCGCTCGACAAACAGTGGGTCATTAAACATATTGGCGCTCTCGGCTAGCGCCTTGAGACGGTTCATTGCCAGAGAAGCCATTTTTGGGCTGCCGATAAAAATGCGCTCGTGACCCAGCAGAGCTTTGGCGATCGTCCAGCCATCATTCTCTTTACCCACCACGTTAGCAACGGGCACACGCACATCGTCGAAAAACACTTCGGCAAATTCATCATGCATACCGAGGTTGTCGATGCCGCGGACGGTAATCCCAGGGCTGTCGAGGGGAATCAACAAAAAGGTAATACCCTGCTGCTTTTTGCCCTCTTTATTCGTGCGCACCAGAGTGAAGATCATGTTGGCGTCCATCGCCAGGGTTGTCCAGATTTTGTGGCCGTTGACAATATAGTCATCGCCATCGCGGACAGCAGCAGTGCGTAGGCTGGCGAGGTCAGAACCGGCACCCGGCTCGGAGTAACCCTGGCACCAGATATTTTCACCGTTGAGAATTTTTGGCAGGTAATGTGCCCGCTGTTCGTCGGTGCCGTATTGAATTAACAGTGGCCCAATCATGGTCATACCCTGATCCGGCGTGCGTCCAACTCCGTAGCTTTCAAACTCCTCCATTAAGATCAAGAGTTTGTTGGCATCGAGCCCCATACCACCATGCTCTACGGGCCAACCTGGTGCTAACCAACCCTTTTTGGCCAGGGTCATGTACCAGTCGCCGCACTGATCCCAGTGCATACGTTCAGCCGGAAAGCGCAGTTCGCTAGGGTAGTTCTCAACTAACCAGTCGTTAAGCATTTTACGGAAATCATCATCCGCCATTGCGTTGTAATCAGTCATTTTCTCTCCTCAATACGTAGGGTGTGTCGTTAACTCAAGTGAAACCTGCCGTTTATAAAACCAGATCGGCATAACGACTACGGTGGGCGGAGGCATTGCCCCAGAGGGAGGAGAGGTACATGGCTTTTTTCAGGTAGAGGCCTATATTGCACTCATCGGTATAACCGATGCCCCCATGTAACTGGATAGCATCTTTAGTAATTTTCAGCGCCGCGTCGCCACAACGTGCTTTCAGCTGACTGGCGGCTATGGCCCGCTCTTGATCAGAGGCTTCGCTATCGAACAAGGCTGTGGTTTGCAGTAGTACTGAGCGCGAAATTTCAGACAACACAAACAGGTCGACCGCATTGTGTTGCAGCGCCTGAAAGCTACCAATGGGCTTATCAAACTGCACGCGCTGGGTGAGATAATCAACGGTAATTTCCAAAGCTCGCGTCATCACACCCAATAGTTCGGCACTGGCGGCTACACGAGCCTCGTCTAACGCTCCGCCCAGAGCGTGCTCGGCAACGGCGGTACTAGCCACTTGTTCACCCGCGTCAACATTATTGAAGGTCAAGGTGCCATAAAAACCACCGTCAACACGCTGGGCGTATTCAATGCTCAAGCCACTGGCGTCTTTTTCAATCGCATACAACGCTGTACCCTTGGCTTCTGCTGCTGAAATGATAAAGGCATCAGCGCCGCCGGCATCGGGCACAAATAATTTTTGGCCATTTAGCTTGCCATCGGCGCAGGTCACTTTCTCCGCTTTCACATCAAGGCTTGCCCGCGTTTCCTGCCAGGCAATTGCTGGTTTCCATTCACCGCTAATTAACGCAGGCAGGCGTGCCTTTTTGAAAGCCTCGTTATCGCTTTTAACAAGAGTCCTAGCCGCCAGTACGGCGGTAGTAGAAAACGGCGCTGGTACTAGCCCTTTACCCAGCTGGATCAATACCAGACTGATATCAGAAAAGGCTAAACCAATACCCTCGTAGTCTTCAGGCACCAAAAAGCCCAACCAACCCGCCTCGGCCATTTCAGCCCAGGTTTGGGCATCGTAACCCGGTTGTTTGAAACGATTTTCACGGACTTTTTTAAGCTCTTCATCCTGCGCAATAAATGCAACCGCACTATCTTGAATCATCACCTGCTCTTCGCTGAGTACGTCGATGCGCGATTGCAAACTTATGTCTTCCACTTTTTTCTCCTCATTCGCGGGATACTAAACAGCACCCCTGTTAACTTTTTCAACCAGCAACAACACAGTTACGGGCAATGAAAAACAGCTATTATTTATTGCTTTGGCTTTACATAGAGCACAAGACTATGGCCGATCAGTTCATAGCCTTTTTCAGCAGCGATTCGGCGCTGCAGGATTTCGATTTCCTCACTGTGAAACTCTGACACTTCACCACTATCGACACAAATCATATGGTCGTGGTGATCACCACGATTGAGTTCATAAAGTGCTGGCCCCGAATCAAAACTATGTCGTTGGATCAAACCCGCCGTTTCAAATTGGGTAAGCACGCGATAAACAGTGGCAATACCCACATCTTCACCTTTTTCATGGAGACAGCGAAACACATCGTCAGCACTCAAATGGCGCTGTTTCTCATTCTCCATAATTTGCAAGATTTTGATACGAGGGTGGGTCACCTTCAAACCCGCTTTTTTCAGTTCCTTATTACCCTGAGACATTGATGACCTCTTCTCACAGATTTGTTTAATAGGGTATTATCCCCGTTCGAAACACAGACTGGAACCCCAAATGCCAAGCCGCTTTCCCCTGGCCCTTCTAATTGTCACCATCGCATTCGTCAACGGCTGCTCTTACCTTAAATATCCCGACATTCACAAAGTGACTGTGCAGCAGGGCAATATCGTCAACCAGGAAATGGTCGATAAGTTGCGCCCCGGCATGACCCGCTCGCAGGTACGTTATATTTTGGGTACTCCTCTGCTGATGGATACCTTCGACCAGGATCGCTGGGACTACTATTACAGTATTAAACGTCCTGGTCAGAATGAAAGGCGCGAAAAAATCACCGTCTTTTTTGACGGCAATACCCTCACCCATTTCAAGGGCGATTATCTACCGAGTAACTTAAAACCCTCTGCAGCCAGCGAGGCAAAGGCAAATGATGTCGTTGAAGCGCAAGCTTTACCATCACCGGCAGAACTCGAGGCCAACGCCCCGACCCCTACTCAGTAAGCCGACACGCTCCATCAACACCAACAAGTCAGCTGGCTAAGCCCAACCTTAGCCCTCAGATTTTTGCTGAGCTTTTTGTGCCGCCCGCTCTTCCCGCGCTTTGGCGGCGCGCTGTTTGCGCACTTCTTTGGGGTCAGCGATTAGCGGACGATAAATTTCTACCCTATCCATAGGCTTCAGCACATATTCTTCCGCTGATGGCATCCCTTTAGTGCCCAATGTATGGCTAAAAATACCCAATGCCGCCGTATCCACATCGATCTCGGGAAACGCTGTAACAATATTTGACTCGCGCACAGCTTGCCGCGCGGTGGTACCGGGCAATACTTGCAAGCTAATAATTTTTTGTTTGTCAGGTAGGGCATAAGCTACCTCGACGACAATAGTTTCTGATAGGGCTTCAGGTTCTTCTTCTGACAACATGTTTTCCGCAACCTCAGACACACTAATTTTTGGCCGTAGAGAGAATAGCGTCAGCCCGTTGCACCAGCGCAGCCACCAAGTTATCAGCCACTCGGGTGAATAATTTCCCCGCCGTCCTATTCAACATGCCATTTTTAAATTCAAACTCCAGGTCAAGGCTGACCTTCGACGCCTTTTCCTGCAGCGTTTTAAACTGCCACACACCCTGAAAGTAACTAAAGGGTCCATCCACAAGGGTCATCTCCACCAGTTGTGGAGCCGACAAATGATTACGCGTCGTAAAACTATGGCTGATACCAGCCTTGCGTAAATCCAGCCGGGCAATAATTTCTTTATCATCCCGAGACATAACCTGTGCACCGATACAACCCTCCATATATTCGGGATAGGCTTCAATATCGTTCACCAAGTCGAACATTGCCTGAGCCGAGTGCAACACCAAAGCACTTCGTTGTATGAACGTTGTTTTCATAAATCAAGTCCTTAGCTAGCCATTGCAAAGGTATCGTAAAGGCCTACCAACAACACGACACCAATCGCCAGCGGACAGATGTAACGTAACACCCACAGCCAAAGGGGATACATTAACGAATTATTGCCATTAAGCTCCTCTTTCACTGTTACGTGCGGCATGATCCAACCAACAAAAATAGCGATAAACAAACCGGTGAGCGGCAGCAATATCCGCGAGGTCAAAAAGTCCATCGCACCAAAAAAAGTAAATCCACCCAGCGTAAAACCAGACCAGTCATTAAATGACAATATAGTACCAAGGCCCAACGCCCAGGCCACAAGCCCCAACAAAATATTCGCCGTGAAACGATTAAAACCACGCCTTTCAATTAACCAGGCCACGGCGGGCTCTATCAAGGAAATGGCCGAACTCCAGGCTGCAATAGACACTAAGATAAAAAACACCATGCCGATCGCCAAACCGCCGGGCATGGCACCAAAAGCCACCGGCAAGCTCACAAATAACAATTCCGGCCCCGCCGCGGGATTAATGTCTGGATGAGCAAAAACAATGGGGAAAATAGCCATGCCCGCCATCAACGCCACTAGCGTATCTAACATGGCAACCGTCAAAACCGTTTTACCGATGCTCGCCGTCGCCGGCATATAGGCACCGTAAGCCATGATAGAGCCCATGCCTAAACTCAGCGTAAAAAAGGAGTGGCCCAGAGCCTCGAGCACAGAGCGGCCACTGAGTGCAGAAAAATTAAAGTCAAATAAAAATGCCGCAGCGCCACCAAAGTCACCGTGGCGATAGGCAAAAACCAGCATAGCCAACAGCAAAATAAACAACAGTGGCATCAGTATACGCACCGCAACGCCGAGACCTTTAACGACACCGAAGGCCACCACGCCCACCGTCAGCAACATAAATAAGGACTGCCAGCCTAGCAAGCGGCCTTTATCTGCCAACAGGGCGTCAAAAAACACTTGGGACTCTAGCGGCCCGGCACCCTGAAAAGTACCCTTACCCATCTCAGGTATATAAGCCAGTGCCCAGCCAGCAATTACCGAATAATAAGAAAGAATTAACAGACCCGCCAACACACCAAGCCAGCCAATACTTCTCCAGAAGCCATGCAAGCCTGCGTCAGAGGTGAGCTGACGCATGGTATTAACCGGGCTTTGACGCCCGCGCCGCCCGAGCATCACCTCCGCTAACATAACGGGAATACCTAATAATAGAATACACAGTAGATACACCAGCACAAACGCACCACCGCCGTTTTCGCCAGTGATATAGGGGAACTTCCAAATATTGCCCAACCCAACCGCCGAACCGGTGGCCGCCAATATAAACACCCAGCGGCTGCGCCACGCCGGATAGGACTGTGTCTGACTCAAGGCGAAACTCATTCTATGACAAGACGGTCATTGTACCCCCTGTCCGCTTTGTACAAAACCACAAGCCTTTCGCTGCCAAAGACAAAGCCCGTCAAACATAGGCAGCACCCCCGTCACATCGTATAATCGCGCCATGGCAAAAAAACCCAAGAAAAAATCCAATTCCAATACCATCGTCGTTAACAAACGCGCTCGCCACGACTATCAAATTGACCAAAAATTTGAAGCCGGCATCGCGTTAATGGGCTGGGAAGTGAAAAGCATCCGTGAGAAGAAAATTCAACTCACCGACAGCTACGTGCACATTCAAAATGGCGAGGCACTACTGTTCGGCGCCAATATTCAGCCCCTGCCCACCGCGTCCACCCACTTTGTCACCGAACCCAACCGTAGTCGCAAACTGTTGCTGCACCGCCGAGAGCTCGACAAAATAGAAGCAGCCGTGCAGCAAAAAGGCTACACCTGCATTTGCACCACCTTGTACTGGAAGGGCCATCTGGTGAAATGCGAAGTCGCCCTCGCCAAAGGCAAGGCAGAGTATGACAAACGCCAGGATGACAAAAATCGCGACTGGCAACGCCAAAAACAACGCATACTCAGCCACTCAAGCTAAAGACACGCATCGACAGCCTGACACTCACAGACTGTGTTAAAATACCTACGTGGACTTTAAATCACCCCTATTGACCCCATCTACAACTTGGGCCAACAAGGAAGAGAGCCCACAACACATTCAAGCTTTTGGGGGCGCTTTGGATTCGACGCCGGTTACAAAACTTGAGGTGCATGCCGAGATGGTGACCAATCTCGTTAATCCAAAGTCGCAAACCTTATAGTTGCCAACGACGACAACTACGCACTCGCTGCTTAAACACCAGTAGAGCGCCATCTGACTGGAGCCGTGCTTATGCGTCCAGCGCTTCATCTGCCCAGGGCCTCAAAACCCAAAGCAGCGGCGAAGCACTCAGGTGTCATAACTCATAAGATCGCGATGACCCACGTCTGGGGGTGACTCGCTAAAACCTAAACCAGAATCGCCATTTCACATGCCCTGCCGGCCGGGCAGTGAGAGGTTAAATATAATAGACCGAACTAAGCATGTAGAGCCGATAGCAGCGGACTGACGGACGCGGGTTCAATTCCCGCCGCCTCCACCAATAAAACAACCCTCATCACGAAAGTGGTGGGGGTTTTTTATTGGCCCGAGTAAGAAGATTGAACGCATTTGCGCTGCGGGTGGCGCACAGGAAGGGCGTCTGTCGCGAAGGGCAGGGGAAGGTGAGATCGAATAGATCGAGAAGCTGGCTGGGCCATGGCCGAGAGCGACCCCACTCCCGCCACCACCACAACCACAACCCATACAAACATTGACAATCTTTGTATATCAACCTAGCATAATCTTTATAAATGCCTACCCTTGGAGGTCATCATGCACGTATCCCTCACTGCCGAATTAGAATCACGTATTAAAGCCAAAGTTGAAAGTGGCCTCTATAACAATGCCAGCGAAGTCATCCGCGAAGCATTACGTTTTATGGATACCCACGAAGACTGGATTCATGAAGTGAAGCTGGCGCGCTTACGCGAACAACTAAAAATTGGCACCGGCCAGCTAGACCGTGGCGAGGGTATTTCGATTGAATCAAAAGCAGCTCTGGATGCCTTATTTGACGACGTTAAGGCTTGAGCCGAATGCCAGCACACCAGCTCATTATTGCACCTGCAGCCAAAGCAGACCTTAAAGATATCTACCAATACGGGCTTCGGCAGTGGGGACAAGCCCAATCCAGTCGCTACCTGGAAAACATTAAAGCGCAACTCTGGTCGATCACAGAACAACCGCTAATGGGCGTCGAGCGCCCAGACCTCTTACCCGGTGTCAGAAGCCTGGCTCTTGAAGGCCACATCCTGTTTTACAGAGTCACTACAGGCACGGTAGAAATTATCCGCGTATTGCATGGCCGCCAAGACCCGCAGCGACACTTAAAATAGCTTGAGCGACATCAAGACTTAACACGAATCCAGCTACTACCGAAC